>CBFIEJ010000091.1:0-1013 GCA_965661575.1 uncultured Flavobacteriales bacterium | reverse complement strand
TGAAAACAGCTCCATACCGTTATGCGACATCATTTGAAACCCTCCAAGAGGGAGCAGAGGCGGTGGGCATGCCGTGTGTTGTGAAGCCCCTGATGTCGAGCTCTGGGAAAGGCCAATCCGTTATTCGCACGGAAGCAGACATCGCAAAAGCTTGGCAGTATGCACTGGACGGTTCTCGGGGTGATTTGGCAGAGGTGATCGTGGAATCGTTCATTGACTTCGATTACGAAATCACCTTGCTCACCTTGACTCAGGACAATGGTGATACGTTGTTTTGTCCACCCATTGGCCATCGGCAAGAACGAGGGGATTATCAAGAAAGCTGGCAGCCAGCCGCGATGGAAACTGCGGCATTGGACACGGCTCAAAAAATGGCCGCGGAGGTCACGGCTTCTTTGGGAGGAAGTGGCATTTGGGGCGTTGAGTTTTTTGTCAAGCAGGCGACTGATGAGGAACCAGCAACCGTTTATTTCTCGGAATTGTCACCCCGGCCGCATGACACGGGCATGGTGACCTTGGGACATACCCAAAATTTCTCTGAATTTGAATTGCATGCTCGGGCGATTCTAGGCCTGCCCGTGCACGCTATAGAACACCTTCGCAATGGGGCGAGTGCCGTGATTTTGGCTCCCGCTGATGTGGCGACTCAGACAGCCAGTCATTCGCTTCCGCAATTTTCAGGCCTTCGGGAAGCGGCGGCTGTGCCCGGTGCAGACATTCGTCTCTTCGGTAAACCCACTGTTCGCCCCTATCGCCGAATGGCCGTGGCATTGTCATTTGGTGAAAAGACCGCCAATCTTGAATCTTTGGTGAGTCGAGCCAAAGAAGTTGCCGCGATGATTCAAGTCATTTCGGTTGAGAGCGAATGAAGCAAAAGTCACGATGAACGAGCGCGCTGTTAGGCTTTTGGCCTGTTGAATCAAAGTGTGAAATCGTTGTAGTCTTCTTTGGGCGCCTGTGGGTTGGAGTCGCGGCATTGGTGGCTTGGCTTTGGGCTATTTTCATTCTCCCAA
>CBFIEJ010000090.1:0-1020 GCA_965661575.1 uncultured Flavobacteriales bacterium | reverse complement strand
GTTGTTTGGGCACTGCTTTTTTTCCAAATCATAACGAAATTGCAGCCGCATGTCCGATTCAAACAACAGCTCCTCTGGCCTGATTTCGATCAGCCAAATCCGTCCGTACATCAAACTTCTGATGAAGAATTGGTGGCTCATTGCCATCATGGCTGGAACGGGATATGCAGCCGCTCGACTCATTACACACCGGCAACTATATATCTACAGCGCCTCTACCGAGGTCCTTTTGGCCAAAGACAAAGAATTGGACTATCAAGCCAAGTTGGGCGGAATGTTGAGTCAGCAAAACTCTCGCTTTGGCGGGGCAGACACAAAAGATCAGCAACGAATCCTGCGCTCCTTTGATTTGGTCGGTCGGGCTGTGGATCAAATGAACCTCGACATCGATTATTACCTCGTAGGGCGATTGAAAACAAGCCACGTCAGCGGATTTTCGACCTTGTCGATCAGCGCTTCGCCCGAATTGTTCAATGGGAGCTATTTGGGTCGGGAAATTGATTTGTTCATTGAAGACGAAGCGCATTTCAGATTGAGTTATGGAACTCGAAACGGTGAAATCAAGGAAGTCATCCATCCCTTTGGGGTGCCGCTCGAAGGTCCTGACTTGGCATTGACTATCAATTGTAACGACAAGAGCATTTTCAATTTTGACAATCCTTCGGGGCCAACGGTCAATATGGAATCGCTCGAAGAAGCGAGAAAACAACACTACCGATTCAAAGTGTTCAGCCGCAGCCAGCGCATCAATCAAATGCGCGGATCACTCAGGGTAAACAACGTCATCGGCACGAGCATCCTCACGTTGAGCTCTTCCAGCACATTACCGGGCCGACCAAAAACGTTTCTAAACATCCTCGGAAAAGAGTTTGTCGAGTACACGAAGGAAGCGAGATTGGAATCCAGCTTAAAGACCGAAGCGTTCATCAACATCCAGTTGGAAGAATTGATCAGCATCATGGATAGCCTCGAGATGATGGTAGATGGTTTCAAGGCTCAAAACGAAATTTTGGACCTGAC
>CBFIEJ010000089.1:0-1196 GCA_965661575.1 uncultured Flavobacteriales bacterium | reverse complement strand
GATGGCAGCTGTGTCTATCCCGATCAAAATCCAGAGCCCTGCGACAGCTTGTGTGACCTCATGGTAACCTATGAAATACTCGCCGGAGCATACTGGTCTGCTCCACCTATGGTTCAAGGTGACGTCCTGTTTACCGATGCCGGTGTAGAAGTTAGTGTGGACATCCTAGGCCCGAT
Organism: uncultured Flavobacteriales bacterium; assembly: GCA_965661575.1. Classification (GTDB taxonomy): domain Bacteria; phylum Bacteroidota; class Bacteroidia; order Flavobacteriales_D; family Sanyastnellaceae; genus UA16. The sequence goes on along the minus strand of CBFIEJ010000089.1, from coordinate 1,020 downwards.
CGCCGACAACGACGGTGACGGAGATGTCGACTTCGATGACTCTCCAAGTGTGGAGTATGTTGAAGTGGTTTCATCACCAATGCCGGCCATGTTTGGCAATGGAAAAGTGCTCCGCACCTCAAACGCTGTGGTGAAATTCAACATCGAGGCGGCTATGCCAAACGTGGATGAAGTATGCTTTGAAATCCTCGACCTCGGTGGAGTCGATAACATCGCAATCAACGGCAGCCCAATTGCGATTACATCAGCTGACCTTAACGGTGATGGTATCATGGATACCCCATTCTACGGAGGGCAAGAAGTTCTCAATGGAACAATGCTCGGAGGTGTATTCGTGTCCGCTTCTAAAATGACGTTCCCAGGTGGTGCCAAAATCCTTTTCCGACTCATAGGCGATGTCAATGAACTTGCCATCGGAGGACAGGAATACTGGATCGACGATCTGTGCATTGATGGAACTCCAGTTGTCGATCCTATACAAGGATGCACGGGTGCAACAGCTTGCAATTATGACCAGTCCGCAACGCAGGACGATGGATCATGTACCTACCCCGAAACAGGTTACGACTGCAACGGACAAGGCACCATTAACGGGTGCATGGACTCAAGCGCATGCAACTTCAATCCGACAGCGACCATCCAAACTGCAAATGACTTCTGCATCTATCCCATCGCAGGGTACACGTGCAGTGGAGATTGCACAAACGATGCAGACGGTGACGGCATCTGCGATGAAAACGAGGCTGTAGGATGTACCGACCCGTCGGCAATCAATTACAATTCCGCGGCAGACTTCGATGACGGCAGTTGCATCTATGCCGGATGCACCGACTCATCGGCCGCAAACTTTGACCCTGACGCGAACTTTGATGACGGTAGCTGCGAATACCCCGGCTGCACCGATCCAAATGCCCTGAATTTTGACCCAATGGCCACCTTCGATGATGGCAGCTGTGTCTATCCCGATCAAAATCCAGAGCCCTGCGACAGCTTGTGTGACCTCATGGTAACCTATGAAAT
>CBFIEJ010000088.1:0-1674 GCA_965661575.1 uncultured Flavobacteriales bacterium | reverse complement strand
CTTTCGCTTTTCGACCAATTCAGCCTTGATTTGTTCTGCCTTCTCCTCCGTGATGTCGTAGTTTTTCATGATCAAAATGGCTCCTATAACCCCTGCAATCGGAAGGAGCGAGTAGAACGAGCGCATACCCGTGATGGCGGTTTCTGTGACATTGTCGGCATCAAATCCAACAACGGACAGGATGAAGCCACCGAGCAACGCGGCGACACCAAAGCCGAGCTTCACCATCCACCAATAAACCGCTCCAAGGACACCTTCGCGTCGTTTACCGGTTTGCAATTCATCCAAATCGCAGACATCGGCCGTCATGCTCATCATGATGGTGAACAGACTCCCAATTCCAAAGGAATGGAAGGGCAGAGCATAGAGAAACAAATGCGGTTTGCCGGGGACAAAGAGGAACCAAAATAGAATGTATCCGATGATGGAAATCAGCTGAGAGACAATGAACGCCTTCTTCTTTCCCATGCGCTTGGACATCTGCGCCACCAAAGGAATCACCAGGAAAGTGGTGACCAACGCGCCCACAGAACCGTGCAACGCCGGCCAAACGCCCGCGCTCGCCGGATCACTGTTGAACAAATAGTGCACAATGATCAGAAACGTGTAGGCTGCGATTACATTGAATGAATTGAAAATCAAAAAGGTCGCTCCCGCGATTTGGCGGAACTGCTTGATTCGGAAAGCTTGGAATGCGGATACGAAGATGTCCTTGACACTGCGCAGCACTTGTGCCGCGCTGATGGGGATGAAATCAGTTCGGTCAAGGGTCGACTTGCTCTTGATGAAAATAGCCGGAATCAGAGCAAAGATGGTGCACGGGATGGCCACCCAAATGGAAAGATCCCGCACTCCCTGTGCGGCGCCCTCAGGAAACCAAGCAGGGTCGTACAGAATCACCCAAAACCATGGCGCTACCACCCAGGCCCACTGACCAATGAACTGGGCAATGGCCATGATTTGCGTTCGCTCGTGAAAGTCTTCACTGATTTCATAACCCATGGCCACGTAGGGCACACTGAAGATGGTCAGTCCGAGGTAAAAAACGAGCGACCAACAGAGGAAATAGATGAAGTTGTAGAGCACACCATCGGCCTCGTACAGCTGCCACATGGCGACGTAGGCAAGCCCCATGAGGATTGCTCCAACGAATACGTACTGTCTGCGCCTGCCCCATTTCGAGCGGGTATTGTCCGAAATGAACCCCATGATCGGGTCCGTGATTGCATCAAAGACACGAGGCAAAAATTGGATGACTCCCCAGAGAAGGGCGGCAAAACCGAGGTCCTGAACCAACACGATGATGAATACACCGAGCGCAGCAGGAAACATTTGGTTGGCCAGCATGCCGAAACCAAAAGCGACCTTCTGGCCCATTGAAACGGCCTGCGTTGAGGGCGATGTCGAATTTTCCATGGATTTATGGATTTGAGGGATTTTGTGAGCTGATTATAATCGTTTGAATGGCTTCAGAATCAATGCGAATGCGCACATCTTCTGAGAGGCCTACAATGCACATGGTGCGCGGCGTATCTCCGGGATTGAAACAGACCAGAACGTTCGATCCATCCGCTGTCTCCGCGGCTACGGCCATCAATTCCGGGTCGTCGCACACGCTGGACAACACAGTCGATCCGGGCCGGAGAAACTTGCTAAAATGACACATCACATCAA
>CBFIEJ010000087.1:0-1805 GCA_965661575.1 uncultured Flavobacteriales bacterium | reverse complement strand
TGTCCCCTGGAGATGAATAAGTGTCCTCTGAAGATGAATAGGTGTCCCTTGAAGATTGATTCGATTGAGGTCAACTCAAGGACGCTGTAATTGTCAAGAAGCTGGATCATCGAAAATATCCAAGAGTGACCTCACAAAAATAATTTTGCTATGCACCTCGTGTATTTCGTTAGCTCTTCATCCTCCGGTAATGAAAGTGGTTGTCAGAGATGACGATTCCCTTAAATAAAGTGACACGAGCGAACGTGACGATTTCTTGAGCGGGACTCCAATAAATTTTGCTCCTTGGGATTTTGAATTTCAAGGAGCAGTCATTCCGTCAATCCTTCAGGCAACGGATAGAATAGCCGCCTCTCTCATAGTAAAACCCGCGTCCGATGTAGTCTTCCCAATCGGTTAGAGTTCGACCGATAAAGCTACTGTATCCACTTGCCTGAGTCGTTGTCAACCAGGCCGCGCTGTTCCCAACGTCGGAGAATCCAGGGTTACCTGCTTTTTCTCCCGATGGTACAGCTGTGAATCCGGTTGTATTCGTTCCGTCCCAAAGGTCAGAGTCCTTCATTGAAGGAGCGAGTAAATAAGATTGGCGTTCTTCATTATCCGTCAAAGCAGTAGCGGGAATTCCCAGATAGGTTTCCATTTCCATCCAATTCTCATCGCTAGGCACATGCCAGCCGGTTGGGCACACATTCTCATCCAGAATTGCGAAAAGATTGTAGAGAACGCCGTAATCATCCTCAAATCCATCAAAGAACATGGGATGGCAAATTGTTGGTGTATTCGAGTCATAATTTGCCTGCCAATCCTCTTCTGTACTGACCAGCTCAAATTCGAAGCCGTTTTGCGTTGAGTGGGACTGTAGATTTTCAGCAAACCAGCACTGTTCTCCTATTTGCACTGTAGGGTATTCGTATCCGAAATAATCATACGAATCACCACAGGTGAATTCAGAGGTGCCAGGGCCGTTATCGCTTGAATCATCTTCAGATTGACAAGTTGTTCCGTAGTACAACAAGAAGTCCATGAGGTCTTGCAACTGGACCATGCCGTCTCCGTTCAGATCGTAAGGACAGTCATCGAGCAACGCAATGCATTGTCCGAGTGCGGGATCCCATATGGTGCCGTCGCCGCAGAGATTGACGAAGTCGTCTTCCAATTGGTCGCATACTCCATTTCCATTGTCATCGACTTGGCAGTTTCCATCGCAATCGAATACTGCCGTGGCGTAGAAGCACGATTCATCGTCTTGCTCAGTAGCATCGGGATTGTAGTTGCAGGCCTCGGGATTGACACATCCTTCGACTTCGAACTCGTCGCAGACTCCGTCACCATCGGCATCAACGATGCACTGTCCTTGGCAGTCGTATCCGTCTTCTGCGTAGTTGCATTCGGCTTCATCGGTTGCTTCGGCGTTGTAGTTGCATGCTGTTTCATCGGAACATCCCGTGATTTCAAATTCATCGCATACACCGTCTTGGTCGGTATCTACTAGGCATTGGCCATCGCAGTCGTATCCATCTTCAGTGAAGACGCAAGAACCGTCATCGTCCGTGGCTTCAGCGCTGTAGTTGCAGGCCGCTTCATCGGAGCATCCCGCGACTTCGAACTCATCGCAGATTCCATCGGCATCGGCGTCAGCGAGGCATTGGCCATCGCAATCGTATCCTGATTGAGGGAACTCACACACTTCGGGTCCACCAGGAGCGACGCAAGCCTCTTCGATGTCGAGGAGCGTTCGGACTTCGTTTGCCGGAGATCCGTTGATGAATGTCTGAACGTATAGTGATCCTGAGAGCGTTCCGTTG
>CBFIEJ010000086.1:0-2057 GCA_965661575.1 uncultured Flavobacteriales bacterium | reverse complement strand
CCCGCGAGCCTCGAAGTCGAGGTAGGCCAAACAGTGGTTTGGGTCAACATGGGCGGAACGCACGACGTGAACGCGACAATGAGCAGCATTGGCGAAATGTGGAGCAACCCGGAAAACTTTAGCATCGGAGCCGTTACCGGCAGCAGCGAAGGTGTTTGCATCGGTTCTCACACCTTCACCGTTGAAGGAACCTACAACTATGACTGTTCGATTGGACAGCACGCTGCCAACGGTATGGTTGCTTCAGTGACTGTTAACCCAGCCACTCAAAGCAACACTGTCGTCGACATCATCGTTAATAGCGAAGACCACACGTTGCTCGAAGCTGCAGTAATAGAGGCTGACTTAGCAGGAGCGTTGAGCGGCGACGGTCCGTTCACTGTGTTTGCACCAACGGACGACGCAGTCACCGCGCTCGTGAGTGCTCTAGGCATCACGGCAGAAGAGTTGTTGGCATTGCCAAACCTCGGTGAAATTCTCCAATACCACGTAGTGACCGCTACGGCAATGGCAGCTGACCTCAGTGATGGACAAATGATCACGACGCTACTAGGACAAGATGTAGAAGTCAGCATCAGCGAAGCAGGTGTCTTCATCAACAATGCCCAAGTTACCGCAGCAGATATCACTGCTGACAATGGTGTCGTGCATGTAATTGATGCAGTTTTGGTCCCGGCTCCACCACAAACAACAGTGGTTGACATCATCGTCAACAGTCCCGATCATACCGTGCTCGAAGCCGCGGTAATTGAAGCGGAATTGGTAGATGCATTGACGGCTGAAGGCCCCTTTACAGTTTTTGCGCCAACTGACGCTGCCTTTGGAACGCTTTTAGAAGCGCTCGGTTACACAGCAGAAGAATTGTTGGCCTACCCAGGCTTGACCGACATTCTCTTGTACCATGTCGTGGGGGCTCAGGCACTGTCCACGGATCTTGCTGATGGACAGGAGATCACTACACTTCTCGAACAAGACGTGTTGGTGACAATCAACGAAAACGGAGTTTTCATCAATCAGTCACAAGTTACTGTCGCTGACATCACAGCGGACAACGGTGTGGTGCATGTCATTGATGCAGTTCTCGTCCCCGAGCCTGCTGCAACTACAACAGTGGTCGACATCATTGTTGAGAGTGAGGTACACACTATCCTCGAAGACGCCGTTGTTGCGGCGGATTTGGTAGGAGCACTCACCGGAGAAGGTCCGTTCACAGTTTTCGCTCCAACGGACGACGCATTTACAGCGTTGTTGGCAGCTCTTGAAGTTACAGCTGAAGAATTGTTGGTGTATCCAGGTTTGACAGACGTTTTGCTCTACCACGTTGTAGGTGCTCAAGCGTTGTCAACAGATCTTTCAGATGGCCAGGAAATCACCACCTTGTTGGGTGATGACGTCCAAGTCACCATCACAGTAGACGGTGTATTCATCAACCAAGCTCAGGTAATTGTAGCTGATTTGGTTGCTGATAATGGCGTTGTTCACGTCATTGATGCAGTACTCATCCCAGAAGATGATGAAGAATTGCCAGAGACTGTAGTGGATATCATCGTGGACAGCGAGGTGCACACACTTCTTGAACTTGCTGTTGGTGCTGCCGGTCTCGTGGATGCCTTGAGCGGGGAAGGCCCATTCACTGTGTTTGCTCCAACCGACGACGCTGTTGTTGCGTTGACAGAAGCACTCGGAATTACTGCTGATGACTTACTCGCCTTGCCCAACTTGGGAGCGATTCTGCAATACCACGTCATAGGTGCACAAGCTTATGCGGCTGATTTGAGCGACGGTCAAACGTTGACCACATTAGAAGGGTCAGATGTAACAGTCTCAATTAGCGATGCAGGGGTAATGATCAACGACGCAATGGTCATCATTGCGGATTTGGAAGCTGAAAACGGTGTTGTACACGTCATTGATGCGGTTCTCATCCCAACAGTGACCAATGTGTTGGAAACAGCAACGATTGAATTCAGCGTTTATCCGAACCCAGCAGCGAATGGCGTTGTAACCGTCCAAGGAGCTTGGGGTGGCAATGCTTCTGTTCAAATTTGGAACGCAGC
>CBFIEJ010000085.1:0-2279 GCA_965661575.1 uncultured Flavobacteriales bacterium | reverse complement strand
CAGTTCATTTGGTTTGCCGTGTGCTGATTGATACCTCGAGACGAATGACTTTAAAAGGTCCGCCCATTGTGGCGGACCTTTTTTGTTGCGGACAAGCTTACGGTCTCTCTTACGACGATTCACTTCCTGGCCAGATTGCCGTTATCGATCTCTCTGCGTGCACATGTATTGCTGGCCAGACCTTCTCGATGCGTCGAGTCAAACATGATCAACGCCATGTTGAAGGCACAAAAAAGCCCATCCAAATGATGGGCTTTTCTAAAAGCGATGTTCTGGCATTCCAATCGCCTGCAGGTGAAACCTCCGAAGTCACTCTAGTTCTTCAAGTCTTCCGAGCAAATCGAGCATTTGATCGGCTCCGATTTGCTTGGCAAGAATATTCTTGTCTTTGTCCAGTAAAAAGACCTTCGGCGTAGCGAACACGTCGAAGGTGGTTCTGAAGTTCAGGCTCTTCAACGTGGTTACACCGCCGTATATGAGGGCAGAGGCGCTGTCCTGTGCATTGATCAGGGGGTTGTCGCTCACATTGACCCAGCTGTCATAGTTGTTCTCTTTGACGTAATCAATCCAAGGCTCGGGATCAAAGTCATTGCCGATGGCGAAGATTTCCAATCCTTTGTTTTTCCATGTCTCGTACAAGTCCTTGTATTTCGGCAGCTCCTTCTTACAATGTCCACAGGTACTTTCCCATATGATAACTGCCGTGTATTTGGCATTAACATCATAGAGGGAGAGCCATTCATCTTGGTCAAGGCCGGGAAGAATGATGTTAGGGATTTTGTTTCCGCATTGGCTGTCGCGCAATTCCTCTGCACGATCCATCACCTTTGACAATTGTTCTTCCTTGAGCCAAGTCGCCTGACCCGTGGCGTAATACGTGTCAATCATGTGCACAAACACCTTATCCATGCACATCACTTGAGAAGACTCCGCATTGAAGGTGATGAAGTGTGTGATGTATTTGAACATCTCATCATTTCCAACGGCTTGAGCAATCAAACGATCGGCTTCCACAGTCATGGAATCGGGAATCTGCGGCAATACACGTGTCCAGTATTTTTCAAGAATCTGGTGAAAGCTCCCGTCATGCACCAAGCGGGGGTCTTCAAAGTCGACGCGATCCCAATAGTGATCTCGGTACCATCTGTATTGCAAGTCTTGTTTATTGACGATTTGTGCGGGGACATCGGGAATTTTCGGCTCGATGATCATGTTCAAGTACTTTGCAAAAAGCCTCTCGGGATGCGTGCTAAGTATGCGCTGTTGTTCGTCGGCAACTTCGCTTCCCATCGCTGTCAAAAAAGCACGCGCGGCATCGACTGAACCAGCAGAGGCGGTCGAATCTGCGAGGGTTGCTTCGTAGGGAGCAGCTTGAGCTCTGCGCTTTTGAATGAAACCGAGGTAATCGTAAAACACCTTGTTCTCATCGCTTTTGATGACTTCGACATAGCGAGTTGGATCATTAGCCTTCGTAGTTAGCACGACATCTTCGGCTACCGCAAGAAATTCGAAATACTTGGGGCCGGGCATGACGATTGCGTGTTTCCCGCATTTTTCGAATGTCCGACCTGGGAAGACGACTTGCCCGCTGGCACTTGTGACTGCTGTGTCAGCATAGTAGAGTTTATTGCCATAATAATGTGCGAGATAAACGGTGTCACTAGAGAGCCCATCAATGGTCACATCGATAACGTAATCATTGGTTTGCGCAGCCAACTGCCCAGTGAGTGACATGGCAGTGTAAAAACCAAGGGCTAAGGTTTTGGCAACGTTTTGTAGTATTCTCTTCATCTTAATCAATAAGTTCTGCGTCAAAATTATAGAGCGGGGAACAATGCAGGCAATGAATCACGGTTAACTGTTCACAAATTACAGGTGACAACAAGTGTGCCGAAGATGATGTGTTGATCAAAAAAAAAGCCCGCCGAAGCGAGCTTTTTCTTACAAACAGTAAAATCTTTTAATGACTCACTACCAGTCGTTGGGTAGATCGCTCTTGGCCTGAAGTCAACTCGAGGAAATAGATGCCGTCTTCCAGGTTAAACTCAATCATTTCTCCTTTGGATAGGTTATTCAGTTGGCCTTCCAATACCAATTGACCATTCAACGCAATCACGCGCATCCAAGCATCATTGGGTTGGCCTTGGATGTTGATGAAGTTGGTTGCTGGATTGGGACCAAATGCAAAAGCCAAATCGTTCTCGAGAGAAACAATGGCAGATGGGTTGGATGCAGACAGGTTGATATCGTCGACATAATAATTCCCAATGGTTTGCCCG
>CBFIEJ010000084.1:0-2416 GCA_965661575.1 uncultured Flavobacteriales bacterium | reverse complement strand
TTATACCCACCAAGGCTATGTCGGTGAGAATCACCGTTATTGCTTCTTCAATGATGAATTGGACGAGCAGAACTTTGGCAATAACACGCGAACGTACATCATGGATATTGCAGACCTGGACAATCCTTTCATTGTCGGTTACTATGAGGCTGACGTGGAAGCGATCGATCACAACATGTACATCATTGGAGATAAGATGTACCAGTCTAACTACCTCAGCGGCTTGCGCATTTTGGACGTGAATGGAGCTCCTGAAGGTTCATTGGAATTGGTCGGCTATTTCGATACAAACCCTTCAACGGATACACCCGCGTTTGACGGCACTTGGAGCAACTACCCTTATTTCCCCAGCGGGAACATCGCTGTGAGTTCATTGACGCATTTTTTCATGGTTCAGCCTTCGGCTGCCATCGCCCCAACGGGCACGACATCGGTTGAGGCGATTGAAGAGCAAAAGGAGTTGCAGGTTTTTCCGAACCCAGCAGGAGATGTCTTACGTGTAGAAGGTTGGAAGGGGACGCTTTCTCTTTTTGACTTGTCTGGAAAGCAGTGCAAAGAGTGGAAGAATTTACCGGGATCTGTCGGTTTGCACTTGAGCATTTCAGATTTGCCGAGTGGCATGTACATATTGCAAGATGTTTCAGGTGCGTCTGTTCGGCTTGCGATTCAGCACTGAAATTAGGACGACTGCATTGCGTTGAACAGCAGCACGGTTTCCAGAGCTTCTTTAACGTCGTGCACCCGCAGAATATGGGCTCCACCACTGAGCGCCCATGCGTGCAATGCAGTTGTTCCATTCAAGGATTCTTCCGGCGAGTTACTCAAAGTCTTCCATATCATGGACTTTCGACTGACACCTGCGAGTACGGGCAACTCGATGCTTTTAAAGGTGTCAAGGGACTTCAGGAGTTGATAGTTATGCTCCACGGTTTTGCCGAAACCGAACCCCGGGTCCACCACCAACTGGCGAATTCCTTGTTCTTGCAAAACTTTGCTTCGAAGTGAGAGCCAACGTAAAATTTCAGCATTGGCGTTTGTGTACCGTGGGTCGTCTTGCATATTACTCGGTGTTCCTTGCATGTGCATGATGACCAGGGGAGCGTCGTAAGTGCGAACGGCATGCACAAGCCTGTCGTCTTTTTGGCCGGCATAGACGTCATTGATCATGAATGCTCCGGATTCCAGAGCGCGTTGAGCAACTTCACCGTGAAAGGTGTCAACGGATAGAATGGCATCGGGCCTGGCTTCTAAAATGCCATTGATGACCAATCGAATGCGCTGCCATTCTTCATGAGCGGAGATCTCAATAGCGTTAGGTCGTGTGGATTGTCCTCCAATATCCAAAGCGTTTGCGCCAGCACTGAGCATTCCAAGGCCTTCGTTAATCGCAACATCCGTCGCTGCAAATCGATTTCCTGTAAAAAAGGAGTCCGGCGTACAATTCACAATTCCCATCACTTGTGGTGTGGCAAGATCCCATGTCTTTCCCTGTGAAGTCAGTTGAAAAGTTGCAGTTGTTTTAATGGACATTGGCATTGGATTCGCTGGTGCACCCGGCAGGAGTTTGTACCTTGTCGAAAGATATTTCAAGAAATCCGAAGTGAGCACAATCGAAGACACGTTGAAGGAATACGAACAAGCATTTTCCCTTTGTTCGCGACTTTTTGAAGCCAAAACCTCTGACTATGGTACCGCTTGGCGTATCCTGCGTCCCTCATCTCTGACCGACCAATTGTTCATCAAGGCCAATCGGATTCGAACAATTCAAGAAAATCAAAAGGCCAAGGTCGACGAAGGTATTGATTCTGAGTTCATTGGCATTGTGAATTATAGCTTGATGGCCATCATACAATGTGACTTACCTGATGATCACACAATGGAGTTGCCTGCACACGAGGCCATCGAACGTTATCGCAGCGCCTACGCTGACACCCGTGATTTGATGATTCGCAAGAATCATGATTACGGAGAAGCATGGCGTGACATGCGCGTCAGTTCCTTGACGGATCTGATTCTGATGAAAGTACTGCGGGTGAAGCAGATTGAGAACAATGATGGGAAAACCAAGGTTTCAGAAGGAGTAGAAGCAAATTATCAAGACATGGCAAACTATGCTTTATTTGCCTTGATTTTGTTGGCGCGAGATGATGATACCGCGTAATTGGCGATGCGATGATTTGCCTCTGCTGTTGTGATATTTGAAAATGAAGACACCATGAATGCATTCAACATCATTGTAAAAAGCTGCCGACTTTTGGTGGGCTCACTGTTCATTGTTTCGGGTTTGATCAAAGCCAATGATGCGCTCGGATTCATGTACAAGCTTGAGGAATATTTTGAGCCTGGAGCGTTGAACTTTCCAGGGCTCACCGATTTTGCCCTGCCGTTATCTGTGTTTATTTGTGTGGGCGAAATT
>CBFIEJ010000083.1:0-2449 GCA_965661575.1 uncultured Flavobacteriales bacterium | reverse complement strand
GAGAAGTCATGGTGTACGATTGGGAGTCGGACGCTTGGGCGCAGCGGGGAGAGACCTTGAGTAGCCTTGAATTTCATGACAACTTTGGTGAGTCCATCAGCCTCAGTTCAGATGGAACCCGACTGGCCGTCGGCGCTCCTTTTACATCGAATGAGGTCGATCTTTTCAATAATGCAGGTGTGGGAACAGTTTACGAATGGCAGGGACAAGAATGGGGACAAATTTGCGATCCCATTTTCGGTGGGTCTCACGGCGCATTTGCGAATGAAGTTGCCATGAGCGGTGACGGAAGCACTTTCATCCTCGGTTCCTTTGGTTTTGCGCCTTCGGGCCGGGCCCGCGTGTTCCGCGATGCAGATTGGGTCAATTCAGTGTCTGAGTCCGCTTTGCACGGCGCATCGGTCAAGTGCTTTCCAAACCCCTCCACGGGGTCGCTGACCTTGAGTGGATTTGAGGGCATCGCGCAGGTTCAATTGCGAACACCCTTCGGACAAGTGGTTTGCACTTGGCAGGATTGTGCATCACCCTTGTCCCTTGATTTATCCGGTTTTTCGCGTGGGATGTACATTGTTCATGTGATGTCCAACACCAGAGAATTCGCTCAAAGAGTCGTGTTGCAACCTTGATAGAAGGATGCGTATTTTTCACTAACGTCGATAATCCAATTGTTATGCCGCAAAAATCGTCCCTTATTTTAAGCCTTACTTACTGCCTGATCTTGATGAATGTGCCGGCGATGGCCCAATGGAACTTGATGGGCGAGCAGTTTTTCGGAGGTGCCGGAGATCTAATCGGATTCTGGGAGCGATTGGACATCAGTGGAGACGGAAATCGCATTGCTTTCGGAACCCCGAACAACAGTGATAACTTCCCTTTTTCCGGGTATGCCAAAGTCTTCGAATGGACAGGTGGTGAATGGGCGCAACTCGGGGAAAGCTTTTACGGTGTCGATCCCTTTCAGGACGAGGGAACGGGCGCCTCGGTCAGCCTCGATGGCGACGGAAGCACCTTTGCCCTTGGTATCTCTTATTCACCCAATTCTTCGGGGGCCCGCGTAGGTGGGGTCCGGATCTACGATTGGGACGGTTCCGAATGGACGCAGCGCGGCGTCGAAATCGAAGGGGAGGGACACCCTGATATCCCAGGCGCCACGGATGTGTTTGGAGGTTCGGTGAATCTCAGTGCTGACGGCAATACCGTGATCATTGGCGCAGAAGGCAACACGTTCGAGCCTGGAATTTTGATGCTCCAAGGCCAAGTGGAGGTGTACGATTGGGACGGGCAGGACTGGGTTCAGCGAGGCCAAGACATCATGGGCTTGACCGGATCGGAGCAGTTTGGTCGTGTGGTCCGGATCAGTGCTGATGGGCAGCGCGCAGCGGTGGCTTCCCGATCTCGTTGGAACGCAGAGTTCACCTCGCAAGTTGGAGCCGTCACGGTGTTCGAATGGAACAGCGATGCAAATTTATGGGAGGACATGGGCGCGCCTCTCATGGGCGCCGTCAACGATGCGTCTTACGGTGAATCCATCAGCCTCGATGGCGACGGAACAACCTTGGCCATCACCGCCAAATTCGGCTTGACTGAAGTGCGGGATTGGAATGGCGCAGAATGGGTGCTCCGGGGGAACCTCGACCAAGAAGAAGGACTGTTGGAGGTGTCGACAGTGAGTTTGAGTGCCGATGGCGACATCGTGGGCATTGGCGATCCCCGGTACAACTGGAGCGACGGGCGTGTTCGCGTTCTCGAATGGAACGGCAATGACTGGGAGTTGATTGAAAACATCATGGTGCCCGAACCTGATGGTTCGGCATTGCAACTATTCGGCTTGACCCTGGCGCTCTCGGATAACGCTGGCCGTGTGGCTGTCGGCTCAGGCTTTGCGAACCGCATCGAAGCCTTTGAAAGGGAAGGGTTTGTTGGTCTCGATCCCCAAGAATCAACCGAGGTGCTTGTTTATCCCAATCCGACCTCAGGAATCCTCAATATTCAAGGATTTGAGGGCAGCGCGAAAGTAGAGCTTTGCACGTCTCTTGGAGAGGTGCTATACGCCTGTGAGAATTGCACATCACCATTCAATGTTGATCTTTCTAGGTTTGACCGAGGCGTGTATATCCTTCACGTGAGAGCCAATGTGTTCGAGTCCACTCAAAAGATTGTGGTGCAGCACTGATTCACATTCGGCACAACAAAGACAAGAACAATGGAAGTGATAACCAATTGAAAGGCGCTGAAAGGCCCGTCATTGCCCGATAGTTGACAGCCTCTTACGGGCTACTTTCAAAATCCTCGCATCTTCAATCGATGCGGGGATTTTTGATTCATCTGCTTTTTTTGGAGTGTCTTTCACCCGCAGGCGTGATTGGAAAGCAAGTTTGAAGGGTTATTTTGCCTGACCAAACCGTAGAATCAAATAGTACGATGAAACAAATAGCATTGCTCCTAATGG
>CBFIEJ010000082.1:0-2466 GCA_965661575.1 uncultured Flavobacteriales bacterium | reverse complement strand
TCCAGCAGCGGAAGAAGCTCCAGCAGCGGAAGAAGCTCCAGCAGCGGAAGAAGCTCCAGCAGCGGAAGAAGCTCCAGTTGAAAAAAAGAAGCCAGCAGCAAAAAAAGCACCGGCTAAGAAAGCAGCAGCCAAAAAGCCTGCCGCCAAAAAGCCAGCTGCTAAGAAAGCGCCAGCAAAGAAAGCGCCAGCAAAGAAAGCGGCAAGTAAAAAGGATGACAGCGCTGATGCTGAAGCCAAGGCTTAAATCTTCTTTAGAATCTAATCTTTGAAAAAGAGGAGCACCCAGTGCTCCTCTTTTTTGTTTCAAACTATCTTTGTCGAGATGGAATCACAAATCCTAATGAGTGAGGAGCTTTTCGAGCGAGTCTTGGACCGCTTGGCACATCAACTGTTAGAACATCATGATTTCAGCAGGACTGATATCGTTGGCCTGCAGCCCAGAGGATACGATTTGGCCAAATTATTGAAGGCAAAACTAGAAAGCCTCTTGCCAAACTGCACCATCAATTGTGGCGGTTTGGACACGACCTTTCACCGCGATGATTTTCGCCGCAGGGAAAAACCAATCACCCCACAAACGACCACAATGCCGTTCTTGGTGGAGGGCCGCGATGTCATCCTGGTTGACGATGTCTTGTTTACGGGGAGGACAATTCGCGCTGGCCTTGATGCTTTGCTTGCCCACGGACGTCCTGAAACCGTTAAACTCTTGGTGCTCGTGGATCGGAGATTCCAACGCGAATTGCCCATTGAGCCACAATTTATCGGGAAGTCAGTGGACAGTATCGACTGGCAATATGTAAAAGTAGAGTGGAGTGAATTGGGGGAAACCTGCCGTGTAATGCTGCTCAACGAAAAGCCCGAATGAATCACCTGTCTGTAAAGAACTTAACCGGAATCCGTGGCTTAACGGAGAATGACTTGGAATTGATCTTTCAAGCTGCAACAGAGTTCAAGGAAGTCATCAATCGCCCCATCAAGAAGGTCCCTTCGCTTCGAGACTTTACCGTAGCCAATCTTTTTTTTGAAAATTCGACGCGGACGAGGCTCTCGTTTGAACTAGCGGAAAAACGACTAAGCGCAGATGTGGTCAATTTCACAGCCGGCAATTCTTCCGTGAAAAAAGGTGAAACACTCACAGATACCGTCAATAACATTTTGGCGATGAAAGTGGATATGGTGGTAATGCGGCATCCGCACCCAGGTGCACCACAGTTCCTAGCCAAAAAAATCGATACAGCAGTCATCAACGCTGGAGATGGCACACATGAACATCCTACCCAAGCCCTCTTAGATGCCTTCAGTCTGAAACAAAAGCTTGGAGACCTGTCGGGAACCAATGTCGCCATCGTGGGAGACATTCGTCATTCCCGTGTAGCGCTTAGCAACATATTGTGCTTGAAAAAGCTCGGAGCCAACGTCCGGGTATGCGGTCCGAAAACACTTATTCCAAAACACATCGCGACGATGGGAGTCGAAGTAAGTCACGACCTTGATGCCACCCTGCACTGGTGCGATGTGGCGAACATGCTGCGCATACAAATGGAACGGCAGGATGAAAGAAGTGTTCCCTACTTTCCGTCAATTCGAGAATATGCCACTGAATTTGGACTGAACAAACAACGCCTCGATGCGCTCAATAAGCCAATAACCATCATGCATCCGGGTCCAATCAACCGCGGAGTAGAAATCACAAGTGATGTAGCAGACAGCGAACACTCAATCATCTTGGAACAAGTCGAAAATGGTGTCGCAGTTCGCATGGCCGTTCTTTATTTGCTCGCCATGACGCGGTAAGGAAACCAAAGGGAGATTCTCCTATATTTACAGCATACAATCGATTCATGAAATTCTCCACCGAAATCCGCGATAACATCGCAACCATCAAATCTCATGTTGAAAAGCTCGATGCGCTTCACGCCCCTGATTTGAAAAGTGAACTGGTTCAGGTTGCAAAAGAAGGAACGAAGCACATCGTGCTCGATCTTTCTGAGTCCCGATACTGCGATAGTTCCGGCCTCAGTGCCGTTTTGATCGGAAATCGTTTATGCCGAGATGCCGAAGGCAAATTTGTCCTAGCTGGACTGCAAGCCTCGGTCGAAAAGCTCATCCAAATCAGTCAACTGGATCGCGTTCTCACCATTGTACCTACTGCTTCTGAGGGTTATGATTTTCTCGTCATGGAAATGACAGAATCTCAACTCGGTGAGGAACCAGAATCCTAATCATTAACCTAGATAATATGAAACACTTCTACCTTCTCTTCGGAGCGGCAACCGTTCTGTTTTGCTCAACACAGTCTTTCGCACAATGTGAACCTGATTTCGATTTTGGTGAAGCGGAATGGGGTGCTGCTCCAGACGCCACGGCTGGAGAACAGTTTGACACAGCCTACGTCGACACCCCTTACGCAGATATTTTTCACGTCCTCGTTCCCACAGATGCCTCAGCTATAGATCCGTTGTT
>CBFIEJ010000081.1:0-2603 GCA_965661575.1 uncultured Flavobacteriales bacterium | reverse complement strand
AGCGCAGATGGTACTGCTTTCGCGGGAGAGTATGTCGACGCCGTTCTTAGGGCCCTCTTCGGAGGGCCCTTTTTTTGTCTTCAATTTTTGATGACATAAATTCAACTGATTGACTAGCTTCGAATCATGAACAATCTTGTAGCCATAGTAGGACGACCGAATGTGGGTAAGTCCACCATGTTCAATCGTCTGACAGAGACGAAGGATGCAATTGTGGATCCTACAAGTGGAACCACAAGAGATCGGAAGTATGGCCGGGCTGAATGGACTGGACGTCAGTTTACGGTTATTGACACAGGTGGTTGGATCACGAAAAGTGATGACGCCTTTGAAGCAGCCATTCGAGCGCAGGTTCAGATTAGCATTGAGGAGGCAGCAGTAATCGTATTTATGGTTGACTCACAAACGGGTGTGACAGATCTTGATCAGGACATTGCCAAATTGCTGCGTAAGAGTGGGAAAGAAGTGGTTCTTGCTTGTAACAAGGTCGATACAGGCGCGCATGATTTGCAGAGTGCGGAGTTTTATCGCCTGGGTCTGGATTCCATGGTGCACCCGGTGAGCTCTTCAAGCGGTTATGGAACAGGAGACTTTTTAGACGCTTTGGTCGCGTTGTTGCCCCCCGAACCAGTTTCAGAAGGAACAGGTTTGCCGAAGTTAGCCGTGGTTGGGAAGCCAAATGTGGGTAAGAGCACGCTGATCAATACCCTGCTTGGAAATAATCGGAACATTGTAACAGACATTGCCGGCACGACGCGCGACAGTGTTCACACGGACTTTAACTTGTATGGGTTTGACTTCGAGTTGATTGATACAGCAGGCCTGCGTCGAAAAAAGCAAATCGAAGATCAGCTTGAGTTTTATAGCACGGTGCGGACCATTCGATCGATAGAGCAGAGTGATGTTTGTTTGCTGTTGCTCGACGCCCAGAATGGCATGGAACGTCAGGATCAAGCCATATTCTGGCAGGTCGTCAACAGCTACCGAGGGGTCGTTATTCTGGTCAACAAGTGGGATTTGGTTGAGAAGGATACCAGCACCATGAAGGAATTTGAAAGTGCGGTGAGGGAGAAGATTGCACCGTTTACGGATGTACCCATCGTCTTTACTTCAAACTTGACAAAACAGCGGGTTTTGAAGGCGTTTGAGGTAGCAATGGAGGTTTTTGAAAATAGGAAGCGGAAAATTTCTACCAGCCAGCTGAATGACTTCTTGCTTCCGATCATGAAGAACCAGCCACCTCCAATGTATAAAGGCAAGATGGTACGGATTAAATATGTGACTCAAATTCAATCTCAGACACCCACGTTCGCCTTCTATTGCAACCTGCCGCAATATGTGAAAGAGCCCTACAAGCGCTTTTTGGAAAATCACATTCGGTCAGAGTGGAACTTGACAGGTGTGACCATCCGATTGTTTTTCAGGGAGAAATGAATGGCCCATACTCCCGCTAGAATGCAGGAGAAGTGGAGCCATCATTCATTTTATCTCTTTACGGATTGTATGGAAAGGAGGAGTGGTGCAAGTCAATTTTTAAGTTTCCATCCACGAGCGTATAACCGAATGTATACTCCACCTTGACTTCGTCTCCGTCAACTGTAGTGAAGTAGTAGTTTCCCATGGCAATTGCTCGCTTTTCTTCCAAGATGACCCCCGCGTTCTCAAATCTGACGTTTGTCCAGGGTTGAATTGCAAATCCACCATCTTCATTGCACGCACGATTTTCACCTGCGATAAAGTAAGATTTAGCCTCATCTTTTGTCGGTCGGAATTGCTGCGTTGCGCATTTGGTTGGTTTGAAAAGAACGTCGCCATTCTGGAAGTTGTACAGATGGTCGAGAAATTCACTTGTGAAATTTTCGCACTGGGTTCTGTCGTTCTTAAGCGAGCCTATTTTTACTACGCCGTCACCCCAGTTTTTCTGGATTTGTAGAACAGATTCTTGAGTAATCATTGCCTTCTTTTTTGATTAAGGAGTATTTTCGACGCCAAGATATTTGATACAAAACAAGGCTGGATATCTTTTGTAAATATTATGAGTTATTTCTTCACCTCCGAGTCCGTTTCTGAAGGACACCCCGATAAAGTTGCTGACCAGATAAGCGACGCATTGATTGATCAATTTCTCGCCTTTGACCCCCAGTCGAAAGTGGCCTGTGAAACGCTGGTTACAACGGGGCAAGTCATGTTGGCCGGCGAGGTCAAGAGCAGCGCTTATCTCGACGTTCAGAACATCGCGCGGAACGTGATCAGCCGAATCGGCTACACCAAGAGTGAGTATATGTTTGACGCACAATCGTGCGGCGTTTTAAGCGCGATTCATGAGCAATCAAGTGACATCAATCAAGGAGTAGAACGTTCGAATCCTGAGGAACAGGGAGCAGGTGATCAAGGCATGATGTTCGGCTACGCCTGCCGCGAGACAGAAAATTTCATGCCGCTTCCGCTCGACTTGTCTCACCGCTTGTTGCAAGAATTGGCAGCCATTCGACGTGAGTCGCCCAGTCCGATGCCGTATCTACGCCCTGACTCGAAGTCGCAGGTAACGATTCAATATGCGGACGACAATACGCCAGAACGAATTGAGGCGATTGTGGTCTCAA
>CBFIEJ010000080.1:0-2745 GCA_965661575.1 uncultured Flavobacteriales bacterium | reverse complement strand
TCCTGCTTCAACGTGTTTGAACCTGCTGAAAATTGGGCCGCAGGATGCACTAGTAAACGCGCCTAATCCTATTGCAATTTACGGTGTTACAAAGCCCGTGAAAACTGGGGTCACGGGCTGTTTTCCACAATCGTTACTTGTGGAGCCGGGGGAAGTGTAGACACCCCCTCTGACCCCCAATGATTCCAGGCCCTGCAGAGTTTGAGTCTTCATGTGTCACAGTATGCGTCACACTTTGATGCAAACTGAAAAGGAACTGAATTCCTTGTGCTGCAAGTTTACCCCTGGAATGGTTAGGCTGGACATTCTTGCAGTGTGAAACCCCTCACACAGAAGCCGAAAAACCTCAACCCTGATTTGGTCAAGTGAATCCAATCGAGGCTCGACCGTCAAGCCTGAGCTATTTTAATCTCGGGCAAGTGCGAATTCCACCTGTGAGGGGGCTTTTTCTGCATTTGCATTTCCAATCAAGCTTGAATGTCTCTTCCAGAGAGCCTGTTTGATTGGAAATTCCATAGCGTGCTACTTGATAGCGCACCTGCCTCTTCGTGACATCAATGATGGGTCTCCTCAAGTTGAAATCAGTAAAGATCGAATCTTTTTGAGCCCCAATTTTCATTGTCAATCCATCTTCAAGCAGGATGCCCTCCACATAGTGGCCATCACCGTAGCACTTCGCAGGTTTCAACTCCCAATTTTGATAACCCTCACCTCCGAGAACCCATGAATGTTTAACCCACCAGGCACCGCTTCCGTCAGAACGATCCAATTCCATACCTGATCCATTCAAATAAACAGCATTTGGATGAAAGCAAAATGTGTCTGTTTTTGATTCAATACATTCTCCAGGCGCTACTTGAGGAGGAGATATGATATTCCCAAACATTTTAGACTGAGCATAAACGGTTACCCGATGAGTAGAGGTGTCCACATGCAAATCGTTGATCACTGTGATTTTCGTCGGTGCGCCGTCTGGTTTGATTTGAGCCACCCAGTAGGCATCATGGTAGAACAGAGCACTGGAAGAGTGATCCATTTGGAACGTCCGAGAAGTTCCGCATGACGACATCGAAATCCCCAGGAGGATAATCGCCAAATAAGTATGTGCTCTCTCAAGCATCTTCGAGTTACAGCCAATCACATGACCAAAGGTCAGTCCTTTTGGCTCAGCCAACAACACCTGCCATACTGATCTTGATCTTGTCCCGTTCACCATACTTTCTCTTTTTTGGGCTATGCCTACAATGTTGCTGTGTTGCTCAGTACACTAAAATTCCGGGGCACACTGAGGCGCCCCTTGTTCCTGCTTCAACGTGTTTGAACCTGCTGAAAATTGGGCCGCAGGATGCACTAGTAAACGCGCCTAATCCTATTGCAACTTACGGTGTTACAAAGCCCGTGAAAACTGGGATCACGGGCTGTTTTCCACAATCGTTTCATGTGGAGCCGGCGGGAATCTGCACCCCCATGAAGAGCCCAGTGATTGCTGTGCTTTCTGAGACTTGACACCTCCAGCTACCTCTTCAGCTACCTGGGATTTGTCCACATTTGGACCCCCCTCCAACTGTTGCCAAAGGTAACCATCTGAGCTGATCTGTGTGTCCATCTTGGGATGTGAATCAATCACAGAAGCCAATCAGGAAGACAGCCCTGGGCTCCTGGCTGAAAGGCAAAGCACCTCACATACTCATCCGTTCATCACTCCCCTCCTAACTTCAACACACGTTGAGTGTGGATTACGTAACCCTGAAAATCCACCATTTGGACGACGTACCCCCCAGGACCAAGGTGACTCACATCCCATTCATACGATGTGGAATTTACCTGAAGGACATCCACTGGGCGGCCGGTTAAATCGTAGACAGCCAAATGCGCAATTCCTGTTGGCTTGGAAAGCTCAATCCGATTGGTGACAGGCATAGGGAACAAGCGAGGTTGATTCAGCTGCGCAAACTCCACCAGGCTCGTTTCGCAGGGCACCCCATTGCTACCGCTTAGAATTTCCCAATCCGCCGTGGGTCCGAATGGCCCCTCTCCCTCAACCCAACCAAGCGTATCTGAAATGCAACAGGGAAAATCGACATTGGGATTGGTCAAAACCAGATCCACCAGCAGTGTTGCCGGAAGTTCCACATTCGGTGAAAAGGTCATGAACGACTGCTCCGCCCAATCCCCCGTTGACGTCGTATCCAAGACCAAAGCTCCGTCTAGAGTGACCACCGTCCACTCGCAAACGGTCTCGTACGCGCCTACATTGGGCGTGGCACCGAACATAAAAAATCCGGCATGGTAAAGCTGCACAATGTTTGAATCTGCCGCCGTTAGCGTCAGACTAATGTCTTCACATAAGTCGAAGAATTGTCCATAAGCCTTCGACATCGGCATCAGCCCAAGCAGGGTGAACAGGAAGATGGTAATCAGATTTTTCATAGCATGAGTTTCATTTGATGACTGAAAGATGAATCATTCACACACAAAACACTTCACGCCTACGGGTGATTTAATCCTGGATACAGATGCTGCTACACTTGATCTATTTCGCAAACCTCAAAACCCTCTGCTACTTCACAAAACAGATTTTGCCCATAATCGCGACAAAAAAAGCCCGCAACCATTGAGGAAGCGGGCGAAGTTTTGCACACTGAAAAAGTGGAGCCGGCGGGAGTCGAACCCGCGTCCAAACAAGGACAACTCGTGCTTTCTACATGTTTATTCTGCAATTGATTTTCGACCGGAGGCTGATCA
>CBFIEJ010000079.1:0-2811 GCA_965661575.1 uncultured Flavobacteriales bacterium | reverse complement strand
CGGTGGGTTCTATGCCAAACATCTACAACGTGTCAACTGATTTGAAGTACTATGAAAACACGGGTACGGCCAACGAACCAGATTTCAGCGTGCCCCCGGTCTCGTCTCCGTTTGGTCTAGAAATGGCAGAACTTCCGGATCGTTATGGAATGAAGTTCGCAGATATAGATTCGGATGGCGATGAGGACGCGTTTCACAGCAAGACCTTTGCCATCCAATATGATCCGTATGAGATGACATTTCAAGAGAACACCACTCCAGCAGGCGTTTTTGGGTCCAATCCGGTGGTTTTTGCGACTGATTTTGTCACTCCAAATGTGCTGTCCGTTGGTGACGAAATCCGAATTGATGCACCCTGGGAAGGGGCTTTCTCATTTCAATTTCAAGTCATTGATATGGCCGGTCGCACAGTCCACGCCGGGCAATCCACCTCGACGAGCCTCGGCTCTACGAGTGACTGGTTGCCTGGACAATACATCGTTCGATTGATCCACGATGCACAGGGTAGCTCCGCAGTCGCCAAAATGGTTCTGCGGCGCAGCGAATGAGGAGCGTTTTCTTTCGCAACGGCAGCAGAGATTGTTACTTGACTTCGGTGATCAGATCTTCTTTTGGTTTACGAACTTTTTTCAGATTGACCAACCAGTCATTCTCAGCATCTCGGTAGCCCAAGGGAAGCATCACGCAGCTTCTGAGTCCTTTGGCTCTTAGATCCAAGATTTCGTCCACGGCACTGGCCTGGAAGCCTTCCATCGGAGTTGCATCCACTTCTTCAAAGGCCGCGGCTGCAATCGCTTGTGAAAAAGCAATGTAGGCTTGTTTAGCAGCGTGATTGAAATTGATTTCGGGATCTCGAGGCGGATAGCCCTTCAACAGCATTTGCCTGTAATTCTCCCAACCTTCATTTTTCATCCCCCTCACCTCATTCACGAGGTCAAACATCGTATTGATTCTGTCTTCGGTGTAATGGTCCCAAGCTGCAAAAACCAGCAGGTGGGAGCAATCAGATACAACGGACTGATTCCATGCAACGGGTCTGATTTGATCTTTGATGCCTTGATTGGTGACCACAAAGACTTCGAAGGGTTGCAAGCCACTTGATGTAGGGGCGAGGGATATGGCTTCTATGATGTTGTCAATCTTCGCTTGTGGTATGACCTGACGGTTCATTGCTTTCGCTGCATACCGCCAATTCAGTTTGTTGATCAATTCCATATTCAGTTGAATTTTGCGAGCAAGGTTTTTACGGCGAGTTTACCGAGTTCATTGGAGGCCAATGGGCTGGCACCTGTGATGACGCCTCGGTCGGCGCATACGGTCTTGTCCATCTTGGAATTCATCAAATTCACACCGAGGCTTTTCAAGGTCTCGCTCACCCCAAAGGTCATTTTACCGGGCAGGTAGCCGAACATAGGTGTCTGATTGTCCACCGAATCGGGGAACACGGCCATGTTGTACCCCTTGTACAGGAATTCTTGGTCGTCGAGGGTGGTGGATAAAAATGCGCCGGGTCCGTGGCAAAGGGTGATGGTGAACACGTCTTTCTCATGTGCCCATCTCAAGATTTTCGCAACATTTTTATCTTCAGGAATACCAATCATAGCCCCATGTCCACCTGGGATGAAGACCGCTGCATATGAGTCTGAATGGTCGAAAGAAGAGGCGATGAAGTCAGTCAGTTTAATCGGATTTTCAAAGCGCTCTTGGTTTTCTTTGAAAATAGCCTTGACATGTTCATCTTTATCAGGGAAGGCCCACATCTCGAATACGACGGGTTTTCCTGTTGGGGTCGCAATTTCAAATTCGAACCCCGCATTTTTCAAATGGAGCATGGGCAACAGGGCTTCCACAGGATGATTTCCCGTAGAAAAGTATTTCCCGTTCTTCATTTTCAAGTTCTTCTGTTCTGTGAAGATCACAAGAATCTTGGATCGCTTGCCCTGGATTTGTGGATGAGAAATGCTTTCAAAATCAGTCTTATCCGCCACTCCCATTTTGAGGGCTAATTTCGAAGGACTGTAGGAGCCGTCTGATTCTAATGTTGGAGCAAGTCCCAGCAATTTCTTAAGCATAACTTTTGTGTTTTCAAGTGTGACATCAAAAGTAGAAGGCGGCTTTTGGCTAAAAATTAGCCTATGGTAATAAATCAGATTTTGGCCATTTCTGCGCGCACACGGCTCAAGCTTTGCTGCGTCATACCGAGGTAGGAGGCGATGTGGTAATTGGAAATGGATTGTTCAATGTCCGGATACTGCTCCAGAAACAACCGGTATCTGTCCAGCGCGGTCAATTGCAATTGATTCAAGATTCGTTTGTTCAAGCTGACGATGTGTCTCTCAAGGTTTTTTCGTTGATACGATTCAAACTCGGGAAATTGAACGAAGATCTCTTCCAGTTGCTGAGCGTTGAACTCAATGATCGTGGAATCAGCGATGCACTCCACGGTAAGGGAAGCCGGCACATGGTTGTAAATGGCCGTAAAATCACTGATCCACCAGTCCTTGATCGCAAACTGCAGTGTGTGTTCCTTGCCTTCTTGGTCGATGCAAAAAGAACGAAGGCTCCCGTGCTTCACAAAGAAGGTCTTGTTCACGGCTTGGCCTTCTTGGATCAAAATATCTCCCTTGGATACCGTTTTTTCGTGGGCAATCGAATGGATGTATGCCTCGGCATCAGCGGAGAGCGCTATGGAACTTTTTATTTTGCTGATTAAGTTTTCCAAGGAATCGGTCTAATGTATTGTAATGGCTGGGATGAAGTGCTGCTGATATTCACGGGTGCTTCAGGAACTTGAAGCTTTTCGAGAGATGG
>CBFIEJ010000078.1:2804-3100 GCA_965661575.1 uncultured Flavobacteriales bacterium | reverse complement strand
TGATGCGGTGCGTGCTTATCGGATGACTGACAAACGTTTCTTTGCGCCATTTGCAGGTCCCATCAGGTATTGACCGTTGGCCAAATCGCTGATGTTGATGGATTGTGTGCCACGGATCATCCGCATGCGCCGCACTTCGCGTCCTTGCTGGTCATAGATCATCCAGTCGGCGGGTGATTCGTTCCAGGTCACGCTGATGTCGCTTTGAGCAGGGTTGGGCATGAAGAACCACGTGTTGGCCTCCAACTCAGCCACGTGTGTCGCGGCATTGGTGAGCGTTTGGCACGTGATGGTGC
>CBFIEJ010000078.1:0-2794 GCA_965661575.1 uncultured Flavobacteriales bacterium | reverse complement strand
CTCCGTGGTGGTTTCTTCGACGCAAAGTTCACAGGTGTCTGGGAAGTCGAAGGTTAAGTTCGCAGTGTTGCTTCCGTCTTGCACGACTTCGCCACAGGCGGAGTAGAACACGAATGTGGAACCTTCTTCTGCCCCTTCGAAGGTGTATTCGTAGGTGTTGCCCACCGTGAGCAGGGTGTCGCCGGTGATGGTGCCTTGTGCCACGTATTCGCACGATTCAAAACTGAAAGGTGCTGAGCAAGCATCAAAATTACACGCATTGGGATCAGCACAGGTTTGTGGCAATGAGCTGCCCGGAACAATGTACCCTCCGTAAAAAGGGTGGGGGAATCCCGTGCCGTCCCAGATCAGGTCCAAGTCACCTGCCACTTGCGAGTTGTAATTCATCGTGTCTCCACAGACGCTCACAACGACGGTCATGACGTCGTTTGCCAGTACGGTAAAACCGTTGGCGTTGAGGATGGCTTCGACTTCGTCAAACAGCACAAAGTAGAGCGGACCACCAGTGCTGTCCTGCGCCAATGGAATGGGCAGATCGTCCCAAGCGGCATAGCCGTTTTCGCAGGCCTCAAAGGAATACAAATCGATGTAGTCGTTTTCTCCAATTGAAAAATTGTCGGTGTCAAAGTAGATGCAATCTGCAGCGCTTTCGGATCCTTCTTGGAAGTTGCAGGCCATTGCGTCGTTGCAGTCAACGGGTGGGAAGGAGCAGAGGCTCGCATCCGGAATGGCGCAAATGTCAAAATTGTCAGCGGCTGGGTCTCCGCAGCCGGGCGAAGCATTGGCAATGGGAGCGAGGTAATACCCCACAGCTGTGCCGAGGAACCAATGGCCGTTGTCGTAGGTGTCTGTGGTGATGCCCAAGCCTGGAAGGTTTGCCGACATTTCGTCTCCGCAAAATGAGAGCGTAGCGTAGGTCATGAGTGCCAAAAATTGATCGGCTTGTTCTTGTGAAACTGCTCCTGAGGTCACTGCCCAATCGAAATAGTCGTACACGGCGTCGTCAATGATGAATTGCATCAAGCCATCATCGTTTGATTCCAGTTGGACGAACTGATCGTTGATCGGCTGAACGGCACACGTGGCCGAAGGATCGAGGTCGTATTGCCCATAGGGGATGCCGATCAAAACCCCTTGGCTCAGGTCTTGGTTGGAGTCATTGTAAACGCATGCTTCTGTTCCGCTTGGATCATAGTTGCACGCCATATCATCGTCGCATTGTGCGGCGAGGTTATTCAAACAAAAAGAAAAAAGGGCCGCACACAAAAAAGGGTAGAGGTGTTTCATAAAGAAAACTTAAGGGTTTGGATGCAACGTTAAGGCGAAGCCCTTGCGCTTACAAATTGTGTTCGTTAAAAACAGAAACAAAAAATCACCGAATCCGCAAGACGCGGGTGTCGCCTTGGACTCCAATGATCTGCAGCATCATGATGCCTTGCAGTTGGGTCTGGTCGATGCGTGTGCCGCGTGTGGCGTTGTCCAATTGCCAGATTTGACGGCCCTGTGCGTCCCACGCGGTGAGGCTGCAATCAGCGAGAATGCCCACCTGTTCGCCGTTCCAAAAGGCGAGGAGGGATTTGGCCGATGGGGCATTTGCGATGCTGTTTGAACCGCCCGAAAATTCTCCGCTGCAATGCGAGGCAAAGAAGTCCCAGAGCAACTCGGTGGCTTGGATGTCTTGGTTTCCCCAGACGCCGAACCAGTCGTGGCCGCCACCGCTCACACGGTAGTGGTGGAATTCTTGTCCGCCGGGAGCGCCAAAGTGCCGGAAGAGTTCGACTGAACTTTCATCCACCGGTTCAATGTTTGGTAGGTCGGTTTCGGACACTTCAGTGGTGCCCATCATGCCCGTCCAGAGGTCCATGATCTCTTCGACGCTTTCGTCGCCCCAGTTGCCTCCTGCGCCGCTGTTGTAGCTGACGACATAGTCGGCAGTTCCGTGAAAGTGAATGATCGGCACGACTTCGTCCGGATTGCAATTGTCAAAGTCGAATTCGCTCATGGCTCCCGTCACGGACCCCACCGCTCGAAAGGTTTCGGGGTGGTTGCAAGCGAGTGAATAGCTCATATAACCGCCATTGGACATGCCGCAGCTGTAGGTGCATTCCGGGCTGAGGAAATACATTGATTGCAGGTGCTCAGCCAGGGCTGTCAAGAAACCAAGATCGTTGGTGGAACTGATGCCGAGGTTGGCGTTCCAGTGCGGAGAGCCTCCCATGTCGAGCGACCCTTGCGGATAGCAGACCATGATGCCCTCGCTTTCGGCCACTGCACCCCAGCCGGAGTAATTGCGCATCGACCACGCGGTGCCTCCATAGCCATGCAATACAAACACCAACGGAGCTCCGGGCTCCAGTTCAGCGGGGCTGTCGAGGTAGTACTGCCGCGTTTGTCCGCCGTATTCAAAATTGATTTGGGCAGATGCGGGGAGGCATGGACCTAAAAGTGCAGCGAAGAGCAGAGGTAGAAACCGTTTCATGCGATTGGAAGTAAGTGGTTATCGCAAGGTATCGAATTGTGGGGAATGCCAGCCGATCAAATTGCCATGAAACCGATCAAAGAGCACTGAAAAATAAAGGTGATTTTCCTTCAATTTACCCTCTAAAAAACGCAACAAAAATGCTTTAAATACGTATAATATAGTATGATAGATATTTCCTTTAACCAATTCATTTACAATTTTTTAATTCGATTTTATGATGCTCAAATAAAGAACTTTGACCGTCGGATAGATCGAAGGGTAGAACTTCAAAAAGACTTCGAAAATCGGTCTGATTTAGCAGAGTCGATAAAA
>CBFIEJ010000077.1:0-3368 GCA_965661575.1 uncultured Flavobacteriales bacterium | reverse complement strand
TTGGACTTACTGCATCTCCCGCACTTCCCCATTGCTGTGCATTTTGCTGCCTTGCAGATCATCCAAACGCGAGCCACAACCAAAGCCGAGGAAATCGAATCCTTAGCGGCCATTCGAGTACTGATGGATGAGCAACAGAAACAAAACTCTCTCTATCTCTGCGCAGCCCAACACGAAACTCGCATCCTCCAAAAAATACGCCGTTAGAAACGCGCCCGAACGAAATCGCCCAATTGCGGTGGAATTACCCAAGTGAGGTAAAGCGCACCCTGCCACAAATCGTCTTCGTATGTGCCCATGACCACACGGTCGCGACTGACGCGAGCCGTGAGCATCAAATTACCGCCTTCTTCGAAAAACAACTCAAGACCTAAGGCGGCAAACCCACCAAATCCAGTAGCACTTAAGCTCGAAGTTGGATTGGCAAAATTGCCGTTTCCAATCGGAGCTGTCAATAACTGGTAATTTTGATTCTCAACTCGCACGTAATTGCTCTTCAAACGTGTCGCTAACATATTGCCCCCTAGCTCTATAACCCAACTAACCTCATCTGTAATATAGGCTGCAGTGCGATAGGCAAGAGACAATTGAAATCGATCTTCTTCACTGAAAATTCCGTAGGTTCGTCGGTTCTCTGATCCCATACCCGTATCCACATCTGAGGAGACGATGTTCCATCCGCCCTCAGACTTCAATCCATTGATAGCATCCAAGTGCAATACAAAAGCCGACTCTGGATTGAAAAACAGCATGGTCTGCAACCCCATCAGCGTGCCCGGTGTGTAACGCATTCCTGTGTAAGCTGGGTACTCAATGTATTTAAACTCTCCTGCTTCGAGCCCAATGCTGTTCATGATTTGACTCCAGACAATGCTATTTGGACTGTCCACGCCCAACCTATCCTCTATGGTCATCAAGCGGGCCGTGTTATCTCCAAGTTCGTAGGTCTCTCCGGCGTAACCATTGTAGAATGCATTCGCTGCTTGGTGATTGGCCTGGTAAACACCAAAGTTCACGGCAAACTCCACTCCCTTTCGTTGGGAGACATAGCTCTCCTCGTCATATTCATCCCAATCGTCCCAGTCCTGAGCGAGCCCCTCACCGACCAGCATGGACATGGCTGCAATGCAAATCATACCCGTGGCTCCGAACGACACGGAAGTCCGTTTTGATCTTTCCATCATCATTCCTCTAATTTACGAAATCATCTGTCTTCGCATCGTATTCCGAGGCGGTATTGATGCGAAATTCCTGCCGTCGCAAAGGCCAATCACTAGCATCTGTTGGCTCCTGGGCGAGTGCGCCCAAGGCATCAAATCCCGAAACCATCTGTCCAAATACCGTGTGTTCAAAATCAAGATGCGGTGTTCCTCCTTCTTTGACATAGCGGGCTTTCTGCGCTTCTGTGTATGCGATTCCTTTCTCACGTTCCAAACGGCTCAGCTCCGCTCGCGTCACGTTCCGCCCAACAACCAAGTAAAAATCATAAGAAGCCGACCGTTTCCCGGGGTTGCCTTCATAGGTGCGCCCCATCGCAAGGGCACCTCGGAAGTGCAAACGATTGGATTTGAATTCTGGTGGCAAGGTGTGCTTGCCGATCAACCAACGGAGCTCTTGGGCCCGAGTGTCCTCGGAATTCCCACCTTGTACGACAAAGTCCGGGACAATGCGCACAAACTCACTGGGCGCATAATAATTTCGGGCCACTTTGTATGCGAAATTGGCGCTGTGAAGGGGCACATCACCGAACGTTTCGAGCACAATTTGTCCTTTGGATGTCGAAAGTTCAAACCTTGAGGAAGGCATTTCTTTTGCCCATTCCAATAAAAACTGCTCGCAATTATCATCAGTCAAAGCAGGGAAAGCCAGGATCGCCTTCTTGGCCTCGATGGCGAGCGAATCCGCTTTGGAGGCGAGCGGAATGGGTTCGACGTCAGGTTCGGCCAAGGCAGATGGCAACTCATCGCTTTCACAAGAGCAGAGCATTAACACCATGATTTGAGCTCCAATTTGAAGTCGGTTGATTCCCTTCATGCCCCAAATCTACCGCAATCTTTGCTCAACGTAAATCCTTTGCGGACCTGCCCAACTATTTGCATGAAAAACCAAAGATATTTGTGCCCTTATGGAACGTTTCGCCATCGTCGACATTGAAACCACTGGTTCGCACGCACGCGGACATGGAATCACCGAAATTGCCATCGTCATCACCAACGGTCGCGATGTGCTCGACCGTTGGGAGACACTTGTGGACCCCGGTCTCCCAATCCCAACGCACATCACCAAACTCACCGGCATCGATGACACCATGGTCGAATCGGCACCTACGTTTGAGGCTGTTGCTGACGAGTTGGAAGACTGGCTCGATGATGCTGTTTTCGTCGCGCACAATGTGGGATTTGACTACGCCTTTATTCGCGGGCACTTCGAAACCATGGGAAGGGTTTGGAAAAGGCCTAAACTTTGCACGGTGCGCATGGCACGAAAACTGCTGCCCGGACATGGCAGCTACAGCTTGGGTAGAATTTGCTCTGACTTGGGCATCTCCAATGATGCGCGTCACCGTGCAATGGGTGATTGTGCCGCCACAGTAGAACTCTTTCACCGCATGATGAAAACGGAGCGTGCCGCAGAAGTGGTGAGCAGCATGCTCAAGCGCGGTGAACGGGAATCCTGGTTGCCGCAGCACGTTCCCGCATCCGACTTCGAACGATTGCCCACAAAACCTGGGGTTTATCGCTTCCTCGACCGCAAAGGCACCGCTATTTACATCGGCATGTCGCACAACGTGCGGCATCGCGTCAGAACACATTTTAACGGCGATATGACCTCTTCCCGCAGGCAGGCTTTCCTCCGTGACATTTACAGCATTGAAGCAGAGGAAACGGGGTCTCCATTGCTCGCCCGATTGCTCGAAGACGAATTGATTCGGAAACACTGGCCCATTCATAACAGAGCCCAAAAATCAGTGGCTATGCGCACCGCGATCATTCCCTATACCGATCAGAAGGGATTCAACCGATTTCATTTAAAGCGACAACGGCACATCAAACAAGCCATGCGGTGGTTTTACCGGGATGAAGATGCGCGCACTTGGCTCCACGGTCAAGCTCGAAAACACGAATTGAATCCCGAACTACTCGGATTGGGATCCGACGGCCGAGCGACCGAGCGAGACGATTCCGCTGAATCCGTTCTCTCCCATAATCAAGGTGTACAGGCCCTGACAGAAGCCGCTCGCCATGCCCAACGCATAGCCATCGTCGAAAAGGGACGGAATCATCTCGAATCTGCCGTGATATTAGTGGATCGAGGAGTTGTACAAGGTTGGTGCTACACGGAAGAGAGCATTGAGCGCTTTGAACAAA
>CBFIEJ010000076.1:0-3567 GCA_965661575.1 uncultured Flavobacteriales bacterium | reverse complement strand
ATGCCCAACGCATAGCCATCGTCGAAAAGGGACGGAATCATCTCGAATCTGCCGTGATATTAGTGGATCGCGGAGTTGTACAAGGTTGGTGCTACACGGAAGAGAGCATTGAGCGCTTTGAACAAATCGATGAAATCGTACCGATAAAGTCAGGATCCGCCACCAGTGATGCCATTGTTCAGCAAGCTTTGCAAGAATTTGCCGCGGGCAAGACCAAGCTGCAGGTTTGGGAAGAATGCGCAACAAAAAAGCCACCCGAAGGTGGCCTCTTTGTTTGACATGCGATCATCGCTTCAATTGAGATTCGTGCAAAATGCACCGAACTTCTTGGATTGAACCGTCCGCGTACCTGCCGAATACGACAGGATGTTGCGAATGGATTGTGCTTTGGGCATGATGTCTGCGGCTTGTGCGCTTTCATCAAACCAATCGGATGTCAAATCTTCAAGTGTACAATGTGCCATGGGCGTCTGCATTAGGGTTTGAACACCCCAATAACGCCATCAATCACAGACTATTGTGCAGGAGTCATTTTCATTTCAATTGGTGACAACCTCACCCGATCAATTCAAGGTAAGTTGCACCCCACGCTCTTCCATGACGCGACGCATGTTGATCAATGCATACCGCATTCTACCAAGGGCTGTATTGATGGATACACCTGTTTCATCAGCGATCTCCTGAAAGCTCAACTCGCGCTCAATGCGCATGTGAACCACTTCGCGTTGTTCTTCCGGCAAGCAATCCAACAACCCACGCACATCCTGATGGATTTGATCTTGAATCATCTGATCCTCTGCGTGCATTTGATCACTGGGCAGCGTATCAAATACGTCAAACTCATCGGTAGCGCGCATCATGCGCATTTTCTTTCCGCGACGGAAATGATCGATGGAAATGTTGTGTGCAATGCGTAGCACCCAGGGAAGGAATTTTCCTTCTTCATTGTATTTCCCTCCTTTCAGAGTGTTGACCACCTTAATAAAGGTATCTTGAAACAAATCGTTCGCGAGATCAGAATCCCGCACGATGAAGAAAATTTTAGAATAAACTTGTTGCTGATGGCGATTCAAGAGAGACTCGAATGCCGCCTCGTCTCCGGAGAGGTAGAGCGATATCAACTGTTGGTCAGAGAGTGACGCACGCATAATTTTACGCAGTTAAGGATGAAATGAAAACCCGAATGAGTCGGGGCCTTACTTTGAAGCGTAAAATGTATCGATCGCGTGCTTTTTTAATTGTCTTAACCGAATATACAAATTATTTTCCGTCCAAGGAAACCCCAAGCCGATTTGTGGTGTTAACAAAAGCGAATGGACATTCAAATCAAAGGAGCGCGGGAGCACAATCTAAAGGGGGTCGACGTGACGATTCCCAAGCGAAAGCTCACTGTCATTACGGGGCTGTCAGGTTCTGGCAAAAGTTCCCTCGCATTTGATACTCTCTATGCTGAAGGACAACGACGTTACGTCGAGAGCCTCAGCAGCTATGCACGGCAGTTCTTGGGTCGACTGGACAAACCCGATGTCGACAGCATCGATGGCATCTCCCCTGCCATTGCCATTGAACAACGCACGTCATCGGGAGGACCGAGATCCACTGTGGCCACAAGAACCGAGATTCACGACCATTTGCGCTTGCTCTTCGCCCGGGTCGGAAAAACGATCTCCCCCATCAGCGGCGAAGAAGTTCGAAAAGATCGGCCAGAAGACGTCTTGGAACAACTGAAACAAGAAGTAGACGGCACGCGATTCATTGTTACCGCTCCTATCCCACCGAAATCAGACCGAACAAGAAAGCAACAATTGGATATTCTCCAGCAACAAGGATTCAGTCGAATCCTGGACTCCAAAGGAGAAGCCCATTTGATCGCAGACGTTCAGGGCGAGCAAAAAGACGCAAACTCCGACTTACCTGCTGAACCTTGGGAGTTGGTCATCGATCGCCTCGCGGTCAAATCAGGCGATGACGATTTTACATCCCGTTTATTGGACTCCGTGGAAACCGCCTTTTTCGAAGGAAACGGAGGATGTGCTGTTCACTTCACAGATGGCCGAAAACCCTGGCCATTTTCCAATCGTTACGAGCGCGATGGCTTGACATTCCCTGAACCATCGCCAGAATTATTCACATTCAATAGCCCCATCGGAGCGTGCAGACGCTGCGAGGGTTTCGGACATGTCATTGGCATCGATCCGGCTCGAATTGTACCCGATCCTCGACTCTCGATTTATGAAGATGCCGTGGCGTGCTGGCGTGGGGAGCGCATGAGCAAATGGAAGGACCGACTTTGCCTAGCTGCTCGTGATCATGACATCCCGATCCATAAGCCTTGGCGAGACCTCACAGAGGCTCAAGTCGCTGCGGTTTGGAAAGGCGGCAAAGGATTCAAAGGACTGGATGCGTTTTTCAAGTACCTCGAAGAGAAGAGTTACAAGATTCAATTTCGAGTCATGTTGAGCCGTTACCGCGGACGAACCAAATGCCCGGAATGCGCTGGGACAAGACTTGGCAAGGCCTCCCAAAACGTTTTGATTGGGGGAAAAGACTTGACCTATGTCCTGCGTTTACCTGCCCAAGATGCCTTGACATTTTTTGATGACTTGGAATTGACGTCGACAGAACATGAAATTGCCGAGCGGCTCATCCATGAAGTCAGAACCCGACTCACTTACCTCTGCGACGTGGGCTTGGGCTACCTCACGCTGGACCGATCGAGCAAAACGCTCAGCGGCGGAGAGTCGCAACGGATTGCGCTGAGTACTTGCCTTGGAAGCAGCTTGGTCGGCAGCACCTACGTCTTGGATGAACCGAGCATCGGCCTCCATCCTGAAGATACAGAGCGACTCATTGGCATATTGATTCAGTTGCGCGACATCGGCAACACGGTCGTAGTTGTAGAGCATGATGAAGACATCTTGAGAGCCGCAGATCATTTGATTGACCTGGGACCGCTGGCAGGAACTGAAGGCGGACAATTGGTGTTTGCCGGCAGCGATTCCGAATGGCCAGGGTTGCCGGCCAGCCACCCTTCACTAACCGCAGCGTATCTCAACGGTCACGCCAAGATTCATTTGCCTGTTCCTCGCAAAATCGGCCCCGATTTCATCCAAATTCAAGATGCCTTCAAAAACAACCTCAAGGGCGTCAATGCACAAATCCCGCTGCACGCCCTCACTTCGGTCACCGGTGTAAGTGGCTCGGGCAAAAGCACACTCATCAACGAAGTGATGATGCCTTTGATGCGCCAAGCGCTTGATGGCTTAGGAGCGACACCTTCTGCATTCGGAAGCATTGGCGGGAGTGTTGCAAAAATTGGCGCCCTCGAATTTGTGGATCAAAATCCCATTGGAAAAAGTTCGCGAAGCAATCCTGTCACCTACGTCAAGGCCTATGACGAAATTCGCCAGCTCTTTGCCGATACCCAAACTGCAAAGATCCGGGGCTACAAACCCTCCCATTTCAGTTTCAATGTTGCTGGAGGACGCTGTGAAACCTGCGAGGGAGAGGGACAAGTTACCATCGGCATGCAGTTTATGGCAGACCTGAAGCTCAGATGCGATACAT
>CBFIEJ010000075.1:0-3716 GCA_965661575.1 uncultured Flavobacteriales bacterium | reverse complement strand
TTTACCGGAAAATTGGCAGTTCAGCTTTCCAATTCGATAAAGTGCTGCAGTGCTAAAGTTTCTCAATTTCTGTCCGTTTTAAATGTCTAGCACAAACTCCGACTGCCACCCTCCTTCTCCATCACCCACCTCGATTCGCCCCCCATGATACTCCTCAATAATACGCTTGCATAAAGAGAGTCCCAAGCCCCAACCCCGCGGTTTGGTCGTGTAACCGGGTTGGAAAATCTCCTTGCGTTTGGCTTTCGGAATTCCAGGTCCTGTGTCAGATACTGTAACCAAGACTCCGCCCTCCTCTCCTGCCTGAAGTGCGACTTGAATTTTTCCATCGCCGTCCATGGCGTCCACCGCATTGCGAATGAGGTTTTCCAAGACCCAACTGAACAGTGGTGGGCTCAAGGCTGCGTGAAGATTACGATCCGATGCCTCAAAAGTAAGGTTGACCTTCTTGGACACCCGAGGCTTCATGTATTCCACTGTCGACTCGATCACCGCAGCAACGTTCTGCTCCTTTAAGATGGGTTTCGAACCAATCTTACTGAATCGATCCACGACGGTGTTGAGGCGCACGATATCCCTGTTCATCTCTTCGAGGTAATCCTTCCGCACCCCTTGATCTTCCAACAATCCCACCCAAGCCATCAGAGAACTCAGCGGCGTGCCCAATTGATGCGCGGTTTCCTTGGCCATTCCTACCCAGACTTGGTCTTGTTCGGCTCGGCGAAAGCTGCTGAAAATGAGGTAAGCAACGAAAGTGAAAACAGCGATGAGTATCAGCTGAGCGAGAGGATAATAGCGCAGTTGAGTCAAAATAACCGAGTCCGCATAATAAATGTAATGGCGGCCTTCGCCCGGCAAATCAACCTCGATTGGGTCGTTGGAACCGGCCATTCCGGCGAGCAGAGATTGCAGCCTTTCAGGTTCTGCAACAGCCGTGGAATCTACACGCTGGTAGCGAATCACCTCGGTTCGTGTACTATCGGTCATCACCACCGGCACCGAAGCGCTGTTGATCACCGTCTCACTGATGAATGAATTGATGAGGTCCTGCATGACATCTTTCAGCTCACTGAATCGCACGCTTTCATCCCAATACACCGTGTGACCCACATTGTTGAACACGATGGGGTCATTGGCGGCTGACATGACTCCTTTCAGGGAGTCAAGGCTCACTCCTTCTGGAATATTAACCTGATACAACAGCGCGTCGTTGGCGTCATAAATCAACACTGGAATGGTCTTGTTTGACCACAGGTAATCGGTGATGAATGTCAAGTCCATGCCGCGTGGTGGGTCATTGATCAAACGGTAGGCGTCTGCCAATCGGTCGGCCTTTCCTCTTTCTTCTGTCCCCAGTTCTTCGAACAGTTGTTGAGTATAGCCCACCAATTCCGCACGTTGCACAATCGCTTCCGACCACAAGCGAACTTTTGTCTTTTCCTCTGCACGAATGCGTTGGGCTATTTCATTGGAGTACCAAAGGGTCGCCAACACAATGACCGCAGCCGCAGCCAGCAAAAAGCGCTTCCAACGCTGTTTATTGGAGTAGACATTCATGCCTTGAAATCAGTTGTACGCGGGGCAGGGAATGGCCCGGCCTTTTTGACGGCCCGAACAGCTGTTGATGCCAATGACAATTTCATGGGTGCTCGGCGCCGCGCCACTCAAGGCCGAAACATTGAATTCATAAGCGTAGCCGATGGTGAGGTAATCCATGACTTTTGCTTGCGCAGCTACAATGAGGGCGCTTTGGCTGCGGTAACCCAAGCCAACCCCTACCACCTCATCATATCGGACCATGCCTAATATTTCGGCCGATGGCGGCACACCAGAGCCAAGCCGCGCTTGAGCCGAGGGGGTGAACATCCAGCGACCATCCAATTCCACTTGGGTACCAGCCATCACCACCGCGTGCCGTCGAAGCTTGCCAAATTGACTGATTTTCTCCATGCTCGGCTGTGTAACGTTCTGAATGGTCAAGCCTGCAAATTTGGTGCGATCATAAAACCATAGGCTCGCATCGATGGTCGGAACAATGAATTGATTGCCGCCATAAATGGCCGGGTCGTTGGCCACTTGAAATTCCGGCATGATCAATTCACTCAAATCCAATCGGTGCTGAAAGAACCCCGCGCTCAAACCCGCAGCCAAACGAGCTCCACTCGATAAACGCAGGTTGTAGGCGTACGAGAAGTTTACTGCGTTGTAGCCCCAAGCACCTGCATCATCTGATTCCACTCGGACACCAAACCCGTGAAAGTCATCGCCTTGGCCTTCCATTTGGCCGTGCAGATTTGCGAAGGCGGTTTGCGGCGCTCCTTGGATTCCCGACCACTGGTTCCGGAATCCCATGTGCAGGTCCATGCACCCCAGCACACCAGCCGCAGCCGGATGATCTTGGAACGGATTGATGACAGAAGTTGTGCGAACTGGAAACTGTTGCGCTTGCGCATCGCGTGTTTGCGTCAGCATTGCAATGCCGAGGACAACCGTAAAAGTGAGCGTAAATTTTTTCATCGGATGATGCTAATGAATCCTGTAATGGTCTCCAGTTCAACCAGAAGCGGATCGTTTAAATCAATGGCATAATAGTAGGTGCCCACAGGAACCTCTTTGCCTCCATTGCGACCGTCCCACGGCTGGGAATAGCCTACACTTCGGTAGACCACCTGCCCCCAACGATCAAAAATTCGAATATCCGCAAGGTTGTATTCCAATAATCCATCCACATCCCAAGTGTCATTGTAGCCATCGTCATTGGGTGTAAAACTGGTCGGAAGGCCCAAAGGGTTACCAACGGTGATGGTTACCGCATCGGTGTATTGGCATCCACCAAAAAAACCTGAAACCGAGTAAGTCGTTGTCACAGCGGGTGATGCAACCACTGAAGTCCCCGCAGCGGAAGACAATCCGTAATCGGGAAACCACGTGTATCCCAAATCCTCATTGGCTCCACTCACCGTGAGCTCTACGTTCTGTCCCGGAGCAATATTTGTGGTGCAGCAAGCATCGATGGAGACGGCTGGTCCCGATAAAAACACCGAAAGATTGCATGGCGTGGATGAAGGATCGTGAGCCGTTCCAATCAAAATCAAATACATCGTGTTTGGCAACAAATCCTCGGATTGCAAAGAAGCGCCGCCGCCTGCTTCCGAGCATGGCGAAACCGCCACATAACTCGCTACGTCACAGAGGGCTTGAGGATCAGGCTTGACCACCACACACTCAATCACATCATCAACACCATTGGTTTGGCAGGCCACACCCCCGAGATCGACATAAACAGGTCCCGTGTTTGTGATGTTGGTGTTGGTCATGAACTCAAGCACCGTGACATAAGGGGAATTCAAGCAACTGAACTCCAAGTTCTGAGCGTAATTCAAGGATACCGCCTCCGGTACGTCGCCGCATGTTGGGACCGGGTTGCTGCAGTCTTGCGCTTGGCTAATGGGCGCCAGCAACATGATGCCAAACGCAAATAGAATTCTGTGCATGGTTAGAAAACGTTTCATTCGTTCATTTCATATGTCACCAATACAGCCGCTTTTTCCACGGCTTCACCCACTCGAGCTTGCACCTCTTCAATGATTCCTGCTCGCGGAGCACGAATCACATTTTCCATCTTCATCGCCTCCAAAACCAATAGAGAGTCTCCTTCACCTACCTCGGCACCCGGAGACACCATCACTTGCAAAATCTTACCTGGCATCGGAGAT
>CBFIEJ010000074.1:0-3935 GCA_965661575.1 uncultured Flavobacteriales bacterium | reverse complement strand
GAATTGACTATTTGAATCCGGCTGATATTGCCTCCATTTCTATTTTGAAGGATGCGGCTTCAGCTGCGATATATGGTGCGCGTGGTGGAAACGGAGTTGTTTTGATCACCACCAAGGCAGGTTCCAAAAATCAAAAGCCACAGATTACGTACGAAAGCTACTACGGTGTTCAAGAGCCTTGGAAATACATGGCTTTGTTGAATGCTGAAGAGTATGCAATTCTTATGAATGAGAGCCGTTCAGCGGCTGGCCTCGCACCATTGGAAGCGCTTGCAGATCCATCCTCACTTGGACAAGGCTTTGATTGGCAAGACGAGGTTTTTCAGCGCGCTTCTATGATGAACCACTCATTTAGTTTCACAAAAGGAACAGAAACGTCTTCCACTGCAATCGGTGGAAGCTATTTCACTCAGGATGGAATTGTCGGGGGGGACAAAGGCAACTTTGAACGCTACACGTTTCGTGTGAACACAAGACAAGACGGCGGTGAGCGGTTCCGCTTGGGGCAGAATGTCAATTTTACCCACCTCAACCGCTCTGCACTTGCAGAAAACAATGAATTTGCCACGCCAGTCGGGCGTGCGCTCAACATGGATCCCATCACGCAAGCAAGACGCGAGGATGGGACTTATGCTTATTCGAACTTTATCGATTCTGACATTGCCAATCCGGCGAATCAGATCGCATTGAACAATGACTTTTGGACGACCAACCGCTTTGTTGGGTCGTCTTTTGCAGAATTCGATATTCTGTCGAATTTGACATTCCGTTCGACCATGTCGGTTGACTTGTCGCTCGGATCGCAGCGAATTTTCAATCCTCAATATGATTTGGGTATCGGTGAAAACGATCCGGATCGGCCAGCCTACGAGTTTCGTCCGGTGAATTCTTTGGTTTTGGGCGAAAACAAATGGAGCAATTGGCAGTGGGAGAACATTGTGACCTACGACAAAGAGTTGTCCAATGGAGATGATCTGAAAATTGTCGCTGGTTACTCCTCTTTGAGCAACCGCAGTACCAGCTTTTACGGGTCGCGCGATAGCCTTGCAACCAATGACGTACAGTACGCTTATCTGAACAATAGCCTCAACGCCGCCGAACAAGCACCGAGTGCAAATGGGGGCATCTCTGAGTCTGCTTTCGTCGGTCAATTCATGCGAGTTGATTATGGACTGGGCGATGCCATTTCATTGGCGGGTACCATTCGAAGAGACGGTTCATCGCGCTTCGGTGTCAACAACCGTTACGGAATCTTTCCATCATTCTCTGCAGCCTGGAATATGACAGAACTTCCTTGGGTGGCTGAAAAAGATTGGATTGACTTCTTGAAACTTCGAGGAAGCTGGGGACAGAATGGAAACGCCGACGGCATCGGAAATTACGATTACACGAGCCTCGTTTTCAATGGTCTGAATTACACCTTTGGAAGTGATCAAGTCCAGGTAAACGGTGCTGGTCCAATCAACACTTCGAACCCTGACCTGAAGTGGGAGACGGTTCAACAAACCAACTTCGGTATTGACGCTGATTTGTACAAAGGGAAGTTCAATGTGGTGTTGGATTACTTTGTGAAAAGTACCAATGACATGCTTGCGGTGGTCCCGCTACCTGGAGTCGTAGGTTACCTGCCATCGGCTACGAACGTGGCTTCTGCGAAGAACTCTGGTGTCGAATTCATGGTCAA
This sequence comes from uncultured Flavobacteriales bacterium, assembly GCA_965661575.1. Classification (GTDB taxonomy): domain Bacteria; phylum Bacteroidota; class Bacteroidia; order Flavobacteriales_D; family Sanyastnellaceae; genus UA16. The sequence continues at coordinate 2,251 of CBFIEJ010000074.1, read as the reverse complement.
TCACCGCAATCAAGTAGGACTCGTTGAGTACTCCGTAGGAGGCAATATCAGTTTCATCCGCAATGAGGTCACAGGATTGGGTGAAGGCGGACAACCGATTTCAACAGGGTCAGTGTTCGGCATTGGTGACTTGGTCGCCTACACAGAGATCGGTCAGCCAATTGCCTACTTCTACGGGTATGAAACTGCTGGTATTTTCCAAACGGATGAGGAGGCAGCGGCCAATACCTCTTTGCCCGATGCGCAAGCAGGTGACGTCATTTTTGTTGATCAAAATGAGGATGGCGTTGTCGATGGCGAAGACAAAGTGATGATTGGCAATCCGCATCCAGACTTCACCTACGGATTCAACTTCGAAGCCAATTACAAGTCGTTTGACTTTTCCTTGTTTGTGCAAGGGTCTCACGGAAATGATCTTTTGAATGGTGTTTTTCGCTATGATTTGAATACGACAAACTTGCCCGTTTCTGCATTGGAGCGATGGACAGGCGAGGGTTCAACAAATGTTTATCCTCGAATCTCGCATTCCGACCCCAATCAAAACAATCGAATTTCGGATCGTTTTGTAGAAGATGGTTCTTTCATGCGAATCAAAAACATGCAGTTGGGTTACACCCTACCAGAGAGTGTCATGCAACGGTTGAGCATTGGAAAGTGTCGAGTATATGTTTCGGCCTCGAACCTGTTCACATTCACGAACTATTCTGGACTGGATCCTGAGATCGGATCTCGTGGAACTTTGGAAATCGGCATTGATCGTGGTTTCTATCCTTCTGCCCGAACGTTCATGGGTGGCATCAACGTTAACTTCTAAGCCAAGAAAATATGAATCTTAAATCAGCACTATTCATCGGATTTTTTGCCGTCTCGTTGGTGGCTTGTAAATCTGAATTTTTGGACGTTAAGCCGTTGGTTGGCTCGACAGAAGCTAACTTTTTCCTGAACGCTGCGGACGCTGAATCAGCGACCATAGCTTGTTACAATAATTTGCAGCAAGAAGTCACCAATATCCAGGGGAGCAGTCAATTGGCTCCACACTTTCGTTGGTACTTCGGGGATATTGTCTCCGACGATTCACACAAAGGTGGGTCGGGCGATGGCGATGAACCAGAGTTGTTCTTGTTTGAGAATTTTCAAGGACTTGCTTCAAGCAAGTTGGTGCTTGCCGAGTGGCAGGTAGCGTATCGCGGAATCGCTTATTGCAATCTGGCATTGGATCGTATCCCTGGTGTTGATATGGACGAGACAGATCGGAATCGATACCTCGGTGAGGCTGCTTTTATTCGCGCATACTGGTATTTTAACTTGGTGACGATGTTTGGCGATGTGCCCTTGATTTTGACCAACTTGGCGCCAAGTGAATACCAACAAACACGCAATCCTGCTTCCGAGATTTGGGCGCAAATTGAAAGTGATTTAGAGTTTTCACGGCAGTATTTGCCTCGCAGAAGTGCCATGTCAGTTTCTGAAATTGGCCGTGCTACTTGGGGAGCTGCATCTTCATTGCTGGCCAAAGTTCACGCTTACCAATCGGAATGGGTGCCATGCCGTGACTTGACGTACGAAGTGGTTTCATCTGGGGAGTATTTCCTGGATCCAGATTACAGCAATATTTTCACCGAAGCAGGCGAAAATGGGCCGGGCTCAATTTGGGAAGTGCAGTACATGAACGCATCAGGCGGCAATTGGGGCAACCAATTGGAGGGTACATTCACCAATGTCTTTACCCGAGCTCGGGGGCAATTTGGAGGCTATGGTTTCAACATTCCAGAACAAAACTTCGTCGATGAATTTGAGCCGGGTGATCCACGTCTAGCGGCTTCCGTTTTCCAAGTTGGAGAGCAAATGGGAGATCGCGGCGAGTTTACACTCGAAGCCACTGGAATGCCACATGAGTATTACACGAAGAAGTTTTTCATCAATGCTTCAGACGAAGCGCCTTTTGGTGATCCCAACCCCAATGGATATTCAAATGACCGAATCATTCGATACGCGGATGTACTGCTCTTCCATGCAGAAGCTCAGTATCACCTCGGCAACGAAGGAGCGGCTCGTTTGTTTATGAATGAAGTTCGTGGTCGTGTTTCGCTTCAACCTATCCCGGCAAACGTAACGGGGCCGGACCTGTTGGAAGCGATTTACCACGAGCGTCGAGTTGAGCTCGGGCTCGAGGGTCATCGGTTCTTTGATTTGGTTCGACAGGGCCGAGCAGCCACTGTCTTAGCTGAGGCCGGCTTCTCCTCGGGAGTCA
>CBFIEJ010000073.1:0-3997 GCA_965661575.1 uncultured Flavobacteriales bacterium | reverse complement strand
GTGCAGACCTGCTCCCGACGGATAGGGAAACATGTCGAGGACGTAAAACTTCGGTCGATTTGGGTCTTCTTCAACGCGGTATGCGTTGTCCGTTTTCCATTGCGCCTTCCAGCGCTGTTCGATGGCTTGAAAATCGTATTCCATGGGTATCTGCCTATTCCACGCAAAGGTACTCTTCGATTACCGGCATAAAATGCCCGCGACGAATATCTTTGCGAAGTGTATCTGAGTAAAACGCCCCCAATTCTGAAGGCGATGGCTTCGCAACTGATGTGGTCCGGTCCGCCGGAGGTTGATGGTCAGCCTGCCGTATATCTGACCTTCGATGACGGACCGCACCCCGAGGTCACATCAGAGGTGTTGGACATTCTGGCTCAGAATGGTGCGCCCGCTACTTTCTTCTGTGTTGGACAGAATGTCGAGAAGCATCCCGAAATCGTTCAGCGCATTCGAGATGAAGGTCACGAAATAGGCAATCATACATACGGGCACGAATCTGGATGGAAAACATCGAATTACCAGTACTTGAAAAGCTATGCCCGTTGCCAAGAGCTTCTGAACGCAAAATGGTTCAGGCCTCCTTATGGTCGAATCACACGTTCACAAGCCGCTGTCCTTCAGAAGGAAACTCAAATCATCATGTGGGACGTGTTGAGCGGAGACTTCGATGAAAACCGGACTGCAGAGATGTGCTTCAATGATTTGCTCGCCAACACCCGTCCCGGCGCGATTGTGGTTTTTCATGACTCCATAAAAGCAGCGGACCGCATGCTTCCGATGCTCAACACCTACTTGCAATGGCTCCGGAGAGAAGGTTACACGTCCTGTTTACTCCCCGTTACCGGCTGATTCAGGGTTATTGTCCTCCTCAGCTTTATTGGCTGCGTTGCGCAACATGGTCAACTTCGCCCGAATATCTTCCATCTCCTTGCGGTCCTCTTCCATGGATTTCTCGTATTGCGCTCTGATGGTCTCTGCACCTTTGCCCGTGAACCGTTCGATGTTCTCTTCCGTTTTCGTGACTCGGGTTTTGATGCGGTCCATTTTTTCACGCAAAATTCTCTGCTCTCGGCGGATATTTTGTGTGTCTGAACTGACCAAATGATCGATGCGTTGCTTGTATGTTTCCATTGCCCGTTCGGACTTCTGAGCACTCAGAGCGTCGTAATGCACATCCATGGCAGAACGGTAGGCATTCATAATGGTGTCCAAGGACTTTCGGGGGATGAATCCGATTGCATTCCATTGCTCCGAAAAAGATTTGAGCGCGGCCAGATTGTCTTTGCGGTTTTCGGTAAGCGCAAATGTTTTTATTTCATCAATCAGGGCTTTCTTGGCCCCTAGGTTTTTCTTCTCTTCTTCAAACCTTCCGGCCATTTCAGCTTTGCGAGCTTTGAAAAATAAATCCTGTGTTTTTCGGAATTTACTCCACAGCTTTTGCTCTTCACGCGGTGAACACGCCCCCACCTGTTTCCAAGCTTTCTGCAGGTCCATCATTTGTGGAGCTGTTTCTTTCCAATTGGTGCTTTTGGCCAATTCTTGGGCCTTTTCGATGAGCGCAATTTTCTCTTCTTTGAAGGCTTTAGTCGACTCCTTTTGGTCGTCATAAAACAGCTGCTTCTTGGCGAAGAAGACGTCGGCCAATTCTCGAAATTGACCCCAGAGCACTTCGTTTTGATCTTTGCCTGCGAATCCAGTTGTTTTCCACTCTTGTTGCAGAGCAATCACTTTTGTGGTGCCGGCTTGCCATGCATCGTGGCTGGCAGCGACTTCCTCTGCGACAACCGCACGCAGTTGTTCAATGAGCGCTATTTTCTTGTCTGCATGCCCTTGGAAGCTGGCTTTCACCTGCTGATAGTGTTCCTTGACTTCTTCAAAAACCGGACGAATCATTCCGAAGAATTCGTCGGCCATTTCCTTGTAATTTTCACGAGGAGAAGGGCCCACATCGAGCCATTGTTTTTGAATCTGACGGGCTTCTTTTTGTCGGTCCTTGAGTGATTCGACCGCGGTCATGGCTTTGGCCTTTGCAATCAGATCTTCTTTCTTTTTCTGATTGACTTTGAGGTCGTGATCTTTAAGTTCTTTGTAAATGTTGATGTTGTAGAAGAACTCATCTTGCAACCGGTAGTACTGATCGTGTACTTCTTTGTGACGGTCTCCCGGCACCTCACCAACCGTTCCCCATTGCTCACGAACTTCGTTGAAGACCACAAAGGCTGCACCAATGTTTTCCTCTTCTTGAATGGTGTGGCGCAGCCGTTCGAGCATGGCCTGCTTTTTTTCCAAGTTCGCTCGTTGTTCTTCAGCGACCTGCTTGCGCCACTCTTTCTCCCTCGTTTTAAAATGCGTAATGGCATCTTCAAAAAGGGCCTCTTCCGGGGCAGGCACATATTCAAAAGTCTCCGAGGTGCTTCCCTCGGCTGGGGTCCAGGCTTCCCGCTGTTTGCGGACTTCCTCTTGAGTTAAGCTTCGAAATTCTTCCATGGCAGAGCGGATGTCTGCGCGGATACTTTCTAAGTCTTCTTGCCCAAGCAAGGATTGGATGCGTGCTAATATCTCAGACCTCATCGGTCGCGTATTTAAAATTCAGGACTGCAAATATCGGTTAAACCCTTGTTTTGACGCTATTTTCGGGCAAATTCGAGTCCAAAAAATGGAGAAGTGGCTGAATAAGATGCGCAAATGGTGTTCCATTCGTGAGCGTTGCGAACAAGATGTTCGAACCAAGATGAAGAATGCGGATGTCAATGAAACTGAGATACAGCAGGTGATTGCGAGGTTGATCGAGGAAGATTTCATGTCCGAAAATCGATTTTTGGAATCTTATATCCGGACCCACATCGAGTACAAGGGTTGGGGTCAGCACAAGATTGTAAATGGTTTGAAAATCAAAGGTTTTGATTCTTCGAGTGCGTGGGATGCAGTGAATTCTTGGGACCAAAAGGCTTTTGAGCGTGCGTTGATTCGGTTGTTGGAGCGCAGAGCAGGTGAATGGAAGGAAAATCGAGAGCGCGTTATTCGGTTTTTAGTTTCGAGAGGTTATCGAATGGAAGACATCTTGCGCCAAGGAGCAACTTTGGAACAGGGGTGAATTAACTTTGTGCACTTATGATTACGATCGACCAAATAAATGCGTTGAGAAAACGCATCGAAGATTTAAGAGGTTATTTGTCCATTGACGAAAAGGCCATTGAAATCGCCGAGGAGGAGAAACGCACGCAGGACCCGGATTTTTGGACAAATTCGAAAGAAGCGGAATTGGTGATGAAGCGAATCAGAACCCTGAAAACATGGACAGGTAGTTTCAACGAGTGCCTTGGATCCCTCGATGATGCGCAGGTTCTTTTTGAGTTTTTCAAAGCAGGCGAAGCGGAAGAGGTAGAATTTAATTCAGCCTTTGAATCGGCGACAAAGGCTGTTGAGGAGCTGGAGTTTAAAAATATGCTCAGTGACGACGAAGACAATCTAAATGCTGTGATGCAAATCACGTCTGGTGCGGGTGGAACAGAGAGTTGTGATTGGGCTTCGATGTTGATGCGCATGTACCGTATGTATGGCGATCGCGCCGGATTCAAGATTAAAGAACTTGACATGCAGGAGGGTGATGTTGCTGGAATTAAACAAGTTACTCTGGAGTTTGATGGCGACTTCGCGTTTGGAATGCTCAAAGGAGAAAATGGCGTCCACCGACTGGTTCGAATCAGTCCGTTTGATAGCCAGGCTCGCCGGCACACCTCATTTGTCTCTGTTTACGTTTACCCACTCGTGGATGATTCCATTGAGATTGAAGTGAATCCGGCTGATATTTCGTGGGATACCTTCCGATCGGGAGGGGCTGGAGGCCAAAACGTCAACAAAGTTGAAACCGGTGTTCGCCTCCGTCACGCACCAACAGGCATTGTCATTGACAACACAGAAACCCGATCACAACTCGGCAACAAAGAGAAAGCCATGCAGCTTCTCAAGTCTCAACTTTTTGAGATGGAGCGGGCTC
>CBFIEJ010000072.1:2002-4250 GCA_965661575.1 uncultured Flavobacteriales bacterium | reverse complement strand
ACTGTTGATAATGGAATCGAATCAGGAGCGTTCAAACTGGTCCCACCCCAAAAAGCATCTTCTGCAAAGTGGGTAAAAAAGTGTTCATCTTCTGCCTGAAAATCCGCAAACGCGTGCGCAATTGTAGCCGCATTGGCGTCAAAGACCGCAGACACGTCAGAGTTGGTTTCGGTCGGTGCATTGCACCCTGAAAAGGTTAGGCCAAAGACCAGAACACCGGACGTAAAAGTGAATTGTAAATAGCTCATAAGAAGGAGGGTTAATTTTGCCTGAAGCTACCTCAATAACGAGCGCAAATCACAAATAAATCCGAATCCACAAAGCTCACTCCACGGGAGACGCCGTTGCAGTGGTATCACTCGGCGCTGGAGCGGCGGGTGCTTCTGCAGCAGGTGCCTCGACCTGCGCTGGAGCAGCGGGTGCTTCGTTGCCCTGAGCGCTGTTCGTGCCGTCGGTGCCGTAGTGGATGGCCACCACGATTGCCACACTGACCAACAAGCCCACAATGAGCTTCAAAAAGTCCTTGGCTACGATGGGAAAGATCGATTTCAAGTTGCCCTTCTTTGTGAGGCCTGTATTCAATGCGAGCTCACGTCCGCAGAGCAACCCAACGAATACCCAAGTGGTCGACATAGGGATATTGTTCAACTGTTTGAAGTAGAGCAGTAAGAAGGCATAAACCAAGTCAATCATCGTTGCAGATCGCACATATTTCGTGCTTTGCTTGTCCAAGACAATTTGTTGAATTGCACCACCCTGCTTGTAGAAGATGTAGCCCAAACCAATCACAAAGAAGACCATGATCACGATAAGCTGAACAAAGGTCACTTGACGCGGCAAGAAGACAGCAATGTTCGCCACGTCATGCGACAACCACGTATACCAGAGGAAGCCCGTTGATAGCCATTGGAAAACGCGCCAAAACTTCTTGGTCTTGGGGCTCACGTCATCCTTTTCATTGACGAATCGCGAAATGAGAAGCCAGAGCGCGTAGGCCACAACTGCGGCCAGGCCATATCCCATGATGCTCTTCATCAGCATCTTTTCCAGAACGAATGAAGAAGCGAAGGCAGACAACACCAAAAATGAAGTTGACACCGGAATGCCTCGACGTGTCAACAAAACCAGAGCAAGTGGAGCCATTGCATGATACCACTGAGGCTCAACGTATGGGATTTTGGTCAATCGACCGAACGACAAATCCCCATCTCCTGTATACCATCCATAGGCCAGGGTTACAACCAAAACGGAAGCAGCGGCTGCCCACAAAGTGGTCCATTTGAATTTTTCTCGGTTGGAGGCAATCCACGTTCCAAGCGTTTGAACGCTGTCATTTGCGATTACAGAATAACCTGCTAGGATGAAACCAATGGTCGTGTAGAGTTCAAGCATCACATATTCGTTTGAGGTGCCAAAGGTCATGCTTTGCATCGTTGGTCAATAGGCTCCTATGTTACCAGTATGTTAAGTGTGTATTTCCTAACACTCTAAAACACCTGAGGCAGCAACAATTCCATTCGGATATTGGCGCGTTCGTAGACGCAATCCTCGGGCAGTGGGATTTCCACGAAACCAAACTTCCGGTACAAATGCAAAGCATTTTCAAGCGTTGTATTGGAATACAATTCCAGCGTCTGAACGTCCAGTGATTGACAACGTTCAAGAATGAAAACCATCAACTGGTTGCCGAGCCCCCTGCCTCGCTGGTCTTTGTGCACAGCCATTTTATTCAGTTCAACCGTGCCCTTTGCGCTCGGGGTCAACGCAAAAGTGGCAACAACCTTGCCGTCAATCGCACCGAAGTATACCTCACCCCCTTCATCCAAGACCATTTCTTGCGGATTTCGCAGGACCTTCAAGTCGTAAGGTTCAATGAGGAAATAGGCTTCCAACCATTCTGCATTCAATTCGAAAAATGCATCCTTGAATTCAGATCGGTAGGGGAAAATGGAAAGGGTTCGTCCAGGTTCAGGCTTCATCAGCACATCTGTTTCGTTTTCAATTCAAAACTAATCCAATCCACATTCCATCCTTGGTATACGCCCTAAGCTTTGTAATTTGGACACATGAAAAGACTAACCCCCTTCCTATTCATGGCCTTCTTCCTGGGCCTATCAAGTTGCAATAAAGAAGAAGGATGCACCTATCCGAATGCCTGCAATTATAACGCCGACGCCCTTGTAGACGACGGTTCTTGTGATTACGCATCCTGCTCAGGCTGTACCGACCCTAGTGCATTGAATTATAA
>CBFIEJ010000072.1:0-1992 GCA_965661575.1 uncultured Flavobacteriales bacterium | reverse complement strand
CGGTCTGTGAGTCAAGTGTAGAGTTCGACTCGTACAGCTACCCTATCGTAGCCATTGGCGGGCAATGTTGGTTCGCTGAAAACCTGAGGACCGCAGTCTTCCAAGATGGGTCTGAGATTCCTTATGAACTCGGCAGTGATTTCCCCAACTTGGCGACACCCGCTAGAACCAATTACAATGGCAGTGAATTCAACTACAACAGTTACGGACACTTGTACAACGGATTCGCCGCAACGACGAGCATCCATGGCGGCATTTGCCCAACCGGTTGGCACGTGCCAACCGAACTCGATTGGATTGAGATGGAATCCTTCCTCTTCGCCGCCGGTCACGGAGAGCGCATGGGAGCCGTACTCAAATCGACAGAAAGTTGGACCGGCAATGGCGACGGAGAAGACCTCTTTGGCTTTGGCGGAATTGGCGGCGGTCATGCCTGGCCAGATGGCAGTTTCTACAGCCGCAACGTCTGGGGTGCATACTGGAGCTCGACAGAGACCGAAGCATCGCCTGTGAGCGCGAATTATCGTCAAATCGGAAGCTCCACAGACCAAATGGCCAACGGCTCTTATTGGTCAGTTACCGGATGCAGTGTGCGTTGTGTAGAGGACTAAGAAACACATCAAATAAAAATAAGAAGGGAGCTTGCCGCTCCCTTTTTCATGCGTTGAAGAAGATTTAACCTGAAGCACGAATTCCATGTGTTTTGATTGAAATGAACAATCCTCGCATAAAATTCTACGAAATAGGCGATGCATATTCCCATTTCATGAGGTGAATTCCAACCGCTGGGTTTATTTTCGCTCCGCTGTCAACACACAGCAAATTGATCGTGCTCGTCGCAGCAAAGTTGCAGACAGAGCCAAAGGTCACACTAGAACCAACCATCACGTTGAAATGAGCGGCACGGAAAACAGCACACCAATATACCTTGGGCTACAGCCTTTTCAGACTCCTACCTCCTCCACTCTGGGAGAAGAAGTCACAATCGAAGGTGAAACGTATTACAAAATAAGTGCTGTTGATCGAATGCGTCCGTTCTTCATGAGCATTGTCAGCCATTCAGACCACTGGATGTTTTTGGCCAGCAATGGCGGTCTGTCTGCAGGAAGAGTCAACAGCGATTTTGCTTTGTTCCCGTATTACACAGACGACAAAATCACAGAAGCCGCCGAAACAACTGGCAGTAAAACCATCGTCTTGGTAGAGGCTGATGACCGGCGCATGCTTTGGCAGCCATTTTCCAATCAAAATTTGGGGGTGTACCGCATTGAACGCAATCTGTACAAGAATGCGTGCGGCAATAAAGTGATTTTTGAAGAAGTAAACCGTGATCTTGATTTGACCTTTAGCTACCAATGGGCAGCAAGTGAACGTTTCGGTTTTATGCGGCATGCACAGCTCACCTCTTCAGCTTCAAAAGCCACGAAAGTCAGTGTGCTCGATGGGGTTCAGAATGTGTTGCCGTATGGAGTACCGGAAGGGTTGCAGCGCAGCAGCAGCAACCTCGTGGATGCATACAAGAAATGTGAGTTAGAAGAAGGAAACCTCGGGATCTTTGCGCTCAGTGCCATCATCTCTGACAAGGCTGAACCCAGTGAATCACTGAAGGCCAACGTTGTTTGGTCGTTGGGTTTTGATTCTCCCAAAGTGCTCCTGTCTTCCAAGCAACTGCGCGCATTCAAGGCGGGTGCTTCTCTCGTAACCGAGACCGACATCAAGGCCGAACGTGGAGCCTACTTCATTCAAAATTCCTTTGAACTCGGAGCCAACGAAAGCAAAGACTGGATGATTGTTGCGAATCTGGGTCAGTCCATTCGTGGCGTCATTCGCTTGAAACAGGATCTTCAGTCGCCTGAGACCTTGAAGAGAGAAGTGCTCCAAGATGTCGAGGAAGGTTCCAAGCGCCTCATGGCACTTGTTGCGGGCAGCGATGGATTGCAGCTTACGGCCGATCGTCGCCGAAACATTCGGCATTTTGCCAACACCATGTTC
>CBFIEJ010000071.1:0-4307 GCA_965661575.1 uncultured Flavobacteriales bacterium | reverse complement strand
CTGAAAACATTGCATGCCCAGGGACATTTCCAGTTTGCTCCGATTGTTTGGGTGCTGCCTTTAACGATCCCGATTTGCTTGCTGTTGCCAACTCCGTCCCAGAGCTCATCGGCGAGTCTTTCACAGTAAGCTCTGTGAATGATGGATGTGCATTGGAATTCGATTTTGTTGCATCCGGGACAGCAATCACGTTGGAATTTGTCTTTGGCTCCGACGAGTATGAGGATTTTGTCAATTCGCAATACAACGATGTGTTCGCATTCTTTTTGAGCGGTCCTGGCATCGAAGGTCCTTATGCCAGTCCCGAAGGCTTTCCGAATGGTGCCTTGAACATTGCAGGCATCCCCGGCACAGACCCATTGATTCCGGTGACTATTTCCTCTGTGAATTCTTCCATGAATGCGGAGTATTTCGTTTCCAATCAGGAAAATATAGGAGCATGCATCAACGGCTACACCGTTCCAATGCTCGCGCAGCATCCTTTGATTTGCGGCGAGACCTATCATCTGAAACTCGCCATTGCGGATGGCTCAGATACGGCTTTGGAGTCCATGGTCATCATCAAGGATGGCACGTTCTCAAATGCGGTTCAACCCGTTTTTGACTTCACTCTCACTGGCTTGTCCAATGACAACCTCTACGAGGATTGTGGTCTGGCTACGCTTACCATTGATAGACCAGAGAACATCTCTTATGAGGAAGTCGTTTATTTGAGTTATTCCGGCCAAGCCACAAATGGCGAGGATTATGGAGTGTCACAAGCCGATGGCTCGTTGCTTCCGTTGCCCGATTCTGTCACTTTTATGCCTGGCCAGTTATCTATGGCCATCGACTTTGCAGCAGAGATTGATGAGGTTGAGGAAGGAATTGAGAGCGTAATTTTTCACTTTGAATCGCTTTCAATTTGCGAATTAGGAATCGCCTTTGACACCCTTTCTTTCAATCTTGCAGAAATCCCTCCCGCTCTTGAAGCCACAGGATTTGATATGACGCTTTGCCCTGGAGATTCAGCGGTAGTAGGTCCTATTGTTTCGGGGGGATACGGCAATTACACCTTTGATTGGAGCTGTTCGGAAGGCGATGGCGAGAGTTTCATTTCAATTTCTCCCACGGAAGACTGGTCATGCGTGGTATTGGTGTCAGACACTTGCGGTGTACAAGAGGAGGCAATGGAAGTGGAGCTCAACATAGGTGTGTTTCCTCCCATTGTGATTGATGTTGAGGAAACCTTGGCGGTTGATTGCGGTGCGGAGGTAGCTGTCACGGCAGAGGCCACTGGAAACGGTCTGTTATATACGTGGACAACCGATGGCGGAATCATTGTGGATTATGACGAGACGTTGAACTGGGTGGTTACCGAGAATGTGAATTTCATCCTTCAGGTACAGGATGAATGCGGTCAGTTAGCAACTGCCGAAGTCACGGTCATTGCGGACTGCGACGGCGACAACGACGGCGATAACGATGAGCTATGCGCCTTCGTCGATCTCGGAGACGGCGTCCCCATTCCGGACGATCAAACGACCTGTTTCAGTTGGGAAACAGAAGTCGCGCTTGGAGATTCGGGCGCAATTGTGTCCGACGCCTCTGAGATTTCGTTGTTTGTGGAAATGGAGCACAGCTACATGGGCGATTTGACAATTACTTACACATGTCCGAACGGTCAGGCTTTGCAGGTTGTTCAGCAGGGAGGTTACGGCAGCTATTTAGGTTTGCCGGACCAATTCGACGGCACCGGACCTGGCATTGGCTGGCAGTACTACTGGTCTCCGTTGGACACGAACGGTACATGGGCTGAGAACGCTGTTTTTGGCGAGTCACTTCCCTCGGGTGTTTATGAATCTTCAGAACCGTTTTCATTGCTTGAAGGATGTCCGGTCGATGGATTATGGCAAATTGAGATTTGTGATTCTCTAGCTGTTGACGACGGATATTTGTTTGCCTGGGGAATCGATTTTGGGGGCTGTTCGTGGGAGACGGGGTGCACAAACCCAGAGGCTTGCAACTTCAGTCCTACAGCTGATGTTGATGACGGATCATGCACGCTTCCGGGTTGCATGGACCAAGGATCTTGCAACTACGATCCGCTCGCGGGTTGCGATGATCAGAGTTGCTTGCCTTACGATGCTCTCGCGGGGTGCATGGATCAAAACGCATGCAACTTCAATGGCCAAGCATTGTGTGCTGATGATAGTTGCGTGTATCCATTGATCGGAAATGACTGCAACGGCGGCGCAATCGCGTGCGGCGGCTCAACCGTTTGGGACGCAGCCAATCAGATTTGCGTCTGTGCAGTCGGCTCAGGCAATGATGATTGTCCGAGCGACCTCAACGGCAACGGATTTGTTGAGGTTACGGACTTGCTGCTTGTACTGGGCGACTTTGGATCTGAATGTCCGCCTGAATAGCAGCGGGCTATCTTCAAAGCATGATAAAATCATGGAAGCAAAGCTTGGTGTACTCCGGTCAGATGGACATCAAACACTTGGAGTTGACGTTTGGAGTTTCGGAGGCTGGAATTGCTGATGTCACAGTGTTTCCGAATCCACCATTCGTTGAAATCCTCAATCACATTCCAACGGATGGGTACATCGCCTCTGGCGGTGGAACCGATATCGCCGGGTATCAATGGAGCACACTCAGCGGCGGCCCCATCGAAGGTGAGACGAACCAAGTATTGGAAGACCCGCTTGACGGTTTGTACCATGTGGTCACCGTTACCAATTCATACGGTTGTGGCACTGATAGTGAGGCCACGATTTTTTACGCGTCAGGCGTCTCGGACCACGATGAAAGTGATTGGCGTGTGTGGTTTGACGCGGCCTCTAGAACGATTGCGAGCAATCGCCCCTTCGACCGAGTAGAATGGTTTGATGCAAGTGGTCGTTTGGTGAAAGATGATGCGATGAATTCCTCTGAACTGCGCATCGCTCGTGTATGGAGAAATCAAGCCTACCAGGTTGTGCGCATCACATCGACTTTTTAGGCGTCATCTGACCTGCGAACGCATTACCTTTGCATCCGAAAAGCGCGCCCATAGCTCAGTTGGTTAGAGCAGTGGACTCATAATCCATTGGTCGTAGGTTCAAGTCCTACTGGGCGCACTTTTTCCCTCTCTCTCGCAGCAGACGTGTCGATTCAAAATCCGCTGAGCTGCCTAGCTGACAGGCATGGCCCCGTAGTTCAATGGATAGAATAGAAGTTTCCTAAACTTTAGATCCGAGTTCGATTCTCGGCGGGGCTACCACCCATTGCTGACAAGCAATTTCAAAACACAAAAAAAGGGAGCAACTGCCCCCTTTTTTCGATTCTTGAAGCCCTGATTCGTCTGTTTTCAGGGTGCCTGAAAAAGACTGGTTAGAATTTGCGTTTTTCAGCGTGGTCCCAAAGGCCCCAAAATGCTCCCACGCTGCCTTCAGCGCCTACTTTCCAAGCTTCATCAAAGGCTGAGAAGTAGAACATTTCGATCTCTTCTTTTTGAGACCAACTCTGTGCGTTGATGAAATACTTGAGCGCGTTTTCATAACCAGGTTCTGCTGCACCGAGCGAATCGCCTGCACTCGGCCATCCAGTTTCGGTGATGATTACTTTTTTACCGGGCGCCGCTTGTTTCGCCTGGTAATACATCTGTTTCATATACAGCAAGGAATAATCGCTGTGGCAGCCTTCCCAGTATGGATAGCAATTGGCCAAGATGACATCGCAAGCTTCTGTGATGTTGGGGCGATTGGTGAATTCGTAATAGGCATCAACATAACCTACTGGAATTTCAGGGATGGCTTCCTTGACACGATTGATGTACGCGATGAGTTCGGATTCCTCCATCTCCTTCCGGTACATCACCTCGTTGCCGACGGCCGCAATGTCCACGAAGCCGGCCCGAGCGAGTTCAATCAAACGTTCGATTTCTTCTTCGTTTTTGGCTTCATCTTCACCTACCCAGGCGCCCACCAACGTTTTCATACCGTACTCGCGCGCCAATTGTGGAATGATGTCATTTCCTTCGGTGCAGGAAAACACACGGATCCATTTTGTATGCGGTTGAAGGAGTGCGAGTTTTCTGCGCACCTGCTCCTCCGAAATGGTGTCCCCCGGCTCCTGGCTTCCTTCATAAGGACTGAAGCACACACCGTGCATTTTTTCGTTCAAGTGCAAAGCACACTGCTCTTTCAATGCGCTGCGATCCAGCCCATTTACTTCCGTTCCTGTCAACGACAGTACTTTCTCTTTTCTGTACGACATACCCTGTTTTTTCTGGATTTTGTGGTTTGATTTTATCCTTTTATTGCTTTCGCTTTTCGACCAAT
>CBFIEJ010000070.1:0-4700 GCA_965661575.1 uncultured Flavobacteriales bacterium | reverse complement strand
AACTGGCCGGTCGGCCGGCACTCCATTCCGCTGGATTTGACCGCGATGAACCTGTCTTCAGGAACCTACGCTTGCCAAGTGGAGGCACAATCAGCGGAATACAAGGCTTTGGACGTTCGACAGATCACCTTCCAAGGGCGTTGAAACATTTTGTGCCGCGGGCTCGTTTAATGAGCCATGCGTATTACATCTCTTATTTCTGAAATTGGTACTGCTTTGCGCTGGGCTTACGGTGCTGCCGATGATCCTTTCCAAGAAAGCATCGTGCGCGGCAAGGAACGGGTCTACGCTATGATGCGACGAGCACGCGATGCTCAGCAAGACGATCATTCCAGTCGTTGGAAGGCGCTTGCCGAGGAGCAGTTGGACCATGTCGGGGATATGGAGGCGATGCGTTTGAAGTACTTTGTGTACGCTGCAACGGGCTCTTTGTGCACCTTCACGGCATTCCTCTGGGCCATTTTGTTGGTGGTCTGGTAAGGCGCGCTTCCGGCTCTGCCGCCAAGCAGTCAGTCACAATCTTCTCCATATTTTGAAAGAAGTGCCAGCAAGTCGCTGGTGCCTACATTTCCATTGCCGTCGATGTCTTCCGGGCACAGCACGGGAGTGAACAATGCTGCTGTTTCTTCTTGGAACTGAGCGATGGCCATCTGCGCCACTTGGATTCCCATGTCGCGGCCGCGAATGTCATCCATGGGTGGGTGAATGCCTCCCCAAATGCGGCTCAAAGCGCATTGATCTGCGGCGTCTTGGTACGTTGCCCATTGCAGTTCGAATGATTCAGACGGACCAGATTCGAAGGCCAAAAATGAATTGGCCTCCACTTCAAATACGCCAACTCCCCCAGGGAAGTAACGGCTTCCTGTCGCAAAGCTTAACGCGTCTGCGGCGGCCCTTGAATAGGTTGAATGTCCGCTGACATATCCTGCAAACGGTGGCGTCACAAACGTGGGCATCTGGAATGGTCGCCACGCACATCCTGTGGTCCAACCAAATTCACCGTCTCCACCTTGGTCTCCGGCGAGCCAACGGTAAGTCTTGACGGTGCCGAGGGCATTGGGTTCAGATTCGAGGATGGGATCACCTGCTTCCACGAGTTCAAAGACGCCTTCAATCAATGGCACGCCATCAGGATCGTAAGAAGGCGCATCAGGGCTTGAACTTTGACCTTTGGAAAGCATGTAACGAATGGCCGTAATCGGTCGGACAAAATCATAATAGCCTTTGACACTCCATGCTGCAATCGCGGCATCGTGCATGGTTCCTCCGAGCAAACGGTATGCTCGTGCGAGGTAGGCGTTGGGAGGGAGCGGATCGCCTTCTCCCTGCCATTTCCAATCGAATTCGGGGTGATCTGTGACGCCATTCAAGATGGTGAACCAATGACCGGGCGGTGTTTCTGAATCGGGACCGTCGGCCCAGAATTCAGCCAACACTCGGGTGTAGTCGCCGCGCAACACTTCCTGCGGCGGATAGGGCATTCCGGTTGCTGGATTGAGGGCGTGGCCCGTGCCAAAGTCACCGCCTTCCTCGATTCCATAGAGGTAATCGGGATTGGTCGGGTAAGCATTGATGTTGCCGCAAGCACCGGGGCAGATGTCAATGAGCACACCATCGGTCACACTCAAATGCGTCTGCCATTTGGCGACGTGTGCAAAACCGGCTTGCCATTCGTACTGCGTATCGCTGCTTTCTCCGAGGAGTACAGGTGGTCCTGGATCGAGGTAGACCGGGTAGGTGCAGCCGTCTCGTTCTGCATAGGTCGCATCAGCCGGATTCATCGCAAAGGGCGTCACGTTGCCCCAATTGGCTCCGCTGAATGGGATGACATCTTCGAAGGTTTGATTGCCTGCTTGGTCCACAAAGCTTCCGCCAAACGACAGGGGCTGCCAACGATTCGGAAATTCCACCGGATTTGAGCACGTGGCTTCTTCTGTGACGTCGAGTGGGGTGTTCACCGCCTCATAGCACGTGTTTTCGTAGTCGTTGGTTTGGTTGGAACCGTCAAATTGGTACCCTGAGTTGATGGCTTCGGCACAAGCCCAACCCCAAGCTGCAGCGGGAGAAGAATTCAGCAGCACACTTGGCGTGCTGTTGGTACTGCCAATGAAAGCAGTGACCAAGTCTGATAGGGTGAATGACCATCCGGGGGATTGCGCATACCGCAGTTGGATGAACCGGTACCCAAACGCCGCTACGGCATGGTCAAAGTTGATTTCGTCGTTTTGAATGGCGAGCAGCGCCTCATCGTCATCGGGCCATTCCTGCACTTCACTTTCCATGTTTCCGACTTCAGCGCCTTCGGTGCTCAATTGCAAGTGATAGATTCCTTCGGTGAAATGATACAGATTTCGTGCGTGCACGTTGGGACGCGCGAGGTCATTTCGGATGGCGTTGAGCATCACTTCATTCCATTCGCGTACGACGGATTCCGAGGTTTGCGCCTGTGCAAGATTGGCTGTCAAAACAGCAGTTGCAATCCAAAGGAAGGCACGCATGCAGGAGAAAAGATGGAGCGTTTTGCTTTGCATGAAATGATAACGAGCTGAAGACCAAAGAGGTTCTAAACCAGCGCTTAAGTGGTTACTTAAAAGGTATGAAGAAATGACCAAGGGTCAAAATGGCTAACTTCCAACCATGAACCGAAGTGCAACTTTGCTCGCCCCGCTGGTGTTGGGCACGATGTGTGAGTGTTTGATTTGGAGTTGGTCGCAAGGCGAGGCAGAAACTTGGAGTGAAGGCGTCCGACTGGCTGCACGCTATTCGGGCCGTCTGTCGTTTGTTATTTTCCTTGCCGGTGCAGGACTGCATACGAAGCTCCGTGAATCCGAGGGTTCAGACAAGTCAATTTGGCTGTTTGCCACGACGCTGTTTGCCTGGGTCCACGCGGTTCACTTGGGCTTCTTAGGCTTGAATGTTGCTGAAAACGAAGTGGAGCTTGTGCCGGTCAAACTCATTGGTGGGGCGCTTGCATACGCCATGGTGCTCTTGCATCCGTTGCTCGTTTTTCGTTTGACGCCGCACGCAGTCTATCACCGTGTGCATTACGGTTACGTTGGTTTCGTCATGGCCGTAACCTTTCTGGCGCGCATCAATGGTGACTTTGACGGCGCTGATCCCTCGTGGTTTCACGGAGTTGGAATGGTGATCCTCGGTTTGCTCTTGCTGCGTTGGTTATGGCGCTGGTGGTCGAGCATCCAAAAACCCTGAGGAGACCTGAGAAGACCGGAGATGGACTGCGGTCGTTGAACTATTTATGAATCCAGGCGTTTTTGAAGGAGAGGCAAGTGACGTTTCTTGCGACAATCACTGTGACCTTCATTTCAATCAAATCCCATGCAGGCATCTTTTTTCATTTCGATGGCATTGGTTACTTCGGCTGTCGTCGGAGCCGGGGGCTTGGCGCTTGATGGTTCAAATCAAACTCATTTGATCATGTCTGATTCTTCAGCGCAATATGCGTTCCATGCCGCCGATAGCCGCGGTCACGCCGACCACGGTTGGCTCAAAACCTACCATTCTTTCAGCTTTGCCAGTTGGCACAATCCTGAGCGCATGCATTTCGGAGCGTTGCGTGTACTGAACGACGATTATGTCGCTGGTGGTGCGGGATTTCAAACCCATCCGCACGACAACATGGAGATCGTGAGCATCCCACTTTCTGGAGACCTTGAGCACGGTGACAACATGGGGAATACGACGGTCATCCGCAGCGGCGACGTGCAAATCATGTCGGCTGGAACAGGGGTCATGCACTCCGAAAAAAACCACAGCAGCGATGACGCGGTGCGTTTTTTGCAAATCTGGGTGTTTCCCAACGAGCGAGACTTGGCGCCTGCATACGACCAAGAAACGTTCTCGGCTGAAGCAGAGCAAAACGCATTGATGTGCGTGGTGAGCCCAGACGGTGCGCAGGGTGTCCAGATTCATCAAAAGGCTTGGTTTCATCTCGGCTCGTGGGACAAGGCGCACAACAGCTCCTACCGATTGCACGGCACAGACCAAGGCGTCTACGCTTTTGTGTTGGAAGGTTCCATCGAAATTGACGGTAAACCATTGGGGCGCCGCGACGGCCTTGGGATTTGGGACACGGAGTCCATCGCAATCACGGCCACTTCCGATGCGCGCTTCCTATTGATGGAAGTGCCCATGCATTGGTAGGGTCAGCAGCTCAACGCACGAGTAGACGCGTCGTCTGCCCGTTGGAGCACTGGATGATGTAAAGTCCGGGTGCCTCGGGTGCGTGTCCTGTCGCGGTTCCAACCCAACGGCCCGAGGCCTCATAAATCGCTCCGCGGGCACAAGGCCATTGAACCGTGGCTCCCGCTGAGACGGGATTCGGATAGACAGGCGCATTCGAAAGGGAAGCTTGTCCGAATGGCCCAGGTTCGATGGACATCGGATTGGCGCAGAGATCCGCAAAGAAATCCCATACAATCTCCGACGTGGCGACTTCATTTGGCGTGTCCAGCGCTCCCCACCACTCGTGCACACCTCCGTTGACGCGGTGGTGCACCAATCGGCCCAATCCGCCCGTCCATTCAAAGACGTCTTCCGTCAAGTTGTCCCCCGGAAATTCATCGGGCAAAGCGATGGAGTCCAAGGTTGTGTGGCTATGTTCTTCTGCCCAGAATTCCATCATCTCCATCACGCCCCAACCGCCCGTCCAAGGACCGCCGCCTCCCGGATAGGCATAGTAC
>CBFIEJ010000069.1:0-4939 GCA_965661575.1 uncultured Flavobacteriales bacterium | reverse complement strand
ATCGCAGTACATGACCGAAACCCATTCATCGATTCCCTCCCGGTTTTGATCGTAGCCGAGCACGTTCAGGTGTCCAAGGCCATTTTCTTCCAAAACCGGTCCCAAGTGCAGCTGCACAAATTCCGTCATCTGCTCCGGTGAATAGAGCATGCTTTCCCAGTTATCGCCATTTCCGTGTGGCTCATTTTCGACGGTAAACCCCCAGATCGAGATGCCTTCTGCTTGATAAGCCTGGGCGTATTTGACAAAGAATTGAGCCCACGTTGGGTGCATGTCTTCACGCAAATGACCTCCTACCCAAGCATGGTTGTCCTTCATCCACGGCGGCGCTGTCCACGGCGAAGCGATGATGTTAAAGCCATCCTTCGAGATCTCCTGCGCGGATTGGATCATCGGAATCAGAAATTCCCGGTCTGGATCGATGCTAAAGTGCTTCAAGTCTGTATCGCCCTCTACCGCCGCATAACTGTATTGAAACCGTGAGAAATCACATGAATTCATGTGCGTACGGGTCAGGGAATAATGCGCCCCATCTTCGTGGAAATAGGCTTCGAGGATTCGTTGGCGTTGCGCAGGACTCATCTGATGAACCAAGAATGCTGAGGCATCGGTAAACGACCCACCGAATCCTGTGATGCGCTGGCGGCGCTGGTCCGTCTGCACTTGCACCTTGACCTCCAGCGAATCCGGTTGATTCCATTGCGCGATCAAATCCTGCGGGACAGCATGAAATCTCCCGCCTCGTCGAGACGTTTCAAACACGGCTATTTTGATGCGATCACTTTGCATGAGAAACCTGATTCGCTGAGCGCTACTCCTCGGAATGAATGGAAGAATCGTAAAACGACTTCACCACCCAAAATGCCTCCTTTTTCTTTCGATTGATGTCCACGAGCCCCCAATATTCTTCATTGGCCGTGGCATCATATGGAACCCCGCTGCTTCCCGGTGCCCAGCCACCGACATCCTGTTGATTGGGTTCACCTGCCTTCCACCACCCATCGGTAAATGAAAAGACGGCCACGCCGGCAGTTTTCGAAGAATCGGTCAAAATGTGCTCGAGTAAATGTTGCGTGGCGTCTGCTTGGGCCCGCTGATTTTCTCCTTGTTCATAGCCCAATTGGGCAGCGGCCATATAACTATCCGCGCCAAGCTCAGAGAAGTACACGGGTTTCTGACTGCGCTGCGTAAAATCGGCAAGTGCTGTGTGAGATTCATCCCAGCGGTACACGTTCAACCCCCATAGGTCAATGCCATCAAGATCTTCGAGTAAATCCGCATCTGGAACCTCACCGTGCGCCGTGCCAACGGGGTGGTTTGGATCTTCTGCGTGTATTGCGAATGCAGCTTCTCGAAGGGTTTTGTACCAGTCGTCCATCGACCCCCCAAACCATTCGGGATGGTAATTGTACTCATTTCCCAATTCCCAGAAGAGGATGGCCGGGTGCGCTTTGAATGCTTTGATGTAATCGAGGTATGTGCCTGATTCCAAATCGTAGACACCGTTTTGATTGTACCCAAAACCGATGATGACCGAAAGCCCAGCTTGACTGATTTGATCCAGCACTGATTTTGATGCGATCGGCTCGTAAACACGAATGGTATTGACGCCCATTTCTCGCATCAGTTCCAAGTCCTGAGTCAACATTTCAAAGCTCCTTGTGTCGTGCCCGATGGCAACCGGGTGATAGCAGACGCCCTTGATGAAATGAGGGCCTTGAGACGTCTGGATTTGTCCGTTCTCTGTCCAAATCCGGCCACCTGATTTTGACATACAAGACGAGACACCGATCCAAAGCAAAAAAGCGATGAACGTGATTGAAGTGGTATTGGTGTTGTGTTGCATGGGATCAGATTGACGCAAAGCTTAAGATGCCGGTAGTAGCACGTGCCGGTCCAACAATTCGCGCTGCCCTTCGTAGCTACTTTTGATGGGATGGCCATCTCGGGTCAAGCCCTCGAAAACGCCTTGGGCGACAAGTGGCCAAAGCGCATATTTCGCTTCACCTTCGGCCGTAAACAAACCAAAGTGATTTTCAGAATCTGTGGGATTTCCAGCACTCTTCCAAGGCTCATCAAAAGCTTCGAAAAGGAAGCAACTGATGCCGGAGGCGTGTGTCCATTCGCGCATCCCGTGGTAAAAAAGAGCCTGTTTGTACTCATCCGCTGCGCGTGAGCCTTCTGGGCCGTAGAATCCATCTGAAACACTGGCCCAACCCGTCTCACCGATGTGTACTTTTTTGGTTGGATCGATGCCTCGAACGTAATCGACAACCAAGCCATATTGACGCTGGCTATACGCGACCGCAGCCGCCATGGCCTGCTCGGTCACTCCGATTTCTGATGTGGCATCTTCGCCGCTTCGATTGGATTCGCCAGACCAGCACGCCGGGTTGTAGTGGGTGTCGTGAAATGGGTAGGTGTGCATGGAAACGAAATCCACCGCGTGGACCAAGGCTTCGAGGTCTTCGTTGTGGTATTCAGAGGTGCCGCCCCATGATGCAAAGTTGTCTGAACTTGTTATCCAGCAACCCTCGGACAGATCTCCGGTCTTCTTCAGCGTCTGCAGGTGATTGACCCAGTGCAAAACAACCTTTGAAGCAACAAAGTAGGAGGTGGCCCAACGCACCATGGCCTCATTTCCAACGGCTATAACCTTGATGATGTCCGGAAATTCCTGTGCCAGCGCGACAGCGCGATTGATTTCAATTTGGTTGGCTTCGAAGTCCTGTTCATTGTGGTTGGGAGCATCTGTCCATGCTCCGACACAGTCGACCCATGCGCCCAGCATCAAATACATTTCAAACTCCCCATCCTCTTGCTTCAACGCATTGATGGCCTTGACCAAATTCGAGGCATGTGGAAGTTGCACGTTGTAGGTGCGTAAGAATCGGATGCCCGCTGCATGCAAAATCCGGATATCCTCCTTCAACTGATCGATGGACGGCTGATCAGAGCGACTGAGGCCCCGGTAGCCGCCATAGCATATGGCGGGATATTTGGGATTTCCCAAAAGTTCGGACACCGGTTTGTTTTGCATGATTTATAAGGAGTTATTCGTTCGGATGAAGCGATGAGCCTTGCGAAGGGGGATAGAGATTGACCACCCCTCAGCCAATGACGGTGAGTTGAGTGACCTCATGTGTTCGCCGGAATATTGCGCTGCTCAACGCTCGAGTCAAAACGGATCCTTCAATGCGTTCGATGCGTCCATCGTTATGCTTGATTTGAATTTCGGCCTTGTCTCCTCGCTCGTGAACAATTGGGACTTGGCACACGGTGTATGCCAAACTTTCCGCTCCCAATTCGAGGGTTTGCCAGCGTTGTTTGACGTCCACGTAATCAAATGATGCCGGTTCGGTTAGAAATTCTTCGCGGTGCATCAAAGCCCGGTCAAAATGAAGTTGACCGTTGGAAACACGAACGCCCAATTCTCCAAAACGGCAGAGCAAATCTTCTTTCACTTGTCCTGTCATGCCGGGCTGTTGTGCGCCTTTTCCGCCTGGAGTATGTGAATAGGGATCGGTAGGGAATGCACCATACAGTTCCGGAGACTTGTGCGCGCCGATGCCCGCATTGATTTCGAAATAGTGATTGAAGAGCTGCCCAACGACCTCAGGAGATTCGGTTTGCTCCACGGCAGATTTGGTCACTTCAAAGGCGGCAAGCCGAAGCTTTGAGACCATGTGCCAGTAGATGGACCCCAATCCTTCATAACCGAAGAAGGTGCCTGAACGACCGGTAAACGATTTGTGGTTGAAGATGCTTTCATAAATCTGCTCAGCCTGCTTTTGCTCTGAGGTTACGAGTGATTCGTAGCGCGAGGGCAGGGTGCGCAAGGCTGCGCGCAAGGCGTTGACATTGTTGAGGTTTCCATTGAAATGAAAGCCACCCAAGGAGTCCTTGGTTACAATATCGGCATTCCCATCTGCAACGAGCTTGGACAAAAGCTTTGATCCGGCCAACGCTCGAGGTTCGATGTTGTTCTTCTCCAAGAACCGCGGCAAGGATTTATTGGGGTACAGCACGTAGCTGTACTGGTCATCTCGAAAGAGTTTACTTGCTTTCAGCGCATCCAAGACCTCGAGGCTTTCGGCGGAATTCAAAAGTCCTGAGCTGAGGACTGCGACCTGGCCTTCAAGCATTTCAGGCAATTCGCTGATTTCGATGCCGCCATCGGGCTCAACGGTCATGAGGTTGTAGGCATGGTACAAGCCGTCGCTTCGTTTGTTGGCTTTGATGGAATGTTCCAAGTGCTCCAATGCTACATCGACAAACGCCGACAGGTCGGATAACTTCATCGGGGATTTGTGACCCGCAAAATTTTCAGCGTAAATTTTTTGACGGTATTCGCTTGCTGCAACGCCCAATCCGTCGAGGATGGATCGTCTCTGGGCATTGGAAATGCGATCTGAAGTCAATGAGCGGTATTCAGCGAGCGTTGCATTCATGCGATTGAAGCAGGTGAGCAACTCATCTGAAATCAGCACCTCTTGATGCTTTGTTGTGGCTAAAACATCCTTGAAATAAACCAGGAAACGTCGCAGGTAGTAGAGGGTAACCATGGACACTCCGTTGCCGACAAGGGCATTGTTTGCATCGTTCCACTCGGGTCGTTGCGTATTCATCCAAATCCCACCCTCTGGAATGAAATTGGCAACTTTGGCGAGCATTGTCGCCATGATTTTCTCGATGAAATTGACTTTGTAAATGAAGACGTGTGCCTCGCGAAGCAGTGCTCCATCCCCGCCGATTTCGTTCTTTTTGAATTCAATTTTTTCTTCCCGCTCGTGATCGAAATCAATCGTGTTCTTGGGATCTTCCAAGAGCGCATCATAGGGCTTGATTCGATAAGGAACGTTGGCATAAACAAATGAATCGTTCTGGAAATACTCCTCCAGTTTCTCAGGGTAATAGGCGCGCAAAAATTCGAGGAATT
>CBFIEJ010000068.1:0-5185 GCA_965661575.1 uncultured Flavobacteriales bacterium | reverse complement strand
AAAATCAATGCAGCTACGATGTTGGCGCAGTCGAAAAACATTTACCAAGCAGAGATTGATGCGGCATGTGAATTCATTGACTTTTTGCGATTCAACGCTCACTTCCTCCAAGAAATCCAGGCGGTTCAACCTGAAAGCGCTGAAGGGATCTGGAACCGCATGGAGTACCGAGGGTTGGAAGGATTCGTGTTTGCCATAACCCCGTTTAATTTCACTGCCATTGCGGGAAATCTTTGCGCAGCGCCGGCTCTTATGGGCAATGTTATTGTGTGGAAACCAGCGGACACCCAAGTTTATAGTGCTCAGGTGATCATGGAGGTTTTTCGAGAAGCGGGTTTGCCGGATGGGGTCATCAATTTGGTTACGTGTGACGGTCCTGTTGCAGGCGAGGTCGTGTTTAAGCACCCTGATTTTGCAGGGTTACATTTCACGGGTTCTACGGGTGTGTTTCGGCATGTCTGGAAAGAAATCGGAAATAACATTGATCGCTATCGCAATTATCCTCGCATTGTCGGGGAGACCGGAGGCAAAGACTTTGTTCTCGCGCACGCTTCTGCCAATGTCGATGAAGTTGTTACCGGGCTTGTGCGTGGAGCCTTCGAGTTTCAAGGCCAAAAATGCAGTGCTGCAAGTCGAGCATACATTCCAAAGAGCATGTGGACTGCTCTTAAGCCGAAGCTCCTGGCCTACGTTTCCGAATTGAAGATGGGGTCGCCGGAAGATTTCAAGAATTTCATCACGGCTGTGATTGATGAGCGGTCTTTCGATAAAATCGAGTCCTACATTGAAGGCGTCAAGGCGAGCGAAGATGCTGAGATTCTCATCGGCGGAGAGTGCGATAAATCGTGTGGTTATTTCGTGGCGCCAACTGTGGTTCTTTCGAAAACTCCAAAATCTACAACCATGGTCGAGGAGATTTTTGGCCCTGTATTGACCATCTACATTTACGATGACGCCGATTTTGAAGGGGCCATGGATCTAGTCGATTCGACAGGGGAATATGCACTCACAGGAGCTGTTTTTGCGAAAGACCGCAACGTCATTGACCGTGCGACTCGTCGCCTGGAGCATGCCGCAGGTAATTTTTACGTCAATGATAAGCCTACAGGAGCTGCTGTTGGTCAGCAGCCATTTGGCGGTGCGAGAGGTTCAGGAACAAACGATAAAGCTGGGAGTGTTTTAAACTTGTGGAGATGGACCAGTGCTCGGACAATTAAGGAAACCCTTGTGCCCGCCCGGCATTACAGTTATCCATTCATGTCGGAGTGATCTTCAACGCAAATTGAAGTAAGCAAAAGAGGGCCTCAGTGAGGCCCTCTTTTGCTTTAATGAGACTATTTAAATATCAGTTCAGTCAATGTCTTCGGCATAGCGCGGTTGAGGAAGACCAGATGTGTCAACTGTTTTTGGATAAAAATCATGATTTGCGGCAAGCCATTTTAAATCATTCTCTCTTATGCCGCCGTCATCAGAGACCCACTGACGGAGGACAATGAATTTATCCTTTTTTCCTTCTTCGCCAACGGTTGTGATTTTCCCTTGAATAGCTCTCAACCGAAAAGCACTGTTTAAGATGCTTGCACGAACTTTTGACATGTCGGAGGCGTCCTTCCCGTGTTTTTCCATCGCAAGTTGGATCAAATCACTGTAGCGCAGCGGAGTATCATGCAATTCGAGTTCCTCGAGTATGAACTTACCCCAAACACTTTTAGGTCCACGTTTTTTCGCCTTCTTTCCTTTTAGTGTTAGAAGGACACCGGTCTCGCTGTCAGTGTTCTGACCATGCAATTTTCGCAGAAATGATTCTACATGTTTCAGCTCGGCGTTGAGCCTGTGTCTTTGCGCTTCGTAGAACGTAACTAAATCGGTGCGCTCTAAATCTGACAAGATCATAGAATTCATGGTTCGAATATACACGACGTCATTGAAAAAACAGAAAAAAACAGAAAAAAACAGAAAAAAATGCAATACCTATAGTTAAACCAAATAATGAGTGATAAGCCGGATTCTGTTCACCTACAAAGGTGCTTCATCATTTATCTAAGCAATCAACCCACTGACTCGGACGGGGCCATCCTCGGCGTCAGCCTATGCGATCTTGCAACCCGCAAGGTTTACCCAAGCCGACAAATCACTTTGTCGCTGGTGAGCTCTTACCTCACCTTTTCACCCTTACCTGTGTGCCTCGAGGAGGCACCATCGGCGGTGTAAATTTCTGCAGCACTCTCTGTCATGTAAAACATGCCTTCCTTTCGAGAAGTACGGTGCCCTGCGTTGTCCGGACTTTCCTCTCCTGTGAAGGAGCGATGAAGTCTCATTATTTATTTCAATCCCAAATAACAGTCTTCTGTTCTCGTTGACCATTGCGTTCAATGGTTACTAATGATGCAGCTCCAGGTTCAAACAAACTCAATGCTGTCATGTAACTCATCATGTCAGTTACAGTGACTGTGTCTATTTGCAAAACGACATCACCTCTGATCAGACCTGCAATTGCAGCGGGTCGATCATCTGAAACACCGTCAATTCTCATGCCAATTCCTGAATAAAGGTAATCAGGAATCACTCCCAAAGTTACCTTGAAACTTGGCGTGCTCTCTTCATCTTGGTCTTTGGTGGCAGTGAAGACCCACTCTTCTTCTGCGTCAAGCCTTCTGATCAACCGTTCGACAAAATTTACGATGCGGAAAATACCGTCGTAATTTATTTTCTCAGCCGTATCACTTGGTTTGTGATAATCGGGATGTTGTCCAGTGAAAAAGTGAAGAACAGGTATGTCTTCGAGGTAGAAAGATGTGTGGTCGCTAGGACCAACGCCACTCTCGCTTGGAACAAACACAAAACCTTCTTCATTGCATTCTTCCAGAAGCTCCATCCAACGAGGCGACGTACCGGTGCCGTATACGGCGAGCGTATCGCCTCGCAACCTTCCAATCATATCAAAGTTGATCATGTAGGACACCGAATCCAAAGGGATAGTCGGTGACTTGCAAAACTGATTGGATCCCCACAGACCCTTTTCTTCTCCAGAAAATGCAGCGAATAGCATGGATTTCTGACCGTTGGACTTCGCAAAGCTTTGGCTTAGCGCTAGCATGCCTGCGACACCTGAAGCATTGTCGTCAGCTCCATTGTGGATTTCCGGTTCTCCTCGAAAAAGCGAATTTTCGTCTCCGTATCCAAGGTGATCGTAATGGGCACCAACAATTCCCCAGCGTTTGTTTTCCTGAGGCAGGGCATACAAGACATTCTTCCCGTTGATTTCGTGAACCAAGGCCATTCCCAATGACGTGGAATCTCCATATCCATGCATTTGCAGAGGCGGATGCGGTTTGTATTGGAAGGGCTGGAAGGAGCCTTCTTCTCCAAATGGCAGCAATCCTTGCGAGTCAAAAACTGAATCAATCCAAGCACTTGCGTATGCTTCGCCAGGCTTGCCCGTCTCCCTTCCTTCCATGATGTCGGATGAAAGGTCTTGGACATGCGAGGCGATGCTCATCGCATTGAAGTTTCTGTCATTTTCATGAGGTCCGCATGAGAACACTCCAAAACTGAGTGCGGAGAAAACAACAAAAACCTGACAAAAACTAGAAGGTATTGCTTGCATTGAAGTTTACTTTTGCGCAAAATTCGTCAGAATCATGAAAAAAATAACCTGTTGGACTTTTATTTTGTTCCTTGCTCTTTCAGGGTGCGCAGAAACCTCCAAGCCCACAGACGACAAAACAGACTCGATTGCTCCTGTGCAAGGCGATTTGGGCTATGCTGAAGAGTCTCATTTCACGAATTTGCGTCAATTGACTTTTGGCGGAGACAATGCCGAGGCCTATTGGTCATTTGGCAATGATCAACTCGTTTTTCAAGCCAACAACCCCAGTTGGGGAACTGGGTGTGATCAAATATTTGTAATGGAATTGGACGAAGAGTTCACTCCGTCTTCCGCTCCTCCAGAGCAAATCTCCAATGGTCTAGGTCGCACCACTTGCGCCTACTACATGCCTGGAGATTCGACCGTTGTGTTCGCCTCAACCCACCTGGCAGACTCGCTTTGCCCAGCAGTTCCACCACGTGGGCCAAAGGGTGAATACGTCTGGCCTATTTATGAAGGGTACGATATTTTCACCTACGATTTGAAGGGCGAACAGGTTGCACAATTGACAGACTTGCCTGGTTATGATGCCGAAGCAACGGTCAGTCCTCGTGGCGACCGCATGGTCTTTACAAGCACCCGAAGCGGAGATCTTGAACTCTACACGTGCCGCTTGGATGGTTCAGATGTTGTCCAGGTGACGGCTGAGTTAGGGTATGATGGCGGTGCGTTTTTCTCGCCTGACGGCACTCAATTGATTTGGCGTGCGAGTCGACCGACTGAGCCATCTGAAGTGAAGCATTATACTGAACTCTTGAAGGATGGGCTTGTAGAGCCTACTTCGATGGAATTGTACATTGCTAACGCGGATGGTTCTAATGCACGACAATTGACGGACTTGGGTGGTGCAAATTGGGCTCCTTTTTTTCATCCTAGCGGTGAGAAAGTATTGTTTTCAAGCAACCACCATACAGGGGGGTTCCCTTTCAATATCTTCATGATCAATGTAGATGGAACAGGGCTAGAGCAAATTTCTTTTGACTCTGCCTTTGATTCCTTTCCCATGTTTTCTCCCGATGGAAAGCGACTGGCTTTTTCATCGAATCGCAACAATGGGCGCACCCGAAATACAAATGTATTTGTAACTGACTGGGTTGAATGAATTTAATGCCAGCCTGTTATGCACTCCACAAGCCTTTTGGAGTGCTCAGCCAATTCACGGATGAAGGAGGAAATCCCGGTCTAGGTTCATTGGGTTTGGAGCTTCCAAGGGATGTTTATCCTGTTGGACGGTTGGATCGTGATTCAGAAGGGCTCCTCCTGCTTTCGAATGATGCACGTCTCATTCAAGAGCTTTTAGAACCAAGTCATGGCCACCCCCGAACATATCATGTGCAAGTCGAAGGTAGCGCTACCAAGGGGCATATTGAATCCTTGATGGCGCCTATGGAGCTTCGAATTAAAAAGCGACGGCATCTTACGAAGCGATGTTCTGCGAGGACTGCCTCCCCGCCTAATATTGATGAACGCATTCCACCTATTCGCAAACGAAAGTCTATTCCTACTGAGTGGATTGCGATGACCTTGACGGAAGGA
>CBFIEJ010000067.1:0-5363 GCA_965661575.1 uncultured Flavobacteriales bacterium | reverse complement strand
CGCGTCGCCCTATGAGTATTCAATTGAAGTGGAGTCAGACGGACGAGACGAGTCATGAAACTTATGCGGGTCTTTCAGCAGTAGATTTTGAAGCAGATCCTTTTCAGCGCTATAGCGCCAGTGAAAATGATTTGATGACATCTGCTCATTCGCAAGCTGTGGCTACACATGAGTGGCAAATCACACCAGCCTGGTCCACAAAGACGGATGTCTACCGGACCACGTTTGAGCGTAATTGGTACAAACTTGATCGAGCCAAGGACTCTTTGGGACAATCCATCTCACTGCAAACGCTCATTGACGGAATGAGTCAAAATCTTCTCCAATCGAATACACCAGAGGGATATGTACTACAAATGAAGGCAAACAACCGAATCTACGAGGCCAAAGGCATACAACATCGTGGATCGGTTCAACTGCCTGGTGAAAGAGGACAAGTGGTTTATGGTTTGCGCTGGCATGAAGATTTTGCCGATCGGTTTCAATGGCGAGATGGTTATGAATTGATTGATGGTGAAATGCGCCTCGTGGCTGCAGGTACACCCGGGAGCGCAGGTAATCGTATTGATCGGGCGCAAGCGCTTGCGACGTTTGTGCGAGGAACGATTCGAACGGGCAAATTCACTTGGACCCCGGGAATTAGGATGGAGAATATGGACATGGGTCGCACCGATTGGGGGTCTTCAGATTTGGATCGCACAGGTGCAGATCCATCTGAGCGTAGCAACCCTTTGAGGGTCTGGTTGCCAGGTATGGGCTTGAATTATGCACTTTCATCATCAGCCCACGTATTTGCAGGAGTTCATAAAGGCTTCATCCCTCCTGGCTCGAAGGAGGAAACATTGGCTGAGACCAGCCTCAATACAGAATTGGGATTTCGATTTGATGGTGGTTTTTGGTCGGGTCAAGCCGTGGTTTTCAACAATGTCTACCAAAACTTATTGGGAGCTGATTTGGCGGCGACGGGCGGCACAGGCTCTGGAGATTTATTCAATGGCGGCGCCGCTCGTACACAAGGCTTTGAATTGGAAGCGGCATGCAATGCACTCCCTGTAGCTGCAAGGTGGTCGATGCCCATTCGGTTGTCATACACCTATACGAATGCTCAGTTCACCTCGGCATTTGAGAGTGATTATGGCCCTTGGGATGCTGTTGTTGAAGGAGACTTCATGCCTTACTTGGCTCCTCACCAGTTAAGCACTCAAGTTGCGTTGCAAAATGAGAAGTGGTCTTTTGAAACCAATACACGCTACGTTGCAGCCATGCGCACAACTTCTGGGCAGGGCACTTTGAATCCTCTTGAATCGACCGACGAATCGATTATTCTTGATGCGGTCGTGCGATGTGAGTTACGCCCTGATTTGCAATGGCATCTGGGCATGAACAATGCTTTTAACTCCACGTTTATTGTGGCGCGAAGACCCGCCGGAATCCGGGCTGGAATGCCGCGACTGTTGCGCAGCGGCTTGCGATTTACGTTCTAGACTTGTGCAGCTGAGCGACGCGTGTTTTCACGTCGAATCAATTCCAGTTCTCTTGAAGTTTGTCCGGCGACAGATGTGTTTTCTTCAGCGCGTCGAATGAGATAAGGAATGGTTTCTTTGATGGGACCGTATGGCACGTACTTGGCCACACGATAATTGGACTGGGCCAAGTTGAAGCTGATGGGGTCACTCATTCCGAGCAGTTGCGCAAACCAAATCCGCTCATCATCACGAGCAACGCCGAGCTCATCCATTTTCTGGCACAACAGGGCATTGCTATGCTCGTTGTGACTGCCTGCGCAGAGGGCAACATTGTTCAGATTCGAGATGCACCATTCGAGGGCTGCATTAAAATCTCGGTCTGTTGCTGCTTTGTTTCGTTGGATGGGCGATGCGTAACCGAGTTCAAGAGCGCGTTCTCGCTCTTTTTCCATGTACGCTCCTCTTACGAGTTTGACACCGATCTTAAAACCATCCGCATTGGCGGATTGCGTCAGCGATTGCAAGTATGCGAGTCGATCTGTGCGGTAGAGTTGAACCGTGTTGTAGACAATGGTTTGCTCCACGTTCCAGATGCGCATGGCTGATTCAGTCAACGCGTCAATGGTCGGTTGGATCCAGCTCTCCTCCGCATCGATAAACACCGGTTTTCCGATGGCTGCAGATTGAGCGCACAAGGCGTAGAAGCGTTCTTTGACGCGTTGCCAAGCAGCTTGGTCCTCCTCATTTAAAGAAATGGTTGCAGATTCCAACTTCTCCAATGGTCGCAGATGGGTTCCAATTTTTTCGAGCAACGCAGTGGATGCAAGACCGCTCACTTTGAATACAGAAAATGCATGACGATTGTCACCATCTGTGGCTTGGATGGCGCGCATGATTTCATTTTGGGTTCGGTCCCATTCGAACTCGGAATCTTTTCCCTCCGCGCTGTAATCTAGAATGGTGTTGACTTGGTTGCTCGCCAAGTTTGAGATCGTGGATTCGCAGCCTTCAATGGTTTCTCCTCCACAAAAATGGCTGTACACCGTGGGGCGAATGGCCCATCCAACGGGAATGCGAAGAGCTAACGCAATGTTCATCATCACTTTTCCCACTTTGACCAAAGATGGATTTCCGACCGTGGAAAAAAGGACCTCGGCTCGCTTTAATTGCCCTGTACTGAGGTGTGCAAACGCTTGTTCCGTATTCTCAAAATCTGGGAGATTTCCAGATGGAATGGATGGACGTTTGTTTGGATTCATTTTCGTGGTGCGGATCGTTGTCAGCGGGTGCAAATATAAGAAGGCTTCCTTCGAGCACCGGACAGGCTCATCCGGGGCACTTCGGAGTGGAATGGTCCTTGTCTTGGCGTTATATTCGTCCATAGAAATCACTGAATTTTATTTTCCATGTCGCTTTGCTCCGCATATATCGAAAAGAACCGAGAACGGTTTTTGACTGAGTTGTTTGATTTGCTGCGTATTCCTTCTGTATCGGCTGATCCCGCATTTGCGGGAGATGTTACAAAATGTGCTGAATCTGTTGCGGATCATTTGCGTTCTGCCGGAGCTGAAAACGTTGAGATTATCCCGACAGGAGGCTATCCGGTGGTCTACGGTGAAAAACTCATTGCACCAGATGCGCCAACGGTATTGGTGTATGGTCACTACGATGTACAACCCGCAGATCCTTTGGAACTTTGGGACTCTCCAGCTTTTGAACCCATCATCAAGAAGACAGAGCTTCATCCTGAAGGTGCTATTTTTGCTCGTGGTGCTTGCGACGATAAGGGTCAAATGTTCATGCACATCAAGGCGCTCGAAGCCATGGTTCAGTCGGATGCGCTGCACTGCAACATCAAATTCATGATTGAAGGGGAGGAGGAAGTTGGATCTGCTCACCTCGAGCCATTTTTGGAAAAGTACCGTGAGAAATTAGCAGCGGACATTGTTCTGGTTAGCGACACAGGGATCATTGCCAATGACATTCCATCCATCACAGTTGGGCTTCGAGGCTTGAGTTATGTGGAGGTGGAGGTGACGGGTCCGAACCGCGATTTGCACAGTGGACTCTACGGTGGAGCAGCTCCGAATCCGATCAACATTTTATGCGAAATGATTGCTTCTTTGAAGAACGAGGATCAACGCATCATGGTCGATGGGTTTTATGACGACGTGGTTGAATTGAGCGCTGATGAGCGAACGGCTATGGCGGAAGCACCATTCGATGAGGAGGAGTACAAATCGAGCATTGCGATTGGTGCAGTAGAAGGAGAAAAGGGATACTCTGCACCGGAACGCATGAGCATTCGACCTACGTTGGATGTCAATGGAATTTGGGGTGGATACACAGGAGATGGCGCAAAGACGGTCATTGCGAGCAAGGCCTCAGCTAAAATTTCCATGCGATTGGTCCCGAACCAAGATCCCGAAACCATTACGGCTCTTTTTGAAAAGCATTTCAATGCCATTGCACCGCCATCGGTTTCGATCAAAATCACGCCGATGCACGGAGGTCAGCCAGCGGTCACACCGACAGATTCAGTGGCCTATCAGGCGGCATCGGCAGCTATGGAAACTTCGTTTGGACGCAAGCCGGTTCCTTTCCGGGGTGGCGGTTCGATTCCAATTGTCGCGAGTTTCGAGCAAATTTTGGGGTTAAAAACAGTTTTGATGGGCTTTGGGTTGGATAGCGACGCCATCCATTCACCCAACGAGCATTACGGGGTTTTCAATTATTTCAAGGGAATTGAAACGATTCCATTGTTTCACGAAAACTTTGCCCGCCTGAGCAAAC
This sequence comes from uncultured Flavobacteriales bacterium, assembly GCA_965661575.1. Taxonomy (GTDB): domain Bacteria; phylum Bacteroidota; class Bacteroidia; order Flavobacteriales_D; family Sanyastnellaceae; genus UA16. Next base: position 1,104 of record CBFIEJ010000067.1, on the reverse strand, counting down.
AAGGATGAACACAATGAGTGCGATGCGTGCCTTGACTTTGACTTTGCTTGGTTCTTTCTGGTTGGTGGGCTGCAATCTCATTCAACCTCTGGAAGTTTCGAGCGTAGAAGGATTGGAGAAAATTGCCATCGGTCGCGATGGATTGGAAGGAGCGTTTACAGTGGTGTTTAACAACCCCAATGCCTTCCCGATTCAAGCCAAAGGTGCGGACGTTGATGTGTACATCAATGATCAGAAGGTCGGACGTGTTTCATTGCCAGAAGCCCAGGTCATTCCGCGTGGCCTCGGGGGTGAGTTGGCTCTGGCATTCGAGACGGAGCGAGGAGCGCTGCGCCAAATCATTGAAGCCAATTTGATGAATTTCTTACTGGGAGAAGAAGTCAAACTGGCGGTCAAAGGAAACGTGAAGGGAAGTGCTTTTGGCGTTGGATTGTCTGTGCCCGTAGAAGCCGAACAAAATTTAAAAATTCAATTGTGATGAAAATCAACTTTCACTTCAGCTTGTTGGCTGCAACAGCGCTGCTTTTTGGCAGCTCTTTGCACGGGCAAGACGTTCAGTCGCTCATTGAGGAAATGAACGTTCGGCACATTGGTCCGGGTGCGATGAGTGGCCGTGTGACCACAATAGATGTTCAGCGCAATCGTCCTGAGGTCATCTACATTGGAACGGCAAGCGGTGGATTGTGGCGCAGCGAATCGGCTGGTGTGGAATGGGAGGCGTTGTTCGACGATGAAGCCACACAGAGCATTGGAGCATTGGCCATTGCACCATCCAATCCTGATGTGATTTGGGTAGGTACTGGTGAGGGCAACCCCCGAAATTCTCATTCGAGTGGACGAGGTGTTTATAGAAGCATTGATGGTGGAACGACTTGGGAGTTGATGGGCCTGGAAGGAACCAAGAACATTCACCGGATCATAATCCATCCTGAGGACCATCAAACGGTATGGATTGGTGCAATCGGCACCGCTTGGGGAGACAGTCCCGATCGCGGGGTCTACAAAACCACTGATGGTGGAGAGACATGGGAGCATCAATTGTACATCGACGAGCGCACGGGTGTTGCGGATATGATTATCGATCCATCCAATCCAGATAAATTG
>CBFIEJ010000066.1:0-5490 GCA_965661575.1 uncultured Flavobacteriales bacterium | reverse complement strand
TTAGAATTTCAACAGGTCTTGGAACAGCTGCTTCTTGAGCTTCAGGTGCTGTTTCTTCTGTGGTGGCTTCTGCCTCTTCAGCAGTTGCTTCCGGAGTTGTCTCCGGTTGCTGAGGAGCTACATCTTCTTTGTGCTCTTCAGGCTTCTGGGTTTCTTCGCTCATGGCTTTCCCAGGGGTTTTGTATTTCGCAACAGGACAATTGCGAAAGAGTTTTCATAAGCCCTGCGTCCTGTCAGGGTATAATTCGAGCGCGAAAGTACGAAACAAAAGGATTGGGTGACTCAGTAATGTTGGATTATTTGAATCCAACAACTTTAGAAAGGGTCGTCTTCTCCCCTGGCTTTGCATCCCACTGAATGATATACTGCCCTGGCAATTGATCAAATAGAATAGAACCACTTTGGTTCCAATGCTTGACGACTGACCCTGCCATGTTGAACATTTTGCCACCCCGACTGACTTGCATAGACTGTCCAAATCCAATTGGATTGGGATAAGGTTTCATGCAATCATGAGGTGATACATGCGCAACACTGTTCGCTGGTCCATTCGACGCATTCGGAGTGGGTATGACGAACTCAGTCCAAGGAGAGCCGGCGTCATATGCACGACCCCAAGACTTGCCTAGCCCGAGCGCGGGAACATCAACGGCGTCTGCAATGGTGAAACCGTCTGGTGAGCGCAGAGCAATGGGCTCACCGGACGCGCTGATCTTAAAGTTGGCGTGATTCCATCCTTGATTCCCATCTTCATCTGCATAAATCATGATGAAGCTGCCGGGCAGAACGATTGTGGAGTCGCAGTTGCAAGATGGAATTAGCCATTTTTGCGGTTGATCAGGACGATCTGAAAGGAAGTAATTCGCAATATCAACAGGACCATTGCCGTAGTTGTAAATCTCAATCCAGTCGTCATATTCTCCCTCGTTGTCTGGGTAGGTGATGAAATTATCTGCCTGCACCTCGTTTATGACCAATGTGCCTGGCAAGATGATTTGGAGGGTATTGGTTGCTCGTGCCGTTGGGAATTCAAAAGAGGTCCAATCGGGAGAGCCGTCTGACACCCTTCCATAGCTATTGTCTGCCGCTATATTGATATCCCATTCGGCAGTATCGATGGAGTAGCCGTCGTTGCCGAGAAGCGTGAGGGTGCCATTTTGCGCCGGGGCGAGCGAGATGTGATTGCTTCCTTGTTCAATCTGGTTGTCAAACCAAAATATTTGAAAGCCATTGGCAGGAATCGTTGTCAACCACGGCTCCAAATTCTGAAAGGTGTGTGTTGCGCCACTAAATTCGAAGGAGTATCCGTTGAGATTTACCTGGTACTCATTGGGATTGAACAATTCAACCCAAGCGCCAAAGCCTCCCGATTCGTCGCTAATGGTCGTCGTGTTTTGCGCTTGAATTTCATTGATGAACAGCACCGACGGATTCAACGCCGTCTCAGCGTTGGGCGCGTCAGGAGTTGGTGTGTTGAAGTATTGCCATTCAGTGCAGCCGTCACACTCGGCTCCGTATGAAATGTCGTCTTGTTGCAGGCCGTAAGAAAGACTGTCTAAGATTGTTTGCCCGTCGAGATCAACGAAATAAATAGTCTCTCCTTCTCCACTCAATTTGAAATTGGAATGATCTGCACCTTGCTGTTCATCTTTGTCACACCAAATGCGAATGTGTCCTCCGGGTAAAATGGTTGTCAATCCTGGTTCATTCAAAGGAAAAGTCCATTTGTCTAAACTATCCGGATCGTCTGAAAGGTGGTATCCAGCAAGGTCGAGTATACCACCTGAATTGTACAGCTCAACCCAATCTTCGTATTGGAAGAAGTCATCATAATCGAGTGAAACATTGGAAGCGAGCACTTCATTGATGGAAACACTTTGACCGAACATAGGACTTGATAAAAACAGGACGATGACGAACGTTGAGAAACCTGTCAGAGTCGACGAATGTAAAAATGGTTTGGTCATGTGAGAATGGATGCGATGCGTTCTTCAATCTATAATTTGCAATTCTACGTCGGCGAACCCTTTCCTCTTGCAAAAGGTGAGTGCTTGCTCGGCGTCCGCAAAGTTCGCGTAAGTCTTGGAGAAATAGACAGTGGAGTTCTCATTTTGAGTCATCGTCAATGGGATGTCATTGCCAAGGCGCATCAATCGCGCTTTGTTTGAGGAATTCAAGGGGGTTGTGAGGGTGCATATTTTCAATCGGAAGTATTGAGTGGTAGGCGAAGAACTGTTGAGTTGCTCTTTGCTTGACGAACGCGTATCGTTCGAATTCTTGAACTCAACGGCTGGTATGCTGATGTCCCTCGAAACTTTTGAAATGAATGCATCCGGAATATCCGATCGGATGGCTTCCAACAATTTGGTGGCTTGGCTTGGTTCGTCAAAAGTTCCTACAAAGCATCGGGTGATGCCTTTGCCTGACTTGATTCTTGTTGAACGCGCATACCATCGGACGTCGTTGTCCGGGAGGTTCGAGAATGCTCCAATTTGGACGGTGTACTGGAAACGTTCAGTTGCAGGATCAGAAACGGCTGTCTCGGTTTTTGTTTTTGTTTCTGGATATACCGGGGGATTCCAGCTTTTGGCTTGCTGTTCGAGTTCCTGCACCCGACCGAGATTCCCTTCTTTTTCTTCATCAACTGCTAAAGGAACATCGCGAACGGTGCGCACTTGCTGTATGTTGGGTTTAGACGACGGTGTATCGCGGACTGTTGTACCGCCAAACAACGTTTGCAATTGGTATTCGAGGTTCGATCGCAGTGCGATGGCGTTGCTCATTGACGCCTTGTAGCTTTCTGTTTTCGGGGTTTTGGTTCTTATGATGTCCAGTTCTTCAAGGTATAGCGCCGCTTGCTGAACAAATGGTGCGTTGTTGCTTGAAAAAACATCAAAGTCTCCATAGTTCTTGTCCGCGTCATTGCTGGTTGAACCGAAGTTGCTCCACCATTCACTGTCCGTCATTTGTGTTTCACGCGCGACAATATCTCGTTTTGATGCTCCCTTGTTGAACGTTTCCCAAGCGAGACCAACAGCAGCTTGACCGCGCTCGAGTTGCTCTTGAGGCGAGTTTGCTTTCTTTGCATCTTCAAGTAAGCCGCCTGAACGAATGAACCAGGACTGAGCGTCTTCCATACTCGGCAAGTCAAAAACCCCCAATTCTTGAACTTCAACGATGCCCTCGGATAATTCTACCCACAAAAGTTCTTGAACGTCAACCCATTGCTGGCTTAAAAGGTCCTTTGTTTTTGCTCCACAGGCGGCCGCTTGCAGAACTGATTTGTGTAGATCTTGATTTTGTGATGTGAGTTGAAGCAGGTGATTTCGAAACTCAGGCAATGCCATTGGTAAGGCTTCGGTCACCCAACGGTCATACACCAAGTGCGCTTCAATCCTTCTGTGCATATCCTGAATTTGGACAAGTGCTGATTCATTTGCCTTCACTTGAGCACGCAAATAATCAGAGAGCATGAGCCAATCCTGTGAGACATTTTCTTTGCCAGCGATGTGGATGCTGACATGATTAAGCCATGCTTTCCATTGATTGACGTTTTGCTCGGAAGTTCGCTCGAGCCCTCGGGTTTCCTCAGACAAAACACCAAGCGCAGGCTCTCCGTATCGTTTGATAGCAACTTCTAGTTTCCAACTGTTTGTTCCAGGTGCATCCCAGCATTGAACCACTTCCATGGTGTTCTGAAGCCGCAGGGCCTTCGATCGGATGTTACTGACGGTCAGAGGGTGGTTTTCAACATCGATGTCTTCTACTTCATCTAACGCTTTGAGCACCCAATTCGGTATGGCTTTAATCCCAGTGGTGGCCTCTCCAGTAACTTCCGATTCCTGCGCGAGCAAGATTCTTTGGATATCTGCGGGTTCTCGATTTTCTCGGCGCAACTTTTCAGCCATTGCTGAATTGACAGGTTCGAGCCACGCACCCTTTCTCTGGTTCATGTCCATTGCGACCGCCGTCCAGGCCAATGTTGACTCATTGACGAATGTGCTTGGACGACTCAATACACTGACAAGGCCATCATTCGAGAGTCCGACAACGAGAGCCTCCATGGATATTTTAGAGCTTGAGGAATTTGGAATGCTCAATGGTTCGGTCCAAAGCGTGACACCATTTTCATCTTTCCAAGTGAAGTCAAGGTCTATCCCACTTTCAACCAAGAAGTCTTCACTGGTTGCGTTGCCAGACTCAAATGTAAGAAGACCAACCTGTGCCCCTTCTTTTGTGACAACGAGTTTTCCTGTTGGGACGGTTTCTTGGATTTCCAAGCGAATAGCCATTGGAATGACATTCTCCGTCTGGCTGCCAAACTCCCAAATCTCCTTGCCTTCGAAGTCTTGTTGTCGGTTGGTGACGAGCCATCGTGAATCATTTTTTGGACTGGCGTAAAACAACCATTCATCTGATGTGCTGTTGATTTCCAATGGCAAATGACGGGCTTCGAATTCATCGGTGAAATCAAAGCTGGCGTCAAGGAAACGGCCACTCGATTGAAACACGTCATATCCTCCGTATGATTCAGGTCGTGAACTACTGTAGTATAGTTGCCCTGCAACCATTGGATCATCAGCGCCAGCAATACAGATTGGTGCACAATCATCAAAGTCTGTATTGATGGGAAATGGAAGTCGTTCGGGTTCGCCATACTCCCCCATCCCGTCAACCGAGACGCGATAAATATCTAGCCCGGTATTTCCCTTTTTTCCATAACTGGCATAAAATGCGAAGCGATGACCCGGTATCCAGTGCAACGTAGAGGTATATCCCAATTGAAAATCATATTTGCTCCGCAAAGCGTCTGGGGTCTTCAAGATTCGACCGTCTTCAATGGGCATGTCGATGAGTCTGAAAAAGTCGTCTGAGTGAGATACAAGTTTTGAGCGGGTAGCAATGCGCATGACTTCCGTGCCCAGTGTCCGTTCGGTGACACATTGGCCGTAAAATAATTTGGCATCATTCATCCACGATTGATTGGTCTTCCCGAGGTCTATGGCGGATCGATAATGAAGCTCAGCTTCATCAAACTTGTACCTCAAGTGGTCGACTCTGCCCTGGTAATAGTTCCATTCTGCCGCATGTTCAGATTCAAGTATGCCTAAATCCTCCGCCCAACGCAAGTGTTCTTCAGCTTCTTCAAGATGGCCTGCAGTGTAAGTGCAAATGGACCCAAAACGAAAGTGTAAAAAAGCTCGATCTCCTGCAATGCTCACCAAATGGGCGAACAAACCATAGGATCGACTCATCTCTCCAGCCTCGAAAGCTTCTTCCGCACGATGCACGTTCTTGGCCAAGTCTTTCTCAGTCCACTCAATGCTTTGTGCAGACACCGATGGCAATGTCCACATGACAATAAGAAAGGAACAGAGAACAGAGAACGAAACAATTCTCGGTTGACTTGACGAAACGAGGAAAGGAAAAGCGAAACTGCGCATTTTGAGCTGTTTTAAGTACGCACAAGTTAGTGGACCATTCTCATGG
>CBFIEJ010000065.1:0-5981 GCA_965661575.1 uncultured Flavobacteriales bacterium | reverse complement strand
GTGCTTCCTTGTCTTCTTTCAGATGACATTCGTGAATTGCACCCTCGAAACGCACGCCAATGAAATTGACTCTATCGCAGTGAATCCTCATCCAGATACCACTGCAATGAAAGACGTCTGCTCAGGAATTGATCCACTTCACTTGGCCGGCCAATTTAACCCAGCCGAAGACTCTTCATTCGCAGTCATTCCAAATCGGTTTACACCCAAAAAACAGATTTTTTTGAAAAGGGAGGCATTGGATTCCTTTGAGCTGATGTGGAATTCCGCTCGTGATGAAGGCATCGAACTCACCATATTGAGTGCGGCGCGCAATTGGACCTACCAACGCGGAATATGGAACCGAAAATGGAATGGGACGCGCTACGCAGAATTCGAAGGACGCGAACGCGCGATCGAAATTCTAAAATACAGTTCCATGCCTGGGTCATCGCGTCACCACTGGGGCACAGACGTTGATCTCAACGCTTTCGAAAATGAATGGTTCGAATCTGACGCTGTTGGGATTTCCACCTATGCTTGGCTGAGACAGCACGCGCACAAGTTTGGATTTCACCAAGTTTACGGTGACCAAACAAACGGCAGAACGGGTTATCGCGAAGAAAAATGGCACTGGTCCTACCTGCCTCTGGCGATGCCACTTCTCGATTGCTATTTAGCTGACCCTCCCATGGACGCATTTGAACAGTTCGAAGGCGCACAATGGGCTGACTCCATCGGAATCGTTGAATTCTATGTTCAAGGAGTCGACCTTCCTGTGCATTGATTCAATCACCGGAGGAGCCTGAGGGTGCCACGTGCGTTGCCAAAATACGATGAGCCTCTCGGCGCACTTCCAAGGATTTTTTGAGTGCCCAAAGCCTTTCGCGTGCAGACCGCCCAGCCGCATCCACATCCACTATGGGGTCGCCATATGAGGTATTCCAATTTTGCCACTGGCGCTCCAACGGTGGAATGGTCCATGGCGCGTGCCTCGAATGTGGAGGCATTTCTTTCAATTCTGGAACCCATTGCGCAATGAATTCTCCTTGTGGATCGCGCTCGATGCCTTGCTTTACAGGATTATAAATTCGGATGGTATTGATTCCCGTCACCCCAGCCTGCATCTGGAACTGACTGTAATGGATGCCCGGCTCAAAATCGAGAAAACAACGAGCCAGATGCTCAACACCCGCTTGCCAAGGATGATCCAAGTGATGGGTCAAGAAACTCACGAGCATTGCGCGCATTCTGAAGTTGAGGTATCCTGTGGCAATGACGCATCGCATGCAGGCATCCACGAGGGGCACTCCAGTATTGCCTTCTTTCCAAGCCTGCAAATTTGCGGGGTCACCATTGTGGGCAACATCCAAGTATCCCCGATTCACCGATTCAAACTCCATTCGGTCCTCCGATTCGAATTTTTGGATGAAATGACCTTGCCAACGCAGTCTGCTACCGAAAGCTTTCAAATCCGTTTTGGCGCGGGGCACGTCAGCTGCCCGGTATGCCTGAAAAACTTGGCGCATACTCAAACAACCCCAAGCCAAATAAGGCGACAAGCGGCTGCAAGATTCTCGACTCGCTAGAGGCTGGCCTATTTGACGGCGGTAGCCCTTTACACGGCCTGCGAAAAAAGATTGCATGTACCGATGGCCATCGCGTTCACCTCCCATTTGAAATGGTCCTGTACCGCCCGGATCTTGATCATGAAGCACGAGCGGACACGCTTTTGTCAGAAGTGATTCAGGCAAAGGTGTGGACATCATTGCTATGCGCTCCATGGACATCCGAGGAATGGCCTGAATAAGATTCGAATTCATTGAACCGTGCCATTCCGTGGCCCATCCATCGCGCGAACGGCGCCCTCGCTTTACCGCTTGTTGCGGGGTTTCAATCCAGTCAATGCTTCGATCATCACACCACGACTGCAGCGCAAGATCGCGCTCATAGGTATGGCGAAGCCCCGTCTCTTCATGGCTATAAATGCCCTTGATGTTGTAGCGATCACCAACCCAATTGCAACAGGTGAGTATGTCGCTTGAAATGGCCGAAACTGAGACGGACCAGCCCAGCTCTTGAATTTCCTGCGCAAGCGATTGCCAGGCCTGCCAACGAAATCGCAAATGACGATTGGACGTTGTCGGATGGGCAAGGTCTCGCGGATCAAAAGCATGCAAGAGCAAAACAGCATCCCCATCAGATGCTGCGGACCGCAAGGCGTTCGATAGCGGTTCGTGATCCCTGATCCTAAGGTCGCGCTTGAACCACACAATGTGAATGCTCTGTTTGGAACCCCGTAATGGTTGCATCTTAAACAAACCATTGAAACCATAGTAAGGTTCGATAAAACTGCAAAAGCAAAACCGCCTCATCAAGCGAGAACTTGAAGAGGCGGTTTCGACAAAACGAATTGTTGCTCTTATGGACAATCGCAGGACTCAAAACAAAGGACACCAAGATCAGTGCTTCCATCGATCTCAGCCAATCGGTTGGTATACTGTCCCGTCGTTTTGGTGCATGGCATTCCCGATTCGAAAATTTCTTGTCGCTCGACATCATTATCCAGTGCAAACTTGTACTCCAATTCACCACTGCCCGTGCGGATGGTACCATTGTAAATACCATCACCATCCTCATCTGTCAACGAATCACATTCAAGGCACCAATTATTAAATGTACCGTAGATGTTGACGGACTCATAAGGTTCGCCTGCATAGTTCGTCATATCGACCGCAAAATCAACTTCAGCGACAGCTTCGACTGTTTTTCCGTGGGTGTAGATCCGATGAAAAACAACTTTACCATCTGCAACCAAAACATTGGAATGGCGGGTAAAAGAAGTCAAAGTGTCACCGCTCCGGGATTCAAGGCGATAGCCGTTCACCACCCAAGTGCCATCCCCCGGATTTTCCGGTGAATCGTGATAAACAATGGGCACACCCCACTCGGGAATAAAATTCACATCCGAAGATGCAAACCAAGCGCTGAGGCGCTGAGCCAATTCTTCTTTTCCGTTGATTACATCTTCCGATGAGACTTCAATCGTGATGGAATCTCCTGCAATTGAAAGAATGCCTTCCAAATTCTCATCCGTGAGGTACTTGCCCCATTGAAGCCAAAGATCGGCTGCGGATTGTTGACCAAAATCCCACTTTTCCATTTGATTGCCGCCATAACCATGCAATGTGGGCGATTCACTGTTCAATGGCATTTCAGGCGATTGATTGCAACTGAAAAAGGTTAGAGTCGTTGCAAATACTGCAACCTTGGAAAGATTAAAAGACATGATACGGTAAGGGTTTTAAAGCTTGTGAAAGCACTTTTGAACTAGAACCTTTCGTTGAAGGTGGAGCCAAAACTAAATAAATAGCCTCAATCTTTCTTCGAAGTATGCTCAGAATTCAAAGGCTTGAGAAAATCAACACAGGACTTGAACGTGTCCTTTTTTGATGATCTCAGGAGTGTGTTGTTCATTATTTCATTCGGATATGTAACAAAAGGTGCATTTTCTAGAGAATCCACTTTTTAGATTGCCCTCAAATAAATAGCCCACAATATGTTACGTCACACTTTTGTTCTCACTGTTATTGTCGCACTTGGAAGCTGTGCAGAAAACAGCGTGAGCAGCGAATACCAATCGAACCTTCAGACAGCGAAGGCGATCATGAAGGCACACATTGAGTCTGATTATGATACTTGGCTCAGTCATCACCACCCCGATGCCGAAATCTGGAGCGCCGAGTATGGCAGTCAAAAAATGACGCCAGCTGAAGCTGCAGCCGATTTTGCCACCCACCATCTGGCATTTGCTGACATCCAAACTAAAAACGAAGTCTGGCTTCCTGGTGTGGACACTTTGTCTTTGCAAGCCGATGGCAGTGTGCGGGCGTACATCAATTGGCGAGCAACGTCGACTGCAACCGGCGAAACCATTGACCTTCGGGCTTATCATTATTTCAATTTCACAGATGGCAAAGTCTCGCAATCCGGAAACTTCTACGACGCAGGTGGCTTGGGATTAGCTGCGCAACCTGTCACAACAACCTTGGCCTTTTCGCACGATGTTGAAGAATATGATCGCTGGGCTGCCGCCTGGGCAGAGGGAAGCGAAAACGTTCAAAGCTTCCAAGAAATGGGTGTAAGCGCCCGGATTTTTCAATCCACAGATGAAAAGCACCCCGAGCAAGTTACCATTCTCTTTGACATCGCCGATATGGAGGCATGGGCATCCTATCAAGGCACGGAGGAAATGACCTCCAATGCTAAACGTCACGGCGTCATATTCGAAGGTCTCAAGGCCTACGCTGAGAAGTAGAATAAATCCTCGCACCGAAAACTCACATCAAATCAACCCTTCTTCATGAAATATTCAATCACTTTTTTAGCCCTTTTTTGGTCCGCTTTATTATTGGGGCAAACCACCATAGGTGATTTTATCTCAAGCGCTGCAACCACCAACCACCTCGAAGCCATTGCTGCAAACTTTGATTTAACTTCCACTTTGCAGGACGGCCAAAACCTAACTGTTTTTGCCCCGTCTGATGACGCAGTAGAATCCTATGCCAATTCTCTCGGAATGGACATCGCGCCATTCTTGGAATCAAACGAGGCGCTTCAAATGATTCAATACCACGTTGCATTGGATCAGCAGATCTCATTCAGTACTATAGAGGACGAGCTGGAATTCAGCACCGCATTGGGAACGACCATGCTCGTTTCGTCGTCCAATGGTGTAAATCTAGCAAACACCGCATCCGTCATCACCGCAGATTTCTCCTTGGACAATGGAATCGTGCACCTTCTTGACGAAGTCATCACCCCCTCTGCAAGCATCTACGATTGGATTGACGCCAGTAGCAGTCATAACTACATTAAAATTGCCATTGACAACTCCGATCTGACAGGCATGTTCGACGCCTTGGGTGCCATGACCTTCTTTGCTCCGAATGACGCCGCCTTCATTGACTTTGCAGATGAAAATGACATCACAATTTATGACATCCTCTACAGTCCTGATCTAAGTTCCATCCTGATGGATCACTTGATTTCAGAATCATTGATGTACGCTGGGGACCTCCTCGACAGCGGCTCAGCCACGGCCGAATCTGGAACTGAACTCTACGTGTTTGCAGATGCATCGGGATCAGCGCTAGTGAATGAAGCCCCCATTTTGAGTACGGACATCATGACGCATAACGGACTCGTGCACAGCATTGGTGGAATCATTCAACCTCTCAATTTGCTGTCCGACGTTCTCCAAGCCCAAGGATTGACACTTTTGGATACCCTACTCACAGAATCAGGACTCAACCCAGCCATCAATTTTAGCGGATCCGAATACACGTTATTCGCCCCAACCGACTCAGCGATCATCAGCTTCATGACAGAAAATGAAGCCACTTTGGAAGATCTCCTCGTCAATCCTGATGGCTTGACCGAAGCACTGCTTTATCACACTACGACTGGCATCGCTTACGCAAGTGATCTCACCGATGGCATGCAAATCACAATGAATTCTTCACCCGATGAAACGACTACCGTTTCGTTTACTGGAGACAGCATATTCATCAATGAGTCAATGGTCATCGCTGCCGACATCGAAGTCTTTCAAGGTTTGATTCATATCATAGACCGTGTCCTTGAGCAACCTGAATCAGGATGTATGGACGAAGCCGCATGTAACTTCAATCCAGATGCGGTCCTCGACGATGGTTCCTGCTATTCAATTGACGCATCAATCACAACAGAAGACATTGCTTGCTTGAACGGCAGCAATGGTTTAATCTCGGTGGACTCCGTTTTCTTTAATCAAACTGATAACCTGCAATTTCATCTGTTTGATTCAGATGGAAATGACGTCGACGAGAACGACAGCGGCCTTTTCGAAGAATTATCGGGAGGCATGTACTTTCTAAGCATTGAAGACGGCGAAGAATGTGGACAAGTCTTCATGGTTGAAATCACAGAACCAGACGGTGAAGCGCTCGAATTCGAAGCTT
>CBFIEJ010000064.1:0-6161 GCA_965661575.1 uncultured Flavobacteriales bacterium | reverse complement strand
CGAGAACCTTGGTTTTTTACAAGCGGTGGAGATGGAAGTGGATTGTATGTGACACACAATGGTGGGAACGATTGGAAACAATACACCGAAGACGACGGACTTCCAGCGGGCGAGCTTGGTCGCATAGGGCTGACCATCAGTCCGGCCAATCCTGATGTGATTTACGCCTTGATTGAGTCGAGTTCAACAGGATTGTATCACAGCACAAACGGAGGCGTTTCTTGGTCTATGATTCAGGCTGATCAGGTCGGAAATCGACCTTTTTATTATGCCGATATTTATGCGGATCCTTAGGATGAACGGAGGCTGTTCAATCTTTACTCCATGGTAGACATGAGTGAGGATGGGGGAAAATCTTTTCGCACAATCCTGCCGTACAGCGGTGTGCATCCGGATCACCACGCATTTTACATCCACCCGGATGATCCCAACTACCTCATTGATGGAAACGATGGTGGGCTCAACATCAGCCGGGATGGCGGGAAAACGTGGTCGTTCATCAACAACCTTCCGCTCGGCCAATTTTACCACATCTCAGTGGACATGGCTGTGCCTTATCGGATCTACGGTGGCATGCAAGACAACGGCTCTTGGGTTGGCCCCAGTGAGGCTTGGCATTCAGGGGGAATTCGAAACAATGATTGGCAAGAAATACTTTTTGGAGATGGCTTTGACGTGCTCCCAGCGGTCAATGATTTGAATACTGCGTACGCGATGTACCAGGGTGGTTCGCTTTCCCGCATCAACCTTTTGACTGGAGATCAAACAGGGGTCCAGCCGGTTCAGCCTGATTCGGTGGCTTTGCGGTTTGCATGGAATGCGGCGGTATCCGCAGATCCTTTTGCTCTTGATGGCCTGTACTTTGGTTCGCAATTTGTTCATCATAGCACGGACAAGGGCAACAGCTGGACCGCGATCAGTCCGGATTTGACTTCCAACGATCCGGAAAAACAAAAACAAGCGGAGTCAGGTGGACTTACAATTGACGCAACCCAGGCGGAGAACCATTGCACCATTTTGTGTATTGCACCAAACCCGAGTCGGGAAGGTGAAATTTGGGTGGGCACTGATGACGGACGCTTGCAGCACACAATTGACGGTGGAGAAACTTGGAAAGATCACACGGTGGACATCAAGCGTTTTCCAACCGGAGCATGGATTCCCCAAATTCACGTTAGTTCGCACGATCCAGATGAGGTTTATGTGGTCGTAAACGATTATCGGAGAAACAATTGGCAGCCCTACTTGTACCGCACCAAGGACGCCGGTGATACGTGGGTGAGATTGGTCATGGATGGAGGGGATGTCACAGGGCATTGCTTGAGCGTGGCTCAGGATCCAGTCTCTCCGTCTCTATTGTTTCTGGGCACAGAAGAAGGGCTGTTTGTGAGTTTCGACCGGGGAACGAATTGGAACCGATGGACACATGATATTCCGTCCGTTCCTGTGCGGGATATGGTGGTTCACCCACGAGATGGAGATTTGATTCTCGGCACTTTCGGTCGTGCGGCGTATGTGATTGATGATTTGGCGCCGCTTCGTGCGTTGGCCGAAGATGGAAATGCTGCTTTTGAGCGCACGCTGCATGTCTTTGATGTGGCGGATGCGTTTCAGGTCAACTACCGGCGGCCATTGGGCGCCAGGTTTACTGCGGACCACGATTGGGAGGGCGAGAACCGTCGCAGTGGCGCACGGATCCAATACTATGTGCATCCAGACTCTGCCGAATCGTACGGAACAGACGACTTGCTTTGGGCTGTCCTCGATGCCCAGGGCGACACGGTGAGGAATGGAGGTATGGATGCAGAGGCGGGACTGCAAAGCATGTGGTGGCGATTTGATGCCAATGGGATCCCATGGCCTGGGCGTGACATCCAAAAGAAGCAAAAGTTCCCTTCAGGTGGTGGACCAGAAGCAATGCCAGGTGAATACCGCATCGCCTTGAAGATGGGCGACCATTCGTCAAGCGTTTCATTTGATGTGCTTCCTGATCCGAGGGTGCCGTTTGATGCGTCAGCGCACAAGCAACGAGACATGCATCGGCGTATGGTGATGAAGGAGGTTGAGCCCATCGTGGATGCGATGGACCAAATTCAACGCGCATTGGCCACCATTGATGTGGTAAAACAAGAAATGAAATGGTTGCCAGATTCGTTGAAAGAGGAAGCGATGACCTTAACAGATTCATTGAAGGCAGAGCTCTTGACTGTTGAGGAAATGTATACGGAACCGCGCGATGCCAAAGGAACGGGGAGTGTCACGGAACGATTGAGTTCTGTGATGTGGGGCGCTTTTTCAATCAATGGAGGGGATATGGCTCCGGGAATGAATGCCATTCGTGCGCTCGAACGATTGCAAGAGGGCGGTGAGGCCTTTTGCAGTTCGGTTGACGCATTGATGAGTGGTTTATGGACCGAGTGGCTTCAAGTCGTTGGCGCTGTGGACCGTTCTCCAGAGGCACTTTTTGAGGCATCAGGGGAGCAGGAGTAATCCCGCTGCGCTTGTTTTTTCAGCCAAACGAGAAGGTTGCCATCCATTGGATGGCCATGTTCATCATAAAGTTGTTCCAGCGTTGAACGGGCTGATCGGGTCGCTCGCTGATGGGCATGAGGCTTTGCGAAAGTCTTACTTCCAACGACATCAACGGATTGAATTTCCAACCTGCCGTTGCTACTGCACCGATGTCAATGGGGAGCAGTTCCAAATACGTCAATTCGGTGAATCCGACTCCATAGAAGTCTTCTTCACCCCGCACAAGGATACTGGGCTGGACGCCCACGCCAATCCACCAATCCGGAGTGTCCCAGGTCCGCATCAATGGAAGGTCAATGTAGGTGAAGCGGTAACTCCAGGTGTTGTAATCGCCGTTTTTCGTATCTGGAACCCGACGGCTTCCCTTTTGGGTGAGCAACATTCCGAACTGGACACCTGAGTTTGCTTTGCGGCGTACATCCACACTTGCCCCTGCTGTGTACCCGAACTTATTGAAGCCTGAAATCTGATCTCCATGCACCTGAGTAGTGGACAATCCTCCGTGGATGCGCGCAGTGAATTTTAGCGGGTCTTCCTGCGCTTGGATCGTCTGCTTCGAAGTGGAAAGGAAGCAGAAGCAAACAATCGAAAGAATTGGAATCAGTTTGTTCACTCTCCGGGATGGATTTCGAGTGAGTTGAGAATGTAACCGTCACCATTGGTGACAACAGCCAGCACAGTGGCATTGTCCAAGACCCACGATGAATTCCACTCCAATGTGACCGATTGCACGGCTTCGTCTCCCGAATCTACTCCTGAGGCTGCATCTCCAAAACCTTGACCAAGTGCACCATTGACAGATCCTCGCAAGACGTGATCGAACTCGTAGTCGGGAACGACCGCAGGGTCTGAAGCATAATCGAGTTGGTAGTCAATGATATTGGATTCCAAGATTAACCAGGCCAGTTGGATGGGGCCTTCCACGGTTTCGTAAAATGTTCCATGCACGTGCATGTTGAGATGACCATTGGCAGCTTCCCAAGAGTACTCTGCTTGGAGCCCTACCGGAGTGGGTTTCATGAGTTCTGCACTGACTTTATCGTTCCATTGCGCAGGGGCCCAAAAAGCGCCGGTGCCATCAACTCGATTGACTCTGCCCAGTGGGTTGGCCTGAAAGTCGAGTTGATCCCAGAATAGGTCACCTTCTGTGGTTGTCCAGTCGGTATCAAAATGGTCGTCATCGGTATTGGCCAAATCACCGGCATGAATAGCTAGAACCGATACCAATCCATCGTTGGCCTCGGATAGTTGTTCTGCGATGATGGCCGCAGCTGGACAGTTCCCGCATTGGTGCGCTGTAAAATCTTCAATGACCACTCGCTTTTCGGCAGAGCTGTTCGGCAATGCGTCAAATGTTGGCGCTGGTCCGTAAACGTTTTCTAGATAATTCGATGTCACCGGGACGACGGGGTCTTCAATCTTGTCGCATGCATTGAGCGTGACAACAAAAGCGATCACACTGGCCTTGAGAGAAAATGATGCAAATGTTCTCATGATTTAATCAAACGTTGAGATTGGATTCCAGTTGCACCGTGAACAGAGATGATATAGAGTCCTGATTCAAGCTTTCCAATGGGCAAATTGAGTGTTCCTACTTGGCTTGGCTGTATCCAAGATCGGATCAGTACGCCTGTCGAACTGTGCAATTCAATGCGCGTCTCCTGACCTGTAAGCCCGGATAGCTGGACTTCGTTTTCTTGATTCAACGGATTTGGATAAATGGCGAGGGGCTCAATGCCAAAGCTTTCGCCGATGCTCATGTTCACCTCGTTTACAGAAAAGCCTTTATCCAATCGGCTCCAATTGCCATTGTTGTTCAGGGTAAAAATATTGTTGGTCTGGAATCCACCTTCGTTGTAGGTGCTGAAAGAGCAGGAAAGATCACCACCATTTCCTGTCAAGTCGAAAAGGTTGAACGTGAAACATCCAAGTTCTTCGAGGTTTACCCACCAGTTGTAATCGGTGTTGCCCTCAATCATGTCACCAAAAGCAACCCCAGCCACTTCCTCGCCAGACAAGTCGGTTATGGACCAACGGTTATCGCCCGGCGTATTGTCTGTTGTGAATTGAACTCGCAGAAGTGAAGTGGCTGCTTCTTGGCTCAAATTCATGGTTGCTGAAACACTATTGTTTCCTTCGTAACCGTCTTCAGAAGTTACTTCAATGCTGAACATTGAAGTGGTCGGAAAGATGGCTTCACCTAGTGTCACCTCCTCAATTTCGTAGGTTTCGAGGTATCCAGACCATTCGTAAGTAAGAAGTTCAGTTCCGAATAGAGTGGATGCTTCAAGGGTGCATGAAGTCAAGGGTTCTGTGCCGTTGTTGATGAGTGTCACACCCAATGCTGTCGGAGTCTCCGGGCATGATCGAACGGAACCAACATAATCCACCAATCCCACGTCAAGCGGCAAAGTCGCCGGAGCACATTCAATGGATTGAACATATGCGGCATGTGAGTCAAATGTGGCCTGACCGGTTTGCTTGAGCAATCGATTTGGACATACGGTCATGATTGTCGGATAGAAGGAACATTCATAGGCATTGAAGATATTGCCACCGTTGTCCGCAATGGGATAGTCTACGCCTTCAGTCCAGTCGCCCCATGTACCCGCTCCGATTCCGTGCAATTCGTCGTCCGTGGTACTGTCATCTGATTCGATGAATAGAATTCTCAATTCGTTTGTGCCATTGGGTCCAAGCGCTTCGTACAACTCTTCAAAGATCCCGCTTGTGTGATAATTCCAACAAGGTCCGCACCACGTTGCTGAAAAATCAATGATCACAGAGTAACCAGAATCGAGGTAGCTGTAAAGATTGTGCTCTTCACCTTCAATGTCTGTGATGGTAAAGTCAGGTGCTATGGAGCCATCTGGAAGTTGAGCGAATCCAATTTGGACTGTTGCCAAAACAAAAGCAAACGTGAGAAGTAGAGAATTCAATTTCATGGTGTGGATGTATCGTGCGTGTTCTGTCAGGTGAAGATGCACCTTTTTTAATGAAAAATCCGCACCACCAAAGAGGTGATGCGGATTTCGATGGTTTAGACCTCAGTGAGGATCAAAACTTATTTCAAAGTAGCGCGCATGGTCGTTGTCTCACCACCTGCAGTCAAGTGAATGAGATAAACACCAGCAGTAACGCCGTTGAAGTTTAAAACGTGGTTGTACTCACCTGCTGCGAGTGTGCCCAAGTTGTCATTGATGATTTGCTCACCTACCAAGTTGTACACAACAATTGAGGCAGCGCCTGCTTTCGTTGTGCTGAACTGCAAGTTCGTTTGCTCCGCAAATGGATTTGGGAACACGCGTGTCACTTCGTTCAATGATTGCTCGTCAATACCAACATTTACAGCAGTTACGGACATACCTGCGGAAACCGTCTCATATTCATATGACCCGTCATATTCAAAGACTGAGGAAATGAAAGTGATGTCGTCATTGTACGTCTTGACCGTGCATGAACCGTTGGTGTAATCACCCCATTGCTCTGCAAAAAGCCCATCGCCATAAGCGTCGCCCATTGTAAAGTTGTAACAACCTTCGGAAGGAACGCTTACCCACCAAACAATGACTTCGTCGACTGCGGTGATCTCACCAGCTGCTACAGCCTCGATGACGTTTCCTGCATCA
>CBFIEJ010000063.1:0-6401 GCA_965661575.1 uncultured Flavobacteriales bacterium | reverse complement strand
CGTTGATTGGAGCCTACGATCCTGTAGGATGGTCGATGGCATTTGGCCAGTGGATTTCACCAACAATGTTCGGCGAAATTCGTTCAGACAATGCCAATGCTGGCGGTGATCCCTCCAACAATGACCAGCCGGGCTGGCAGGAGTTTGATGATTTTAGGAATACCAACATCAATACGATAACCCATCCCATCTACCGCAGAAGCTACATCGGCATCGGCCGTGTGAATGCGTTGCTTGAATTGGCTGAGCTTCAGACTCCGGCAGTCGAGGTTTTCAAGGCGGAAGCGCTGGTCCTTCGGGCTTACTATCACTTTGAGTTGTTCCGTCACTTCGGTCCAATTCCGGTGGTTACCACGTCACTTGCACCCAATGCGCTCGATTTGCAGCGTAACACGTTGTCGGAAGTCATGCAGCAGATTGTGCAGGATTGTGAGGATGCTGCAGCTGTCTTGCCAAACTTTGCTCCATCAGGAGAGGAGGGGCGAGCGACAAAAGGAGCTGCACTTGCGCTCATGGGAAAGGCTTATTTGTATTGGGCGGATTTGAAAGGTGACGATC
Organism: uncultured Flavobacteriales bacterium; assembly: GCA_965661575.1. GTDB lineage: Bacteria > Bacteroidota > Bacteroidia > Flavobacteriales_D > Sanyastnellaceae > UA16. The sequence goes on along the minus strand of CBFIEJ010000063.1, from coordinate 5,843 downwards.
CGGCTTTGTTTGATCAAGCAGCCTCGGCACTTCAAGAGGTTGTTGACCTCGGCGTTTACGAACTGGAAGACGATATGGATCGCTTGTACCAGCTGGGTGTGCGAAATACGGCAGAGTCCGTGTTCGAAATCCAACACACCCCACTTTATTCAAGTGATTGGGGTTGGAGTGAAGGTGTAGATGGCAATGCGATGATCCAATTGTGCGGCATTCGCGGATTGTGCGCTGAACACCCTGATTACGAGGCTGGATGGGGATTCATGTCCGTCACAGAAGGCCTTTGGAATCACTTTCTGGATGATGACCAATACCGCAGAGACGTGGCTATCATTTCTGAGGACGGACTTGCCCAGGATTTATCTGACGCAGGCCTGAGTTGTGATCCATTGATTGACATGACACAAAATAACTTTCAGGATTACACGGGATACTGGCAGAAGAAGTATGCAAATTACAAAGCTTTTGCAGGCATGAACGTCAATGGTGGAAATGAGCACCTCACGAAAGCGTTGAACGCCCATTCAATCCGCTATGCAGATGTTTTGTTGATGCATGCAGAGGCTTTGCACCGTGGAACAGGCGATGATGGTTCGGCCATGGCTTCAATCGATGTTGTGCGCGAGCGTGCTTTTGGTCCCGGCGAAAACGCCGGCATTTTCCGCACAGCGGCTGATGTGATGGCCGCTGAAGGTTGGAGTTTGTTGGACTTGATTTGGTACGAACGACGAGCAGAGTTTGCTTGCGAAGGAGACCGTTGGTACGACTTGGTTCGCTCTGGACGAGCGAATTCCGAATTGTTTGTCGGCGACGGAGACAAAGAAGGGAATTTCAGTGACGAGCATCTTTGGTTGCCAATCGCCCTGGAAGAAACGGTACTGGCGACGAGCCTCACGACCTATCCTGACGCCGCACTTTTTAATTGATCACGACCTCCGTTACGGAGACTTTACAGCATATTTAATCAACCCAAATAATTAATTCATTTCAGATGAAGAAGACTTTAAAAGTTCTTAGTGTCATTTTCTTGTCGGGCCTCGTCATGACGGCTTGCAATAAGGATGACGAAAACACGGGCCCAGCAGACGTCATCGCTAGCTTCCAGTACGAGATCAGTGCAGAAACCTGGTCCGATGTTGTCTTCACCAACTATTCCCAAAATGCATCGACATACGCTTGGGATTTTGGCGACGGCAATACCAGCACTGAGCAGAATCCAACGCATTCTTTCGCTTCAGGTGGCACGTACGATGTGATGCTAACAGCCACAGGTGAGGCAGGCACGGCTTCAAAAACAGAAACCATCACGGTGGTAAATCCAAATACAGCTCAGCAGTTCCTCACAGGAACAGAAGGCAAGACATGGATCCTCAACCGAGAGGAGGTTGCTCTGGGCATCGGCCCAGCAATTGGTGATGTCTCTTGGTGGTCTTTTGGTGGTGTTACGCCATTGAGTGAGCGACCGTGCATCTTGGATGACACCTTCACGTTCAACCCTGACGGAACATGGGAGAAGAATACAGCAGGAACGGTTTTTGTTGATTCAGATGCCAATGGCGGATGGTTGGGCAAGTCCTCAGAAAGCTGCCACACCGAAGACGAGCAAGACCTATTCGTTGGACCCAATGGTGAAGACCTCAGTGCATGGGCGAACGGAGGTGCTTACACGTTCAGCTTCAACAGTGCGCAAAACACAGTCGTCATCGAGGGCTTTGGTGCTTACATTGGATTGCCAAACAAGACAGAGAACGGCGACAGCTACTTGCCAACAGCGACACGAACGTACACCATCTTCAACATGGAGGAGGGCGATATCGCAGACCGATTGGACGTGGCGATCGTCAACTTAGGTGACGGATCAGCATGGAATTTTTACCTGTTGAGTTACCATGATCCAGCGGATATTCCGCCGGTTCCAGTATCCAGTCCAATCGCAGGATTCTCTTACGTCAAGGAGGCGAACACTGTGACGTTCACCAACACATCAGCAAATTCAACCTCGTACGAATGGAACTTCGGTGACGGTGGTTTCAGCACAGAGGAAGATCCTGTCTACACATATGCTGCTGACGGAGATTACACGGTAACACTGACAGCCATGGATGACGACATGTTGAGCGACCAAGATTCGCAGGTCATTTCAATCAGCTCTGCGGTGTTCACTGCGGCTGATTTGTCGAGTCCAGAAGGAAAGGTGTGGAAGTTGGATGGCGAAGGTTCATACATCGTTGGACCAGCGCAAGGAAGTGGCCAGTTTTGGGGCGGTCTTGATGCTGCTGGCGTCATTGAGCGTGCATGCCAACTCGACGATGAATTCATTTTCTTCGACGACGGTACATTCGAGATTGCAACCCAAGGTCAGGTATGGGCTGAAAGTTACATGGGCGGAGGCAATGAATGCCTCGATGATGCAGCGCTAGTAGCGCCATTCGATGTGTTCGGATCAGGTGTACACGCCTTCACGGCAACAGACGCTGAAATCACAGTGGATGGTCTCGGTGCATGGATTGGTTTCAACAAAGCATACAATGGAGGCGAGTTGAACGGCGAAGGAACAGGTACACCTGCCTCTTCAATCACCTATGAAGTATACGAGTATAGCGACAACGACGGAGTTGAGCGAGTCACGATTACCGTGGACTATGGCGAATTCCCGGGTGAGTCTTACTGGACGATGCGCATGATTGCGCAGTAATTCTAGCACTGTATTTTAGGAAGAAGGGAATCGGTCAAGGATCGGTTCCCTTTTTTCATTCTGTGCTTTGTAAGGAAGTTCTTAGCTCTCGAACTTTCATCATTGCGTAGAACATTTCAGCTCCAATCTCCAAGGAACGCTGCTGATAGACTTGATTTTCCTCGGGTGTGCCATCGCTGATTTTGGGATCGATGAATGGCAAGCCAAAACGTGCTGCTGCCCCTTCAACCACCGGGCAGGCCTCGTTGGCCTCTTCGCACACCATGACTGCCGCGAATCCATGCTGAGGGTTCATTGGATGGGAGTACCGGGTGCTCATCGTTTCAAAGGGAGAATGGTCTGTTTGAAGTTGGACGCGATAGATGGGATTCGCGCTGTGGTTTGATGCAATGATGTCAACGCCTTGGTTTCGCAACGCATTTACAGCGCTTGGATAGAAAGCGGTGCCCTCTGTGCCTCCGCTCCACGTCCGAACGTGCTTGAGATTGCAATGCCATGCAGCAGCTTGAAGCCAGATTTGTCCCAGATGACTTCGCCTGCTGTTGTGGGTGCAGATGATCATCACATTGGCGGGCGAGGCCGTGGGTTGATGAGCAATCCAATGGGCCAGTCGATTCAGAGTGCTAAGCCGCTCCGAACTGATGTTTTGGGGCACTTGACGGCTCAGTTTTTCCAAGTCTTTTATGGTTTGTGATAAAAGTTTCATGGTTCTGCAGGGGCATTTGAATGGTGAGCGTCGGCAATGGCCTGGCCTATGGGGCACTCTGGAATGTGCGCTCCTTTCAGGTAGCCGGTGCTCACTAAGAATTCTCGCGTGATCTCACCGCCTGTAAATTTAAAGGTGTTTTTGAACAGGCGCACCCACTCCGCTAATTTCATTGTTCCTTGAAGGTCGAGCCACGATTTGAACGATCCAAAATTTGATTGAAGATTTCGGATTTGCTTCGCGTTATGAATCACCGCAGCAACCTTCAGACGATTCCGGATGATACCGGCGTCGTTCATCAGTCGTTCAAAGTCTTCTCGATTGTAGCCGGAGATTCGATCAATTTGAAAGTTGTCGAAGGCCTTTCTAAAGTTGTCTTGCTTGTTCAAGATTGTTGTCCATGACAAGCCAGCTTGATTGATTTCTAAGATCAACCGCCCAAATAGTTCATCATCTGAATGCACCGGAAATCCGTACTGCGTGTCGTGATAATGCCGGTGAACGCTGTCCGCAGACAACGTGTCCACAAAAGCGCAGTAAGAGTGAGGAGCCGATGCAGCTTCAGCCATAATTATGCAGCTTGGTTAGCACTCCTGTCCAAATGCACCGAGGAATTGCAGAAGGTCTGAGGTGGTGACGACACCGTCTTGATTGATGTCTGCTGGGCAAGAATCCTCACAATCGTCGAACACACACGTTCCGTCGTCCCAGTTTGCCTCTGCATCATAATTGGTCGCGTCTGAATACATGCACCCCCCACCCGGCGTCTCAGGATTCAGCGGGCAATGTGCGGGTGGAAAGAGGCAAGATCCATCCTCAAATGCGGCATTGGGATCGTAATTGCAGGCGGTGCTGTAGGTGCACCCTCCGTATTCGACGACAGGGCAGGAGAACATGCATTCATCCATGGACTCGAACAATGCATTGGCGTAGTTGACTCCACCCACGGAAGAACCGCAACCGCTGATGTAAGTGCAGGTGCCATCCATGATTCCAATTCCCAGTACCATGTCGCAAAAGCCGAAATCAACCCCTGCGAGGTCTGTGCACGGCTCAGCTTCAACCGATGAAGGCTGGATGGTCAAGGTCGCGGCCTGACTCGTGGTGTTTCCGCATTCGTCGGTGGCCATGAACGAGACGGTTACGTAGATTGTTTCTTCACACGTGATCCATGGAATGGCATCAAAGTCATTGGACCACATGACGGTGTTGCACGCATCTTCAGCTTCTGCACCGGCATAGCCGTTGGCCCAGGCAAACATCTCCATTTCGGCTTCCATGGGGTCACTGCAGCCAATGGTCATGTCCATGGGCTCCGTGGTGATGATCGGAGGAGTCGTGTCCACCACTTCGATTTGTTGTTGCCCTACGGTGGTGTTTCCGCTGGGGTCAATCGCTGTGAAATTTCGAATGTAACTGACGGTACCGGAACATGGTCCGGGAATGGATGTGGTTGTTTCGGTCAATTCTACAGATCCGCTGTTGTCACTTGCGGTGGCGGATTCAAATTCGAAATCGTCGCCACATTCAACGACGAGGTCATCCGGGACGTTGAGCGAAGGAGGAATGTTATCTCCATTTGAGCATGGGCCAGCTGTCCATGTCGTCACGCCATCCGTTACCATTGCGAGACACGAATTGTCGTAGGTGACATTGTTGCAACCACACACCGGAGCGTAGATGAATGGACAAAATGCCATGGGATCGATCAAACTGGGATCGATGCAGCCCTCTTGTGCCTGTAAATTTTGCAATCCCAAGGATGGGATCAAAACAGCTGCGATGATAAGTGTGAAAAACAGATTGGTCTTTTTCATGATTCTCATGGTGTAGATGATGATCTAAAGTAGCTCCAAACTCCTGATTGACGTTCACGGTCAAGGGTGTTTTCGCGAAATAGGAGACAGTACAAGATCGAAATTGGGACAGATGATTTCTTCATTTGAGCACTAACTTTCGTCCATGCGAAAGAAGATTTTATTGTTGGGTTCCGGCGAATTGGGAAAGGAATTGGTGATTGCGTTTCAACGATTGGGACAGCACGTCATCGCAGTGGATGCTTATGCCGATGCGCCCGCGATGCAAGTCGCACAGGAATTTGAGGTGATCAATATGCTCGACGGTGATGCTTTGGATGCGATCGTAGACAAGCATCGGCCAGATATTGTGGTGCCGGAAGTGGAATCGATTCGCACCGAACGTTTCTACGATTATGAAGCGAGAAGCATTCAAGTGGTGCCATCGGCGCGCGCCGCGAACTTCACGATGAACCGACGAGCCATCCGAGATTTGGCCGCTCAGGAGTTGGGTTTGAAAACAGCTCCATACCGTTATGCGACATCATTTGAAACCCTCCAAGAGGGAGCGGAGGCGGTGAGCATGCCGTGCGTTGTGAAGCCCCTGATGTCGAGCTCTGGGAAAGGCCAATCCGTTATTCGCACGGAA
>CBFIEJ010000062.1:0-7396 GCA_965661575.1 uncultured Flavobacteriales bacterium | reverse complement strand
TGTCTGGAGGCAACATCACCCAAAATAACGGATACTGATATGAAAACATCATTTAAACTAGCCTTGATGGGCACCTTCACGCTTCTCCTTGTCATTCAAGGTTGCAAGCCGTTTGAGGAGGAGGGTATTGATCTTCCAGGGGCGCCAAGTGCAACAATTTCTTGGGAATTCATCGATGCGATTGATTCAACGGGCCAAGTGATTGGCACCGATTCAAACCGTGTATTTGTGAGTGCTGAAGCTGTCGAAGGGGCGTTTTTGCAGCTTTGGGATTTCGGAAACGGTCAAACGTCTGACCAATCGTCAGACACGACGTACTACCCCGTCGAAGGAGAATACACCTTGTCTTATGCGGTTCATACAGCTGGAGGCATGGGAACTGCAACAGCAACTGTGGTCATTGAACAGACATTGGAGCTGCCGTGTGAAGGCACGAAAGCGCTGCTCACGGGCTGCGACAATCAGCGCACTTGGAAGTTGTCCAATGAGGCGGGAGCTATTTCCGTTGGTCCTGCGCCGTATTCCACGGAATGGTATACGTCCCCAGCAGATGGTCACACGGAATGGCAAGTTGACGACCGCTACCAATTCACAGAGGATGGAGCGTATTTGTACAACAACAATGGGAGTACGATGAATCCTTTCGATGGTTATGTCGAAACGGTTCTCGAAATTGCCCCAACCACTTATTTGCTTACAGAAGGAGCTGGTACTTCGGGTGAAGACCAAATCAGCCTTTCAGCATTTGATGAAGCATTGTGTGGTTTCATGGGGGTTTGGGATTCAGGTCCCTACTATGATATCATTGAGTTGACAGAGAACCGCTTGGTCCTGCACGGCCCCATCCAAGGTGGAGATTGTGTTCAGGGGGAAGGATGGTTCACAATCGTCTTTGTGGCTGATTGAGACAATAACCAAGAATGATGAGGAATTTTTTAGGATACTTGAGCATAGTTGGATTTCTGCTTCTGACGTCATGTGAAGCGTGCAATGAACCTGAGCCAGAGGTGAATTCTGAGATTCGCTGGGCAAATGATGTTACCGTCTTTGAGACCACACTCCTCACAGAAATCAATCTAGAGATCCGTCTCAACCCGGCGAATTCTCGGGAGGTTTCCGTTGATTATTCAACCATTGAAGGATCGGCCACAGCAGGTGAGGATTTCGTCCAAACCACAGGTTCGCTGGTTTTTGCACCAGGCGAAACCTCCAAGGTCATTTCCATTCCGATTTTGAGCGACGATTACCTCGAGCCTGATGAGTCGTTTCAAGTGGAGTTGAAGAATCCGGTCAATGGTTACATCAAGGTAGGAGAACCATTTGCAAACGTGGGGCTGCGCAACGATGATACCAATATCTTCATCTCGGATGAAGGTTATGAGGCATCTTCTTCTTACGATGGTATGACGCTGACGTGGGCAGATGAATTTGATGGTGAAACCATAGACCCCGCGAACTGGACTTATGATCTAGGTTCAGGCAATGGCGGTTGGGGGAACAATGAGTTGCAATCCTATACGAACAGTGCGAACAACAGCTTTGTTGGAGATGGAAAACTCTTCATCATAGCTGAAAAGGTAGGAGAGAATGCCTACACCTCGGCTCGTCTCAAGAGCCTGGGGTTGAAGGAATTTCAATTTGGTCGCATCGACGTTCGGGCGATGCTGCCGAAGGGCCAAGGTGTTTGGCCGGCGATTTGGATGCTTGGCACGAATCATGAAGATGCGGGCTGGCCGGCCTGTGGCGAAATAGACATCATGGAATTGCTGGGGCATTTACCGGGAACGGTGCACGGCACGGCTCACTGGGGAGCAGACTGGCCGAGTTGGACGCACCAAGGAACTTCCATTTCAATTTATCCAGAACATTTTGATGAGGAGTTTCATCTGTTCTCAATCGATTGGGTGCAAGATGAAATTAAGTTTCTCATGGATGATCAGGTGTATTTTACCATTACGCCTTCAATGATGCAGGGCCAGCCCTATCCATTCAACAATCCATTTTACTTTTTGCTGAACATTGCGGTGGGAGGCAACTGGCCCGGCAATCCGGACGATTCGTCCGAATTTCCAGTCTTTATGGCCGTTGACTATGTTCGCGTCTATCAGTGATTGACACGTTGAGGACTTGAAAAAGGGATGACCACGATGGTCATCCCTTTTTTGTTGCTTCGAAATGAATGGAATCTAGGAAATCAGTGGGCCAAAATCTGATTGAGCGTAGCTGAAGGACGCATGATTTGTTCGGCTTTCTGAGCATCAGGACGGTAATACGCTCCGATATCCGCTGCAGATCCTTGCACGCTAATCAACTCTTCAATAACCTGGCCTTCTGCCGAGTGCAGTGATGATGCGAGGGCTGAAAATGCTTGCTTGAGTTCGTCGTCGTCGGATTGCGCTGCCAATGCTTCAGCCCAAAATAAGGCCAAGTAAAAGTGCGAGCCTCGATTGTCAATCCCGCCAATGCGCCGGGTTGGGCTTTTATCTTCATCCAAGAATCGGGTTGTCGCATCGTCAAGGCAACGCCCCAATATGCGCGCCTGCTCATTTCCGGTATGTTCGGCGTAATGTTCGAGAGAAACGGCGAGTGCCAAGAACTCGCCGAGGCTGTCCCACCTCAGGTAGTTTTCGTCTTGCAATTGCTGCACGTGCTTGGGAGCGGAGCCGCCGGCGCCGGTTTCAAACAAGCCACCGCCATTCATCAATGGGACAATCGAAAGCATTTTGGCTGATGTCCCCACCTCAAGAATTGGAAATAAGTCTGTGAGGTAATCCCGGAGCACATTGCCTGTGACAGAAATGGTGTCTTCCCCATCCACGATACGCTTCAAGGAATAATGTGTGGCTTCAACCGGAGAAAGGATTTCAATGGTCAAGCCTGACGTATCATGCTCCTTCAGATATGTTTGGACTTTTTCAATCAATTGGGCGTCGTGTGCCCGTTTAGGATCGAGCCAGAAAATGGCTGGATTTCCGGTAGCACGCGCGCGCTTAACACCAAGTCCGACCCAATCGCGGATGGGAGCATCTTTCACCTGGCACATCCGGAAAATGTCATGTGCCTGTCCCGCTTGTTCCAATAGAAGTGAGCCGTCGGATGCAATGATTTGGATTTTGCCGTCACCAGGAAATTCAAATGTCTTGTCGTGTGATCCGTATTCTTCCGCTTTTTGCGCCATCAACCCAATGTTGGATACGCTTCCCATTGTGCGTGGGTCCAGCGCGCCATTGCTCTTGCAAAAATCGATTGTGGCCTGATAGACTCCGGCATAGGAACGATCTGGAATGACCGCTTTCGTGTCTTTTGGATTGCCGTCCTTATCCCACATGCGCCCTGAGTTTCGAATCATGGCTGGCATCGACGCATCGATGATAACATCAGAAGGAACGTGTAAATTGGTGATTCCTTTGTCTGAATTGACCATGGCCAGGTCAGGACGTTGGCGATACGTGTCTTCGATGACAGCGTGAATTGCAGCTTGCTGTTCAGAAGGCAGGGCGTTGATTTTGTCCAAAACATCTCCCCATCCGTTCCGCGTGTCTGCGCCGAGATCCTTAAGTTCTTCTCCGAAGGCCTCAAAAACAGGGGCGAAGAAAGTCTCTACGAATGCACCAAAAAGAATCGGATCTGAGACCTTCATCATCGTTGCTTTCAGGTGCAGAGAAAACAGCACGCCTTTGGACGTGGCATCTTCCATTTGTTCCAAAGCAAATGAACGCAAAGCGGATTTGCTCATTGCTGCGGCGTCGATGATCTCGCCCGATTGAATGGGGAAGGAGGACTTGAGCGTCTGCTCTGTTCCGTCCGCACTGCTGAAGATGATTTTTACTTCGGTGGCATCTTTTACCGTCAAGCTTTTCTCTGAACCATAAAAATCACCTGAACGCATATGCGCAACATGTGATTTTGATTCGGAAGACCAGGCCCCCATGCTGTGAGGATGTTTTCGTGCATACGCTTTGACGGCTTTTGGGGCCCGGCGGTCACTGTTGCCTTCTCGTAAGACGGGATTTACCGCTGATCCCTTTACGCCGTCATAGCGAGATTTAGCATCCTTTTCGTTGTCGTTGGATGGGTCTTCAGGATAATCGGGCAAGGCGAAGCCTAGCGATTGCAGTTCAGCAATGGCGGACTTCAATTGAGGCACAGATGCACTGATGTTGGGCAACTTGATGATGTTGGCTTCTGGTCGCTTGGCGAGTTCGCCCAATTCTTTCAACGCGTCATTCACTCGTTGTTCAGCAGGCAGCGTGTCATTGAAAGCAGCCAGGATTCGGCCGGAGAGGCTGATGTCTCGCGTTTCCAATTCTACATGCGCCTTCGCAGCGAATGCCTGCACAATGGGAAGAAACGAATGCGTCGCCAAAGCTGGCGCTTCATCTGTCTGGGTGTATATGATTTTTGCCATGTTCAATCAAATTGCACTCCGGGTTGTTCTGACGCTACGGTTGCGGCTTGTCCAGCGATTTGAGCTGGATTGTGGAGCGGCGGCAAAGGTCGTTCAGAAAAGGAAATAAAGCAATGATTTAGAGTTCTTGCGGTCCGTCCCAAGTGAGATAAGCAGCAACATTCCAAAAATTCATCTCTGAGTCGGTGTAGGGCTGAGCAGTGGGAATATCAATGGTGAATTGATGCTCTCCCTCCTCGAGGTTCCCCAGCTTAAATTCAAGCGCAGGAACATCGCTTCCGGGGCACCAGCCAGACCTTGAATAGTCCGACGATGCGATTCGCTCATCGATGCTATCTCCTCGCCAATACGTGCGCTCTGTCCATACACCGGAAGAGGGATTGAAACGCCGAAGGCTTGCGCAATCATCTCGCCACGGTGTGAACTGTGCAATGGTGTCGTTATCCAATGCAAGGATGTGCTCACAACGAACAAATTCATCTCCTGTTGAATGTCCTCCGTGCCCAGTAGCGATGTAGTGCAGTGTGGCGTTGCTGGCTGTTCCGGGCAATTGGAATGCAAAATCGAGAGGTTTTGTTGCAAAGCCATCAAACGGATGCTGCTCTGAATGAAGTTTGGTTGTATTGACGAGGGATAAAACCTCCCTTACCGGTCGAGGATTGCGAAGTTCCGCTTGTTCAATGAATTCGAGATCTAAATTGATTTCAAATCCTTCTCCGCTCCATGTATCGATGAATACGCCGAGCGTGATGGTATCTTTCATTGAACCCCATAAATGGGAGACATCGTTTTGCCACAACACTTCATTCTCCCACTTTGGAATATAAACGGGGCGGTATTCGTCGGCTCCTTTCCTTTGGCTATAGTGACCCACGCCAAATGGGGTTATAAAACGCAAGAGTTCAATAGGCGGATTGAATCCATTGGCAGCATCGAGCAAAATTCCCGGATTATTTGATGAGTCGGCCAAAATGGCTTCACTCCAATTGTTGGACATCAAGAGCACGGCACCGGATTTGTCCCAAGGATCACCTGCGGATTGGAGCCTGAGACTGACGATGATTTTAGGATGATCGAGCCCCGATGGAACTTCGAATGATTTCATGGCCAGGCGTCCGGCGTCTTGCCGACTCCAACCATCAGCTTGTCGCAATGAGTCGTTGATGGAGGTAGGCATGAAGGCAAGCTTGAAATCCGTCATGGCTTCAATCGCTTGCGTGGTCTGATGTATCGGGATATTGGCCGTCTTGCTCTGGCACCCTGGTATTGTCAAGCTGGTCAAGCCAATGATTGCCGCGAGTAAAATGGAGGATGCTTGATTGTTGAGAAACACTTGGAACATTTGAAGAGCAGTGGTGTATTATTGTGCAATGACGACGCTTAAACTTATGAAGATTTTCAATCTCGCCTGCACTATAGCCATTTTTTGCTCTCCATTTCAGTTTGCATCAGCTCAAGATGAATGCGATGGAACCCGTTATCGATTTACTTCTGCCTTCGATTCATTTCAGGTGACTTCAGATGTTGTCTACGGCAATGCAATCAACTCTACAGGGCTAAACCAGAACTTGTTGGTCGATATCTACGAACCTGAGGGAGATTTAAATGAAAATCGTCCGTTGATTATTTTGGCTCACGGCGGCTTTTTCATTGCGGGTGAAAATGATAACCCTGACGTTCTTCCGTTGTGTCAGGACCTCACCCGAATGGGGTATGTGGTAGCGTCAATCACATACCGTTTGGGAATCGATAATTTTTTCGACATCCCAAATGCGCTGGTTCGGTCGGTGTGGAGAGGGTATCACGATGGTAAAGCTGCAGTCCGATATTTTCGAAAAACCGAAGCCGAAGAGGGCAATCCATGGGGCATCGATCCGAATCGAATCATGATTGGAGGTGTTTCGGCAGGCGCGTTTTTGGGTATGCATTTGGCTTACGTTGATGAGGTTTCGGAAATTCCTGAGCAAGTAGACCAAACAGCTATTGGGATGTCAGGAGGTTTGGAAGGTGAGTCGGGTAACCCTGGTTATAGTTCGGAGGTACTGGGTGTCATCAACGTTGCTGGAGCCTTAAAAACAGCCGATTACATCTCACCAGGGGATGAGCCTTTGGTTTCGGTGCACGGCACAGCCGATGGTACGGTTCCCTTTGGAAGTGGTGTGATTTCCCTCTCTGGAATTCCTGTCACCGAGGTTGACGGGAGTTCTATTATTCACGCTACGGCTGAAGAAAATGGTGTCTCGAGCTGTTTTACAATTTTAGAAGGAGCGGATCATGTGGCCCATGTTGGCGATGCAGATGCCTACTTTCAAACCCTGGGGACAATTGCGAGTGTTACTTCGAGTTGGGTGTGCAATGGTTATGAACCACTGTGTGGAGCTTACGATTATAATGCCGTAGGTGTTCAAGAATGGCTGCAGCAGTTGGATGGCGATGTTCGCATCTTCCCGACGTTGGTCAAAGGAACAACTCCTATTCAAGTGCAATGGTTGAATGACAACACCCAGAACCAGCCTTGGAGTGTTTTTGACGCCACAGGAAAGCTTGTTTCGACGGGCATTTGGACGATGGGACAGAATGAAATTCCTGTCACTGGCTTATCATCGGGCATGCATATTCTGCGTTTCGCAAACTCAGCGAACTCAGCAAAATTCTGGGTTCAGTAAAAAGATTCTGACTTCTATTGCTTCACCACGGTCACAGACTCGCTGCGGCCTGATGCGTAAACTAGATTCATGATGCTGATGCCGTTTGGCCAGTTGGTCGCATCAAGAGTCAATCGTCCGGGCTGTCCATTTTTCTTCAGACTGAATAGGAGCTTTCCATCGCTGGAAATGACCGTGCATTGTGTCCACGCCTCGAGGACGTCTATGTTGAGCTGAGCAGACACAGGATTGGGAAAAGCTCGGATAACAGGGGCTTTGAATTCCACAATGTTTTGGCTGCTTGTATCGACGGGACTCACCGACTCAGGAGCAATGGAATCTA
>CBFIEJ010000061.1:0-7562 GCA_965661575.1 uncultured Flavobacteriales bacterium | reverse complement strand
TGTAATCCCCAAAGGGAGCGCAAAAGTAGGGAGCAGGATGGCAACAAACAAAGGATCGCTGTATTTTTTCGCCGCCCAGTGTTTAGGGCAACAAAAGTGGTGCAAGGAATGTCATATTGTAAGTAGATGTATGACGCTAAGTAAAAACGATGCACATGAATGAATCGGAGGAATCAACTCAAGAGGAGAGAATGGTGAAGGTGACCAATGTAATGGCGGGTAGTTTGGACGGAGCAATCGCATCTCATCCCAATGAATCTGATGACCAGCGCAAGGCCATGGGGTTTATCAATGAGGCTGACCATGATCATGTCAGAGCCCTACTTCAACAATGTGACGCAGTCGTTGTGGGCGCTCATTCCGTTAACATCAGCGGTGGTGTGATGGAAGTCGTCAATGATCAAGGCGTTCGTCCTACGTGGGTGATGTGCACGCGAACCGGATTCGACCTTGATGCTCCAATTTGGAACGCGCCACAAACGCCAAAATGGCTGGCAACCGATCGGAATTTACCTGATGTTAAAAAGAGTGGAGCAGATCGAACGTTGGTTTATGCGTCGCAACCTGCTGAAGGTGCAGGTCTGGTGCAAACAATCACTGAGGCTTGCGCATCGGCAGGTCTCAAGCGTTTGCTGCTTTTTGGAGGAGGATACATCAACGCGGCGTTTTACGAAGCGGGTGCTGTCGATGAATTTGTCGCTACCATTTGTCCTGTGATGGTCGGGAGTGAACAACGTGTACCGATTGTGCAGCCTGTTTTGACGAGCCCTACACACTTTGCTTTGAGCAGTGTCAGGGCAGAAGGCAACCTCGTGTTCATCCATTATATTGCAAAATGATGAGCGAAGGAGCAGACATGGAACAGGCGCTGGATCATCTCGAGATTGAGCACAAATTTTTACTTGACGACGGATTCGATGATGTAAAATGGATGGAGGCTTGTCGGGCTCTGAGCCCACTGAATGAAAAGCAGTTGCGCGTTCAAGACACCTACTATCTGCCAGGCAAGAACAAGGCTTGGATTTATCGCCACCGCTACGACGAGGAGATTCAGCAGCTCACTGTCAAGTCAAGGGGTGGAGATACCGAAGTGAGAACGGAGATCAATCTTGATTTGTCAGGTGAAAATCAAGACGCGAAAATTGCGGCCTTTTTGAAAACGCTGAACATCGAAGAGAAATATGAAATCGTGAAGCAGATTCATGTCTTTGATTTTCCAGACTGTGAAGTGGTGCAATACCATGCACGATGTGGAAGCCGCTCCGTATCGTGCCTCGAGTTTGAAGCCATTGGGGCAGGCTCCGTGAGCGATGCTCTGGCCACATTGGAGCGTTACGAGAGTGCTATGGGGTACGATGCCTCACGTCGGACCAAAATCAATTTGTTCGACCTTTTGGTCAGTGAAGGAAATGAAGGAGGTAAACCATGATGAAAGAATTTGATACGGTTGGACTTACAGCTATGCAACTGGAATGCATTGTAGGCATCCATCCGCATGAACGCACTGCACCACAACCGCTGCACATTGAGCTCGAGATGCATTTTGATCGAAAGCCCAATGCGTTTGGCAAAACCTTGGCTGATTCGGTCGATTACTCGGTGGTTGCCGGTGAAGTTGCCTTCGCGTTGGAGGTTGGAAAGTTTCGGTTGCTCGAAACAGCAGCAGAAGCGCTGTGTCATTTGCTGCTCGCGCCGGCTCCGCCAGATCGGCCTGCTCGACGTCCAAATGCGGTGAGCATACGCATTCAAAAACCGTTGGCCCTAGATGGTTTGGCCGAGCCTTGGATCGCTATCACCCGCTATGCTCATGAGGTGGAATACACAAAGGAAATCAATCATTTTGGCGAAGTAGATATTCTGCATGAGAATGAAGATTGTGGTATTTACTTGTTGCGCATTCCCGCTGGAGCGAAGATTCCCGCTCACGATCATGCGCTCATGGAAGAAGGTGAATTGATCATTTCAAATGGCTTGCTGCTGCAAAATGAACCGGCAAAAGCTGGGGTGGCACATCTGTGGCCCAAGGGCTTTGTGCATGAATACGTTAATCCAACAGATACTGAGCGGAGCATTCTCTGTGTAAACGCTCCCAAGTTCATTCCTTCGGATGAACGAATTGTCAATGTGAATGACATCCCGGAGTTCGTTTTGCAAAATCCGAGTCCGTTTGCAAAGCGTTTTTATGGACTTGAAACAGAATAAGCCATGCAGTCAGTTTCAGCGTTGATTACAGGAGCCTCAAAAGGCATAGGTCTCGCAGTGGCCAAACGATTCGCGCCAAAGCTCAGCGAACTGCACCTCGCCGCTCGGGGCAAAGACGGACTCGATAAAGCAGCGCAATTGCTCCAGCGTCCGGGGTTGACCATTCACCTGCACACTGTCGATCTTACCACGGAGCGAGGGGTCGAAGCCTTGGCCACTGCAGTGAAAAAAGTGAGCCCAAAGTTGGACCTTCTTGTGAACAATGCTGGCGTGTATTTACCGGGCACATTGGTAGGAAAAGAAAGTTCGGATTTACGTTATATGATGAATCTCAACGTGCTGTCTCATAATGAATTACTGAATCATTTAGATGATTGTTTTCAGCCGGGTGGTTACATCTTTGAAATGTCATCCGTGGCGGCCAAAAAGTTATTTCTGGGTAAGCCCGGCTACAGCATTTCGAAGCATGCGCAGGGCGCAATGATCGAAGCACTGCGTCATGAAATGCGTCCACGAGGCGTGCGAGTTACCTCTGTGATGCCGGGACCCACCTGGTCACATTCTTGGGAGGGCGCTGAGTTTCCGAAGGAACGTTTGCTCGATGCATCTCATGTGGCGGAAATGATGTTTGCTGCCTGGCGGTTGCCGCAAGAAGCGGTTCTGGAGGAATTGGCGATTCGGCCATTCGACGGTGATATTGAATGAGGATTTGGTGCGCACGGAGTGTGTGCATTTCCTTGGGTATAACGCGTGAATAACTGCCGTCAAAAAAAAGCATTGAAAGTAAAATGCGACGCGTAGTTTCGAGTGATGTTTTTAATCTACGACACGGAGACCACGGGACTTCCACGCGATTGGAAGGCGCCATTGACAGACAGTGACAATTGGCCGCGTTTGGTGCAGCTGGCCTGGCAACTTCATGGCGCAGATGGAAGTTTGATTTCCAGAGGCAATCACATCATCCGGCCCGACGGGTTTACGATTCCTTTCACTTCGGCCAAAATTCACGGCATCACCACAGAACGAGCGCAGAAGGACGGCGTGCCGCTCACAGAAGCTCTTGCCGCTTTTGATGAAGATCTTTCTCGTGCGTCCTACGTCATGGGACACAACATTGAGTTTGATGTCAACATTGTGGGAGCGGAATATCATCGCCAAAAGGAGCCGATTGAAAAACTGACCGACAAACCGGTCATTGACTCCAAAAATGAAGCGACCGAGTATTGTGCAATTCCTGGAGGGCGAGGAGGTCAGTTCAAATGGCCAACGCTGACTGAGCTTCATCAGAAGCTGTTCGGGGAAGGGTTCGGAGAGGCGCACGATGCGGCGTACGACGTCGATGCTACTGCCAAGTGCTTTTTTGAATTGTGCCGATTGCGCGTCATTCAAAGACCGGAGTTGACCGATCCGGATGGCATCACCTACGAAGCTCCAAAATTGGAAGCGGCGAATTTCGCTGCAGCCAAAGCGAAAAAAGCATCGGCTTCTGCGGTTCCTCCAGTTGACGTGACGTCCACGGCGGCTGTGTCTGACGCTGTTCCTGTTGTTCATTTACACACCCACAGTAAGTTCAGTATTTTGCAGGCTGTGAGCAGCGTTGCTGAATTGACCAAGCAAGCCGCGGATCTTGGGATGAATGCGTTGGCGATTTCTGATCATGGCAACATGATGGGGGCGTTTCAGTTCGTTCGTGAAGCCAATAAGAATGGCATCAAAGCCATCATCGGTGCAGAACTCAATGTCTGCCGGGATCACAAAAATCGCAAGGTCAAGGACGACGGTTATCCGACTGTGTTACTAGCCAAAAACAAAGACGGTTACCACGAGCTCACAAAACTGAGCTCAAAGGCATACACAGACGGGTTTTATTACGTGCCTCGCATCGATAAGGAACTGATTGCGTTCCACGCCAAAAACCTCATCGCCACAACAGGTGGCTTATTTGGCGAAGTGCCTTCCTTGATTTTGAACGTTGGGGAGCAGCAAGCGGAAGAAGCTTTTGTGTGGTGGAAGGAGACGTTGGGCGACAATTTTTATGCAGAAATCAACCGCCATGGATTGGAAGAAGAACAAGTGGTCAATGAAGTGTTGTTGCGATTTTGTGCCAAACATGGCGTCAAATACATCGCTGCTAACAACTGTTACTACACCGAAAAGAAGCAAGCGGACGCACACGACATCTTACTCTGCGTGAAGGATGCTCAAAATGTGAGCAAGCCCAAACGCTACATTGGCAAGCGCGGAAGAGAGTTTAGATTTGGTATGCCCAATGAGGAGTGGTATTTGAAGTCTCCGTCTGAGATGCGGAAATTATTTGCTGACCTCCCTGAAGGCCTCACCAACACCCAAGCGATAGCGGACAGTTGTGAATCGTACGAGCTTGAGCGGGATGTTTTGCTGCCAGCCTATGAAATTCCAGCGGAATTTGTGCATGAGGAAGACGCCGGAGATAGCGGAAAAAGAGGGGAGAATGCTTACCTGCGACACCTCACTTACGTAGGGGCAGCGAAGCGATATCCCGAAATTACGGAAGAGATAAGGCAGCGTTTGGATTTTGAGCTCGAAACCATCGAGCGCACGGGTTATCCTGGGTATTTTTTGATCGTACAAGATTTCACAGGCGCTGCTCGGAAAATGGGCGTAAGCGTTGGGCCGGGCCGTGGTTCTGCTGCAGGGTCTGCCGTTGCCTATTGCGTGGGCATCACGAACGTCGATCCCATTGAATACGATTTACTATTTGAGCGTTTTCTCAATCCGGACCGGGTGAGCTTGCCCGATATTGACATTGATTTCGATGATGAAGGACGCGGCAAGGTCATCGATTACGTGATCGATAAATACGGCGCCAATCAGGTCGCGCAAATTATCACGTACGGTTCCATGGCGGCCAAGAGTTCCATAAGGGACACCGCGCGTGTATTGGAATTGCCCTTGGCCGAAGCTGATCGAATCGCCAAGCTGATGCCAGACATCAGTTTGAAAAAGCTTTTTTCACTCGACGATAAAACCTTGAAGGAAAAACTGCGCGGAGCAGAGGGGTTGCAGCAGGTCAATATGATCAAGGATTTGGCCAAGAAGGCATCTTTAGAAGGTCAGACGCTGCGCACCGCCCAAGTCCTCGAGGGTAGCTTGCGCAATACAGGAATCCACGCCTGTGGTGTAATCATTACGCCATCGGACATCACCAACTACGTGCCTGTGGCTGTTGCCAAGGACAGCGACATGGCGTGCACGCAATTCGACAACGCAGTGGCGGAAGATGCGGGGCTCCTCAAAATGGACTTCCTGGGCTTGAAGACGTTGACAATCATCAAAGATGCCGTTCGCAATGTCAAGGATCGTCATGGTCTGGACCTGGATCCAGATGCGTTTCCACTGGACGACGTTAAGACTTACGAGCTCTTCCAACGCGGCGAAACGATCGGTATATTCCAGTATGAATCGGCCGGTATGCAGAAGTATTTGAAGGAGCTGAAGCCTACGGTTTTTGGTGATCTCATTGCGATGAATGCCCTGTACCGTCCAGGTCCACTGGAGTACATTCCTTCCTTCATTCGCCGAAAGCACGGTACTGAGGAGATCGCTTATGACGTGGATGCATGCAAAGAGTACTTGGAAGAGACATACGGCATCACGGTTTATCAGGAGCAGGTCATGCTACTGTCGCAGAAATTGGCAGGCTTTACCAAAGGTGAAGCGGATACCCTGCGTAAGGCGATGGGAAAGAAAAAGGCTGATCTCATCGCCAAGATGAAGCCGCAGTTCCTATCCCAAGGAACAGAGCGTGGACATGACCCCGGGAAACTTGAGAAAATTTGGAAGGACTGGGAAGCCTTCGCAGCCTATGCATTCAATAAGTCGCATTCGACATGTTATGCTTGGGTCGCATACCAAACGGCATACCTAAAAGCCAATTTTCCAGCGGAATACATGGCGGCAGTGTTGTCCAACAACATGAGTGACATCAAGCAAGTCACATTGTTTATGGAGGAGGCGAGGCACCGCGGCATTCCCGTTTTAGGGCCAGATGTCAATGAGTCATTGTTCAAGTTTCGTGTCAATGCGGAGGGCGCCATCCGTTTCGGTTTGGGTGCCATGCGGGGTGTAGGAGAAGGTGCGGTGGAAGCCATCATTGCAGGGCGTGAAGATGGCGCGGGCAGCTACAAAGGCTTGTTTGATTTCGCGCGTCGGGTTTCACCCAAGGACGTCAATAAGCGTGTGTTCGAGGCTTTGGCGCTGGGCGGTGGTTTTGACAGCTTTGAGGGGCTGCACCGCGCTCAATATTTTGCCATGGACGAAAAGGGACGAACGTTGATCGAGCTCGCTGCGCGCTATGGCGCGGGCCATCAAGAGGATGAAAACAGTTCGCAGGCCTCGCTCTTTGGTGGCATGGAAGAAATGGAAATGCCAGAGCCTACGATTCCTATTTGCGAGCCCTGGGATCAAATGGACTTGTTGACGCGCGAACGCGAGATCATTGGGGTTTACATATCAGGTCATCCGCTGGACAAGTTTCGATTTGAGATCAAGCATCTCTGCAGCCCAAAGGAAGGCTTGGAAGTATTGGACCATGCTATAAAATGGCGCGGCAAAGAACTCCGCTTTGCGGGCAGGGTGGTGGAATGCCAGCACCGAATATCGAAGGCAGGCAAGCCTTTTGGCAGCGTTACCGTCGAAGACTATCGCGGAAGCCAGCGGTTCATGCTGTTTGGTGAGGATTACCTCAAGTTCAAGGACTACTTGGTTGAAGGTTGGTTTTTGTTTCTCAAGGGTTCTGTGGAGCAGAGACGTTTCCGGGATGACCCCAATGACGTTGAATTCAAGGTGCGCTACATCGAATTGCTGGCAGATGTTCGTGAGAAATTTATTGCTCGATTGAGGTTGCAAATTGACATTGCGGCACTGGATGAAAATCGATTGGATCACCTCGGACAATTGGTGGAGCAACATCCTGGCCGGGTCGGGCTCACCTTTGAAATGCACGATGCGGGTTCCGCATTGGAAATGCCCAGTCGCACTAGAAAGGTGGAGCTCAACGATGGTTTCGTAGAGGCACTCGAGGAATTGGTAATCGAAGGAGGTGTGAAGTACCGATTGGAAATGGCGAAGTGACCCGAGGCTTCGTTTGTCACTTTTAAACCAAAGTTTGCAAAAAAGGTGGAAAAAAGGGACCTCTTGAGGGTGTCAAGAAGGTGAAAGAAAGCGTTTGCGCATTTACCTTTGACAACAAATTCATGTCGCGCACTTGCGCGCATTCAAAAACGATCGAGATATGGCTGTAGAATTTACCAACGATAACTTCGATGACATGGCGTTGAAAAGCGACAAGCCGGTCATTGTTGATTTCTGGGCTGAATGGT
>CBFIEJ010000060.1:0-7576 GCA_965661575.1 uncultured Flavobacteriales bacterium | reverse complement strand
TCCCCACTCTTCATAAAATCAACGATTTCAGTGTTTCACAAGCACATGCGTTAAGGAGGCGCTTGATGTTTCGCAATGAATGAAATAGGTTCCCATCGGCCAATCAGATGTACTAAGAGCAATCGATGACTGATCTGCACTCACGCTGAACGTATCTACTATGCGGCCTGACAGGTCTGAAATCACGAGACGAGTCGAAACGGAAGAAGCTGGTAAAACCAGCGTCAGTTGCTCATCGAATGGATTTGGATAAGCCTCAAAACCAATCACTTCCAGCTCCTGAACTCCCACAATGCAGGACGAACATTTGTTAAAGCATACGGATTCCAGAATCTCATCCTCTCCACTTCGCTCATGAATTCGATTGTAAGCGCCAAACCCGTTCGGAAGACCACATCCGTCCGTCTCAAATGTTGCAACCTCTTCATTGTTTTCATCCAATTGAACACCAGACTCTTCAAAGTAATCCACGCCCTGATCACCAGCAGATGGATCACCATTCACAAACTTGTACAGGATAGTCGAAGAGCCAGAGACGTTGGCTGTTGCTTCAAAAACTCCATCCGCATCGATATCGGTCATTTGAAGCGCTCCCATTTGCCAGTTTGGCTCAGTAAAATTGCCGATCACCCACACTCCACCTGCATTCAGCTCTTCCTCCGACATATCTACTCGGAAAATCACATCTGCGGGATCTGGATTTTCGACACAAGCCGCATCACATGAATTGTAACAAACAGCGTATACTAGGTTCTCCGTGCCCACGGAGAGGAGGCGGTTATCAGACCCCTCAGCTGCACAGTCGCCGATAACGAGCTCGTTGTCAACGTTTCCATCTCCGTTTCCGCTCCAATCATTACCGTTGATAAACTTAAACTGTATATCTCCCGGAGCGACTGGTAAAACAGCTTCCCAAATTCCATCGCCATCATCATCGCTCAGCGGAGTTGCACCAGGGCTCCAACCTTGAAAAGAACCAGCAATGTGCACGCCATTCACAGAAACCGATTCCTGCGTACTCATATCAACCTGGAAAGTCACCATGGTTGGCATCACACAAGTGCCACAGCTGTTGTAGCATGGAGCAGCATTTGTTGCAGAGTCACCGAACAGGACCATGTTCAAGTCAGCCAATGGATGAACGCGGTTTCCCGACTCATCAGCGCAATCTGCTCCTGCTAAGTCCTCATTTGGGTTGGTCCAAGCATTCCCATTGATGAACTTGTAAACCAATTGTCCTTCCGCGACAGAGTCAGCGACAAAAGAAACCATTGCTTCCCAAACGCCGTCCTCATTCTGATCTGTCAATGCTGTTCCCGAAGGATCCCAGCCTTGAAAATTCCCTGCGATATGCACGCCATCCGGTGAAATCGCCTCCTCGCCACTCATGTCCACCCGCATGCGCACAGTTGTCATGCCGCATGCCGCACAACTTTCATAGCAAACCAAACTTGAGGCCTCAGTATCTTCTTCGGAAACAACAATGAATCGATTGTCATTTCCAGCGACCTCCACTTGGCAAGCTGCCGGCACATCTTCCACAAAATCCCAGCTCATGCCATTGATGAACTTGTATTCGTGCGTACCCGCAGCCAAGTCCAAGGTGATCTCCCAAACCCCATCCAAGTCGTCATCAGCTAGCGGTGTAGCTACCGGATCCCATCCTTGAAATTCTCCTGCGACATGGACGCCATCTGCAGAAACTGTTTGTTGATTCATGTCCACCTGCAGAGTCACAGCAATTTGAGCTGTCACATGGAATGAAAGCATTGTCAATAATGCAAACAAGTAAAAATTTTTCATAGGTCGATAAAGTTTTATTTCGTTATCTGTGTAAAATAGACACGAAGCAAATGTAGCCGAGTAACGACAACCCTAAAACCTTGGGCATCAAAACTTTTCAACCAGATATGATTCACCGACTATTTTAACTTGGGCCAGGCGGAAGGTCTGCCCAAACCAAATGACTGCAACGACTCAAGCAAGGATGATTTCCAGGGAATAGAACCACCCTTGTGATGGTCAAAAGACACCATGACCGTGGTTGCGTAGGCTACCAAGACCGGCTGATCGTCAACCAACTTTACGATTTCATAAGCCGCCTCCATGCTTTTATTTCCCACCTTCTCAATCCAAGTCACAATGGTAACGTCGTCCTGGAAGAATATGGGTTGTCGGTAATTGATCTCGTGTTTTGCGATGACCATACCCGCCGTGTTCCAATCCCACTTCTTGCCCACGATGGACTCGAAGAATTGGATGCGACTTTGTTCGAAGTAATTGAGGTAGGTCGCGTTGTTCACGATGCCCGCAGCATCAATGTCTACGAATCGAATTTCCGGTTTGTAAAGGTGTGCTTTTGGCAGCTTGCTATCTATCATGCCCCAAAGGTAAGCGGCTCTTACCTTTGGGGCATGATTGTAACACCTCGCGCGTACAAAATTATCTGGACGGCCCTCATCGTCATCAGCGCTGTGCGCTTTGGTCTGGAGACCACATCAGTGACGCATTTTTCGGCACTGATTGCAAGTGCCTTGCCTCTTGTTGGCGCACTTGCCTCTGAGAAGAAAAAACTCGATCAGGATTTCTTAACCATACTGATGATTACAGTATCTGCTGTGGCCGCAGCTATAGCACTCGCCCAATGGAAGGTGATTGGCAAGGGGTCACCACTCAATGTCACTGTTCCCCTCATCGCGGGAATTGCATGGCTGCTCCATCAAAAACATCGAGTCTCTTCCTAAAATCACGGAAAAAGACTTGTCTCTTCGTGATTTGAAGCGCTTTCATACCGGCTTTTCAACAAAAAGCACCGGTTTATTCACGAAATATGCTGTAACCCTTGATATGCTTGGATTTGCACCTATATATTTGGCGCAGTAGTTCAAATCATTAAACCATTATACCATGAACAAAGCAGAATTGGTAGATGCTATGGCAGAAGGAGCCGGCATCTCAAAAGCAGACGCTAAGCGCGCACTCGACTCTTTCATCGACGCAACTGCAGGTGCCTTGGGCAAAGGAGACCGCGTATCCCTCGTTGGATTCGGTTCTTTCTCTGTCACACACCGCGCAGAGCGCAAAGGACGGAACCCACAAACGGGTAAAGAAATCACAATTGCAGCTAAGAACGTCATCAAGTTCAAGGCTGGTGCTGAATTGAACAGCAAGGTATAATTGACCTCTGCTCTATTGAAAGGCTCTGCGGTTTCCGCGGGGCCTTTTTTATTTTAACGCTTTCAAAAGAGACAAACAATGATGGATCCGAGATACAAAGCATTGCTGCCATTTCTGAGCGATGAACGCGCGGCACGCTTTGATCATGTTCTCGAATCAAGAACACGGCGTGTATGCTTGGTGCTCGAAAATGTCTATCAGTCTCGAAATGCAAGCGCAGTCATGCGCACCTGCGATGGTGTCGGAATCCAAGATGTTCATCTGATTGAAGATGTCAACCCTTGGGTATTCAATCGTCACGTTTCAAAAGGCACACCATCTTGGTTAACCCTGCACAGGTATCATCAAAGTTTGAATCCAACTGAAGCGTGTATTTTACAGCTGAGGCAGAGCGGATATGAGATTGCTGTGACCTCGCCCCACGTCACTGGAAAAGAAGCTCATGAGCTACCCATTGACAAGCCAATCGCCTTGGTGATGGGAACCGAATTTGAAGGCGTGAGTGACGCGTTCCTAGCCGCCGCCAACCATCATGTCTTCATTCCAATGACCGGATTCGCTGAATCGCTGAACATCAGCGTCGCCGCCGGGATCATCATGCATGATTTAGCGCGTCGCACGCGAACACTTCCGGATGAGTCTTGGATGCTTGGAGAAGAAGAAAAGGCCACCTTGCGCGCCGAATGGGCCATGAAAACAGTACGCAAATCCGAGGTCATCCTCAAACAACTCAACATCTGCCCCAACACTGGAAGCGCATTGACATAAGAATGGGTTTCCTTAGCGAATAACCTTTTATTTCGAACGACCTTTGCCTGCGATGATGAAGCCTCAATCACTGCAAATTGGCTACCGCGACCTCCTGCGCGTGGCGCTCCCCATATCCGCGGGGACTGCACTGCAATTTTTAGTGCTTCTCACCGATAATTTTTTCCTTGCGCGCCACAGTGAGGCTGCAATCAATGGAGCAGGCAATGCAGGACTCGTTTATATGACGCTGGAAATGCTTGCGATGGGAAGTTCTGCTGCCCTGCAAATCATCATCGCACGACGGATTGGCGAGAACAGCCCCGACGAAGCGTTACGCACCCTCCGAACTGGCCTGCTCATTCATGCGGCACTCGGACTCTCACTGCTCTTGGTAGGTGCGACGCTCAATCAAGGGTTTCTGGGGAGTACGATCCAAGACTCGGACATCCGATCGGTCTTCGAAAACTACTTTGGCATCAGACTTCTCGGCTTCATTCCCTTTTCTATGCTACTAGCCCTGAATGCCTTCTACACGGGAACAGCAAAAACATGGCCCATTTTGGTCGTGGCTGCTATCACGGGTGTCAGCAATATCGTGCTCGATGCTGCTTGGGTTGAAGGGTGGTTTTGGTCTAAATCCTACGGATACACTGGCGCCGCGTGGGCATCCGTCACCGCCGAGTCAGCGGGGTGCCTCGTCTCAGGTTTTATTTTGGTACGAATCACACCAGAAATTCTAAAATCACGCGAGTTACTGTCCAAGGCTAAACTCAAAGTATGGTGGGAACTATCGTACCCGCTGATGAGCCAATTTGTCATCACCATCGCTACTTGGACAGCATTTTTCTTTTTTGTCGAAAAAGTTGGCAGCCTCGAACTCAAGGTTTCACACATCACCCGTAACTTCTTTATGCTCGCCTTCATCACAGCGCAGGGCATTCAACAGACCACAAGAACCTATGTGAGCGGTCTGATCGGAGAGCAGCGAGGTGAAGAATTAAAGTTAGTCTTGAAACGGCTCACTATCCTGAACGCCATCGGAATGCTCGTTTTATGCCATGGGTATATCCTTTATCCGAAACTATTGGCTAGCGCGTTTTTCACGAATGACATTGGCATTGCAGCCATGCAAAAAACACTTTTTGTCGTTTTCATCGGTGTCTCCATTTACACATTCTCAGGAATAATGCTCTCCACCATTCAAGGACTGGGGAAAACCAAAAGAGCTTTTCGCATAGAACTCATTGCAGTGACCTTCTACATTGTGGTTGCAGCAGCACTCACCCTTATCTGGCCGCAACCCATCTGGATCATTTGGTTGGTTGAATGGGTTTACTTTTCAGGAATCGGATTGGGCAGCTGGCTCTATTTGAGGAAATTGGATTGGAATGAATTGTCACATGAAATCAATGCATAATGAGTGAATCGTTTCCGAACTACCCCTTGAAAAGGCCCCTGCGGGTTGCTTTTTTTGGCACGCCTGAATTTGCCGCTACCTGTTTGCAGGAAATTCACAACGGACCACACCAAATCGTTGCCGTGATCACTTCTCCGGACAAAAAGGCTGGTCGCGGTCAAAAATTGCGCTCATCCAAGGTGAAGGAAGTTGCGACCACCCTGAACCTAACCATTCATCAACCGCGCAATTTAAAAGCACCTGATTTCGTAGCTGAATTCGAAGACTTCAATTGCGATGTCGCCGTAGTGGTTGCCTTTCGTATGCTCCCTGAAGTCATCTGGGCCGCTCCACGATATGGCTCCATCAACCTTCATGCCTCCCTGCTCCCACAGCTACGTGGCGCAGCACCGATTCAATGGGCGATTCGACACAAACTAACTGAAACAGGTGTCACCACGTTTGCACTGCAGCACGCCATTGACACCGGAGATATCCTGCTGCAGGCACGAGTGCCTATTTCTCCTTCTGAAACAGCTGAAACACTGCATGACAAACTGCTGATGAGGGGCAAGAAACTCGTGACTGAAACGCTCAAAAAACTCACGCAAGGGGAATTAAAACCTGTTGCTCAAGACGAATTGAAAAATGGGGAAGAACGACTCAACGCTCCAAAACTTAACAGAAGTAATTGTCGAATCGAATGGACTCAAACTGCTGATTGCGTTGAACATATGATTCGCTCATTACATCCTTATCCAACCAGCTTCTGTACCACTCCTTGGGGAGACTTTAAGGTTGTCTCAGCTCAATTAACGACGACTGATCGTGTGCTGACTGCTCCAGGCGATGCGATCATACACAGAAACAAGCTCCTAGTCGCATGCAGGGATCAATGGATCGAATTGACACAAATTGTACCGAACGGCAAGAAGCAAATGCAATCGAATGCATGGATCAACGGATTGCAACCAGAGAAAAGAGAATCACTGGGCAATTGGAATTGAGCGATAACGGATGCTCGGTAGTATTAAACCCTGCAGATGTGGGCCAGGGTATGCGTCATTTGCTTGCCATTCCAAATACCTGTTCTCTCCAATTGATCCAATCGAACCTCACCTGCAGCATGCACAATTTGCGTGGGGCTTTTTAAAATTCCCACATGCACAATGTGGCCAACGTCATTTTTAAAGAAGGCCAAATCTCCGCGTTTGCGCTCGTCCCATGGCACTCGTTTGCCTTCCTCGGCCTGCAGGCTTGCGTCACGCTTCAAGCGCTTGCCGCATAACATGAAAGCGAGCTGAACCAACCCCGAGCAATCGATTCCCCAAACACAACGTCCACCCCAGCGGTACGGAGCACCAAGAAAGGATGATGCTGCATCCATCGGGTCTGTATGGACGTGAAACATTTCCTCCATTGAAAAGAGAGGCTCCACATCGATTCCTGAAAACGACCATTTTGAGTCAGCGTCAAGGTGTACAATCGAACCTGCTGGCAAATGAACGATCGCGCCGTTGTCACGGAGCCATGGAGATGTTGGCGCCTGAATCAGAAAAGGCTTGAGCGTTTCGTCACTAGCACCGTGTTCAGCCATTACACTCCACTGCTTCTGATCTGACCAGCCTCGATAGCCGTCCGCAATCAACTCAATTCGGATCCAATCCTTCTCTCCTATTTCAAGCACCATTGCGGACTGACCTGCAAGGGCTTCAGAGCACATCTCCGCCGAGTCAGCGGCAGTTGTCCGCAAGGGCGAGCACGGAACAACCAGCGTGATTAAATCTCCTACGCTGCACATTGCATTACAGCGCTTCAACCATCAGTGCGCTCGCACCACCACCGCCATTGCAAATTCCGGCACCTCCTTTGGTCTTTCCTCGTTGGCGCAAAGCATGAATCAGCGTGACAACAATTCGCGATCCACTGGAGCCCAGAGGATGCCCGAGAGCGACAGCACCGCCATTGACATTTACCGCCTCCGGGTTTAGCCCCAGCAGGTTCATGTTCGCAATGCCCACAACTGAAAACGCCTCATTCAACTCCCAGAGGTCAACACTTTCGGTGTTCCACCCTGCTTTTGAAAGCGCGATCGGAATTGCCTTGGCAGGCGCTGTGGTAAACCATTCAGGTTGGTGAGCTGCATCAGAACAGGCCACAATTTTGGCAATTGGTTTCAAACCCAAACGCTCCACGGCTTCCTCCGAAACAAGAACCAGTGCACTCGCACCATCATTGAGCGTTGAAGCATTG
>CBFIEJ010000059.1:0-8001 GCA_965661575.1 uncultured Flavobacteriales bacterium | reverse complement strand
AACTCTTCTGTGCCTGCCTCCAATCTGCCCGTGATGGCGGCAATGTGAATCATTTCCGCACTGAGCTTGAGAGATGGTTTAGATCCATTGTCTCCAACAAACCTGATCGTGCCATAAACATCGAGCCAACGTAATTTGGCCGTCACTGGGCAATTTTTATCGATTAACACGGTCCATCCTCGTCGAATTTGTACGTCTTCGCCGTCCTTGGGCGGCTTCCACTCCTTTTCTGCCGAAGTATCGCACCACGAGAAAGTTTTTTCCACGCTCATCTCAGGGGTTTCTGATTCGTCAAAGCAGTTATCCGAAGCTGCTAAACAATTGCTCTCTGGATGTGCATAGTCACAATCCTCACGTTTCAATGCATACTGTTGTTTAGGCGAAGTGTCACATTTCCCCAATGAACTTGCTTTGCCTTGGACGCACATGGGATGTGAGGCGTCTTGTCCAGCCATTGGCGTTCCATCCCTGCTCAGCGCCGTTATCGCAACGCGGCGATATATCCAGCTCAGCTTCGTGACTTGCTGACGATTCTGAGACGTGTAGTAATTCGGTTCTGCATTGATTTGGTTGTATATCATGTAACACATGGGTCTGCCGACCATAATTCCTTGCTTCGTGTACCACACATTGTACTCGACGCCACGACAAGCATCCTCTTTTGAGCACAAATCAAGACAATCTGCGGCAACTTCTGAACGTAGAGAAGTTATTTTGATATTGGGGCGGATCCAGGTTCTAGTGACGGTAAATGCCGGCGATTCGATCTTTTCCCGCACAGTGCAGTTCTCGCACACCAGTTGATAAGGTCTAGTGGGACTGAAAGTCGGAAACGGAGCAGCGGTTGGATCCGCCTTGCTTGGCATTGTATCTCCCGTGATGAGCATGTCAAAGTGACCTTTATCGCCGTAGTTACCTGGATTAGTGCCGGGAATGTACGCCCAATCCCCAGCGATGTCCTTCAAAGAATTGAATCCAAGCCAAGTATCATCCAATGCATAGCTTCCAATGCCCGTCTTGTTGTATGCGTTTCTTGACGTAAGGGTAGACTTGTATTTCATGTTCTTGAGCATGGGCGTTCGGAAATTCCCTGCGTTCGTGACCAAGCGATCAGGCAGGGTGACGGTGGGGAAGCGAAATACAGCCCACTCATCGGCAAGAGCCTCACGAATGTGTGAAGCCTCACCCCATTCGTAAAGTTCAGGTTCTTGGTCATGATCGACAATCACACGTATCTCGTGCACGATGGGCGGTGCAGGATCGGTGCGCTTTCGCATCAACACGGTGAATTGAACGTCCCATCGTATTTCCATGTGGTTGTAGTGGAAGAATGGGACAGGGGCATGACCAAATTTAGTGTTTATCAAGAAGCTGTTCTCACGCCGTTGACGGTTGATATCAGCATGATTGAAGACATTAAAGACGCGCAAGCTCACCTTTGACGCATCACATACTACTCCACCCACCTTGGTATCTAACTTACACGCGTCAGGATCCAGGTATCCAATCTTCGAGCTTGGTTTAAATAAAGTATTTGGTTCTCCATTATCTGATTTTCCGAAATAGTTCCTAGCGGTGTTATGAATCCAAGCAGCATTCGGGAAAGTACCAGCAATCGTGCCATCGACATCATACAAGATGTTGTCCGCAAATGTCTCATGGGAAAATCGTACGCGAATGCCTGTTTGGGCGATGAACTTTGTGTTTTTCCAACGGGATTCCATACCACCCTTGTTAGACTCGCAAGATTCCGGAGAACAAGCAGCTATTGGAGGGCGGTTGCCAAAGCCCACCAGGGTTGCGTTCACAACCGTTACATATCCGGAGAAAGCACCGCCGATACCGATACTTGGTCCGCTTCCTCGATTCGGTCCATCGCCGAAGGCTACCGGGTTCATCACGACGGGTGCGTTGGTGTCATGTTCACTCCACCATCTATCCGCAGCATTTTTCAAATACGCTATACCGGCTTTTTGGTTCGACGCAACCTTCGCATCAAGGAGATGAAGGTGGCCAGTACCTTCGACAAAATTTATGCCAAAACCGCCATTAAGCCAAGCCTGGCATCGTCTCAGTGTTCCAGGCAAGCGTTTTCCTACAGGCAAGGACCCTTCTCGTGGATCAACCTTATCTATCCAGAATCCAGCCATGCCGCACGAATGTGCAACGTTGTCTTCAAACCTTCCAAGCGGTGCATGTTTAACCCAAATGGGGGGCTCGCCATCAGGCACTGCAGAAGGCCCCGTGGGATGGTCAAACGTGTCAAACCAAAAGCCAAAACCGTGTGCCCCGACTGCTCGGTTTCCTTTGAAATCATTATCTGGGTTAGTTATCCAAAAACTAGCAGGAGTTTGATCTGCATTGAGAAGCGACATTGAGCGATGGGCCATCAAACCAACATTCTCTGTGTACTTGTTCCGGGTTTCGATGCCATCCTCGATGAAGAATTGGTGCCCCATCGTGTTGTACGCTACGTTGCGACTAACAGTAAGGTTGTGACACGCGTGTGCAGTGAGTGCACGATTGAACGAGTGGTGAAAGGCATTACCGTAAATCAGCGAATTAGATTGATCCGCACCACCATTTGTTTTTTGAGCAGGTTGGCCAACTGTGTGGATGTGCGTAGCGTATCGACCCAACTGGAACGACTGTCCGGCGTATGTTGTCTCGAAGTACTTCCACGTCACCTTGCCAGATAGCACCATTATGTGAGACCCGAAAGAGGGAGCATCCTCACGGCCACGGACACGAACGTTACGTGAGAGATGTAGCACTTCAGCCCGCATATCGATGTACTGTCCACCACTCGAATGTGTTACTCCTAAGTGATCGTACTTCAACGAATGAGAGAAATACACTGTACAAAGCCCAGTGGAAGGCACGTTGTTAGCGACGCTTGTAATTATTCGTTCCTCAGACTCGCATTCATCTTTGCGGTCAAGCTTGCATCCCGTTTCTCCGGCGATGGATCCCGTGCCGGCGATGACAATTTTATCATTTACCTTCCAGTTGAAAGTGATGTCTGATATCACGACTGAGGTATCACCCTTAGCAGCGGACCTTTGAAGGAGACTCCACGTCGGCATTACAGGCTTGCCGTGAAGTACCATCTGACCATCAGTCATCGCCAACGTCTTGATCCCGAACTTGGGGATGACGTGGGATGCCCATGTACCACGCAAAATGAGCTCAAAGTTATGTTCGAAAGGAGCGGACTCAGTGCCGACGAAGAAGCGGGCATCGGGACCATTGATGATGACAGCCTCCGCTTCCATTCTGACATCTTGCATATCTTTAACCTGAAGTGTGCCCTCGACGACCCAGAAGCGCACGTACACGTCCTGGTCAAGAAGCATTGTGACTCCAGCAGGAATGTACACAATCTCTATAGCTGTCCAATTAGGCATGTTACCTCCCCACGTAGCTGGATCAGAAAAAACGTGGGTGCTGGAAGAAAAACTGCTCGCAGTACTGTTTGAATGCATGCGCGAAAACGATTCCAAGAGCGAACGACGCGAAGCTCTGGCAGTGGCCACGACCCGATCGTGCTCATCTCTGAGCTTGCCATAAGATATATCCCCCGGTTTCTCGACCCGCCAGTGGCTTCCGGGCGAAGCAGCGGACATGCGCCGAAGATCATCGTGAGAAAGCTCGGGTGGAGGTCCATGCTTAATAGGACCCACCTCAGAAGTCAGGGTGGGTTCGCCAGTGTGTCGCACACGGCGACCTCGATGGTGTTGTTCCTCCTCTTCTTCGGCTTTTCGCACTTCTTGATATGTCACATCCTCATCCACCCCTGCTGTCGCGCCACCGAGTGCGCTGGACTTGTTCTTCAAACGCATAAGGACGGCAAGATCGAGCGTGCATGTTCTCGCCGCCTCTGCCTCTGCGACGCACGTGACGGGATGTCCGTTTGATGTGCGCACAATGACGCTGGGAGTGGATGAAGGTTGAAAAAAATGGTCACCAATACCGGATAGCGGATAGTTACTTGTGACACCCTTTTGAAGGACCATCATCTTTACGCCTTCATTCCATTGCGAGTCTTTCAAGGCCTCGTTGCCGTATGCTACACTATCACTATTATCATCCCTTCCATCTAACATCACTGTTCGACCCCAGTCGATAATGCGTGCAACCTCGCACGCGTTATTAGGAGCTGGATAATCGGTCACCTTGACCGAAAGTCCAGGGAAGAGCGAGTTTATACCAGCTTCCCAAGCTGCAGAGGATTCCATTATTGGAAGCGTCACAATCCTAGAGGAGTCGCCGACGGAAGGACCTATGAGCTTCACGGCGACATCCTTCAGCGCCGTCGAGTTTGCAGTTGATACCTTCTTGAGGGTAGCATCAGTAGCACCAATGATGCCGGAAAAGTCCGCAACCATTTCAAGCGGTGCTGTGATTCTCGTCGTGCGGTTGAATCCACAGCCTCCAGCCACTTGAACGGAGATGTCTCTTTGTTGATGATCCCCGTGAATGCTGACGTCGATGACGGCATCGTGCAACTCTGAAAGATATGTCGTAATGTGTGTGTTCGCCTCGCGAATCTGTGTCCGAGGTGCGGAAGCAAAAGCAATTTCATCAATGTAGAAGTCACCGACAAGGTGACGAAAGTTGGAAAATGATGAACCTCTTTCAACATCGTCATCACCGCACATAGTTTTATGTGGACAACCGTACATGTCACCTTGACACTTCGTGAGGGTAGCAAACATTGGAGCCACAAATTCCATATGGATTATCTGAGGATCCTCTCGTGCATCTTTCCACTTGCCTGCGCCAGGACCCGTCATCATTGACTTGATGTCAATGATGACGTGGCGCCATGTGTCATCTGCGGTGAAGTTCACGCCGGAGTTTCCACACTTGGGGATGTCCCAAATAGCCTCCGGAGCGGCAGTGAATGTCATCGGGATGGAACATTTACTTACAGCCCAGCCCCACCGTTTATGTCCGTCCCATCCGGCGTATACACCATATTTGCTTCCCTTGAAAGATAGTACAACATGCGCCTGGGTGCCTGGAGGAATACGGTAGTTGAATGCGAGATATCGCGCTTCGGTGTACGCAGATGGGAAAACCCCTTTTGAAATTTCCTTAAGGCTAGCCCCGACACCCATTTCAGGCTTCACTTCACTTCCGCGCACCTTGAGAGAGCGCATGCCACACGCAGCAGTGGACATGTCGATGATGCCATGCATCCACGAGCGGTACTCCAGAGCACTAGCTTTTTCGAAGTCACCGCCAATCTTAGAGTTCCTCCACGATACTTCCTTGCCATCTCCTTTGTAATTAGAGGTACATCGACTCCAACCAAGAAGTGAGGAGACCTTCTCCTTGACGATGGCATTAGAATCGTGAAGTCCAATGTTCACGCCAGATGTTGCGCCAGCGAGTTTCAGAGCGTACGAGCCGCCCGTGGCAGGGGGATCTACGACCGCCTCGAATACCTTCACACCACAGATGGTCAAGGACTCATGTCTGCCGTAGAGGGTGACGTAGAGGTATCGTCCAGAAACGCCATCGCCGCACTCGAATTTATTCCACGCAGAGTTCGGAGACGATAGCGGCTGCCCGCACTGTATGCTATTCGCGGAATGCTTCATGTAGGACGCATCGTCGCTGAGATAGACGCGTAGGCCTTCAAAACGATCCGAGCAACAGTCGCCACGATTCATCAACTCGACCGAGCTCAAGCTTTTTGTCGTCTTCAGATCAAGACGCCACCATGGGTCTCGTGTGCGAGTCGTGTGCGTGCACGTTCCGCCGCCATAGTGATTTTGTGGGGGCGAAATCAACGCACGATTCGCACTTCCGCCGTATGCGGTCGCAGATTGACTCGCTGTTAAGCCATACAGGGACATTGAAGTCGGTGTCCAAACGTCCAAGGTTACCCTCCACCGTGTGACACCACCATTGGATCCCATCCCAACAGTCAAGAGTTGACGCAATGCGCCATCAGTACCTGGGGCAAGCTGAGGAGCTGCAGTAAGGTTTTGGGTGATTTGATATCCAAAGCGAACATTACCATCCTTTTTGTACCATTTGACTGCGAAAGTTTGCCACAAGTGTGTGGATCCCGCTTCCATATACTTCCATGTGAAGCAGTCTTCCGTACAACGCCATCGCAAATTTTTATCGGTATAAAACTCGCCGTCAATATATTGGCTCACAACCTCTGTGGAAGCCTTCACATCATAGTAGCTCAGGAATCTGTATAGTCCCGTCTGGGGGGCGACAAAAAATGCAGTCTGATGCCACACAATATTGCGACTGAAACCCTCTGGAAGCCCGCGTACGATCGCATCACTCAACGGCCAATTACCAACAATATCATCTACAACTGTGGGTTGACGTGCCACTTCAATGAATCCATCGATGACTCTCTTTGCGTCGTATCTGAACGCGTAATTTTCTGTGAGAGGGTATTCATACCAGGAAGAACCTTGGACGAAACCCCAACGATTGCGCAAGATGCCGCCGCGCATGGAGAGAAATGCTGCGGTCGAATGTTTATCCCTCGTTTGGTCTCCAATGTGAGTGAGCGTTCGCCCCTGTGCACTATTCATTGTGCAGATTATTTCCCTTTTATCTGTCGCGACGAACGTCACCGTGCAGTTCGCTGATGGGGCAAGAATCGTTTCACCAAGAGTCACGACCATGTCGTGCGAAAGGAGCTCCCCCTTCACCCTCAATGTGCGATTGTCCACAATCTCGATAGATCGAATTTTAGGTTGTACGGCGAGGATGTAAGGCTTGCCATCA
This sequence comes from uncultured Flavobacteriales bacterium, assembly GCA_965661575.1. Lineage (GTDB taxonomy): Bacteria > Bacteroidota > Bacteroidia > Flavobacteriales_D > Sanyastnellaceae > UA16. The sequence continues at coordinate 1,233 of CBFIEJ010000059.1, read as the reverse complement.
TCAGGGGAGATCTTGAAGCCACCTGATGCATCGGAAAACCTCGAGCCTGACTTGGCCACCATCGACCGTCCACTTCCATTGCTTGCAATACGAGGTTTCACTTCGTTTCGTCCAGTCACCAGAGAAGATGTGTAGTACCCCCGCGGAATGTCTTCTGGTAGTTTGCATCGGAATGAACCGACTTTACATGAATAAACGCTACTCCAGCGAGTAGCCTCAAATCCACCACCAGAGATATTGTAAAACGTACCCGTGGTTTTACTGTCGTCCATCGTCGAGCACATGAAATCACCGAAGGAAACCTGATTCACCGTTGCGAGACCAGGTATACGCAACTCATCATCTCCAGCCTCGATGACTGATTTTCTATCTTCAGCATCGAGTCCAGCGAGGTCAAAGTCATCACTGAAGCATAGGCGACCCTTTATGGTCACCACTGATCCGGGGAACGCGATACTCGGATTCACCTCGAGAATCTGGGACGTCGCACCCCATCCTTGGCGAAAATTACAGCGTTTAGAGTCTCCATGGCACCAACCCGTATTCCATGGTTCATTGACACTACCGCCGACTCCATCTACGTAAACAAATACCATCGACGAGCGATATTGGCAGAATTGTCCTGAAATTTCGTCATGCATCACCCCATCGAGGTCTGGGGCCACGTTTGGAGTTTCGCAGACGATCTCGGAATCACTCGAGCGATGATGACTCACCATACATGGAACACCAAACATTCCTCCGAGGATAACCTTTACCCCACTTTTGAAAGGATCGCTTGATGACTTCATCTCAGGCATGAGATTCTTGCCCGAAATGGTGACTAGCGTGCCCCCGCCAATGCTGCCGTACGAGGGTTGCACGTCATCGATAACAGGCGCTACGGCATCGCATCCGCCGGCGAAGGCGACGCAGACTACTCCAATGTATACCAAGAGCACCAAGAATGTCATTGGCCGACCTGGGTACACGCACGCACGAGGGCGGCGGTGTTTCGAGGGTGTTTCTTCGGAAAGCCACGGAATTGAATATTCGCTTTCGTGGGTAGATTACTGTACCGGTCCGGTCCCCATATACTATGGGATTTATACCATTCATCCCGCGCAAACAGTTGGGTAAATTAGGGGGTGGCTAAATCACACCGGGAAGCAACTTTTTATCATTTTGTATGTACGTACTATATCACCTGTTAAGACTGTTTAACCGTGATAAAAAATGTCGAAAATACTCCCA
>CBFIEJ010000058.1:0-8622 GCA_965661575.1 uncultured Flavobacteriales bacterium | reverse complement strand
TGAGCAGTCCATCCTCCTGCACCGTAAAGGTGTACCACAAACTGCTTTGTTCGAGGCTGGCATTGCAAGCGCCTGTGTATTCATACACATCCCCCGTATTGAGTGTCGCCTCCGTTTCAGTGTACAAATCGCCGCACAAAACCACTGCTCCAGAGCAGTCACTGATGGTCTGAGCGAAGGCCAATTGCACTGAAGACAAAAGCACAAAAAACAAGGCGAAAACGAGACGAAAATGCTGGGTTTTGACGATTTTCATTGAATTTCAATTCGTTTTGGTCCAATGTAAACAAAAATTCAATGCCTCAAAAAGGGTCACTCAACCACCAACTCGAAGTCATCAAAGTGTCATTGAACGTGTTCAGGAAGTCCACCAGCGCCGTTCGCTCTTCTTCCGATAAAGTCAATTGGAAAGGTGGCTGCCCTGGAGAGCCAAATCCATCAACGCTCAATCGTTCATCCAAATACGGATGATGTTGAATCTCATCCGCATAAAAATCAACCACTTCACGCAATGTGGCGAAGCGGCCATCGTGCATGTAGGGAGCCGTGAGCCCGATGTTGCGGAGTGAGACTGTTTTGAACCGACCATCGTCTGAGGGATTACCACTCAATTCTCCGATGCCCCCATCCCCGGCTGCAGCGTAATCCATTTCAAGCCCATTGATAAAAGCTTGGGTCGAAAATAAATTTAAGCCGCTGTGACACTGGTTGCAACGGGTGCTTCCATTGAAAAAAACGTCTTTGCCCAGCAATTCTGAGGATGTGAAGTTGACGAACTCATGGGCGCGTCCTGCATCGTATCGCGAAGCATACGAGCGCATGCTCAGCAAAAATTGAGTCAGAGCAGACGCCACACGATCTGGCGTAATCTCGGTTGATCCGAACGCCGAACTGAAGAGTGCTGTGTAGTAGGACTGACCTCCCAACCGTGCGGGTAAATCTTCTAAACTGAGCGCCATCTCGTCCGGGTGCGCAATGGGCTCGAGAACCTGTTGTTCCAACCCTGCGGTGCGGATATCCCAGAAAAAGCGTCGTTGGTACTTGAAGTTAAAAAGCCCCATCGCATTGCGCCGAGTAGGCACCCCTGAAATTCCAACTGAACGCGGCGTATCATCGGCAAACGCTTTCTCCTGAATGTGGCATGAGGCACAACTGACCGTCCCATCTGCAGACATCGCAGCATCATAGAAAAGTACACGCCCCAGTGTAGCCCCATGATCTGTGATTGCTATGTCTGTGCCAATGTTGCCAAACAGCTGGAGAGCAGGATCCGTCAACCATTCTTCGGGAAAGGTCTGTGTGCTGTATTGAAATGGCACCGAAGGCAACTGAGGCTCAGGAAATTGCTCAACTTCTTCATCGATTGCTTCCCCTGAATCCTCTTTGGTACAACTTCCCAGCACAAGCAACCCTAAAACACACAGCACGCTCAACATTTTGAATGATGCCTGAAGCTGTGTGAAGGGAATTGATTTTGGGGTGAACATGACAAAAAAGATACAGATTTCAGAATCGACTCACAATGGATATTCATCGTGCATGCGTGCCACCTGAAATCCTGCTTCCAGGACTTGCCGATACGCGACCGAAGTATCGGACAAGCAAGGGTTCGTATGATTCAGGTGAATGAATTGAATCTTGGCTCTTTCTGAGGCGTTCAATTCACTCAAAAGCGCCATTGTTTCCACCATGAAAGGGTGCGGAATTTCTGACATGTCCCGGTTTCCCACCTCTGAAGCATCGAAAAAGGTCGCATCCAAATATGCCCGATCCACAAGAGCCAGTTCCTTGGCGAGATCCCGGTCCCAGAGCCCCCATTTGTTGATGTCCGGAATGAATAAGACGCTGCGGTTGGGACCTAGGATGCGGTAGCCGACCGTTTCAGAATATTCATCCCGATGTGGAACCAAAATAGGCCTGGCCTGCACCCGTTTGGTGACCTGAACCAATGAATCTGCTTGGAGGGAATTAAGCTCAACATTGCCCAAGGATACCAGTTGGTCCCAAGGTCCATTGGATTCCAAAAACGCGCGAAAACGAGGCATCGCATAAACCTGAACCCCCACGGCTCCAAGCACTTCCCTTCCAAGGTTCATCAATCCAGCGTAATGACCAATGTGGGCGTGCGTTAAGAAAATGGATGGAAGTACGTCTGTGAGACCCGCAGCTGATTGCAATGCATGCAATTGACTGGCGACATCGGGAGTGGCCTCGAACATGGCCAATTCTCCTCCCGCTTCCGTCTCATCAGAAATTCCCAAAGAAACCACCTTGCGGTCGGTGGCTGGTCGCAAAAATAGATTTCGACAACACGGACGATCGCACCCCATGTGCGGCGCTCCCCCATCTTGGAGTGTACCCAGCACATGCAACACCGGACTATTTTGAAGCACTCCTCCTTTCAATGCATGACCAGGCGATGACACCACGTTGTCTGCAGCCCGATGGTTACAACCCATCAAAAGCATGCTCAACATGCATGGAAGAATCACAAATCTCAAGCGTACCATGAAGGGGAAGATCGCAAAAAAAGCAATGCGCAAGCCATGCCATCCATGCTCACGCAACGTGCAACTCGCCCCAAATTGACAGTCACGGACCAAAACCTTCGATTCCACCATTCTAAGATGCAAAATCCCTTGCGCCTTATTCGTTGTTCTGTATTTTTGAGCATGTTGACGAAAAAAGCAGCTTTCCTCCTCACAGTGATTTGGACCTTGCAAATCTCGAGTGGCCAAGCACAACTAGTGGTCTCAGAGGCATCAGCCAATGACGGATGGACTGCCAATGATGGATCCACTTCTGACTGGATCGAGTTGCGGAATGATGGGAACTTAGCCGTGAATTTGCAAGGGCATCGAATCAATGATGAATTCGATTTCGACAGCGGTTGGGAGCTTCCTGCAATTGCGTTGGAACCCGGCGAAAGGCTGCTCATTTTAGCTTCGGGTGAAGACAAGTCTTACGTGCCAGAAAATTGGCAGCTCGCAGCCTTGGATTCAGATGAGTGGCATTACCTCGTTCCAACGAGTAATCCATCGAGCAACTGGAAGACTGCGGGATTCGATGACAGCGACTGGAATACCGGACCCGGTGGTTTTGGGTATGCCGATGGCGATGATGCTACGGTCGTAAATGCCGACGTCATCTTTCTCAGGAAATCATTCACCATCGAAGATCCGTTGGACTGGGGCTACCTGTCTGCCGCGGTTGATTATGACGATGGCTTCATCGCTTACCTCAATGGAATTGAGATTGTGCGATCTGCCAGCATGGGCGGAGTGATGGGAAACTACAACGACTTCGCAAACACATGGGTTGAAGCCAATTTGTACCAAGGAAATGCCCCTGAACAATTCATCTGGGATGCAAGCGAATTGGAATCTTGGCTGGTAGAAGGCGAAAATGTCTTCGCGGTGCAAGTTCACAACAGTGGCAGCGAATCCAGTGATTTATCGATTCGACCATTTTTAGGCTTGACTCGAAAAGACGGCACAAATACCGCTTGGCCCGGACCACCGTCTTGGTGGCCTGACTACGACGCAATCATGCACACATCCTTTCAATTGAGCCCGGGTGAAGCTGTGGTTTGGTACGATGCTGAAGGTGCAGTCAACGATGCGTTGCCTCTGCATCCTGACTTGACGTTTGGTCTTTCTGTAGGACGTCCGGAAGGCAATCAAACAGACTGGTGTATTTTCGATTCGCCCACACCCGACGAGGCAAACAATGATACGGCCTGTTTCGACGGATTTGAAGAAGAAGCCGAAGCTACAGTTCCTTCTGGCTGGTATGATTCACCCCTAGCTGTCGACTTGAACAACGCCGAATCAAATCAAATCATTCGCTACACCACAAATGGTGACTATCCCACCAGCAGCGATCCAATTTTTCCGCAAGGAGGTCTGGCATTTGATGCCTCCACTGTTCTCAGCCTTCGTGCCTGGGATGAGGACGGCAATTCGATTCCAAGTGAAGTCAGTGACTTCACCTACATCATTGACGAATTCACACCCCAGGTGCCCACTTTCTCCATCGTTACAGATGAAGATCACTTGTGGGACTACAACACTGGCATCTACGTATCCGGTCCAAATCCCGAGCCCGATTACCCCTATTTCGGCTCGAATTTCTGGCAACCTTGGTCCCGGTTTTCGCGGCTCGAGTATTTCGACGCCAATGGCACCTCACAGCTGAAAGAACAGTTGGATTTGGAAATTCACGGCGGCTGGTCCCGTGCCGAACCGCAGCGATCGTTTCGACTGGATTTTCGAGGAGAATACACCGGAGACTTCGACTATCCTGTGTTTGACGACACTCCCTACATCACTTCCTTCAACAACTTGAATTTGCGAAATGGTGGACAGCACAGTTGGGCCACCAAACTCCAAGACGCTATGTATTCCCGCATGGCTCGCAGGACGCACAACTTGGCGAGCAATTGGCGACCGGCCATTCTGTACCTCAATGGAGAATTTTGGGGACTCTACGGTGTCAGACAGAAAACGGACGAACACTTCATTGCCAACGAATACTTTGTCGAAAAAGATGAGGTCGATCTGATGTCGCCAACAGCTGTACTCGCAGGTTCTGATCAAGACTTTCTTTCCGGTGCTACGGAATTACTCGCGGCCTCTCCGTTTGGCACAAACTTTTTGAGTGCCTTTGAAGCGCATTTTGACATTGAGAACTACATCGACTACTTCGTTTTCGAAACCTATGCGCAAAACACCGATTGGCTCGGCTTGGCTTGGGGGCTGAATAACATCAAAACATTCCGAGCCGCTCCTGACCAACCTTGGCGGTATTTGATGTACGACACAGATGCCGGATTTGGCTTTTTCGGTGCCAGCGTCAACGACAATTTCATCGACTGGGCACGAAATCCAGGCTTCCCATCCGTGCACAGCAATTTGTTTGACAAGGTCTTGCTCAACAATGCCTTTCGGATCCGGTTCATCAACCGCTATGCCGACCTCGTCAACACCATATTCCAACCTGAAAACTTCAATGCTGACGTTTCCGAAACGGTGGCAATGATGAGCGCTACGATGCCTCACCACATCGACCGGTGGAATTCTCCTGGCTCCTATGCGGACTGGATCAACGCCATCAGCAATTTAACTTCATACAATTCCAATCGCGTCAACACTGCACGCTCCCACTTGAAGAGCAGCTTTGGTCTGCCCGCTGATTTCGACTGCACGTTGGATGTATTTCCACCTCCTGCCGGCACCGTGCGGGTCAACACCATTACACCGGGACCACTACCATGGGAAGGTGTTTACTTTGAAGATTGCCCCATACAGCTGGAGGCCATTGCAGAGGAAGGTTGGATGTTCGACAGTTGGGACAACAACCAGCACATCATTGCTGGAAACATGAATGCCGACGTCCGAACCACCACAGTCTCCATCTTCACCAACGACCTTTACCGGGCGCGCTTTGAACCTTGTCCGGAAAATGCTGCGGTCGCCATTGTGAGCACAGAAGGACTTCTTTCGGTTGACCTCGAAAACATCCCCTATGCGGATTCTATCGCCTGGTCCATGGACGGAAACTTTGTAGGATCGGGGATGGAATGGGCGCCCGAACTGGACGGCGATTACACGGCAGAGGTCTTCTTCGATGGCTGCTCCTCTGTCTCGCCTGCATTCGATGCCAACAGTGTAAACGTTGAATGGCTCCACGCCGACCATGCGTTCAAACTCTGGCCAAACCCAGCACAGGACGCCTTCATCTTTGAGATGCCACAAGCCAAGCCATTCAGTGTTTACAACGCGCTTGGCCAATGTGTATGGCAAGGTGCGCCCGCAACGGAAGCCTCATCTTCGGTGGTGCGCGTGCAAGTCCCAACAAATGAATGGCCCGAAGGCACTTATGTCGTGCGCTCCGGGCCAAATGCATTCAAAATGGTCATCCAGCGTTAAACAGCCAGACGATTATCACGCGTGCGATCTGAGGTTACGAGTTGGCCTCTTTCCGTCTTCTTTGCTCTTCTGAGAATGTATCCAATCCTTCTGCAGTTCCTTCCGCGCCTCGCTTGGTAGGAACGCGTCGCATTTGGTCAAAGAGCTTATCGACTTCATCGTACTGCTCAAGCCAAATGTTGGCATTGATCAAGTTGATGTACAGCAAACCGGCAACCTTCGCGTCTATTCGAGCCTTTTTGTTATCAAAATCAGCTTCTGCCAATGCAGTCGTCCAGACCTCTGCACACTTCGCAATCCCGGCCATTGAAGCGGCTTGATCTGACAAGTACTTTTCCATTGCAATCTCCATGTCGAATGCCGCATTGTTCAGATCGGTGTAATTGACTTTCTTAGTCGTCTTCGCGTGATATATGGTCATCGGACGCTTCTTTGTGGAGAAACAAAAGCGATCGTTCAGCACCTTATTCGCTGCGTCTGCCGCGGTTTGCACAGCTGTCATGCTCAACCGATCGTTGATGGAGGTTTGATTCCATGACTTGTTCAAGGCCGACTTCGAAGCATATTTATTGCTCGTGAACGTCGAGTAAAACGCTTGGTCTCCCATGACTTCATCTGCAACAACGGATCCGTCGGGCAAACTCAACGACATGCCTATCAGCTGCCGATACTGCATCGTCCGGTAGTATTTGTAAGAAACACTGCCATCCTTGGCCTTGATCTCTTGCTTTTGATCTTCATAAGGCATGGATTCAAATTGCTGAATCTCCAAGTTGACGACAGCTCCTCCGGCCGTTCGAGTCATCCCTTCCATATTGACTTTGGACCCAACAATGTTGGCTTCAAATATTTTTTCGGTGCGCACAGGCTTTGCAGGTAAACGCAAGGCTGGTTTCTTCTCGTCCAATAGAGCACGTTCGAGCAACTTGGCTCCCGTTCCTTTGGCGTTGTACGCTTCCATTTCCTTGTCATAATTCTCTTGAGCAACCTTGGTGTCGATTTCCCATTGAGCTAACTCATCTTGGTAGATGTCCTTGTATACTTGAGAAACAGTCACCTCATACGTGGAAATACCATTGGGGAGCGGTTCACTCGGCCGGCTGATGTACTCAACCTGCATGCTTTCACGCTGGATGTTTTGAGCCTGCACCGCAAAGGCAGCAACACAGAAAAGGAGTAAGTAAAAATGTTTCATGAGATATTTCTTAGGTGTTGCAAGGTATTGTGTTATTGGACGAGATTCCAAACTATTCAAATTCGTCTCACGTGCAGGACAATTCATGCTCTTTGGCTCTGGACGCGGCACTGCGAATTCTTATTGCTTGGCGGCCAGCCACCCGATGAACCACTTTATTCCTGTGGTCCATTTGCAATGGACCCAAAAGAACAGATTGACATGTGCTTCCGCAATTATCGATTCGATCAAATGGGAGAACGCTGAGAAAAGCTTGGACTTAAAAAGGCAATGTGGCCGAAACCCAAGGCGCACCAAACCCAAAATCCTCTCCAATCACTCCCACCATTCCGTAATCCCAGAGCCAACCATTTCGCTGACTCAAATTGCGCACGCCTACAGAGAGAATGGTGACACCATTTGCACCGTTGTAGTTACTGGACCCCATAAACACGGGATTGGCATACGTCACAATGGGCGAGTCAGTCACTAAACTCATGCTGCGCATGCTCTGAATGAAATAATTTTCGGTGATCAGCCACTTAAAGTCTGAGATCTGCACCATTCCGCTCACATTCAGCAGCAGAGGCCTGATCCGTTCCTCCTGGTACTCGGTAATCGTGTATTCATATTCCACGTAGCTACCTCCGTAATTCGTCGAATCCGATGCGTACCATGCCAGAGGTTCTGTCACACCCGAAATGCTTGTCCCTGTGCCGATGTTGACAGTTAGGTTTCGATCTTCGGTGCCCCACGTGATATTCGCAAAAACCAGTCCTACCGGGCGATCCAACTCGCCGACGTAATCTTTAAAGCCAATTCCACCAAATGAGACGTGGACATTTTCGGCAACTTCCTTTCCAATTTTAAGCGATCCCCCGGCACCTACAAATGACAAAAGACCTCCGACGGTGACGTTGTCGGTCACTCCAATGCTGACCGAATTCAAAGCAATGTTTGATTGAAAATAGCCCTCTCCACGCTTCAACTGGATTCCCGAAGGCGCAAAGAAATAACGACTGGACTGAGGATTGATGCGGCCGTTGCGCGTGGCACGTGACGTACCCAATCGATCGTACTCTGATGCTGTCAAGTCCATCATTTGAGCGATGAGGTATTTGGGTATGTTGATTTTACCCAAATTGCGCGTACTCAATTGAATGATGTCCGCATTTTCACTGAGCCATTGCCCCAACTTCACACTTCCATCGTTCATCACCACACGCACGTAGCGATCTGAAACCGCAGCATTATCTGTGCTCGCAGTGGTTTGCGCTCGAACATGAATGCTGGGCAAGCAGAAGAAGAACGCCGCAATCACACACAGAATAAGTCTTGAAAAATGGTAAGGCATGGGTGATATTTTGTACAAGAATAAGCCCAAAGGTCATTCAAACGGCATCTTTGACCGACGGGCTCAGCGCAACACACTGACCCAACCCGATTGGGTTTCAGTTGTGATCGACACCCCCTCTTCTGTTCCCCACTTGAAGGTCAGCCGATAATGGTAAACCGTAT
>CBFIEJ010000057.1:0-8737 GCA_965661575.1 uncultured Flavobacteriales bacterium | reverse complement strand
GGGAGAAATTGGTCAGTTTTATTCCGTGGTTAGACTCTATGAAAACACGGATGACGAGGACTCTGAGCGCAATGTCATTCTGGTCAACCCTTATGGAGAAACTGTTTCGGATAGTACGTTTACATTGTCCACTGCCAACCAAAATCTAGCCTTTGAGTACACATTACCGGAAGGTGTAGAGTTGCCATTCTATGACGAGCTGATTCGCCCTGAGCGATTGCTTGACGAGCCGCTCACAGCAGATCCGGATTACTTCTGGATGGATCCTCAAGAGGCAGTCGAGCAACTTGAATGTGCGGATGACAGTGTTCTTGTCGGTCAAGAATTGCAAATCACGGATATCTCACCGATTGTCGACTCTCTCTACATCGAGGAGTGGGACGAATGGGTTTTTAACACGGTAGGCTACGATACAACTTTCGCAGAGGTTGACGTTTATGAGGTCAGTGTCGTTTGCGATACCATGTACTACCATGCTGGTGATACGATGCTTGATGTACCTGGACGATTGCTTGTCAAGGATCCTTACACCACCATGACCATTGCGGGTTTCAATGGTGGCAACGGAATTTGGATGACGCGCGATGGTCTGAATTTTAACACGACCCCAGAATGGGTTCGTTTGGACAATGCACCTGCAGGTGTTGGGACCAAGGCGGTTGAATTCACAGTCAATGTCGAGCCAGAAGCAGGAAACCACATGTTTGTGAGTGGATGGGACGGCAAGCTGTATCGTTTTGATGGCATGGAAGACATCCAGACTCAAGATGATGTTCCTGCCAACATGGGCAAGCAAATTCGCTCGTTGGGAGCGGTAATCACGGGTGTTTCAGTGGATCCAAACAATCCCAACCACGTGGTGATTTCGGTTGGCGGTTATGGAGCACTTTCTTCAGGAAAAGTGCAGGAGACGTTCAACGCTTTGGATGAGCAACCTTCTTGGTCAAGCATCTGGAATGTGAGTGGATTGAGCAAGATGCCTTGCTACGACATTATCATTGACGCCATGGACCCTACAGGGCAAAGCATGGTGGTTGGTACGGAGTATGGAATCTTCGCTACCGAAAATGGTGGTGATGATTGGGTGATGGCCAACCAAAATATGGCCTCGACTGCCGACCAAGTCTCCGCTCCGGTGTTTGACGTGAAGCAACAATGGAGAGGAACCGCACCATGGATCAACCCGTCGAACCAGGGAGCGATCTACGCTGCTACTCACGGACGCGGAATCTTCCGGTCTGACCTTTTCTTGGGTGTTGATGAGTCCGAAAACATGACGTCACCAGAGGTGGAGAGTTTGTTGGTGTACCCAAATCCAGTGGCTGGCGGTACATTCTCCGTGCAGTCTGATGCCTTCCGAGGAGACTTCCAATTGCAGGTGTTTGACATCACTGGACGATTGAACATCGATCAGGGCATCCGAGGCTATGCAGGAGGTCCGATTGTGATTGATGCAAGTGGACTTGAGAACGGACAGTACATCGTTCGATTGACCAACGGTCAGTTCCAAAAGACAGCGAAGTTGTTGGTGCGATAAGCACTCAAGAACAGATTGATTGAAAAACCCCGAGCTTTTTGGCTCGGGGTTTTTTGATACTCGATATGTTGAGGGTGAGCCCATCAAAGAAGGCATCAGGGCCGAATCCTATCCGTCAGGGGCGGTCCAAGTGCGCCACTCCATTTTCGATGCGCACAGAGGTGAAGTACTGGATCCAGTCACCTAGGTTGATGTAGCGTCCGTCGGGATTCCCATTGGCTCCGGGGACTTCCAGGTCTAAAGGAAGGTGACGGTGGCCAAAAATGAAGCAATCGACGGCGTCACGTGTTAAATGCTCTTTGCAAAATTGCCAGATCCATTCGTCTTCAGATTTCCCCATGTGACTGTCCAAATGTCCTTTACGGGCGCGGCTGTTGCGTGAGAAATAGGACGCCAATGGAATGCCGATGTCTGGATGGATCCACTGGTATGCCGATTGCAATAGAGGGCTGGTGAATACGCGCTTGAGGCGCTTGTAACCGGCATCACCAGGGCCGATCCCGTCACCATGCCCAATGAGGCAACGCAGCCCATCATATTCCCTGAGAATGGGTTCGCGGTGCATGGTAACACCCAGTTCTTCTTCGAAGTAACCAAAGGTCCACAGGTCGTGATTGCCGACGTGGTAGTGAATGGGGATGCCAGCATCAGCAATGCGTGCAATGGCGCCGAGCAACCGCACACCTCCTTTGGGCACGGAACGCTTGTACTCAAACCAAAAATCGAACACGTCACCAACGAGGTGGATCTCTGTCGCTGGACCTGCTGCGGCCCTCCCTTTGCCTTGTGCAGCGTCCTCTAGCCATGTGATGAAACGCAATTCGCGTTCCCGGCTTTCGCTGGCATTCGGAGCACCGAGGTGCAGGTCAGAGGCGAGATGAACGCGATGCACGTTTCAGTCCTTGATTATTGAAGCAACTCGTTGATTTTCTGTTGGAGTGCCCGTCCTCGCAAGTGCGTAGCGGCGATGACTCCGTCTTGATCGATCAGCACAGCATGTGGAATGCTCGTGACACCGTAGGCGCGAGACGCGGCATTCTGCCATCCGTTGAGGTCGCTCACATGATTGGGCCAAACCAGGCCGTCCTGCTCAATGGCTTGAGACCACCGTTCAGCTTGCTTATCCAGTGATACAGAAAACACTTCAAAACCTTGTGATTGGTACTCGTTGTAAGCATTCACCACATTGGGGTTTTCTCGACGGCATGGTCCGCACCAGGATGCCCAAAAATCGAGAAGGACGACTTTGCCTCTTAAATCGCTCAGTTTACGCTCCAACCCATTGGGATCATTCATAACAATCTCAGGTGCTACGTCACCGACACCATAGAGGCTGTTTTTGGCTGCACGGGCTTTGTTGGCTCCGTTGCCTTTCTTCACGACCCGCTGGTTTTGCTTCTGCACAACTTGTCCTGCAATGGCCTCGGTCAAGGCTTTGTGAAATGCGCCGTTATCCATGCGTTCAGCAGTGGATTTCAAGACCTTTTGAAAGGTTGCTGTATTGGCATTTGGATCTAAATGTTCCAAGGGTCCAAGTTGGGCCAAAGAACCTTCATGGCTTTCGAGGAATTCGTTGGCCCAGGCGTCTGCTTCTCGCTTCTTTTTCATCGAACGATCGGACAGTGCCTGACGACTCTCCCTGTCTGGGGCTTGCTGCATCATTCCTTGAACCATACTGAGGGTGGTTTGAATCGGCATGGCCTTGGCATAATACTCGTGCACTTCAGCCGTGGGAATGGAACCTTTGATTTGAGCATCTACGAGGAAACCAGCTTCAGGAACTTCAGCCGTAATGTAAACTCCCATCGTGCTGTCCATGATGAGTACCATTGGGATGGTTCGCGCAATCATCAATTGATAGAAATCCATAGGCAATGGACGTTCGATGGGCAGTTCGAATTTTCCGGTCATGTCCGAAGTACATTCAGAAATGGCAGTGAACCGACCTTGCTGGCCTGCCCGACCAGGTGTCCATTTGCGGAGTTCAATTTCGACTCCTTGACCATTCGCATTGGTGAATTGCCCGGCCACGCTGTTCTTCTTGGTATTACCGTCAGCGCATCCTGCAAGACCAAGCATGATGGCGCCAACAATGAAGCTGCTCATCCAGTGCATTGGTCGCATGATTTTCTCCTGTTCGTTCATGATTCAAATATCTTGAATTTTCGTGGCATTCCCGCAGTCATTCAGAGATGCTTTCAATTGTGGATTTTAACCAGGATCGCAGTGCCTCGGCATCGTGCCATTCTGCCTTGATTGCCTCGCATCGAATGTTCAATCCTTGGGTCAGCTCGGGCTTGATGCGCATGGCGTCTTTGTCTGTGGTGATGATGGCCTGCAAGCGATCGCCCTCCATGATACGGCGCCATCTTTTGTAGTCTTGCTCTGTGAACGCACGGTGATCTGGGAAACACTCTCTGCGGACCACTTGGAACCGCTCGGTAAGACGATCCATGAACCTCTCGGGACGCGCAATGCCTGCTACAGCCATGATACGTTCTCGGCGATCAGGCGAAAGGTTGGGGTCTCCATTTGGAGCTTCGATGCCTTCCGGCCATTGCAACAATGGTTGCGGTTGCATGCGAGAGGCGAAGATGGGTTGGGTCGAATCTTCGGCAATACCGTGCGCTGCAGCCGCCTCTTGCAAGGAGGCACCGGTGTCCAGTCGTGTGACAATCAAGGCGTCAGCAAATCCCATGCGCTCGGGTACATCTCGCAAGCGTCCAGCAGGGAGCATAGAATCGGAAGCAATGGGTTGACTGGCGTCCAATAAGAGCAATGAAATAGTTGGCTTTAAACGTCGGTGTTGAAAGGCGTCATCACACACGACCCACTTCAATTCGGGGTGATCGGCTTTCATTCGCTTCAATCCTTGGATGCGTTTTTCGCACACAGCCACGGGCACATCGGGGAGGTTTTTACTGAGCAGCAAGGGCTCGTCACCGCATTCATTGGAATGCATGGTGCTGGAAACCCACATGAACCCTTTGGATTTTCGACCATAGCCGCGGCTTAGAATCCCTACTTTTTTCAGGCCAATGATGTTTTGCAAGTCACGCACCACGCGCTCGGTGGTGGGAGTTTTTCCAGTGCCCCCGACCGTGAGGTTGCCGAGTACGATTGTTTTCAATGCGCCTGGGCGCGATCGCAACAGGCCCGAGTCAAACAAGAAATGTCTGAATCGAATGATCCCGCCATAGAGAAAAGCGAGGGCTTGAAGGATCAGTCGGCGAATCATGTCTTAAAAGTACGTGTTGTGAGCACATGCCATTAAATTTGAGGCATGCAAGATGCAAATAACTTGACCGTTGGGGATGTGACAATCGCATTGGAGTCTTGGGCACCGCCTGCCCTGCAAGAATCTTACGACAATTCAGGGCTTTTGGTGGGACGAACGTCAGATTCAGTAAGCTCTGTTTTGGTGTCGTTGGATTGCACCGAAGAGGTGGTGGAAGAAGCCGTTGCGTTGGGGGCCAACATGATTGTTTCTCACCATCCGATTGTATTCAAAGGCTTGAAACGTTTCAATGGAAACACGTATGTGGAGCGCACGGTGATGAAGGCGATTGCACATGGCATCGCGTTGTATGCGATTCACACGAATTTGGACAACGTTTTGGATGGTGTGAACATGAGACTGGCAAATTTGGTGGGATGCACGACTGATTCACTCCAGATTTTGCGGCCCAAGCCTGATGCGTTGATGCAAGTGGTCGTGTATGTTCCGGAGGAGCACGTCCAAAAGGTCACTGAATCCATGTTTGCAGCAGGCGCGGGTGAAATAGGTGCTTACGATGAATGCGGCTGGGTTGTTCCGGGCAAGGGCACCTTCAGGCCGCTGGAAGGTGCCGATCCGCACGTTGGGACCATTGGTGCGCGGGAATCTGTGATCGAGTCCAAGCTCGAAGTGGTGGTGGAACCGTGGCGGCTCGCGGCCGTACTTCATGCCATGAAAAATGCGCATCCGTACGAAGAAGTAGCACATGGAGTGTGGCCATTGCAGCAAGTTCATGCCCAAGTGGGGAGTGGAATGCTTGGCGAGTTGCCTCAGCCCATGGAGGAAGGTGCGTTTTTGGATGCGGTGAAATCAGCCTTGGGTTGCCAGGCCATTCGACACACAAAACTGCGTGGAAGGAATATTCGGAAAGTCGCGGTATGCGGAGGATCTGGGAGCTTTTTGTTGCCTGACGCCATGCGCGCAGGAGCTGATGTGTTGGTGACCTCAGACTTCAAATACCATGAATTTTTTGATGCCGATAACCGCATTGTAATCGCAGATGTGGGGCATTATGAAAGTGAATGGCAAACAACAGACCTGATTGTCAACCGCATAAAGAAATATTTCCCTAATTTTGCGGTCCATTTGGCTTCGGCCAATCCGAATCCTATTCATTATCGCTGAACGCAACATGGCTAAGAAAAAAACCGCCTCTACCGCAGAAGACAAGCTTCGCGCTTTGTACGATTTGCAATTGATTGATTCTCGCATCGACCGCATTCGCGTCGTTCGCGGTGAATTACCGTTGGAGGTTCAAGACCTTGAGGATGAAATTGCAGGTCTGCGGACGCGCCTCGAGCGCTTGGAAGAAGACTTGGATTTGGTCAATCAACGCATTTCCGCTTACAAGATTCAAATTGAAGACAGTAAAGCGTTGATTGCGAAGTATACTGAGCAACAAAACAATGTCCGGAACAACCGCGAGTTTGAATCCTTGAACAAGGAGGTTGAATACCAGACATTGGAAATTGAATTGTGCGAGAAGCGCATTCGCGAGTGCAAGGCACAGGCTGAGCAGAAAACGGAAGTGGTTACAACCAGCAAAGAGAAGCTAGAGATGCGCGATGCGGATCTCGAAAGCAAGCAAAAGGAATTGTCAGACATCATCTCTGAGACTCAACAAGAAGAGGATGTTTTGGCTGGTTTGAGTGAGAAGATGGCCAAAGGCATCGATGATCGATTGCTCGCAAGCTACCAGCGCATTCGGGGAGCGGCGAAGAACGGATTGGCTGTTGTGCCGATTGAGCGTGAGGCGTCTGCCGGCTCGTACATCAAAATTCCACCACAACGCCAAATCGACATTGCACAGCGCAAACGCATCATTGTTGACGAGCACAGTGGTCGAATCTTGGTTGATAAAGAATTGGCTGAGGAAGAAACATCTCGTATGGACACGCAGATTGGAAAAGCGTTGACCAAAGCTAAAAAGTAAAGGATTTGGCAGAGTCGCCAGAAACAAACGAAAAGAGGCGCCCATTGTGGCGCCTCTTTTCGTTTTAATCAAAGAAATTTCAGAGGCGAAAGCCGACGGCTCCGACCACCATTCCATGGGATTGGCTCATGCGTCCAGCATCGAGCAGTCCTGGGTCAAACAGGTAGATGTCACGTTCAAACCAACTGCGGCGGTAGGTGGCAGATGTGTACCACTTTTCGGCGCGGTACCCAAAACCAAGGCTGGCGGTGTACCGCTTGCTATTGGTCTGGATGTCTGCTGCTGGTTGATAGGGCGATGTTTCGAGCCCAGCGCCAGCGCGAAGTCGCCAAGCCCTTTCGATGCGAAATTCGGCTCCAACACGAGCCGAGTGAGCAAGCCCGTAAAGCGAAGCGAGGGTTTCATTTTCTGACTCAAAGTCGTAGGCGTCGGGTCCGGAGAGTGCGGTTGGTCGAAGGGATCCAGAACCGTAATTGATGCGTTCATAATCGGCTGAAATCACACCGTACTTGCCCATGATAAAGGCCAATGAGGCCAAGGCACGTGATGGGGTGTAAATCACATATTCAAGTCGATTCAATGGTGAGTTGTAGTCAAAAGATTCTCCCGATTTCAATTCACTTCTCATGTTCGTGGAATACTCATCGGTGAAGGCGATGCGTGTTCGTGTGTGGTAAGCGAATCCCATGCGCAGCCAAGGGGAGAGGGCGTACTGCATGCCTAATTTGACATTGAGACCGCTTCCTTCAACACTGAGTCGTTCTTGAAATTCCCATGCATTCAATTGCAGCGTATCAATTTGAGGGCGTTCACTGTGGATGGCCGTTTCACTAAATGTTGCATTCGCAATGCCGAGGCTGATGCCGAGGCTCAGTCGCTCTTGGTAAGTGGAGCCAAAAGCGATATTGGTCTCGTTGAGTTTGCCGCTTCGTTCAATCTTTTTGGTGGCATAAGCGCCACCTGCCGGAATAGCAGAGATGTACGATGTGGGATTGCCATTGGGGTCGGGGTCCAGCAAATAGGTTTCCCACGCGAGATTGGAAGTGAATGGTCCTGTGGTGTAAAGGTCTCCGGGCAAGGATCCTTGCGCTTGCCCTAAGAATACGTCGAGCAGCGAATTGCTCAACAGTGCATCTTCAATTTCTATTTTCTCATTGAAATTGGCCCTGCGTGCAACGCTAATTGCCAATGTGCTCACCGGCCAGTCTGGATTGACAGAAGGATAGGTGAGTGCAATGCCTAAGTTGGTGGTAGAGCCACTAATTTGGTTTGCATCTCCCAATTGTCCTGAAACGTTCAAGCGTGTCTTTTGCGATGCAAACCCAGTGGTGAGGCTCGCATCTCCGCGGCGATACAATCCAATGCCAGCGGGGTTTCCGGTGAGGCAAGCGAGGTCGGCTCCAAGCGCGCCAAAGGCGCCGCCCATACCCATGGTGCGCGCCGAACCGAGAGATTCCGTGAAACTGTATCGAAAAATGTCGGTTTCGTTTTGCCCGAAGAGGCATGTTGTCCATCCACAGATGGCCACAAGTAAAAAGAGTTGTGGTCGCTTCATCATTTCCCTCCTCCGCGGCTAGAACGTGAATTGCCGTTGGAGGAACCACGAGGTGAACTGCCAGAAGATCGGCTGTTGCCCCCAGAAGATCGAGTCGCATTGGGTCGAGGTGAATTGCTAGGTGCGCTGAATGAATTGTTCGACCCACTGGATCCACTGGAACGACTTCTGGAATTCCAGTTGGAATTGCTTCGATTGGAATCCGTTCCTCGAGAGGGTTCGGCTTGCATCCATCGATTGCGGCGCTTGTTTCGTTCCGGCGTTACAACTGTGGGTTGAATATCATCCCTGCCTTCCTCTCGATCTGTTTTGGGACTGACTAGTACGCCAGCGCCATTGTAATTGCTACCGTTGCTGGTGTAGCTCATGATGGGAGTGCGGGTGAAGCTGGTCACCCCCGAACCTTCGCCGTTTCCGCTGCCAAAGTAAGGTTCT
>CBFIEJ010000056.1:0-9601 GCA_965661575.1 uncultured Flavobacteriales bacterium | reverse complement strand
CCGAATGGCCGTGGCATTGTCATTTGACGAAAAGACCGCCAATCTTGAATCTTTGGTGAGTCAAGCCAAAGAGGTTGCAGCGATGATTCAAGTCATTTCGGTTGAAAGCGAATGACGCCGAAGTAAAATCGTCTTCATCCTTGCTTCGAAAAGAACAAAACAATGGCAAGCTAGGCCTTAATTTTGACGGCAAACAATTACACTTTCAATCTGTTTTGACATCACACGATGTGCGAATGAAGGACTTTCACAAAACGCAACAAGCGACCACATTGCACGCCGAGGCCAAAGCGTTCATCACTTGCATGGCTGAGGATGGTAAGGCGCACCAAGCCTTGTCTCGGCTGGGGGGAATTGAAGTTCGTCTGCGCGCAATTTCTGATGAAATTGATGAAACGGGAACGTACACGCACACCACAGACGAGCTTCAATTTGGAGCGCGACTGGCGTGGCGAAACAGCAATCGCTGCATCGGACGTCATCTCTGGCGCACTCTGGAGGTGCGTGATGCGAGGAATGCGCACGAATCCGAAAATCCAGAGCAGGCCATAACCGAAACACTCAAGGGACATCTCGCGGATGCGTTCAACGGAGGCCGCATCAAAAGCATCATCAGTGTGTTCTCACCTCGGCGCACCGACGGATCTGACGCCGTGCGGATAGCAAATCATCAATTGACCAGGTATGCGGGTTTTCGGATGACCGACGGCAACATCCTCGGAGATCCACACTCAGTCGAATTGACGGATCAGTGTTTGGCACAAGGATGGAAGCCTCAAGAGCGCACACGATTCACGCCGTTGCCCTGGCAATTTAACATCGAAGGCAAACAAACAGAGATCCAAGATGTATTCCATCATGAGCCGGCTTTGTTTCGTGAAGTGCCGCTGATACATCCTGAAATCGCTGATTTTGATGCCTTAGGCCTGCGGTGGTACGCCGTGCCATTGCTCTCTGACATGGCCATGAAAATTGGAGGCATTGTTTATCCGTTTGCTCCTTTCAATGGTTTTTATATGGGCACGGAAATTGGTGCTCGCAACTTGGCCGATCAGAGCCGCTACGACGTCTTGCCCGATGTGGCAGACCTTTTGGGCCTTGATGTTGCATCCAATCGTTCGCTTTGGAGGGATCGGTCCATGGTGGAATTGAACCGAGCCGTTCTGCATAGTTTTGATCGCGCAGGAATTACGATCGGAGATCATCATGCATTGGGTGAGCAGTTTGAGGCATTTTGTCAGGCTGAATCTCGCAAAGGACGCGAAGTGAAAGGGGACTGGTCTTGGCTGTCGCCGCCGATGTCAGCGTCACAAACACCACAATTTCACCGCAGTTTCAATAACGAGGTTGTGCAGCACACCAATTTTTTTTACCAGCAACCTGAGGTGCAGCAGACGAAGCCGTCCAAAAAGACAGGCGGTTGCCCATTTCATTTGTAGTTTTGGTTGAGACGATTCTCAACAACAGGAAACTTCCATGCTCACCATTTTCGCTGCCCTCGCTGCTGCCCTCGCTGCCACCTCTTGTCTGCTTCTCTGGAGCATGCGCGGTAAAATGGGAGGTGGAACAGATTTGTCGGATGAGAAACTGACGGCATTATCGGAAGCCATGCGTGACGAGTTTGCCCGCAATCGAAAAGAATCTTCTGAGCAGGCTCAGGCGCAACGCGAAGAGCAACGAACGTCACAAGATGCTTTCGAGAAAAAGATGGAGGAAAATGCCAAGCAACAAACGGCAGCCTTGCGCGTGCAGTTTGGTGACTTGGTCAAGCAGCTCGACACACAAAACAAACAGGCCCTCGAAGCCTTGAAGGATGTGCGCGGTGCGGTCGAACAGCAGTTGAAAGACATCCGGGAAGACAACGGCAAGCGCTTGGAAGAAATGCGCAAGACAGTGGATGAGAAGCTACAAGACACGCTTGAAAAACGCTTGGGCGAAAGCTTCAAGATTGTGAGCGAACGGTTGGAGCAGGTGCACAAAGGCCTTGGTGAGATGCAGAACCTCGCCAGTGGTGTAGGCGATTTGAAGAAGGTGTTGACCAATGTGAAAACCAAGGGAATCTTAGGGGAGTATCAATTGGCGAACATCATCGAACAATTGCTTCCGACTGAACAATACGAAGAGAACATCGCGACCCGTCCAGGCAGCAGCGAACGCGTTGAGTTTGCCATTCGCATGCCAGGAAATTCCGAGGACGATGTGGTTTGGTTGCCCATTGACTCCAAATTTCCGTTGCAGGGTTATGAAAATTTGCTTGACGCTCGGGAAGCGGGGGATTTGGAAGGCATTTCAGCAGCAGAGAAGGCCCTGACGTCGACCATCGAGAAATTTGCAAAGGATATTTCTGAGAAATACGTAGAAGCGCCACACACGACGGACTTCGGTATTATGTTTTTGCCCATTGAGAGTTTGTACGCAGAAGTGCTTCGTCATCCCGGCTTATTTGAGACGCTGCAACGCAAGCACCGCATCACCATCACGGGGCCGACCACGATGTCTGCGCTGCTCAATAGTTTGCAGATGGGATTCCGGACATTGGCTGTCACCAAGCGCAGCAGCGAAGTATGGAAGATTTTGGAGGCGGTGAAGACGGAGTTTGGGAAGTTTTCGAGTAAGCTTGAACTGGTCGACAAGCAGCTGTCAACGGCCAAACGTTCGCTGGAAGATTTGCGCAATACCCGCACCAACGTCATGGCGAGCAAGCTTCGAAAGGTCGGAACCCTCGAACGCGAAGAGAGCGATCAATTGTTGGAATTGCCTCCCGAAGAAGACTCGGAGGTTTTTTCAGAATAGCGCTTCAGAGGATTTTGGCTGGAACCAGTCGCCTTGTCCAAGTCTTGAAGCGCTTCCAGATTCCTGCCTCAAAGTCAGGATTGCTGAGGGCAGTCGTATGCCATGCGTTTTCAGGTAAAAGTTCCTCCATCATCAATGCCTCGACTTGACTCGCCATGGCTTCAGATTCCATGATGGCGATGCATTCCGTGTTGAGGTTAGCACTTCGAGGATCTAAATTGAAGGTTCCAATGACCGTGGTTTGATGGTCTACAACCATGGATTTCGCGTGCAAACCAAACGTCGGGACGTAATCGATTTGTTTTTGTTTTTCTGCTGTGATGAGGCGCTTTCGAATGGCCGCATCAGGTCGATATTCATAAACCTGCACGCCGGCAGCGAGCAATGCAGCACGGATGCGCTGGTATCCATTGAATGCTTCGAGGTTATCAGTGGAGCAGAGGCTGTTGGTAAGGATGGTGACGGCTACGCCCCGCCTGGTAGCAGCTTGAAACAAGCCCAGCCCCATCTCTGTGAGCACCAGGTATGGACTTTGTATCATCACGGATTCTTTTGATTGCTGCACCAGTTGCAGAAGTGCATCCGTGCTCCTTCCTCCGCCAGTGAAGCCTTTGGATTCATTTTTTCCAGGCACATCGGAGACGAAAGTAAACTTCTCAAGTGCATGCAGCTTACCCGCGGCTTGCAACCGTGGAATGGCCTCAGGGACGCCGTCGATGAGGGCTCGGATTTCTGGCCAGAAATTTTCGGTGTCACAAGCGTAAGCATGGATGCGTTGGTACAATTCATCGTTCCTAGGGGAATCCGATTTTTCCTGGTCAGCGATGGTCATCGCCAATGGATGTTCCCAAAATGAATCGAATGATTGTTGGATACTATTAGCACCAACACCAATGAGCATCACATCGCGATCACGGAAATTGTATTGTTGGTCATAATCGAAATATTCATCGGCAATGTTGCGACCACCTGTAATCGCAACGTGCCCGTCGACCACGAATGTTTTGTTGTGCATTCGTTGATTGATTCCTTGGAAATCAGTTGCTGCATGGTACGCTTGTTGGACTCCGTTTTTGCCGGGATTTGCATTGTAAATCCGAATTTCAAAATTGGGATGAGCATTCAAGGCGAGCACGTCGGATTCCGTCACATCGAGCATGATGTCATCCACCAGCATTCGGATTTTTACACCTCGATCAGCTGCTCGCAAGAGGTAGTCAAGGGCAATGATTCCAACGTTATCCAAGGAAAATATAAAATACTGAATGTCAATTGTTTTGACGCTGTTTTGGCTCAGCCAAGCCCGGGTGAAAATCGCTTCTTCACCTTCTTCGAGCACGTAGGCGTAAGTTTCGATTGAATCGTTGATCCCGGCAGCAATGATCTGTTCTTTTATGAAGGAAGACGGCGGAACTTCGATGGTAGCACATGCATCTTCGAGAGCGGCGTAAGCGGTCAGTTCGTTCGAGAGCTCGGCTTGAGAGCAGCAGACGAAAATGAGGGGTGCAAAAAAGCAAATGAGTGAGAAGGGTTCGCGCATCGGGCCAAGGTACAGGGATAAGTTTGTTTTGTGGCATCTACCTTTGGCCTATGGGAACGGTCAAGAGGTATATGAAGGGAGATGTCTTGCAAGAGGCGGGGCAGAAGCGTTTGAACATTTATAGTGTCCAAAAAGGATTGCTGCGATTGTATTTCAGCGACACCAACGGCAAGGATCACAATTTCATGTTCGCATCAGAGGGCTGGACATGTGGCGATTTGGAGGCATATGCTTTTGATATCGAAGGTACATTGACGATCGAAGCCATCGAGGACTGTGAGGTCGAGGTGTTCCCGCCATTGGCCCTCTTTCAGAATAATGAGCAGGTGGAATTCAGAAAGATGTTGCGCCGAGCAGGGGCTTTGCAGCGCAGGGTTTTGATGATGATGAGTACATCAGCATTGGAACGTTATGAGCATTTTTTGGAGTTGTATCCAGAGCTCACTTCGCGTTTGACGCAGCGTCACATCGCGTCTTACTTGGGCATCACGCCTCAGGCACTGAGCAAATTGCGGGCTCAACGAGTAGGAAAGGCCTACGGAAGTTAATCGAGGAGAACACGTGCGGAGAAAACGGGTTAGATATTCGAAGTCTAAATCAATATCATCTTATGAATTATTTCTCTTTTGCGCTGTCAGCGGTGCTTCTCTTTGCCCAACCTCCTTTCTCAGTAGCACAAAACGCAACGATTGATGTTCAATCTTCTTCGGTTGAGTGGGCCGCAGGTAAAATTGTTGGCGGCGATCACAATGGAACCATCGGAATCAACAAAGGCAGCATTGTCTTCGAGGATGATCAAATCAAATCAGGTTCAGTGGCGTTGGATATGACATCCATGGCCAATACGGATTTGAGCCCAGAGTACGGAGCTAAATTGATGGGGCACCTCAAATCACCGGATTTCTTCGACGTCGCATCCCATCCCATGGCAACACTCGTCATCAATGAAGCATCTTCTTTTAAAAAGAACAAAGCGACTGTCCAAGCGAGTGCCACCATCAAAGGCATCACCAAGCCGCTCGAATTTGAAGTGACTCGCAAAGGCAGCGCTTATGAAGCGACCATCGAGATCGATCGTAGTCAATTTGATGTGCGCTACGGATCAAACTCCTTTTTCGATAACCTCGGAGACCAAGCCATTCGCGACATTTTTGTCATGACCGTTCACCTTGAAGTCAAGTGATCCATGTCTGATAATCAATCCAAAGGACCTGACGCAAATGCACAAGGCCCAGAGATTAAAACATTGACCCCGGGCACCACCTATGCGTGGTGCTCGTGCGGCCAATCGGCCAACCAGCCTTGGTGCAACGGTGCTCACCGTGGAACGGACAAGCGGCCAGTTGTATTCAAGGCAGAATCAGAGAAGCCAGTGGCACTTTGCAGTTGCAAGAAAACCAAGAATCCGCCCTATTGCGACGGATCGCACGCGAGCTGAAGAGGGATTTACTTAGCTCAGGTTTCGCACCACTTTGTACGTGGGATCATCGAAGTGATTGATCTCGATGATGGACTCAGCCTTATCAATGAGAGCTCGGCAATCTTCGCTCAAAAAGCGAATGTGAACGGTTTTGCCAACCTCGGCATAACGCGCCGTCAACTTGTTGAGCGCTTCAATGGCTGACATGTCGACGACACGGCTTTCTTTGAAATCCAAAACGACATGTTCTGGATCATCTTGAATGTCAAATTTTTCAGAGAAGACGGTGGTCGATCCAAAAAAGAGAGGGCCGTATAGTTCGTAGTGTTTCCATCCTTTTTCATCGGTGCGTTTGCGAGCCCGAATGCGGACGGCGTTATCCCAGGCAAAAACAAGGGCTGCAACGACCACACCGATGAAGACGGCAAGGGCGAGGTTGTGCATGAAAGCGGTGATGAGGGTGACCAAGATCATGATGAACACATCAGAGGTGGGCATGCGACGGAACGTACGCAGAGATGCCCATTCAAACGTTCCAATGGCGACCATGATCATCAGCCCAGTGAGAGCAGCCATGGGCAGCTTTTCAATGAGCGGAGCACCGAATAGAATGAATACAAGGAGCATGACTGATGCCACAATTCCACTGAGTCGAGCTCGTGCGCCGGAGCTCACATTGATGAGGCTTTGTCCAATCATGGCACATCCACCCATCCCGCTGAATAATCCACTCAAAATATTCGCGGCACCTTGGGCCACGCACTCCCGATTGCCGTGGCCTCTTGTTCCCGTGATCTCATCCAAGATGTTCAAGGTGAGTAAGCTCTCAATCAAACCAACGCCAGCTACGATTGCGGCGTATGGGAAAATGATGGTCAGGGTTTCCAAAGTGAACGGCACAATTGGAATGTGAAATGGAGGGAAGCCGCCTTCAATGGAAGCCATGTCGCCAACCGTTTTGGTGTCGAGTCCCAACCCCGCTACGATCGCAAACACCACCACGATTGCGGTCAATCCGGCTGGTACTTTTTTGGTCAGCTTGGGCAGGAAAGCGATGATGGCCATGGAGAGTAGAGTGAGTCCAACGAAAATGCCCAATGATCCTCCTGTCAACCATTCTCCACCGTCGTCTTTGAACTGATCGAGCTGACTTCCACCGATGATGATGGCGAGGCCATTTACAAAACCAAAAATGACGGGTTGAGGCACCAGTCGCATCAGTTTTCCCAGTTTCAGGAAGCCTGCAACGAGTTGCAGGATGCCCGCCAAAATTACCGTTGCAAAGATGTATTCGGGACCTTCGATAGCCGCTAAAGAAGCAATCACCACCGCGATGGCTCCTGTGGCGCCACTGATCATACCGGGGCGTCCTCCCAAAACGCTGGCCACCAGACCGACGACAAATGCAGCATATAGACCTGTCAGAGGACTAAGGCCCGCAATGAGTGCAAATGCCACAGCTTCGGGGATGAGGGCCATGGCCACGGTCAGTCCACTCAAAACTTCGAGGCGGTAATCTACGGTTTGGCGAAAGTCAAATAGGGCGAGTCTCATGGGCGGTGATTGCGTCGAAATAATGCGTCGGAAAAAGGCGCAAAGATACCTGTTGAGTCCCTTCGAATGACCCGCATAAAAAGCAGCTGGAATGATTGGAAAAGCGTGCGCTTAACGCGGAAGGCAGATGCGCTTGCTGAGTTGCCGAGAATCATCTTGAATGCGGACAAGGCCACAGGAGCTGCGCCAGACGCTCCAAGGAATGTCGATTTGATTCATTCCTTCGAGTTCATGGATGAGTCTGCCATCCATGCCAAAGAGTGACACGGCGAAGCGTTTTCCAGCGTGTTCGGGAGTAATGGTCAATCCTGCAGATGAGGGCTGAATTTCCCACACATCAGGTGCGGCTGGAGCTTCGACACTGGAAATGGTCACCGGTTCGACGAAAACCCCATCAATGAAGTAAAAGGCACCGTATGTGCTGACAGCACCGGTTGCAGCAGGATTTGCCTCGAGCACGGTTGCCGCATCGGTCTGGAAGTTCCCGATTGTGATGTGGTCGTATGCCGCATCAGCAATCAACGTATCTGAAATCAAGGTCCAGCGGATGTAATCACTCAACACTTCCTCTGAGACGACTTGGGGAGATGCTGCTAGGACACCGTCGCTGTTGGCAGCAATCGCCCCTTCGCTCAAACAGGCGCCAAGGCCATTGGATCCGAATTCAATGAAATCAGCGAGCGAGGCATAAAATCCAATTTTGTAGGCCTGTCCTGGAATGAGCGGCGAGGAGAGCGGCGATTGGATGTAATGACGTTGGTTGAAATCGGGAATCGTGTAGGCGTATATGCCTGCCATTGATTCACCATTCAAAGGCAGTTGTGAGCCTTTGATGCCAATGGGGCCGGGGTATGTGCTCGTGGGTTGTGCGTTCCAACAATCTGAATTGACATTGGTGAAGAACAACTGGGGGGTGCCTTGCGTTGGACTTGTCCAATCGTTCAAGTTGTTTCCGAAGTCATTCGCTCCCATGATCCCACAGAATGTTCCATCGCCGTTTTCAAAACTGCCATCGTTGACGAGGTTCTGAGCTTGGGTTTTGCCTGCGCATAAAAAAACGAGGACGGCCAAGAAGGCACGGGATGGAAGAGAATGTTTTTGACGGCTCATGTTGTTCTGCTTTTGTAGGCTGAAAGGTTCGTACTTTTCTTCGTTAAATCGATGCCTGCGAAATGATTTTAACATGCGCCGTCCCTGCTAGCGAATGGCACGGGCCACACCAAAGAACAGGTTACCCGTGAGTAAACGTCCTTTGAACTGACTGTTTTGATCAGGAAGTTCAGCGCTTGGTCGACTCGCATGTTTCATGGACGACATCCGTGCCGAAAGTTCTAAGCTCCAATCCGGAGCGATGTCATAGGTGGCGTGCATTCGCAGCATAGGAGCCAAGGTGATTCGGTTGGACGGAAATTCAGCATCGCCGTAATCGACAATGTTGCCTTCTTGCTCAGTAAAGGTTCTCCCACTCAGCGAGGTTCTCCAATGAACGAGTGCTCCAAGAGCGAAGCCCCCGTGTAAAATGGGAGTCAACGACCATTGGTTTTGCCATTCCAAGGGAATGGTGATTGTACGCAACCGATTGTGATGGACAATACGTCGTTGTGCCACAACGAGCACCTCCGCAGCGCCGTACACGGAGTTGAGCGTATCACCGGTATTGGGATTAACTTCAACTTGCAATAAGGCGCCGTCAATGGTAGTGAATTGTTCGAATGTCCTGTTATAATTGAGCTGATGGACGAATTCGTTCCATTCGATTCCAGCTCCCCATTGTTGCCGGAGAGCATCGAATTCGATCATTGCGCCCACGCTCCATGATCCATTCGATTTCATGTTGTTGTTTTGGGCAAGGAGGTTTGCGCCGTCTTGTTCCAAATAGCTGAATTTACTCCAGGTCGGGCCCTGGTACATGCGGAGATTGAACGAGCGTCGATTGCCGTCGTCATTCATGCTTTGACCATCGGTTGGCGTTGCCATCGGTGCGAGTCCGTGGGCAAGCAAAGGGCTTGACGCAGGAGGAGGTTGGAGTTCCATGAAAAATAACAGGTCCGCGGAGGATAAAACATCGGCACGCTCTGTATTCACGTCAGTGTAGGCGGCGATCAGGCCTTGCGAGGCACCCAGTGGGGCACTGGCTGTGAGTCCATCGTTTGCAACGTTTGCAACGTTGGCAGGGGGGGCAGCGGCTGCTGATTTTCCAATAGCCTTGGCGGGAACATCGGCAATGCTTTTGGAATTGGCAGCAAGGGCAGTACGTGAACCTGTAGCATCGCTATTTTGAGTCACAGGTGCAG
>CBFIEJ010000055.1:0-10561 GCA_965661575.1 uncultured Flavobacteriales bacterium | reverse complement strand
CCAGGGGACACTTATTCATCTTCAGGGGACATTTATTCATCTCCAGGGGACACTTATTCATCTCCAGGGGACACTTAGTCATCTCCAGGGAATACTTATTCATCTGCAGATGACATTCTCAGAACCGCCGCTGGGAAACCAGCTTTAAGAATACAAATCAAAAAAAGTCAGGCAAAAAAAAAGGTCCACCCAGAGCGGCAGACCTTTGAAAGGGAGATTCGACGCTGGGATTCAACGTTTAGCACCTAAATATTCGGATTGGTACTACGTTATTCCTTGCGGCGAGATATTAAGATACGAAAAAAATTCCGCTTTTTCCAACATTGTAGTCTTTTTCATTTGCGTTTTCAATCGCATGCAAATCCGTAATCATTGAGGAGCATGAGCAGGTCGCCTGTTCCTACGACATCATCTCCGTTGAGGTCACCCGGGCAGGAAGAGTCCTCCACACAGAGCTGCAAACTCTCCACCCAGACGGTACCTTCACCGCAATAATCGGCACCAATGCACTGGGCCAGTCCTGCCTGAACACCTTCTGCGTATCCCAGGAAGTCTGCATTCGAAATCAAATCATCAATTTCATCGCAGATTCCGTTGCCATCGACGTCATTCAAGCAGTTACCATCACAGCCGTAGTATTCTCCAGCGATGTAACAATCGCCGTCGTCTGTGGCACTTGGGTCGTAGTTGCAGGCCAACTGATTCGTGCATCCTACAACCTCATCGGCGTCGCAGATTTGATCACCATCTGCATCATTATCCAAAACGATACCTGAGCCATCTGTGGCTCCAGAGCAACTTTCGCAACCAACTGGGAAAACACAGCTGATGCCTGGATCGGTAGCAGAGGCATTGTAGTTACATGCCAAAGAATCCTGACATCCAGGAATTTCATCTCCATTGCAAACACCATCACTGTCATCATCATTCGCCAATACCGTCCCCGTTCCATCAACAGCACCTGAGCAACTCTCGCAGCCCAAAGCATAAAGGCAACTTCCATCTTCATCGGTGGCAGACGAATTGAAATTGCAGGCGTCGCTATTTTGACAGCCCGGAACTTCGTCGGCATCACAGACGCCATCTTCATCAGCGTCATTTCCTAAAACGGTGCCGGTGCCATCCGCGGCATTGCCACCACATTCAGCACAGGCGCCAATGGCGTACTGGCAAGAAACACCTCCATCCGTTGCAGATGAATTGAAGTTGCACGCCAGTGGATCTTGGCAACCCACAATCTCATCCGAATCGCAGATGTCATCATTGTCAGAATCGTTATCAATCACTGTGCCCGATCCATCCGTTTCTCCGGAGCACGTCTCGCAAATGCCGTCAACGAAAACACATGAACCCGCATCCGTAGCGGCTGCATTAAAATTGCATGCTGTTGCATCTTGACAACCGATCACTTCATCCAGATCACAGACGTCGTCATTGTCCGAATCATTATCGATCACTGTGCCCGAACCGTCGGCTTCGCCAGAGCAAGTCTCGCAAATTCCGTCAGGAAAAACACAATCACCTGCATCAGTCGCTGCTGCATTGTAATTGCATGCGGCTGCGTCCTGACAGCCCACGACCTCATCCAAATCGCAAACGGAGTCATCGTCAGAATCATTGTCAATGATTGTTCCAGTACCATCCGTCGCTCCGGAACAGGTTTCGCAAACGTTGTCCGGGAGTTCACAAGTACCAGGATCAGTCGCTAGTGTATTGTAATTGCACGCCGTAGCATCCTGACAACCCACTACTTCATTGGCATTGCAAACTCCATCATCGTCTGAGTCGTTGTCGACAATTGTTCCCGTGCCATCTGTTTCACCCGAGCACGTATCACAGATTCCGTCAGGGAACACGCAACTGCCTGCATCCGTTGCAGCAGTGTTGAAATTACATGCTGTGACGTCTTGACATCCCAAAACTTCATCATCATCGCAGACTCCATCATCATCTGAGTCATTGTCAACGACCGTTCCTGTGCCGTCAGAATCACCGGAGCAAGTGTCACATCCTGTTGCAAAAATGCAATCGATGCCTGTCGCTGTTGCTGACGCATCATAATTGCACGCACTTGAGTCCATGCAACCCGGGATATTCGGAATGCATCCTCCGTCGTCGTAGAGCGCTCCATCATCGTAATTAAGAGCTTCCGAGTCCATGCAACCACAATCTTGGTAGTTGGACGCCATCGCTCCGTCCCAATCGGCAGCGGAGAATGTTCCTTCTCCGTCGAATGCAAAATGAACCGCTTTAAAAACTCCCGCCTCGTAGATTCCGTTTTGAATGACTTGAACTGAGAATTCACCCGAAATTTGACCTTCAGAAGTGATTTGAGCCATCAAAACACGGCCATCATCTCCACCGAGGGCTGGATAGTTGGCGTCGCAACTGCCTCCATCCACTCCGGGAGGCAAGGTGCAATTTCGAGTGTTGTAGATGGAAAAACCACCGGCATCATTCACCAAAATGTCATTGCCTGCATTGAAGTTGGACCAAAAGGTACCCAAAGCATCTGCCGAAGCAATGTTCAAATCAGGATTGGCAGAATCTGCACCAAAGGTGAACCAGCTATCGAAAGCGGCACTTGGAAAAACTGCAAGTATCGCCGGCATCAATTCTGTAGCGTATTGTGCGTTATAGGTCGAGTCGTTGTACCAATTTGGCGTGGATGTAGATGTCAGTGCAAATGCGTGCTCAGTGCCCTCTCCGTAGATCGCACTCAAGTAATCATTGGGGTGATCCATGTTCACATACAGTCGGTATGTGGTGTGACCTGCAATGCTATCGATGACGTATTCTTCCACGGTCAAGCTGTAGGGGGAAAGTCCTGTCAACGGACTGCAGCCGCAATACTGGCATGAATCGTCTGAGTCTGTCGCAAGTGGGTTGTAATTGCAAGCGGTTATTTCCTGGCATCCCGCTATCTCATCAACGTCACAAACCAAATCATTATCCGCATCACCTTCTACAACAACACCGGTACCATTGGTTTCTCCGGAGCAGAAATCACATCCAGAAGCGTAAATGCAGGCGGCAGCATCTGTTGCCGCGGCATTGTAATTGCATGCGGTTGCAACTTCACAGCCTACAACCTCATCGTTGTCACAAACGCCATCGTCATCAGCGTCATTATCGACCACGGTTCCTGAACCGTCCGTCTCGCCTGAACACGTCTCGCAAATGTCATCCGGGAAGAGGCAAGATCCCGCATCTGTTGCAGCTGAATTGAAATTGCACGCTGCGCTATCCTGGCAACCAACGACTTCAGCGCTATTGCAAACACCATCCTCGTCATCATCATTGGCGTTTGTACCACCCGTGCCATCGGTCTCGCCCGTGCACGTTTCACAACCCGTAGCATAAACGCAAGTGTCAGCACTTTCCGTTGCATTCTCATTGTAGTTGCAAGCTGTATCATCCTGACAACCTAGGATTTCCAACTCGTCGCAAACACCATCCTCGTCAGCGTCCGCTAAGCACTGCTCCAAACAGTTATAGTAGGTGTCTGGAAATTCACATGAACCGTTGTCTGAAGTCGCCAAACCATAATAATTGCATGCGTTTGGATCGGTACATCCCTCGATAATCGGCGTCTCCATTGATTCCCCGTTGTATGTCTGCGTGAGAATGACTTTCGTGTTTTCATCGCCGTGTACCCAAATCTCGGCATTCAAAGTCCAGCTGATTGACCCTTCGGAGGTGATTTGCATCACCACCGATTTGCAGTCTTCACCCGCAAAACCATTGGTCGCAGAAGTATTCGGCAAAGACCATGATCCCGCACTGGACGCATCGTCCATGCTGATGTCAACTGGGCCGGAATTTCCACTGAAAAAAGTCTCAATTTGAAAATTGTCGCTCCATGCATTCGTCCCCGATTCTGCGATGGTCACGTCCGACTCACCTGCGATAAATGACGGTGCACATGTCAAACCAATTCCCACCCAAGAATCATTCGTGTAGGTATTCGAGTTCATCCAAGTCGGATCGTAGCACGGACTCGACCCCGCGGACGCGCCACCAATGAAATCGTTGTACATGCCTTGTGGTACGCTGATTGCTGCATTCATGTCAGCCGATCCATAGACCTTGTGAATGAAATCATCCTCGTACAGCGTATTCACCGACACGAGATGTTTGATGTAACCTGTTAAGTCAAAATCTCCAGCTGCTGGAAAAACGAAAAGTGGGCTAGAATATTGACTGAATTCGTATTGATCGACGACAAGAGCCGACGAACTCTCTATGGGTGGCACTGAGTTTGACACCTCTTCTGAGGTTAGTCCAGTGGCGAAAGAGAAAGAGCTTAGACAGCTGAGGACAGCCACGAGGGCCAGGGATCCAAAGCATGCCGATTTGGTTGGGGCAGCGTTGCAAGACATGGTAATGGTAAAAGCGATTTGCACTAAAATACAAAACAAATTACCATTCAAGGCATAATTATTGACTTCAATAAGTAAATAATACTTTTTAATCGATGTTTACACCTTCACAATTGGGCGTGGATCCATTCCATGCACTGTTCAATACCGTGACGATAGTCAGCTCTTAAATCAAGAGCGGTGATGCGGTAGCCATCAGAGCGAAGTGGCCGACTCGGCGCTATTTGGATCCACGATTGATCCCCGCTGCCACAGTCATTCTCCAGCACGTCCGCCAGAGAATTGTACATTAAATGCCACTTCTCAAAAAGTCCAGAAACCGCATGATTATCCCGAAACCAATAGGATGCAAACCAATCCAACGTATCCCGCTCGACTCGTTCGGACTGCGGACGCGTCCGAACAACCAAAATATTTGAGCAACCGTTTGCAAGAGCAGCCCTCAGTGGTATGGGATCAGAATACCCTCCATCAAACATCCATTTCCCATCCAACTTGACCTTTCCGCGAGTAATCATTGGCAATGTGCTGGATGCGAGGACAGCGCGAATCCAATTCTCACGCTTTGGTTTGATGTAATGTGGTTCACCCGTTTCAAAATCAGTGGTCACCACGTGCACATGTTTGTCGGCAATGAATCGATTCGCTGCTTCCCAATCGATTGGTGACGTCTCGCTCACAACTTTGGCCAGGTGAGCAAGGTTCATCAACCCCTCGTCCGACATGACCGAGCCAAACGAAATGAACTTACCATCCTCGACGAGCTGCTCAGACAGCTCAATAAAATGACCCCGCTGCCCCGAAAGAAAAGA
Source organism: uncultured Flavobacteriales bacterium (assembly GCA_965661575.1). Lineage (GTDB taxonomy): Bacteria > Bacteroidota > Bacteroidia > Flavobacteriales_D > Sanyastnellaceae > UA16. The sequence continues at coordinate 5,367 of CBFIEJ010000055.1, read as the reverse complement.
GGTCATCGCCATGGAACCTGCACTCACGCCGAAATAGTGATGGAATGGGCGGTAATCGAGGGCCGCAAACGTATCCAACACACCTGCTGTAAAAGCGCAGCGAAGACTCCCACCTTCAAGGACCAACGCATCATAGTGTGGCAGCTTTTTCATCCCCTTGAATATACAAAAAAACGCTTCAGCGAATCAGCAGCGGCAGCGCTAGCCTCTGCTGTCGCCTCACCCAATACAATCCAGGAATCACCGGTGCTTGAAATGAAGACGAGCCAGCAGGTATTCTTCGAACCTCCTGTCCCACAGCATTCAGCAATAAAATCTGTTGGTTCCATTCTGAATGGTCACCACCGATGTAGACCGTTTCATTCATCCGTGCAGGATTTGGATAAATGGTCATGCTAGACGAAATAAGTTTGGACTGCTGTATTCCACTTACATCACAATCACCACCGTACAAATCCAAGGTGAACGTAGTGTCCAAAGATGTCGAACTGGCATTCAAGGTGTGCGACCAATGCTGCAACCAAGAAGAATGAGTAGCATCTGAAAGGGAAACCGTCAAATAATCTGCGGCACTTGCCGAAACAGCAAGCGTCAAACATTCGAACTGGCTTAAACAGATGGAGTCTGATTGAACCCAAAAATTGTTGGAGGCCTCGGTTGACCAATCGGCATTCAAAAGCACGTTTTCCGATCCGTCGAGCAAACTCAGTTCCACCTCGACTCCAGCTCCTTCAACATATCCAAAAACGGTGCAAACCACCGGCAAACATCCCTGATCTCCTGTGCCCGTCCACTCCCATTCCCTCGGCACAAATTCCATCTGATACGAACACATCAATGTGTCGTCAAATCCAACCCACAACTCCAAAAGAACCGGCATGGAAGCGGGATCATCTTGCCAAGGATTGCTCAATTCGATGACATGATGAGACCAGTCTGCAATCCCAAAATACATCACTTCTTCTGCGCCCAAAAGTATTCCCGACTCATCCAACATGTGCCAGCTCGGGTAGCTGTAGATTTCTTCAAAATTGGTGTTTTGACAAAGAACATGCACCAAGGAAGCATTGAATGGATCCAGCCACAGGCCTTCAACGGACAGACCCGGACAGTCTTGTGATTGCGCGGGCAAACACGCAAGCAAAACAAAGGCCATCGCTGCAAGGTGTTGCCACGGCTTCATCGAATGACCAATTTTTGAGAAAAAGTCGACGGATGCGTCAAAGGCAAATGAGACGGTGTCCAGTCGACCAGATACGTCCCTGCGCTCAATGCACTGATATCAATCTGCTCGCCCAATGAGACCTCAAAGACCTCAATAATTCGTCCCTGCAGGTCTTTGCAAATGAGCTGACCATTGCTCCGTGCATTCTGTGGTTCAGTATTGGCGAGGATGAGAACCTCCGCAGCTGGATTGGGGTACATTCGAAAATCCGTCCTGTCCGTTCGTTCATTCAAGGATAAAGACAGCACATCAATGTCGCCCACGTGCAACACATATTCATCACCGATCTGATGCATCGCACCATAAATTTGATAAACATCGCCTGGCGAAGGTCCATCGGGATCTTCATTATTGGCCGGATCGTCTGCATCAATCCCCCAACATTTGACCTCTCCTGCACCGTCGCTAACCGTCCAGTAACCATCTTCGTCTGGTGAAGTGAGAATGGTAGCATTGTCCATTCGCACCCGGGTTCCTTCGTATTGTTCATCTTGAAACTCATCCGCCGTCAACCACACCCCCATGGCTGTGGCGTTCCAGAAATCAACAAAATTGGTAAGAACGGCGTCTACAATGGTCGTATTGCCATCGATCTCGGCAACTGTGCCCGTTATTTCCAATACATCCCCCACTTCAGGCTGGCGATCACCGCTCCAATAGGGAGGGTTTGAAACAATAGAAACGTCCGGCCCAACAACATAAACCCCATTCCAAGCGCCAAAATCGTCTTGCATATACCACGTGTCACCAAAATATTCTGTCACTTTACCGGAAATCGCAATCACTTGGCCTTCAAGTGGGGAAACCATCGACTCTCCCTGAACTTCAATCAGCGGTGTAAACTGCGCTCGTGATGAATGAATTTGGAGCAAAAGCGTCAGCACCAGACTGCAACGAAATAAGACAGATACAGGATTTTTCATGTCCAAAATGTACGAAAAGATGGCAGTCCACAACCTTCATTTAAATTTGACTGAAGAATGCTGCTCGGTTATCTGGGCGAACATCCGGCTTCATGATCAAATAACTTCGTTCTTGCGCGACTGCAAAAAAAATCTCGAGGTCATTAAAGCCTAAGAAGGTGCTACTAAGTCTGTGGTGCATTTTGAACGGAGCATGCACAGCGTCGTGTTCACGTCAATCATCTCGGGTATCGCCGGACTTCATATTGAATGCACTACACTTGCATTACATTCAAAACCAAGACAATGACTACACGAAATATCCTAGCTTCTACGGTCACCACATTACTTCTGATTGCAATTGGCTGCACCGGTCCCGCTCCCTGCCCTCCAAATTCCACAAACGACAGCAGTGGATTCTCGCCTGAAGGCGGTCCTGTGCACTTTGGTTCTGAGGCCTCTGTTGATATTGTCAAAGGCATCGACTCTGCCTGGGCAGAAATGGACATGGAACGACTCGCCACTTTTTTTAGCGATACGGCAAAATTTGACTGGTACGATGGGAAGTCGTACGACGGTGTCGATGCCTTTATCGAACGAATCATGGCGGACACCCTTGACAATGAATGGGACTTTCGTTGGGCCTACTCGCTCGATGCCAACATCGAAGATCCAGGCGATTGGGTGCATGCAGGATTTGATGTCAGAGCAACAAAAAACGAAGAAGCCGTGGAACATGCTTTGTACCAAGAATGGTATTACATTGAAGACGGTAAAGTCTCGTATTGGTACAATACCAAAGCGATTCGAAACGACTAGAAATGACTAGATACGAAGTTATTCCCCCACGTTGATTCAACTCTGACCATGCTAAAACAGTGGACCTTAAAATTTGCATGCATTCTATTCACCGTCGGGTTAGGCACAACTGCGATCGCTCAGCTCGATACGCTGCATTGGATTCCGCCGCTGCACAGCCGAGACAATGCTCAAATTGAAGACCATTACCTCTATCTATCCACCCCGATGCAGGAGCCGGTGACCGTGACCATTGCAGATGGCAGCGGTAATGCCTTTCCGGGGTCGCCCTTTACCATTGAAAATGGCAGTCCATTGGACGTGTCGATCGGAAACGGTCAGACATCCGGCAGCAAGCTCATGGTATCGAATGCGGAACTCAACACCACATTAACCAATCGAGGTTTGATTGTGTCCTCAAGCGCTCCCATCTTTTGCAATGCGCGATACAGGAGCAATTGGCAGGCTGAAGCTCTCACTTCCAAAGGAACCAAAGCCCAAGGACAACACTTTCGCTTAGGCGGAATGCCCATCACGTATGAAGGGGGATTGCGATCATTTGTCTTCGGAATCATGGCAACTGAAGACGACGTGCAGGTTCAAATTACCGATTACGACAATGGAGTCGTTTTTGCCGGTGTTCCAACCATCAGCACGGATGTTTTAGCGTTCTCTCTGAATGCCGGTGAATGTCGTGTCTATTCTGCCTACGCCAACTCAAGTGCCAATTTGGCGGGTGTTTTGGGGGCTTTGATTGAATCCTCTGGCAACATCGTCATCAACGTGGGAAATTGGTGCGGTTCGGTCGGGACCACTTCAACGAATCAAGACATTGGTGCCGATCAAATCGTCCCCACTGCATACCTAGGCAAAGAACACATCTTGGTCGAAGGCATTGGTGATCCGAACCAAGAAAGAGGTTTTGTGGTTGCTGTGGAGCCGAATACCGATGTCTTTCTCAACGGAAGTGCAACAGCAGTGGCAACCCTGCAACCCGGCGAATGGCTCATGACAGACAATAGCGACTACACAGGCGTGCCGCATGGCAACTTGTTCCTGCAAACTTCAAAACCCGCCTATGTCTATCAATTTCTAGGAGGCAGTTCAAGTCAATCAACTCCCGGAATGAATTTCATCCCACCAATATCATGTGGAATGCCCTATGAAGTTAATGAAATACCGGACATTCAATCCATTGGCAATGCCAGCTATACAGGTGGCATTTTTGCCATCACTGAGGCTGGAGCAACGCTCAGCATCAACGGAGAAGTGCAATCAGGAGCGGTGGAAGTCAACGGCTATGAAAATTGGGAAACATACAGGATTTTAGGTTTGAGCGGGGACATTGCGGTTGCGTCGACAGGACCCGTTGCTGTAGGACTGTTCGGAAGCAGCGCTGACGCCGGGTTTTCAGGCTACTACAGTGGGTTTTCATTGAACATCAATGCCGCATTTGACGCTCCTGCAGAAGTCTGCTGGGACAACGACGCGTTTGTAGAGTTCGCCGGAGACACGATTGGTGGAGGAATCTTGACTTGGAATTTTGGCGACCTCACAGTGGAATCGCTCGGAGACGACCTATTTGAAGTGAGCACCGAAAATTCGGGGACTTTCCCCATCGAACTTTATGTTTCAGGGGACTTATGCGCCGACAGCAGCTTACAAGAAATCGTTTTCTACCCGGCTTACGCGGGAGTATCCAACGCCATTGCCTGCGGCGAATACCAATGGAATGATGATATATACACGGAGACAGGCATCTTCAATGATGTCCTCACAAGTGCCACAGGGTGCGACAGTCTCGTGCAATTGGAATTGGAAATCATGCCCATCCCAGTCCCGATCATGCAAGATTGGTCAGATGACACACTCGTCTACTGCCCTTCATCAGGTTCATTGCTTTTTGGCCTTGACGCAGATCCGATTTATCAATTGCAATGGGTTTATTGGCCTGAAGGAACAGAAGACTCCCTGCTCTTGGCCTCAAACATTGTTGCTGCAGGCTATGCCGGACCAGGGCTGTATCAACTCGATTACTTCACTGGACCGCCATGTAATTATGCTGCGACTGGGCTCATCGAAGTCTCTGAAGACGATTGCGAAATCATCATACCAAACGTCTTTTCGCCCAATGGAGATGGACAGAATGATCGTTTCCGAATACCGGGATTGAAATCACTCGGCGGTGTGCGGATGCAAATTTATAATCGCTGGGGCTCACTTCTATTCACTGACCTGGATTTTGGCAGCAGCGCCGGGTGGGACCCACGACTCGCGGCTTCGGAAGGAACGTATTATTTCATCCTAGAAATACCCATTACAGGAGAATCATTGACTGTAACAAGCACGAGCGGAGTTGAGTTTTTTGAGGGGCCAACAACAGCGATATACAATGGAGCCTTTTCATTGGTGCGATGACGCTGTGAAGCCAAACAAAAGATA
>CBFIEJ010000054.1:0-11195 GCA_965661575.1 uncultured Flavobacteriales bacterium | reverse complement strand
ACCCCCCAGCAGGGCTGTGACAGAAAAACCTCCGGTGTAGCTAAATACGTTGAGCACCCTTTTGCCAGAGGAGTACTTCTTCAGTAAGTCTCGATTTTCACGTTGATCAATGAAAAATCCTGTTTTCTGCCCTAGAAGAATATCGATCTCAAATGCGGCGCTGTATTCTTCGGGAGCCCAAGTGTCCGGGGCTTCACCGTGAATCCATCCATCTTCTGTCTCCACCTTTAACTTTCGCAAAATCTTTGCGGACTTGTTGTAGATACCCACCAAATCCTCGCCTAAAGCTGCAAGTAAGCCTTGCTTTATTGCATCCAAGGAATGCCGCATCCCAAGCGAATGTGTTTGAACAACAGCTACTCGATCGTAATAATCAATAATGAGACCTGACATGCCATCACCTTCAGCGTGAACGAGTCTGCAGATAGAATTCTGCTCTCCACCAATCAGCTTCAGTTCCTTGCGCATTCGCACAGCTCCCTCAATCTTTGCATTCCACCATTCCTGATCAACTATAGCCTCCTCAAACGTCAGCATGCGCACAGCGATTGACGCTCCTGAAGAGTAATGCCCAAAACCTAGCAATCGCCCCTTGTTGGCATGAACGGCCACCAAATCACCAGATTGCACAGGCCCCTCAATGGTGCGAATTGCTCCACTGAAAACCCAAGGATGTCTCCTCAAAATACTCACCTCTTTTTTAGGCTTCAAGAAAACGACTTTTGACTCTGTCATGATGACGAAGATACCTTCACTCCGTCGATTAACCGCGCTGCCTTGCTTCTCAGTGACGAAATAAAGTCCGATCAACAATTTCAATTTCTCCGCATTCCACCCATTCCTGCATAAAGTGGAGCAACACTGATTTATGGCGCACCGGGACACGCTCGAATAAGTGGTCGACCTCTTCGCCATGGCTAGGAATCGGCAATAGCCATTTTTCTCTCGCCCAATCCTGATCCTTCTTTTTGCAATTGTCACAAGATCCACACGGCTCGACCTTAAGCGAGTGGACGTAATTCTGAATCGTCCTTTGACGACATTCGTTGGACTCGATATAGTTCACCAATGATCGCCATTTTTGATGGAGACCGTTCACCCAATCAACACCCAGAGATTTGGGAATGACAACATGCTTGGCCTCTTCTCGGGGCCTCAACCAGGATATGCGATAACACGAGGGGACAAAATGGCACTCAACGAAACCCCAATTCGAAAGACGAAGCAACTCACTCTTGCACTGATGGACTGGCAAACCTGACGCAGTGGACAACGAACGTATTGACACGCCGTAATTGCTGATGTTGGCTTTTTCCGGATTGAAAAGTTGACGTAACGCCGACATGACGGCAAAAGAATCCGGACTTTTCTCCTTCAAGACAGTAGACGCTGTATTTCGAAAACTCACCTTGAAATGCTCTTCTCGTCGATCCTTTTGGCTTTTGATATAGCCCGAGCGCTGCAAATAATCCATTCCTAATTTCCACTCAAACGCATTCATCTCGTTTCCATCAAGCCAAGTTTCGAGATTAAACGTGGTCTCGCTGTCTGGTTTCGAACCAACGGGTACGGATCCTTGATTGGCCAATCCCTGATAGATGCTCTGAATAAAGTCCATGCGAGGCGCCTTTTCTTCCACTCGTTTTTCGCCAAGCATCAAGGCCTCTTTGTTGATGAACAACACGCATGCGCTCGGCTGACCGTCCCTTCCTGCACGACCAGCCTCTTGGACATAGCTTTCGAGGTCATTTGGCGGACCAGCATGGAACACAAACCGCACATCCTGCTTATCAATGCCCATTCCAAAGGCACTGGTGCACGCTAGAACGCGGCACTCGCCGTTCATCCAAGCCTCTTGAGCCAAAGCGCGCTCTGCTGATGACATTCCAGCGTGATAAGCCGCGGCTGACACTCCTGATCCTCTCATTCGATTCGACCACGACTCTGCACTCGATCGACTGGTAACGTATACCAAGCCACAGCCTCGTGACTTCTTCAATGCAGATAACAATTCCGCATCGGCATCTCCCGTTTGAAGCACTGAATAAATCAAATTTGCACGTTGCATTGGAAACGTATAAACAGCGGTATCCCGCAGGCCCAATTGAACTTGAATGTCTCCAATCACCAATTCAGTGGCCGTCGCTGTAAACGCACCCCAAACCGCTTGAGGGCAGGAGTCTCTTAACTTGGCGACATTCCGGTATTCAGGACGAAAGTCATGACCCCATTGTGAGATGCAATGTGCCTCGTCCAAAACGATGGTACGGATGTCTAGACGCTTCAATCGAGCTTCCATCAAAGGGTGCTTGAGTCTTTCTGGGGAGCAATAAAGAAAACAATTTGGCATTCGCTCAGCGTTGTCCAAAAGCCGCTCAATTTCCATGAAGTTCCTTGTTCCAGCCAGAGAGATGGCCTTGATGCCCTTGACCTTGAGGTCTTCCACCTGATCATGCATCAGAGCGATAAGCGGGGAAACAACCAAGCAAACGCCACCATGATATAGCCCCGTGATTTGATAGCAAAGTGATTTTCCACCGCCCGTAGGCATGACGGCGAGTGTGTCACTGCCTCCCACGAAGGCTCTTATGGGGCCAATTTGATGAGGCCGAAACTCACCATAGCCCCAGTATTGAGTCAGCAACTTTTGGAGTCGCATCTCATCAAATGGAACTTGGTTAGAATCAATCATCACTTCTGTTCATTTAAACATTCTGAATTGCGAACTTCGCGCTTAAACCATTACAAAGGTCATGAGGAACATCGTAGCAGGGAATTGGAAGAGCAATAAATTGATGAAAGAAGGGGAAGAGTTGATAGCTGCTATCAATGAGGGGATGCCGCGCCTGAATAAAACAGATGTTATTTTGGCTCCACCCGCGCCTTATCTCGGTCATTACGCGGCCAATGGAAGTGATGCAAGTCAGATGATGCTGGGAGCTCAACAGTGCAGCGCTCATTCAAGTGGCGCGCACACCGGTGAGTTCACCGCAGAAATGTTGAAATCATGCGGGATCAATCATGTAATCATTGGCCACTCTGAGCGCAGGGATCGATTTGGCGAAAGTTTTGAAGTGGTTCGCGACAAGGTGAATGCAGCCGTCGCCGCCAACCTGCATGTCCTTCTTTGTTGCGGTGAGCCGCTCACAGTGAGAGAGGAGCAAGGTCATTTCGACTTGATTTCGAAACAATTAAAAGACGCACTGCAGCACATCTCATTGGAGCAAATGGCAAGCATCACCATCGCCTATGAACCCGTCTGGGCCATCGGAACAGGTGTAACCGCAACCGCCGACCAAGCACAAGAAATGCACCAATTCATTCGTGAGCAACTGACATCTTGGTACGATTCTGAGATTGCAAATGCAACCCGCATCCTGTACGGAGGATCTTGCAAGCCAACCAATGCCCATGAGATTTTTGGCCAACCAGATGTGAACGGTGGCCTCATCGGAGGCGCGGCGCTGGACGCCGAGTCTTTTCTAGCCCTCATAGCGGCATCTGAGGCTTCCTAAGAGATTAACACAAATGAAAGAGTCACGGTATTTCCGGGTGTCATTGCTTTGTCAACCCATTTTGCCTGCAAGAGAAGTTGCAGTGGCTTACCTCAGTGATTGTGGATTTGACATGTTCGAGGAGGCAGACAACTGCCTCGTAGCCTATGCAAAAGATAATGATCTTGACGATGAAGAATACCGTCGATCACTGGCAGAATTGCGTGAGATTGCAGAGGTCACTGTTGAAGAACAATGGGTTGAATCTGAAAATTGGAACGCGACGTGGGAATCCAATTACAAGCCCATTGATGTTGATGGAAAGGTCATGATGCGAGCGCCCTTTCATGAACCACCAGTGACCGGTTTAGACATCATCATTCAGCCTGAAATGTCATTTGGCACAGGACATCACCCAACCACTTGGCAGATGATGAATGCCTTATATTCCATCCCATTCGAAGGACAAACTGTCTTAGATATGGGATGTGGAACCGGTGCGCTTGCAATCGCTGCAAAGAAGCTAGGTGCTGAGCGAGTCGTTGCCATTGACAACGACGAATGGTCTTATCGCAATACCATCGAAAATATCCAGCGAAACGATCTGAAAAACAGCATTGAAGCGATCCTTGGTGATGCCGGATCTTTGTCCGGATTGAACCTTCGGTTTGACACGATATTGGCCAATATCAATCGAAACATCCTGCTCAATGACTTGAAGGAATACACAAATCACCTCGAGCACGATGGTGCGTTGCTGCTCAGCGGTTTTTTTCCTTCCGACATTCCGTTGCTTGAGAAAGAAGCCGTTGAAAATGGTTTGCAACTCAATCAGACTTTTGAACGCGAGGGTTGGTCTTGCCTGGTGTTCGTAAACAAAAGCCGCTGAATACCAAATTCACCTAGGGTTCGTTGTACTTTTCACCCAATGCGATTGCCAGAACAAACCAAAATCACCGCTTCCACTTTATTGGTAAAATCGCACGCCCTTCTGTTGATTGCATTCTGTCTTCTTGGCGCACAGTCCCAGGCGCAAATTGAATCCTGTGATGCCTTGGAGGGTCGCTTGACGGCCTTGATGAGTAAGGTTTCAAAGGAGGAAAGCCAATGGGTGAAAAAAAAGCTAATCCCAACACTTTGTGCTGTTCCAGAGGCACCACGATGGGTGGCCAAGGTTGACTCGGTAGTGACCGTAATGGAAGACAACCGAGCGGCTGCCAGTGGAGAAATTCGCAACTATCTATATTCAGTTTGGGCTTTGTGCGCATCAGAAAAGCAGGATAAGTGGGACCAGTGGCACGCCTTTTCAGATCAGGCATGGTCCAAGCGAAAGAATCGAAAGATCACTTCTCGATTCTTAGCCATTTCACCAGGGCTTATTTCGAACAACACGCTCTATGTCTCAGGCAAAGACCAGTGGCAACTGGACTCAGACAAATGGATTCTGAATTGGGATGGCGGAAGGCCATTGCTCACATTTGAAAGCGCAGACTTGAGAGCAAGCAACCCAACTGATCACTTCACATTGCTCAATACTTCTGGTGAATGGGATCTTCGAGATGAGGATTGCGCCATTGGACCTTCGACGATTACGTGGGAGGGCACCACATTTGATCCAAGCCAAAATTATGCGCGTCTACCCGCATCAACAGTAGACCTCAAGGGAGATGTGCTGCGCATTCCGAGCTGCGTGATGCACTCGGAATTATCAGCGAAGCCTCTGATGGGAGCATTTGTCGCAAAACTCGAGTCTGTCCAGAGCCCTGAAGACAAGAGTTATCCTCGGTTTCGATGTGCTGATGACATGGTTGTCTTGCAAGACATTTTTGATCAAACAACGTACACTGGAGGTGTTCAATTCAAAGGATCTAAAATCCGCGGAATACGAAATGAATACAATTTGGCGAAAATACAATTGCTTCAAGCTGACACCACGTTTATGGAGTTTCTGGGTAATGAGTTTTTGTTCTCCCCATCGGGTTGGTCTTGCTCCCATGCGGAACTCGTTGTGCATTACGGTGGTGACACCTTGAGTCATCCAGATGTCCAAAGCAGGTACAATCAGAAGCGCAGGCAGATATCGGCTTATCGTCAAAAGGAGGGGCTTGGCCAGCAGCCCTTCCAAGACAAGTACCATGAATTGGAGTGGGATGTGTCAGGAATCTTATGGAAACTGAATGACACCCAGATTCGCATTGGTTCAGCACTCGACGAAGGTCAGGGCACAGCCCAATTTTCAAGTACGAGTTATTTCGAGCAAAGTTCATTTGATGCCATTCAAGGCATCGATCCCGTCAATCCAGTTGTTGAGGTTTACCGCTTCGTTAAATCGATTGGACGCTCAGGGTTCATGTCTGAAGATTTTGCGCGATACATCAAACTGAGTGAGGTGCAGGCTAGGGTAATGTTGATGCAACTCGCAAACTTGGGCTATGTGCACATTGATCCCGAAACACTTTGGTGTCAAACAACTCCACGGCTGCGCGAACACATCCTCTGCAAAACAGGGAGGAAGGATTACGATGTCATTCGTTTCAACTCGAGTCCTGTCAATGGTGTAAATGCCGAGTGGAGCTTACTGAATGGTCATTTGCAAATTCATGGAATCGACGCCATAAGACTCAGCACCGCCAAGGATGTCATCTTACATCCTGTGAACGGAGAAATATCAGTGAGAAAAGGACGAGACTTCAATTTCGACGGGAGAATCAACGCTGGGAATATCGAGATGTCGGGCAACGAACTCTTCTTTGATTATTCCGATTTCACCATCGACTTCAACGCCATTGAATCCGTTCGATTAAGTGTGTACAATAATGAAGAGTTAAATGCCCGCGGAATGCCCCGTCGATACTGGCTTAAAAACCAGCTGGAAGGCGTCTCCGGCACCCTGGAAATTGATTATCCTACCAATCGATCTGGCCGAAGGAGCGAATTGCACCCAGAATACCCGGTGTTCAAGAGTACCAAGACAAGTTTCGTGTATTACGATCGATTTGATTTGTATAAAGGGGCCTACTTTAGAGATGAATTTTATTATGCGGTTGAGCCATTCGAAATGGAAAGATTGGACAACCTCAAAAAGTCAACTTTTCAACTCGAAGGAACGTTGGTTTCTGCGGGAATATTAGAGGACTTACAACAGCCATTGCGTGTCATGGACGATTACTACCTCGGACTCCAGACCAATTTTGGAGCGACAGGAGTGGAGGTGTATTCAGAGACGGCAACTTTTACAAATGATTTGAAGCTTGACGGCCGAGGACTGCAGGGAAGTGGAGCAATCGATTTCATAACTGCACACATCGAGAGTTCAGCACTCACCATGTTGCCTGACTCCGTGATCGGCAAGGCCAACACCATCCAAAACAGCCCAAGTGAACAGCGCAATACAGCAGGGATGTACGGCACCAACGGCACGTTTGTATTGCGTCCCGCGGAGGAAGTTCTCGAGCTGAAAACAGTCAGCGAAGCTTTTGACTTTTTCAGTCAAGAAGCATTTTTGACCGGGAAGGCAACGTTGACGAAGCAGGGATTGTCAGGCAATGGTACGCTTGCCCTGAAGGATGCAATTCTAACATCGAAGGCCTTTGATTTCTCTCTGAACAAAGCAAAATCTTCCTCCGCCACCTTTATGCTCGACGGGAATCGGTCCAAGATTGCAGCTTTTCAAACCGAAGATGTACAGTGCAACTTAGATTTTCAAGAACGACTTGGCGTATTCACACCCAACTCAGGCGAGACCAAAATTGACTTGCCCATCCAGCAGTATATCTGCTTCATGGATCGTTTCCGATGGTACATGGATGAGGATGAAATTGACCTCCTATCCAATCGTTTTCAGGAAGACTTGCCCATTGACTTCAGTGACGACCGCAGCGTATCGAACTTCATATCAGCTCACCCTGACCAAGACTCACTTCATTTCTTGAGCTCAAGCGCAACGTACAGAATAGGAGAAGACCTTCTTCAATGCAAGGGTGTTCAATCGATTGCTGTGGCTGATTCTCGAATTTTCCCTGATAGCGGAAACGTGACGATTCGGGCAGAAGCGAAAATGGATGAACTCAGCCAAGCTCGAATCATCACAAATGCGACAACAAAATACCACTTGGTTGACTCTGCTTTTGTAAACATCAGTGGAAGGTATGATTTTGAGGCTTCCGGATTTTACAATTACACCGCGCTCAATGGGGAAGTTCAGCGGATATTGTTCAATGATATTCTCGTTGATGACAGTTTGCGCACCATTGGCAACGGATCGATAATGGCACGCTCCGGGTTCATGTTGGGACCGGCATTTGCGTACGCTGGAAATGTTAAAATGACTTCGACGCAACCGTTTTTGCGTTTTTCAGGGGGAGTGAAAATGACCAAGGAGTGCACTCGAATGCAGCGAAGTTGGATTGCGTTTGAAGGAGACATCAATCCCAATTCAATTGCGATCCCGATCACTGACCCTCCTCTTGATACGGATGGAGATCAGCTGGCTTATGGACTTATGGCATCATCCAGACCTCCATTCACCGTTTATTCAGCCTTCCTCGATCCACAAGGTGATGCGAGTGATCTGAATTTATTGCAGGGGGAGGGAGCTCTTCGCTATGTGGATGAACGTTATGTTTTTTCGACACTTGAGAAATTGGAAAACCCATCTGCAAGCGGAACTCAAATTGACATCCGGCCGTCCACATGTGATTTGAAAGGATCAGGACGTTTCAGCTTGCCCTTGAATTTTCAATTGGTCGATCAATCCTTTGTTGGCACTTTCGAAATCAACGCCAGAGGTGATTATGTCTTCAAAGGTTCGTACCGACTAGACATCTCACTGGACCAAGGTTTGTACGATCGAATGGCGCTGCAAATACCCTCATGGGAGCCGGCTGAACCCGCCAACATCATTGAAACGAATTACGAGCAAGCCTTGCAGGAGTGGCTTGGAGCAAAGACAAGTCAGAAACTCATCAATGACTTGGCTTTGACCGGGGAACTAAAAAACATTCCTAAATCCATGCGACAAAGCCTTGTGCTCACAGGGCTTGAGATGATATGGGATTCTGATCTAGAGGAGTTTACTTCGACCAGCGAATTTGTCATAGCATCGATGGGGGACGCGCCAGTTTTCCAGAAAATTCCGGCAAAGTTGATATTGCGCAGAAGTCGTTCCAAAGATTCATTCACCATTTATTTGCACGGTGATGAAGAAAATTGGTACCTTTTAAAGTACGCTAAACCAGAACTTCAGTGTTCCTCGCCGGACAAAGTCCTCTTATCTCAAATCGCGGATATAAAGCCCAAGAAGCGTGAGCAAAAGAACAAGGTTGGAGAAAGGTTTACCTATGGATTTGTAAACAGCTACAGGTGGCGCAACGACCTCGTAGATGATTACAGAGATTTCGATTAACTATAATTTCCGTCATATCAACCCGTGAATCAATTCCTGCCATGAAAGTTTTTCAGCCCATACAACTTGGTCCACTGGAATTGCAAAACCGGATATTGATGGGCAGTATGCATACGGGACTTGAAGAAGCAAAGGGTGGACACCTTGCTTTGGCACGTTTCTATGCCGAGCGAGCATCGGGGGGTGCAGGATTGATTGTTACGGGAGGCATTTCTCCAAACCGCCGTGGCGTGCTTAAGCCGGCTGGGGCGAAGCTCACCTCTCGACGGCAAATCAAGCATCACCAAATCATAACAGAAGCAGTTCACAGGCACGGAGGTAAGATTTGCTTGCAGATATTACACGGCGGCCGTTACAGTTATCATCCGTTCAATGTAGCTCCGTCCAACCTCAAGGCAGCCATCAATCGATTTAAGCCAAGAAGCCTTTCTACTCGTGGCGTAAAAAAAACCATTCGCCAGTACGGGGACTGCGCTGTTTTGGCCAAAGAAGCTGGTTATGATGGCATTGAAATCATGGGCTCTGAAGGCTACTTGATCAACCAATTCCTGGTCACAGCAACAAATAAGCGCACCGATTCATACGGTGGAACTTTTGAAAATCGAATGAGGTTTCCGCTCGAAATCGTCCGCCAGATTCGTGAGCAGGTCGGTTCGGATTTCGCAATCATTTTTCGACTCAGCATGTTGGACCTTGTGCAAGATGGAAGCAGCTGGGAGGAAGTGAAAACGTTAGCCCAAGCGCTTGAAGCCGGAGGTGTCGACGCCATTAATACAGGAATCGGTTGGCATGAAACTCGGATTCCTACCATTGCCACTTTGGTGCCAAGAGGAGGTTTTTCTTTTGTGACCAAAAAACTGATGGGAAGCGTTCAGATTCCATTGATCACGACCAATCGGTTCAATACGATTGAAGCTTGTGAAACAGCTCTTCAAGATGGATGCGCGGACATGGTCTCCATGGCTCGACCATTTCTAGCAGATGCAGAAATAGTCAATAAGTCCAAAACGGATCCCAGTGCAGTCAACACATGCATTGGCTGCAATCAAGCTTGTCTGGATCATATTTTTGAAAATAAGATTGCAACGTGCCTCGTCAATCCGCGTGCAAGCCATGAAGAGCGATGGCCTTTGAACGCAAAAGCAACCGTTCCTCAACGTGTCGCTGTTGTAGGTTCGGGGCCTGCTGGACTCAGCGCTGCTCTGGAGTCTGCAAGACTGGGCCATGATGTCTCACTTTTCGAAACGGCACCTGAAATTGGAGGCCAATTCAATATGGCCAAGAAGATTCCGGGCAAGTCGGAATTCCATGAAACTCTCCGCTATTTTGACTTCATGCTCAGACAGCACAACGTTCATGTCTATCTCAACAAGGAGGCTGATGAAGAAGTATTGTCCACGTTTGAACATGTGATCATCGCAACCGGTGTGAAGCCCCGGTCCTGGACCATCCCCGGAGCGAATGCTTCTGAAGTTGTCAGCTACATCGACGTGCTGAAAGGAAATGTCAAGGTTGGAAAACGCGTTGCCATCATTGGGGCTGGTGGAATCGGTTTTGATGTGGCTGAATTCTTAATCCACGATGACTCCGATAACTTCTTCAAAGAATGGGGCATCGACCAATCACTGACCAATCGAGGAGGGTTACAAGAGCCCGAACGCAGTCCAACGAACCATCAAGTACACATTTTCCAACGCTCTGAAGGCAAAGTGGGAGGAAAACTTGGGAAAACCACCGGATGGATTCACCGGCTTCAACTTAAAAACAAGAATGTCAGAATGCATCAAGGTGTTGATTACAAGAGCTTTGAATCCGGTCACCTGAACTTTGTTGAGGGCGGAGATTTGCAACGAATTGAATTTGACTCAGTCGTTGTATGCGCGGGTCAAACCTCCTTTGCGCCGCTTGTGGCAGTGCTCACCGGACAAGGAAAAACTGTACAACAAGTAGGCGGTGCGTTAGACGCGAGAAAATTAGACGCGCAACGCGCAATTCGCGAGGGCTTAGAAGCGGCATATTCCATTTCGGAATGGGCCTGATGAAATCCTAATCAGGTGTGTTTACATGGTGCTGATGCCAGTCACGCATCGAGGAGACGCTTTGAAAGGCGGCCTTGGTAAGAACAGCAATATCAGCAGTTGAAGAACTCGCAGCACGAAGAGGCTCGCCAAATCGCACATGAACGGGATTAGGTCGTAACAACCATCCGCCTTTGGGAAGCACTTTCCGGGTTCCATGCACATGCATTGGAATGATCGGAACATTGGCACCAGCTGCCAAGTAAAAGGCACCTTTTT
>CBFIEJ010000053.1:0-11832 GCA_965661575.1 uncultured Flavobacteriales bacterium | reverse complement strand
CACCTGCATGGTATTGACAGCGTCACCTAATCCCGCCCAATTTGACCAGTAAACACGACCATTTTCCATATCGTTCACAGGGATTCCGTTGATCAAAACCGCCACGTTTATCTGATCGAACCCTCGTATATTGATACGGCTGTCGCCAAATCCACCACCGCTCTTCGTGGCATAAACTCCTGGCGTAATGTTCAACGTCTCCACCAATTCTTTGTCCCCCAACTGCTCCTGAATCGTGCGAGCGTCCAACGTGGAGACGGCCACGGGCGTCTCCCGATCTATCGCCACCGATGCGATCACATTCGCTTCGTTCAAACCGATGGTGGAAGAGGCCATCCGCAGCACTCCCATGTCGATCACCGCCATGCCCACGGCTCGTCCTCCTTGGCGGGCAGGCAACTGAATGTAGTTTCGACTATTCTCGAAGCCGATCATGCTAGCCACGACGTGAGCTTCACCTGTCTGTCGCGTTGTGAATCGGAACCGCCCATCGAAATCGGTTACAGAGCCCATGCTGTATTCTTCGAGATACACCGAAGCTCCTATCAATGGCTCGCCCGATTCAGCGTCCAAAACCGTTCCATAAATTTGGGTTTGAGACCGGGCGGCAAGGGCAAGAAATAAAAATCCGGCAAGCAACTTAAAGGAGCGCATTTTGCAGAGGGTTAGGCGTAAATGCAACCGCGTGGTCATGCAGTGCTGGCGCAATTTAGTTCGAATCCCGCAAGTGTGACTTCAAAGCTCAGGACCAGCGACCTTGGTCCAATAGATACCGCGCGATTTGAACGGTATTTGTCGCTGCACCTTTGCGTAAGTTATCAGCAACGATCCATAGATGCAGGCCATTTGGATGTCCCAAATCGCGGCGTATTCTCCCCACAAACACTTCGTCCTTCCCGTGCGCCATGCGCGGCATCGGATAGGCATTTGAACTCGGATCGTCTACCACCACGACACCCGGGAAATCAGACAGTACCTGATGCACGTCAGACAGCTCAAAATCCCGCTCTAACTCGAGGTAAACGCTCTCGCTGTGTCCTCCTTGCACAGGTACACGAACCGCCGTACATGTCATGGCCACAGAGTCGTCACCCAAGATTTTTTTGGTTTCGTTCCACACCTTCAACTCCTCTTTGGTGTAGCCATCTTCCACAAACACGTCGCAATGAGGAATGCAATTCAAATCAATCGGATGCGGATAAACTGGTGCGCTTGGCGTTTCGCCCCTTCGTTCTTCTTCCAATTGAACAATCGCAGCTTTTCCGGTGCCCGTAATGCTTTGATATGTACTCACGATTCCCCGCTTGATGCGGTAACGATCATGAAGTGGTTTCATGGCCATCACGAGCTGCATAGTGGTGCAATTTGGATTGGCAATGATGCGATGGTGGGGTCTTATGTGATCGCCATTGACCTCAGGCACCACCAAGGGACAGTCTTCATCCATCCGCCAGGCGCTGCTGTTGTCAATGACCGTAATCCCTGCATCGGCAAATTGCGGTGCCCATTGTTCACTGACCTCGCCTCCAGCGCTGAACAGCGCCACATGCGGCTTCGCAATGATGGCATCCTCAATTGAAATCACCTCATGCGATTGGCCCCCATAGAGCACAGATGTCCCCACACTCCTTGCGCTCCCTACAGGAAAAAGTTGACTGATTGGAAATGCGTGCTCGTCCAAAACCTGAAGCATGGTTCGCCCCACTAGACCAGTCGCACCCACGATGCAAACCTTCAGACCTCGTTCTGTTTTCATGCTCGAAACGAATTGTTAAGTGTTGCCCTTTGATTCACCGCCGGACGCACAAAATTCCAACATTTTTCCGAGGTTTACAGTGTTGAAAGTGGTTGAATTGAGGAGACAAATTTTGGAAAGAAGTAAACGAAGCCTGTTCGTGGTAGCGGCTCTATGCTCAGCGCACTATTGCCCAAGCCAGACCAATGAAGATTGGGAAATCCATATGCAAGGAGAGGACTGGGTTTTCGATGGAAGCGGCTGGCAACTCGACGTTGAGGAAGCAGGGGAGTCATGGATCTGTTTTTGCCCGTTTGACAGCATTGAAGATGCAGAAGGACGATCTCTGCTTTTCCATTGGTCGCAATGGTTTGCAGGTTCATCTCAGAATTTCAGTCGTGTGCACCTGATTGCAAGGCCCCATGCCGAATGGGACTGGGCCATTCATGCCCCCTTTTCTGTCACCGCGTGGAACAATGATTCAATGCTCACCCCGCTTAGTCCAGCACATTTCCTGCATCTGGGTGAAACGGGAAGTGTCGATTCCATGCGTTGGAAACGAACATCGGAAGATGAGACTTTCGTACAAATCGCAAGCAGCGAGTCACCTCTACCGGGTGGGGAAATCGAACATTGGATGCGATGGGAGCAACCGGCGAACTCCGATTCAGTCTCCATTGATTGGAGCGCTGGCCCCACACCTTTTGAATGGGAGCACTCCATGGAAGGAAGTGCAAACATTCGTCCAGATTGCGTTGGTTTCTCCGCGAAGTTCACAGCGAGTCACACATCGGATTTTCGCATTGAAGTCATTGAAGTCACAGAGCACCGGCCAGATACTATATCGCCTCAATTTTTATGGTTTGAATGGCTAAGTGATCATGCCATTGCGCTGCAATTCGACGAACCCCTGTCGTCCGAAACTGGCTTTGGTGTTTGGAATCAGAGCGATACTCTCTTTTTCGCTCCAGGAGAATACAAAAGCAATCGACGAGTCGGACTTGTCGCAGGAGATCTCCCCACGGGACAGCCCAGAAACCTCACACTTCTTGGCATTCACGACGCCCACGGAATCCAATTGAGCAATCCCGTCATCGAAGTCCTTCGCACTTCTTCAAACGATATGAAACCGCATCAAGTGCAATTCACCGAAATCATGTTTGATCCTTCTCCACCTATCGGATTTCCGGAAGAAGAATGGATCGAAATATTCAACCGCTCCGAGTCTTTTCATGCGATTCAAGACTTTTTCTTGCTTGATGGAAGTTCCGAAACGCAATCCACACTCCATCCAGAATTCGACTGGAATGGGGTTTTGCCTCCTGGAGAGCGGGTGATCATCTCAGGAAGCCAATTGAACATCGCAGGATCAGCTGTGCATCAGGCCAGAGGGGTCCCTTGGCCGGGCTTGAACAATGCTGGAGAATCCCTGATTTTGCTCGGAAATGATGGCTCAATAGCAGACCAAATTCACTTTGCAGCCGATTGGATGCCAGCGGAAAGTAGTGGCGGAATCTCTTTGCAAATCTTGGACTGGGATGCCTGTAACAATCGAGGCAATTGGCTTGCTTCGATTCACCCAATGGGTTCCACGCCGGGCGAAATTTCGGACATGGAGGGCTCCAATCTTGAACCAATTGAGACGCTCAAAATCATCGAAATCGTTCCCCATTCAATGTTTGAAGGGGTTTTAATTTTCAATCAACCGCTGAATCCCCGCTCCAATCTGGAAATCGGCGGTGTTCATTCCGGCCAACTGACATTCGACAATGACAATGACTGCGCAGTGGCTTGGCGACTTCATTCTCTGTCATCCGCCGACGAAATCAGCTTTTATGCCTCAGGAGTTGAACCTTGCGCAACCTCCGCAGCTGGAACACAAAAATGGTTGGTTCAAATCGATGCCCAACATTTTCCAACCTTTCAAGATTTGATCATCACCGAAATTGCGCATCAACCAATGGGCATGTCAGCCTTGTGGGGGTCATTTGTGGAGGTAACCAATGCGCACCCCACGGACTCCATGGAGCTGGGCGGGATAACATGCAATGACTCCTCTCCGCTTGGACGAATCGTCCTGGCACCAGGCCAACGCCATTGTTTTAACGACATCGACCTACCCAATTCATCTGGGCACGTTTCAATTCGGACTGCAGATGGAACACTGATTGATGAAGTCTACTATTCAAACTGCTGGCACAAGCAACGCACAAGCGAAGAAAGTGGGAGGAGTCTGGTTCGCCTCAGCTTAATCGCCGGGTCTCACAATTCATTCAATTGGGGCAGCAGTTCAGATGACCGCGGGTGTTCTCCCGGTGTTGCCGATCCTGCTGAAGCTCAAACGGCACCCAATCTCCGGCCAATGCCAATGCTCTGTGGAGTTCTAAACGACCGCTGGGCGGTTCTTTTTAATGGTGCAATAGAAGCTGAATCCAGCGTTTGGAATCCCGTGTTACCGGATGCATTTGGCTCTTGGGCGGATGGCCTTGAGGCCAACCAGCTCTGGCTAGGCCCATCCCATTTCGAAGCATTAGAAGATAGTTTTGCTCTATTGAAATGGTCAGACGGCATGACATCGATTGGCTCCATTTGTCCATCATCAGCATTCACTTCAAACAATCTGAACTGTGAGTTTACGCTGAATGAAATTCAACCACTGAAACTAGATGGACCAGAGCCATTCATCGAAATCATACACGCTGAATATCCATGGCTCAACACTGACTTGCTTCAATGGACAACCACCACCACACCTCATCCCGCAGATTGGAATCTGATCTCGCCGGACGTTCGCTGGTTCATCCCTCGAAATACAGCAGTCGCGTTCAGCCGTTGTCCAAGTCGATGGTCATCGCACCAAGGTCGCATCGTCCCTGCTGAGCTCCCAAGCCTCTGGGGCAGCCGAGAATTGCAGCTGACTCGGTCAAGTGCATTCGTTGACAGCGTTCATCTTCAACCGGGCCAAGAATCGCCCTGGAGTTCTTGGAATCACCTGAGATCTCTAGAACGTTTGCGGAAATTCGAGGAGGCCTTATCACCTTGTCCTGTGCCCACAAAAACCTGGAAATCATGCTTGGATGCGAGAGGAGCTACACCCGGAAATGCAAACAGCTGGTCGATGCAAACCTGGCCCACTTCTGACTCCCCAACTCCCTTGACAATTACAAACGACACCTGGCGTACGACCAATGATGGCGCCATAGAGCCCGTTCGCCTCTTGTTGTGCCCTCCGGGACAAGGCGCATGGCAAGCACAGCTTTCCCTTTCAACTGCTTCAGGTGTTCCTGTTACCTCTTTGTTAACCCAACCTGCATGGCTTCCACTCGGAGATTGTCTTGAGGTGGTCTGGGAAGGATTCGTTCGAGGAAGAGTTCCTCCACCAGGAACTTATTGGGTGGTCGGCAATTTTATTCAAGAAGAAACCGGGGACCGACGCAAATATTTTCATCCGATTCACATAATGCCATGGCGTTGAAGTTTCAGCAATGATAAAATTTTGAATCTTCGCGTCATGTTCGAGGGAAACCCGATACCGCATGCGTCTTATGACCTTCTCATTGCCATTCTCGCCTCAATTACTTTGGGGATGGTGGCAACTGTCATGTTGCGGATTCGTTTCGAGAGAGAGTGGAGCTTAACGATATGGACAGCGTACAATATTAAACGTGTTTGGCAACGACTAGCAGACGAATCGGCTCGAACAGGCGGAACACTTACAAGTCATGCGCTGGGAGTCTTCGCTTGGTGCATTCTAGGAAGCGCATGGTCTCTGAGCCAAGCTGATTATTCTCTTAATAACCTTTGGCTCGGGATGGGCTACGGCGGGCTAATTGGTGTGAGTTCACTTCTTTTGCGAGCCACGGCGGCCGCGCTCGGAGGCTGGATAACCCTCGCCTCCGCTGCGACCAGCCGAGGATTGGAAATCGACCGCCACATGAGGAATTGGCTGTTTTGGCTTTTGGTGATACTATGCGTTTTCCATCTGGGACAGAACATACAATTCGACCGCCGACACATCTTATGGAGCACCGTGGTTTCCGCCTGGTGGATTTGGCTCAGCTTGAAGTGGTTACGTCAGCTTCAATCGGTCGTACATAGCGGGCTTCATTTTGGCTGGGGAATTGTGTACATTTGCACCTTCGAAATTGGACCTACTTATTTGCTACTCAAGCAATTTTGAATCCAATTGATTAAGCATGGAACCCCTTGAATATGGCTCAAACAGTCAAGACCATTCTGATATCACAACCTAAGCCGACAACGGAAAAATCGCCGTATTTCGACTTGGCCGAAAGGCAAAAACTCACCATCGACTTTCGCCCCTTCATTCATGTTGAAGGGATTGAAAGCCAAGAGTTTCGTCAACAACGGATAGACTTCTCTGAGCATACTGCGCTGATCGTTACGAGCAGAAACGCAATCG
The DNA here is from genome assembly GCA_965661575.1 of uncultured Flavobacteriales bacterium. GTDB lineage: Bacteria > Bacteroidota > Bacteroidia > Flavobacteriales_D > Sanyastnellaceae > UA16. Next base: position 5,674 of record CBFIEJ010000053.1, on the reverse strand, counting down.
ATCACTTCTTCCGCTTGGCTGAGGAGCTCCGTGTTGAAGTGCCGGATACCATGAAATATTTTTGCATCAGTGAAGCCTCAGCTTACTATTTGCAGAAATATGTCGTGTACCGAAAGCGAAAAATTTTCTTTGGCAAGCAGAGTTTTCAAGACTTGATGGAGCTGATCAAAAAACACAAGAACGAAAAGTTTTTACTCCCTTGCAGTGATTTGATGAAGCCCTCCATCCCCAAATTCCTGGAAGAGGGGAAAATCAATTACACGCGTGCGACCATGTACCGCACGGTCTGCTCTGACCTCAGTGACTTGAGCGATGTTAAATATGACCTTTTGGTGTTCTACAGCCCCAGCGGAATCGAAAGTTTATTGAAGAACTTTCCTGACTTCGAGCAAGGTGAAACGCGCATCGCCACCTTCGGACCGACAACCGCGAAAGCGGCGACAGAAGCCAACTTAAGAGTCGATATTTCTGCGCCAACACCGAAGGCGCCTTCTATGACTATGGCCATTGAGCACTACATTCAGGGCAAATAAAGCGCCCTTGTCCTCAGCAGGCTCCTCTTCCTTTCCCAAGAATCAGAGACTGAAATCCAAAAAGGTTTCTGAACTCGTCTTTGCCACCGGGCTCAAACTGAAGGCCCCACCAATCATTGTGCGCTACCTTGATACGCCTTTGAACGAGCCCGTAGCCGCGCAAGTCATGGTAACGGTGAGCAAGAGAAAATTCAAGCGAGCAGTCGATCGCAACCGAATCAAGCGGCTCATGAGAGAAGCTTGGCGGCTTCAAAAAGCGGAATTAGAAAATCAATTGGTTGCAGACGAAAAACAACGCGCCATCGTTTTCATATTTGTAGCGAGTGAAATGCCAAACTATGAAATTGTGCGGGATGCAATGGCTTCACTCGTTCAAGGAATGCTCCTGACAAAACCAGACCAAGACTGAACAAGTGAAAAACGATAAAAGCTCCTATCGAAGCAACACTGACTCTGAATCGAAGAGTAGCGGCCGCTCAAAACTTTGGTTGTTGCCGGTTTTAGGCATTTTCATTGCAGCAGTGCCCATTCGAGAGAATTACTTCGAATTGTCGAAGCAATTGGAAATCATGAATGCACTGTTTCGCGAATTGAACATCTTTTATGTCGACGAAATCCAACCCGGAACACTCATGGAAACGGGAATTGACGCCATGGTTTCGAGCTTGGACCCCTACACAATCTATTACCCTGAGTCCCGCGTCGAAGACTTGCGATTCATGAGTACCGGAGAATACGGTGGCATTGGGGCAAGCATTCAAAAAATGGGTGATCGTCATCTTTTTGTCGATGTCCTTCCAGACTTCCCCGCAGCGGAATCTGGGATCAAAATTGGAGACGAATTGACCGAAATCGATGGCGTCAAATTAAGCGAAGTTGAGGAAGACCTCATTCCTGAAATGCTACAAGGTGCAAGTGGCACAGAAGTGATCGTTGGATTCATTCCCAATGCGACTCAAGTGCCGGGATCAGTCATCGTCACTCGCGCCAAAATCAAACTACCTGCTGTTCCCTATCGTGCAGTGGTCAAAGACAGCACGGGCTATGTTGCACTTTCAGCATTTACGCGCGGATCCTCGTTTGAATTGCGTCAAGCCATTCGCTATCTGCGTGATAGTATCGGAATGAAGCAGCTCGTATTGGACTTGCGAGGCAATGGTGGTGGTCTTTTGCAGGAATCAATCAGCATTGTCAACTTATTCATTGGAAAAGGCGAACAAGTTGTGAGTACCCGAGGAAAAACGGACGATTGGGATAAAAGCTACAGCACCATGGGTGAGGCTCTTTTGCCTGATCTTCCTGTTGCCGTATTGATTGACGGCATGTCCGCTTCGGCATCCGAGATTGTATCGGGCACCCTCCAAGATTTGGACCGTGCCATAATTGTTGGCCAAGAGAGTTATGGAAAAGGCCTGGTGCAGCAATCAAAACAATTGGCTTATGGCACCAAACTGAAGGTAACAGTCGCGAAGTATTACACCCCGAGCGGGCGATGCATTCAACGCCTCGATTACGGAGGGAATCGCACGGAAGACGGAATCGCTCAGGCCGTAGCTGACTCCTTGATCGAGGTGTTTTATACCCGCAACGGACGTCCGGTGGTCGATGGAAAAGGGGTTCAACCCGATGTTCTAACTCCTCTGCCTCCGACGGGTTACGTTTTGGAAGGTTTGTATGACTGCGGCGTATTGTTTGACTTTGCCAATGCTTGGACTGCTGAACACGATACCATTTCAAGTGCAGCGTCCTTTGAACTTCGCGAAGACGACTGGAATACATTTGTAGAATTCGCAGTAGCTAATGTGTCCACGGAATACGAATCCCAAACTTCACTCATGTGGTATCAATTAAAGGAATTGGCCAAAGCAGAAGAGGTTTACAACTTGAATTCAGAGGTTTTTCAGAATCTCGAGTTGGCTCTGCAACCCAATGTCAAGCGAGACCTCAGTGAATTCAGGCCGCAAATACAACGGGCGTTGGAAGAAGAAATCATCATGCGGTATTACCTCCAAGATGGCGTTTTCGCGTGGTCGCTTCCACGTGATTCAACCTTGAACAATGCCATCGAATTGCTCAATTCGGGTCAGCACAAAACCATCTTGGCCGGAGTGAATTAATCGGTACTCGATGCAAAACCGATCAGAGTTACCCTCCTCACCTCACGCTGCCGGACAGCGTCACGTTCAACGTGCCTATGACCTGGCTCTGATTGTGACGGCGATTGCCTTGCCCTTCTCCAATTTCCTCATGAGCCAAGGAGCGTTTCTGCTCGTGCTCGCTTGGGGGCTTGATCGTTGGTACAACGGCCCCATTTTTCGCGGTCGTTCTTGGACATTTTGGAAATCACAACCGCTCCTTTGGGCGATTCTTGGCCTGTTTGCATGGCAGCTGATTGGACAATTGTGGACCAATGATTTGCCTCAAGGTTGGAGATCCCTGCGCATCCAATTGCCCCTTTTAGCATTTCCATTGATTCTCATCACTGGCCGGTGGGATCAGCGGAGGGGGCTCGAACTGACCCGGCATACACTGGCATGCTCTGTAATTGCAGCGTGCATTGGCGCATTGTGGGCGGGATATTCTTCTCCCGAAACCGTTGAAGCGCGGGATTGGTCACCCTTCATTTCGCACATTCGATTCAGCTTAATGATTGCCTTTGTTTTTTCATGGTGGCTGCTTCGTGCTTTCCAAACACGCCGCATGAAACCCGTGGGAATTGCCTCAGTCATAGGTCTTCTCGGCACTGCATTCATCTGGAAAACAGCATCCATCACAGGTGCTATACTCCTGCCTCTCGCTGCTTCTGCAGCATTCCTCTTGACCCGCTTCGAACACTTGGTAGATGGGCAGCATCGTTTGTCGACCAAAGTCATTCAAAAGTGGGCCCTTTTTGCTTTCATTGGTATTATCGGCATTGTGACGTCGGCGGGAGTTAGCCTCTGGCCTCGATATCCAGATGTCACTGCGTTGGAAGTCACAACCGCGAGTGGTGAAAATTACGTTCATTATCCCGATCGTTGCATGCGTGAAAACAACCAACACGTTTGGACCAACATCGCGTGGGGCGAGCTGAGCGAAGCATGGACCGAATGCAGCAACATCCCGTTGGAAAGAAGAGACGGCCGTGGTCAAGAGCTGCGAATGACCTTGCTCCGTTATTTATCTTCCTTGCACCTGACCAAGGATAAGGCGGGGGTTTACGCCCTCACAAAAGAGGATATAGCCCGAATCGAGTCGGGTGTGCCTACCATTTTGGAAACAACCCATGGCGGATTGTTGCGCCGTTGGGATATTGTGAAATTTGAAATCTGGAATGCTTTGGATGGAGGGAATCCAAGCGGCCATTCGCTGGTGCAACGGTTCCTTTTCTTGCAAAATGGCTTTTATGTCTTCCAACATCAACCCGTTTTGGGCGTCGGTACGGGCGACGCTTCCGCAGCGATTGCTGCGGCTTATTCCGAGCGCAAATCTCCTCTTGCCGAACAATTTAGACTCCGACCACATAACCAATACGTCTCATTCTTGGTTTCTGGAGGCCTCCTTTCCATGCTACTCTGGGTGACCGTTTTGGCGGCGATGGTCGCAGTTTCGCGCTCAACGTTTGCAGCTTATCCCTTCAAAGTTGCCGCCTTAGCTTGCCTCATCATTGCATTGTCGTGCATCACGGAGGACACCCTTGAGACCCAAGCTGGCGTGACGTTTTCCGGTTTCTTAATCGGCTTAGTCGGCCGACGGATCATGCCTTAAAAGCCTCCTGGACTGCATCAACAACCTCGTCCACTTGAATGTCCAGCGCCCCTTCATTGGACAATCGCTGTGCTGTTATCCAATGTGCCTTTGGCCCCAATGGGTGCCAACGTTCTGGCCATTCCGGTGCGTTCGGACCGTACAAACCCAAACACATGATATCCGCAGCAGCTGCCATGTGCAATGGTCCGGTGCTCGAGGCTATTAGGCCGTCTGATGCACCAATCAAGGCCAGCAATTGATCAAGATTCACTTGCCCCATGGTGTTGATCGCATCGGATGGAAATGAATGACGATCCAATCCCAGTTGTTGTGATTCAATTGCCGTTCCGGTCCACAAAACGCAGTGTCCCAAAGCCATCAAACGCTCCGACAATTCGAGGTAGTGTTCGACCGTCCAATTATTGGCACTGCCCGCAGATCCGGGATGTACAATGATGTTCTTTCGTCCTTGGGTTATCCAATGCGCTGCACCATCAATGCTGGTGCTCTCGTCAGACCAAGCCTTCGGTCGGAGTCGCCCGAAATGCTTCATTTCCAATGAAGACGATGGAAGCTGCAAACCAGGGGTTTCCCAACCCGGAGATGGATGCATGGATTGGGCTAACTCGAGGCCATGCCACGCCTCATGCTGGCCCGAAACCTTCCGAGAAGTTCGATTCTTGTGGGTAATCCAGCGCCGAAAAGGCCACCTCCGAGAGGTGCCTACGACAATCGCAACACCTTGGTTCCGGAGAAATCGAGCGACTTCTAAATCAGGAAATGCCATGATCGCAGCATCATAATGAGACAAATCTGGTGGGGTCTCCGCGTCCCAGACGACAACATTGTCCACATCCATCGCTGCCGAAACAACAGGAGCCGCATACGATCGAACCAAAAAATCCACCTGCAAATCTGGACGAGATGACTTCATCCAACTCGCAATTGGTAGCGTCAAAATGGCGTCTCCAATGGCATCTGTCCGGCAGACCAGTAACCGTTGAATTTTCGATTTCCCAGAGGCCTCGAGCAGCTGTTTTGATCTCAAATAACGGCGTGCTTTCTCATATTTCTTGGCTGTGGCTAGAGCACTGTATTTGGCGATGGTCCAACCGGCCCATCCATCGCGCCATCCTCCTCGCAACAGTGCATTTTTGGACCATTGAAAAGCCATTTTGAATGGGCGAAGCCAAGAACTTGTCAACCAAAAAGGGCCGGTGTAATGAACCGCAGCGATGTTCGAGAAATAGTCAATTTGACGGATGTGATCCTCAACAGAGTGATACGAATGATGCAATAAATCACCCTGCAAATGACCTGAAGGTCTGTCTTCGGTCAACTCCAATCGGTCATGCGGATTTTCACCTGACCAAAGCGCCTCCCCTCTTTGCCAAAGTCGCAGCTTTTGATCC
>CBFIEJ010000052.1:0-12149 GCA_965661575.1 uncultured Flavobacteriales bacterium | reverse complement strand
AGCCAGGACAACGCTGGAAAGTGATGGACGCGAGCGGCCGGACCATTGAAGAAGGATGCGAAAATCATGCAGATGCTTCACAATGGCCAGTAGGGTTGGTTTGGATGCTTTGCAGCGATGCAAACCAGTCGAACTCCACGAAACCCTTGGTTCTGATTGTGGAGCATTGAATGCGTTGTGCATCGCACGTGGAGAAGCGGAACTTACCTTTGCAATTCTGGCACTTATCTTGCTGATTGAATGGTCATGAATACTTCGCAACCCGCCCACCCCGGGCAAGCACAATCGGCATCGTTTCATCTGCGTTCTCTGCTGCCTCTCGGGGTGGTCATGCTAGTGGTGATTCTTGCGTTTGCGGGATGCGTTCAACCGAAGCAACTGAGTGATGCGTCGGATTCGCAACGCATACTCGATTGTCAATTCATCCCGCTAGAATCCGTTTCCGTGACTCAACAGGATGCATTGCCAGGAGTGGAATCCAATGTGCGTAAGCAACGAACATATCGGTTGGAAGTGAAGATTTTTGAGGGCGAAATAAATCATTGGAAGGATGCTTTAGAACAGATGGATACCTGGGAGCTTTGGGTGGATTCGGTGGCAGTTCCTGTGCGTTTTCGTCCAATGCAGAAACAAGGGCACATGATGTTCAGCGGCCTGCGAATGTTTTACGGGCCTTCAAGCGGTGGGGGAATGTCATTGCCGGTCGAAACATATGCGTTGCATGGAGCAGCATTGAACGGCCAGGCCCGGCTGGTTGGGTACAATGCACATCAGTGTTTTGCCAGTGCGCTCGACTCGCTCAGTTCACTTCCTCTAATTGTTGCTCCCTGATGCCGTTGTTTTTTCAATTTTTCAGACCAGGAAAAAACGGGTTTCAATTCGTTGTCTTTGCCTTGGTCTTGGTTTTTTCTTCATTGCAGCTGGAAGCGCAGGAAATGATGAGGCGCGGAAAACGCCACAAGGTGGAGTTGGAAGGAGAGAGTTTAAGACCAGCAAAAGCATTTCGAATCACCCATTCCGTCTGTCCCCTTGCAGGAGAACATTTTGCAAAGGCGCGTAAAATGCGCCGGTGGAATGCTGTGCTTTTGAATGTTGGCATTGGTGAAGTCGTGGTTAGCATGGTGGCAATTGATCGCGGACAATTGGCCTTTGGAATCACAGCAGGCCTAGCAGGAGGTGTCGTGGAAGCAATCATTTCGGTTCGTATGAAGCGCATCGACGAGGAACTTGATCTCGGAGTCAAGGCTTACAATCAATGCATGCTATGGAGATAAGACCATCAGAAGAGCCGAAGTCCTATGTGCTTGCAATTCAGAAGTAGGCTGAAATGTTGTTGGCTGCTTTCGTTTATTGAACCGCCACGCGCTGAACCGCCACGCAGTCAGTGGATTGAGTTCTTTGGCTCATCGGGCAATTCAGCATATATTTGCAAACGCTTCGAAGGAAGCAAAGATGGGGGATTAGCTCAGCTGGCTAGAGCGCTTGCATGGCATGCAAGAGGTCATCGGTTCGACTCCGATATTCTCCACCCATAACGAACAGACGGCGTGCCATCGAGGTGCGCCGTTTTTGTGAAATCTCATGGGTCAAATACAAAAAAAGCTACGGCTGTTCATGCGGGCCTCGATTGCCCTGGTTGCCGCAGCCTTGCTGCTCGATTTTGTGCTTCCCGGACAACGGTTTACGACTGATGTGATCAAGGTTGACAGGAAGATTCAGAAGCACAATAACGCCGCAAAAGGTCACCATTACTCGTACCAATTGAGTTCCACTCAACACACGTTTTCTGTTTCAGAAACGGTGGCAAAGTGCACGAAACCGGGAGATGATATTGAGTATTCTATTTCCCGTTTGTTCGGCGAAGTCAATTGGTGTAAGCCGATGCAAATGCAGACGAGAGCTTACTATTCCTTGCGGTGGCTCGCCGCGTTGTTGCTTCCTCTCTCGGTCTTGGTTCTCATGTTTGTCGCCCCAAGAGTCAAAAGCGCACTGGATGTGGATGTTTTGGTTTTCGTTTTACAGGTGGTGTTAATGGTCGAGTTCGTTTTTTTGGTGTTCGTCTAACTTGCTGTTGTAAGTGACTTTATGCAGACCTTAGAGCCATGAATACGATTGATCTGGAACAAAAATTCAAAGCCATAAACGACCGCTGGAATCCGCGAATCATTGCCTCACTCAACGGTCAAGAGGTGAAACTTGCCAAAATTGAAGGAGATTTTGTGTGGCACGCTCATGATGAGGAAGACGAACTATTTTATGTGGTGAAAGGGCGTCTTGAGATCCATTTCAGGGACAAAATCGAAGTGCTGCTCCCGGGACAAATCATCGTCGTGCCTAGAGGAGTGGAGCACAAGCCTTTGGCTACTGAAGAAACGTGGATCATGCTTTTTGAACCGCAAAGCACGGATCACACAGGTGGCGTGGATACGCCACTGCGCCAGAAAAAGGTCGAACGCATTTGAGAACGAGGAGGCGTGGGCGTTTACCGTCCTTCTACATGGAGCACGCGACTGTACCGCTTGAGGCTTCGTAGGATAAAAAACACAGCGAACGAACCGATCACGGCATTCTGCCAGAACGGGTGCAAAACGGCTTCCCAATCTTGGGAAATGTGAACGTAGGTCTTGCCCATCGATACCAACGCCAAGCTGAGAAATACGGCAAAAAACCCGTTGTACTCTCGCTTTAAAACGTTTCGCATGGAGAATACCGTGTCGGGAGCAATCCATTTGAGGTTGCGCGGCCAAAACGACGGCACATCCACGGACCAGTCCAAGTAGGATTGCCCGAATTTCCCTCGAAGAAAGGCCTCTTCAGCGAACATGATGCGTTCGTAATACAACCAGTAAAGGAGGCAGCAAACCACGGTGAACCAAATGTTACCGACATAAATCATAATGCCCAACCACATGAAGAAATTGCCAAGGTACAAGGGGTGACGCACCAAACTGTACATGCCCTGCGTGTTGAGAACTTCAGCCACTTGGCCAGCTTTGGTGTTCCGTCCAGAGGTTCCACGAGGCGTGTAGCCAATGGTGAGGGCACGAATGACCAACCCGAGCATGGACACAGCAATGCAAACCACGGCGCTGATGAGATCAAACGTTTGAAAGAGGGGATCCCAACCCATCCCAATGACCACGGCCATCAATGCGTAGAGCGCAAGTGGAAAGTAGGAGCGTCCGCGGAACAGCCAATTGCCTGAGCGTTCCAATTCTTCAATCATTGCCATGTTGTCCTTCTTTAATGTTGAGGTTATCGCGCCGCAAGATAGTTCTTGTAACCGAGCTCGATTCCAAGCTTGTGATAGCAAAATGTCTTAAACCGGTCTTTTGCTGTTCTACGGTCGAGGGTGATGTCGGTATCGAAGGTCCAGTTTTGTCGTTGAATGCGTGGGAGCATGACGCTCGGATGTGTTCCGTTGAACCGGGCTAGCTGACTCACCTCGCGTCCGTAGTCATAGGTTTTTGCCGCAACGACGTGGTCCGAGACCCAGTTGTCATCATGCCACATTTTATGGAAGTTTTCTTGCTTTCGCTGCATTGCTGCGGGCTCCTTGACCCAGCCGTAATGATGCATGTACGCTTTTACGCGTGCAACACGCAATTTCTGGTTGCTTGGTTTACGAAAGCCTTGGGCATCGCGAAACGAATAAATCCCACGTCCAGGCTTGATGATTCGGATCTCATTTCGGTACCATTTGCTGCTTGTCCCAACGTAATCGTAGGATCCGTAAAAATGTCGATACGGAAGTAAAAGTCCGTCGATTTCGTTGCGGAGCAGATTGTCCTTCATGGCGAGTTGTATCGCCGCATGCCCATCTTCGTGGAGCACTTCATCGCCTTGAATGTAAATGCACCAATCACTATCGGGATCAATACCTGCGAGTGCTTTGTCCGTCTCCACGGCGAGCACACGACCACCTTCTCTCAACGTATCGTCCCAGACGGTGTGAATGATGCGAATGCGATCTGAGGCAATTGATCGGATCAGTGATAGGGTTTCGTCACTGGACTCACCAACGGCAACGATGACTTCGTCGCACAGCGGAAGGATGGAGCGAATGGCTTCGACAACTGGATAGTCGTAGTCTACGGCATTGCGGATGAATGTGAAGCCAGATACTTTCATAGGTTCCGTTGGAGCGATGATGCCAACGGTTCGCAAGTTAGTTTGCGCTGTCTAAAATCAGTAGCGCAGGATCAAACGAGATCCTGTGGACTCTCCGATCAATTCAGTTGAAACCGTACAGATCCATGGAGCGCTCGATACAATACTTCCGGGCGACCCCGCTTCTCCTTCAAAGCAACCGTCGCCTTGGCAGCCGATGCAAGCGCCCGTGCCTTCGGTGCCACCACTGATGTCAGCGATAGGGGTTCCGTTCAGTAATAATTGCGTGCTGCCAGCTGCTGTTCCACTCGATGCAGGCCCACAATCCCAATTGACCCATCCCGTTGTGCCGACTTCACAGGAGACTTGAGAACCTGCCGTCCCTCCAGCACTCGCGACCAGCTCCAAGGTGTCTCCATTGGCCAGATTGTAAATCATGCTGATCATTTTTAGAGCTTGACCTCCAGCGCCTCCCTGGGCGTTGCAAAGTGCACAATCGGAAGATCCGGGCATTGAACCACAGATGGCGCCGCCATCCCCTCCCGATGCTCCCCATAATTCGATGCACAAAGTTGATGTTGCTTGTTCAACCACAAAAATGGCGCCATCCAAGTTGGAGTCAAATACACCATGAACGGATGGAGAGGCGGCAGCATTTCCGGAAAGGGCAAGAATGAATTCCTCCTCCGTGCCCTCGTTGCCCAAACTCAGCCAAATCTCATAAGCACTCAAACCGGCTTCCCCTTGCGCTCCGGGTTCGCCGTCCATGCCAGGTTCGCCGTCCATGCCGGGTTCGCCGTCCATGCCGGGTTCGCCCTGTGGTCCCGCGACTCCTTCGAGGCTCTCAAGGAATTCGTCTACATTTCCCGTATTTCCGTTTTGAAGCCACAAATCATAGGCACTCAAACCATCTGCGAAACCTAATTCTACAGCGTCGATCAAGGCTCCACTGCTGGTGAGTAGATACAGGGTGTCACCGATGTATTCAAGATTCAAGCTGAGTGAATCAGCTTCAGCGACAAATTCTTCTTGAAACAATGTCAATAGAAAGAGAAAGTCTGGCGTGTTGATGCTGCCATTGCAATCTACATCAGGATTGTAGGGTAATCCGTTGCAAGCATTCCCGGATGTCGCTTGCGCGTGCGCCACGGTTGACGCTGGGAAACAAAAAATGACAGACATGATTAGAATCCAACCAATGGGCGTTGAGGATGTGGTTCTAGGGTGGAGCATGTTCGGCATTCTTTGGTTACATGCGAAAGATACTAAAAACGGCGCAAATCGAGATTGGGCGACATTAAGAGCGGTTGCGACGACTAAAAACATTATTTCAGCCGCTCTTTTGGAAGGGGTTCGTTACCGGTAATTGCTCGCATCCGCGCATTATCACGAATATTCAACCAGAAAAGATTGATGTCGCCAATGTGCCAGTTGTCACGCTGAAGTTGCCGGCCAAAAGGAACGTTGGGCGTTGCAAGGCTCAAAACCCCTTGGTCGACGCAGGCCTCCAGTGCGCCTTGATATTTGAACTTCATTTTTGAGAGTACGACCCCTCTGTGTTCCTCTGGTGCATTGCAAAGAATCGAATCTGTCCATGTGACAGGGTGTGTGCAAATTGGATCCTCGTCTTTGTAGCCGAGCCAAGGAGGTTTGTAATCTCCACCGTACGTCATCCAAGAGCAAACACATCCCACTTGTTCAGGAGTGTGGCAAGGCGGTATGGTCGTGAAATCCGAGGCATACCAGTCAAATCCCGGGCCATAGGCAGCGATCAGTTGTGATTGAAGTGGTCGTCCATCAAAAAATTCTTGAAGTAGCCACCTGAGGTGCCAGCTGCCTTGGCTGTGGCCGGCCAAAATTATTTTTCGACCTTGATTCCAATGAGTGAGGTAATGCTCAAATGCAGCCTTCACATCTACATATGCCAATTCTAGCGCAGCATAACTCGTGCTGTCTTGCCAACTGAATACACCAATGTGCGCCTGACGGTAGCGGGGTGCATAGAGTTTTCCTCCCATTTGAAATGCGCTGGCTTGGAGTCGCATTGGATAAGCGTCAGTGATTTGGTTGATGCTCTCATCGTCCACTGAGGCGTTCCACCATTCGCCCTCAAAGTATTGAGTGGGATAGACGAAAAACACATCCACAGGAAGTTCATTTTCCTCATATGCCAAAGCATTTCCTGGAAGGTCTTTCGGAAGGTCATCCGCCAAATCTTGTCGGTTGGGAAGTGCGATCCAATCTGTTGGATTGCTATAGTCCGGGACTCGGTGTTCATTCCACAGAAGGTCTTCTTTTGGCTGAAGACCATCACTGCAAGCAGTCAAACAGAGCCCCATGAACAAAAACGCGAGCTCTACGGATGTTATTTCGAGTTTAAACATGCAGAAGCAACAAAGATGCGAATGAAGGTGTTTAACTTGTACCAGAACTTTTGAATGAAATTCCACAAAATGAATTTACGATTCGTGTCCCTCTCGCTTGCTTTGTTTTGCGTCATTCTTTCCAACGCTCAGACCAGTTCGTTTGCTCTGTACAATCCTTCGGAAGCGATCGATTCTCAAGAGATTCGTTTGAAGGGACTGGACGTGCATCCCACTGATGAGCAACAATCAATTCTTCGCGACCAATCTCAATGGAATAATTGGGGGGAGGAACACCCAAAATGGCGGGCGATCATGAGTGCCAGTACAGCACTGCCACACCGTGCATTCGGTCCAGCAATTCAGGTGCCGGGAGCTAACCTTGTAGAAAAGGCTGCTTTTTTTGCTGCAAATGATTTGTCTCTGTTTGGAGTTGAATATGCAGGGGAATGGGTCACTCAGACTACGACAGGACGTCATCAATGGGCTTTTGCTCAGCAAACCATTGACGGTATTCCGGTTGAAGGAGGGCAAATTGTCACCAAATGGTGGAACGATCAGCTGGTGATGTGGGGGGCTGATTGGTACCGTGATGTTGAAATGCCAGAGGGAGAAGAGTTGTCTTCAATCGCACTGGAAGAGGCAGCTGCAGCTGGTGTTCAGCTCGACGAATGGAGCACCCCGGAGATGGGGACTTTGCGTTTAGTAGCAATGCCCGGTGCTCAGGGTCTATTGGATTGGAGGAAAGTTCAAACCTTGTTCATCAACGGGCGAGTCGGAGCAGTGCCAAGACGCTACGAAACGTGGGTCGACATTCACAGTGGCGAAGTTTTGATGCGTCAAAACCGTGTGGTGCATATCGACGGCAGAGTGAGCATGCCGGGATCAAAATCAAAGCCAGAGCGTGTCGTAAATCGCATGGGGCTCGATCGACCAGCGGAGGCCATGGTCATCAGTGGTGTGGTCAAATCCACTGTGAACGAAATGTACCCCTACGAGGCATCGGTTGAATTGTCATTGCCCATGTTGTTTTTGCCCATTCCGGGCGGGGCAGTCACAACTGATGTCGAAGGAGGATTCATCAGCAACGCCTCAGGTTCGCAATTTACCGCTGTTGAACTTGCCGGTTCGTGGAGCACCATTTACACGGGAGGAACGACACCTCAAGTTGGGGTCCAATTTGAGGACGGTTACAACAACGTCAATTTAGATGCCTTGGGCAATGTCAAGGAACGATCAGCCTATCGATCGGTGACATTGATGCATGAGCACATGAAGGAACACTTGCCAAACTTTACAGGGTTGGATTTTTCCATGACCACCAACGTCGATGTTGAAGGTGAGTGCAATGCTTTTTACGATGGCATCAGTGTGAATTTTTTCGACACGGGAGGAGGCTGCAACCCAACTTCATTGATTGCTGATGTTGTCTGGCACGAGTATGGCCACGGCATCAACGATTACTATTACAGCTCGCTCGGTGCGGGTTTCAACAACGGTGCGATGAATGAGGGTTATGCCGACTTCTGGGCCATGAGCTTGGGTGACATTGCAGAAATCGGGAAAGGTTTTTACACGGACAATGAAGACGGAATAAGGAAGTACGATGCAGAACCCAAAGTGTATCCAGAAGACCTTGTTGGCGAGGTCCATGCGGATGGTGAAATCATTTGCGGTGCTTGGTATGATACCCATTTGCTGATGGGAGGGGATTGGGACGCGACCATGTCCTTATTCATCGATGCCTATCCAGGCCTACAAGCCACCGTCCAAAATGGAAATGAAGGTCAGGCGTATACAGATGTTTTGATTGACGCTCTTCAAGCGGACGACGATGACGGCGATTTGTCCAATGGCACGCCCAATGCGGCGGCCATCGTCGAAGGATTCGACCTTCACGGTATTTCGGTGTTTTCTTACGCCGAAATTGATCACGCTCCCATCGAGTTTGCGCCAGCTGAAGAAGTATTGATCATTGAAGCAGAAACAGATATTGTATTTCCGTATAACCTGTACTTCGATGCAGTGCGTCTCTGGTATCAGACGGAAGCCGGAGGAGAGTGGTCGGAAGTTGAAATGGACAACGAGGAAGGTACATCTACTTTTACAGCCTCAATTCCGGCGCAAGCCGAGGGCAGTGTCGTTGGTTACTACATGGGCATCACAGACGACTTTGGTGGCATTGCAGGAGTTACGCCGTTCGCTTCTGCGAACGCTCCTTATCCAAATTTGCCCAACTTCATACTGGTTGGAGTTGAACCGATGTTGGTGAATGATTCTGATGAATATTCCGACTTTGGCGGCTGGACTACTGGCCTTCCAGGGATCGACAATGCAACAACTGGAATTTGGGAGGAGTCTATTCCTGTTGGCTCTTATGCAGAAATGAACGATCCATCAACGATTGTTGCGCCAACATCTGACCACACGATTGGTTTGGCAGGTTATGCCTTCATCACGGGCTTAAATCCGGGCGTCAATGACGGTATCGGTGCGAATGATGTCGATGCTGGGAAAACAACGTTGGTCTCACCTATCATTGACATGACAGCATTCGAGAATCCGGTCATGACTTATTGGCGTTGGTATGCCAATGCGCCCGCTTCAGGAGCGAATCCCGCTTCTGATTGGTGGCAAGTTGAGATTTCCAATGATGGTGGATCAACTTGGCAATACCTTGAAAATACCTTGCAACAGGATATCTCATGGCGTCGGATGGCTTTCAATGTGGCCGATGTCATTGATTTGACGGATGCCTTTCAAATGAGGTTCATAGCTTCAGACAGCACAACAGTAGGAGAGTATTTGGACGGAGGATCGCTTATTGAGGCGGCACTCGATGACATCATTTTGTACGATCTGGCTGAAACACAGGATGTTGACTTTGATCTGCAAGCTGAACCTGAGGTTTCGGGCTTTCCGAATCCAACGCGCACCAGTTCCACGACAACAGGATGGATGCCAGGTTCAACAATCCGAGTGTTCAGTTCGGTTTCAGGCCAATTGGTGTATGAAGATCGAGCCAACGGGTCAGGCGAATGTCTTTTGCCCGCGAGTGCGCTGAAAAACGGCCTGTATGAAGTGACAGGTTGGAGCCGATCGGGCGCTTCAGCGCAGTGGACGCTCGAGGTGCTTCGTTAAGGTCGCTTGGCTTCAAATAGCCTCCATGTCGTTGGAATCAATCCAGCCGACATTGCCGTTGGGCAACTTGATTTCGGTATAGCGCTCTTCCTTTTGTATGACACCAACTTTGGTGCCCTCGTGCAGCATGAATAGGGTCATTCCGTCAGGGCCTGGCTGACTCCTAACGGGGGATTCATTGGACAAAACAATCGCCGATTGTTCTTTCTCAATTCTGTTGATTGCCGCCCATGAAAGTGACATGAACCCAATGCCGAGTGCAAGGAGAGTGGTTCCCACCGTTCCCCAGATGCGACGGTTTCCGAAGTCGGAAGACATCAAGCGGGAGGCGAGGGCAATGAAACCAAGTGTCCAAAAGACAATCATCAGCCGATGCCACAAAAGATGCTTTCCGGGCGCGACAATTCCTTCCCAAATGTTCGCAATACCTTGGGTAGGAAGAGATTCAATGCGGTCGCTGATTTGAGAATTTACCAAGATTAAATTGGTCTTTAAATCTTCGTTGTTTGGAATCAATTGCTTGGCTCGTTCGTAGTGCAAAATGGCCAGACCCAACTGCTGTTGTTTGAACATTGTGTTGCCCAAGTTGAATTCGGCATCGAAATGGACCCGATCATTTAGAATGGCTTCATACCCGACTTGAGCCAATTTAAAATCACCTCGCGCATATGCGGCATTGGCCGAATCGAATTTGATTCGGTATTCTTCCTCGGTTTGGCACGTTGCCACATTCCATGTGCTTAATCCGAGAAGGAGAAGAACGGAGGTCACCATCCAAATCGAGTTTTTCAACTGTTTTTCCATGACTTTTCGGTTTGATCGACGAGTGTTTCGGACAGAGCAATCATCTCCCGAGGGGCGGGCAGTGCACCCGGCGCAAAGCGTGCCATATCCAATTGATCCAAGAGGGTCTTCCATTGATTGACTGTCGAGGGCGCTCGTTGTTCGATCGCTTCAAGGACAGCTTCTCTTTGGTACTGACTTGCGGACCAGGCGAGCTTTGCTAGCAAGTACTGTTCGATGCCGTTGCCAAGCGCTGGAAAGAACAGCTCTGGGTCGTCTACATGTTTTTTTGCCGCGCGAAGTTCATTGCGCACAGTGGACTTGGCCTTGCGCTGACGAGTTTTACCCGGGTCTTTTGCATCTTCTTCTTTTCGTCGTTTCCCCATGAACACGAGTGCGAGCAGTGATGGTCCGATAGCGAGCCATCCAGTAGAGAGGGGAAAGGATGATTGCCAGCGGTCCCGAGGCAGCCCGCAACCGTTCCAATCTGTTCCAATGAAGCGGATGTCTTGATTGAGAACTTGGATGTCTGTTTTTGAATTGTAATTCAAGCCGGAGGTTGCATTGCCATTTCCTCTCTCAACTGATATGCGCTTCTCGGTTGCGGCAAGATCAGTATAGGACCTTGTTCGGGTGTTGAACCACTGGCCCTGAACGGAGGGTAGTGTATACTCGCCTGGTGCGCGCGGAATGACCACATAACGAAAGGTGCGGGATCCAGACTCGCCTGAATTCGTGACCTTGATACGATCGATGATTTCGGGATCGTACACTTCGAATTCACCTGGCCATTTTAAATCAGGCTCTTGAATGAATTTGAGATGTCCATCACCGCTGAATACGTAATCGATCGTGAGTGCCTCGTTAGTCTCACAGGTGGAAGCTTTCTCCTTGGTTTGGACACGGAATCGACTAAACGCACCAATCATTTCATTTGGAATGGGCTCCGGCAGGGGGGCAACTTTGATGTTGACGGGATCGGAGGTTACGCTCACATTTTTTCCATCGAAAAAGGATGTCCGTTTGTAGCCGATGAGGTTAAAACCGTCGATGGTGATTTCGCCTGTTTTTTGTGGGAAAAGGAGCACCTTTTTTACGGTGGCCACGTTGTATCTCTTGCCTTCGATGACTTCGGGTTCCCAACGAGCGTCGGGCATTTCGAATTGTTCACTCCAAAACCCCGCCATTTCGGGTACGTTGTATTCTCGTACATCGAGGTTGTTGGCACGGTTGTAAATTTTAAACGACGCTACGAGAGGCTCGCCAACAAATACGCTGCGTTTAGAAAGTTCAATGACGCAGGCCAATTCGCCGAGTCCTTTCTGCTTCTGTTGTTTGGCAGACCGAGGAAGGACTTTGATTTTAAACGCATTGCTTTGAAGTTGGCCAGAGCTGCCAGCCAAAGTGAAGCTCGGGATGTTGATGTCTTGGTTCGATTGAACTTGATAGGTATAGGTGTACCGTATCTCAGAGGAACTCACGCCGTTGACCCAGGTGTTGTTTTGTGATGTACTCGGACCACCGAGCAATTTCAGCCCTTTGATTTGTGGAGCAGCGATATCTTGTCGGAGGTTTTTAAGGGACAGACTAAGCTGAAGCGTTTCCCCGTTGCGAATCGGATTTTTGTTGATGGTCACATTGAATGACTCTTGGCCAATTGCTGTGACCAAAGTCAACAGGATGAAAGCAGTGCTCAGTGACACTGAGCGTATGGATAGATGGTGCGGCATGCTTACCAGTCTTTTTCAATTT
>CBFIEJ010000051.1:0-12967 GCA_965661575.1 uncultured Flavobacteriales bacterium | reverse complement strand
CATCGTCTGATTCGACACACTCAGCGAGCCTAGAGGCCCTTTAACCGATTTTCCAATTCAACCTGTAGAAGGCAACACCATTGAGAATGAACATTTTAAGCGCTCATTGGTTTGCCCTTGATTTTCTGGAAAAATAGCAGGATTCACCACATTTCAGCGTGCCAGCTCTCGGCAAAGGGGATGGCCACGTTGCCCCGACAACTTTCCATGCTTTGATGCACCACATTCACCACCTCCGTTTCATCCGAAATACGATGCGACTTGCGAAGCGCCCAGAAATCTGAATTCGAGGCTTCACACCACTCGCCATCGACCTTATAGAGGTTGCTTTGTCGATCAAACCAGTCCACTGGATTTTGCCAACCGTTTGAACACGATTTCAAGAATGCCACAGAAGCATCGATTGAACAACCGGTAGCCGGTGCGGTGGATTCATCGACAGCAACGAACAACAATCGGTTTCCACAAAGACGCCAGCTTGCATCAAGGGACTTTCCATGTGCCTTCCACCCTCCTGTAAAATGCTTGAAACCATCTAGGAATTTTACCACCTCTTCCGCTGATAAGGCTCGATTTGCCAAATAAACCCACGTCCTCGCGTCCTGCGGCATCATTGACCAGTTTTCAGCATATCGCTCCGCGTTTTCCTGCCAGACCATCATCTCCATTTCCATCTTCCAAAGTTAATGGACTCGTTTGAAAAGCTCGCCACACCTGGTCCAAGGATGTAGATCGCATTAAAAAGTTGTTTGGGCACTGCTTTTTTTCCAAATCATAACGAAATTGCAGCCGCATGTCCGATTCAAACAACAGCTCCTCTGACCTGATTTCGATCAGCCAACTCCGTCCGTACATCAAACTTCTGATGAAGAATTGGTGGCTCATTGTCATCATGGCAGGAACCGGATATGCAACCGCTCGACTCATTACACACCGGCAGCTATACGTCTACAGCGCCTCTACCGAGGTCCTCATCGCAAAAGACAAGGACTTGAGCTATCAAGAGCAAATGGGCGGAATGCTCAGACAAACATATCCACGATTTGGTGGCACAGACACGAAAGACCAAGAGCGAATTTTACGTTCCTACGATCTTGTTGGGCGCGTGGTCGATAAAATGCGTCTTGACGTTGATTATTTTCTTGTCGGCAGACTGAAAACAAGCCACGTATCAAACTTCGGGAACATAAACGTAGAGGCATCTCCTGAACTTTTTAAATCAAATTATCTAGGAAGGGATATTGACCTTTTCGTCCAAGATGAAACTCACTTCCAACTGAGCTATGCAGGGCCAAATGGAGAAACCAAAGAGATCATCCATCCGTTTGGTGTTCCATTGGAAGGGCCGGATCTCGCCTTAACCGTCACGCTGCAGAGCAAAAGTATTTTCAACCTCAATGACCCTTCTGGGCCAAGTGTAAACATTGACGCCTTGGATCAAGCACGCAAGCAACACTATCGTTTCCGCGTGTTCAGCAGAGAACAGCGCATCAATCAAATGCGCGGAGCTTTGGAGGTAAGTAATGTATTCGGCACAAATATCTTAGCTGTGCAGGCATCAAGCACACTGCCTGGTCGCCCCATGACATTCCTGAACCTCCTGGGAAAAGAATTCGTTGAATACACAAGGGAATCGAGACTTCAATCCAGCCTAAAAACTGAGGCTTTCATCAATATTCAACTCGGGGAATTGATCAGCATCATGGATAGCCTCGAGATGATGGTGGATGGTTTCAAGGCTCAAAACGAAATTTTGGACCTGACCCGTGAGCAGAGCGACTTTTTCAATGCACTGGTCGCGCTGGAGACACAGGAGAGAGAACTGCAATTTCGTGTTGAAGCCTTGACTTCGCTCAAAAGCTACCTCGCATCCGGATTGGAGACCAACAGCCTGCCGCCTACCTCTTACCTCATCGATGAAGACCCCTTGCTCATCGAACAAGTGGGAACATTGTACCAAATGCGCGCTGATCGCACACGCGCATTGCTAGACGTCACTGAGGACAGTTATCAAATTCGCCGACTCGACAGCGCCATCAGCAACGCGCGGTTCACAGTCAAGCGCTACATCGAAGACACCCGCGTAGCGATTGCCGATCAACGCCGCAGTGTGCGCATGCAAATCACTTCGTTGGAAGATCGCCTCAGCGGCATCCCAGCCACACAGCGAGACATTTTCAGCATGGAACGAAAACTCTCGGTCAATGAAAAGATGTACGTGTACTTGCTTGAGGCCCGTGCTCAAAACATCATTCAACGAGCAGGCATAGCACCTGAAGCGTCCATCATTGAAATTGCTCGAAGTGCGGGAATCATAGGCCCCAACAAACAACTGACCATTCGGAATTACACCCTGTATGGAGCACTGCTGGCATTGGCCATTGCTTTTGCGCGCATGCTGCTTTTCGAACGCATCGAATCCACGCAAGAGCTACGCGAAGCATCCGACATCCCGGTTGTGGTAGGGTTGCCGCACTACGCAGGCATTGAAGAAAATCCCATTGCCATTTTGGGCGACTCACGCGCGCAAATCACAGAAGCATTCCGGAGCCTCCGGACGAATTTGCAGTACTTGCTGGCCAAGGAGGGTGCCAACACCATCCTCGTGAGCTCGCTGCACCCTGGCGAAGGGAAATCGTTTGTGTCGTCCAACTTATCGACCGTTCTCGCAAAAACAGGCAAGAAAGTCGTGCTCGTCGATTTCGACATGCACAAACCCAAGGTTCACAAAAACTTCAAGCTTTCGAACCAACTGGGCCTCAGCACCTACCTCATTGGTCGGTGTTCAGCCGACGAAATGGGACAAGCAGGACCGGTGGACTCTCTGACCATCATCACCGCAGGCCCCGTGCCGCCAAACGCATCGGAACTCGTGATGAATGATCGCATGGATCCGCTGTTGGAGAAACTTCGCGCAGAATATGATTATGTCATTTTGGACACGCCTCCAATGTTATTGATCACGGATGCACTGTTGCTCATGAGCAAAGTCGATACTGGATTGCTGGTGGCCAATACGCAAAAGGCTACGAAACGCGGAATCAAGCACCTGGAGGAATTACTGAATCAAAATAACCTCAGCCACGCTTCGCTCGTCATGAACAACATCCGAGCCACACGCTTCGGCCAGTACTACGCGAAGTACGCCTACAAATACGGCTACGGCTACGGCTATGGGTACGGGTACGGGTACGGGTACGGAGGCTATGGCACAGGAACATATGGCGACGAGCCAGAAACCCAAGCCTGACCAAAAACTCCTTCACGGTCTATTCGATGCTGCAAACGCAAAATAGACTGCACGACTTTCTGCTTTTAAATAATCAGATGCAACAAAACCATTGTTTGTAACGTCTTAGGTTGTGGCGGCAAGCTTCACATTGATTCGTATTTTTGTCAAGGAATAGATTTTGGTTCATGCCAACACCACTGAAAAAGAGCGCGTTGCGCAAAACAATTAGAAGGTCAGCACCGCTAGTCATCAGTCTTTTGCTGTACTTCTCCGCATGGTCGCAATTGGAAACCAGCATGAAGTGCGTCCAAGTGAATCAAGCTGGAAACGCTTCCGTTACGTGGGACCAGGCCATGGACCCTGCAGGCGTTTTCGAACAATACACCATCCACCTCTTTGAGCCTTCGAGCGGATTGGTTTTAGAAACGTACAACATCCCGAGCCCTACAGACCCTGCGAATCCATCGTTTGTGAATACGACGTACGACGCAAATACCACAGAATTGTGCTATTTCGTGGTGACCGAAGGCCCCACAGGGACCTTTGGCCCTTCATCCGATACGCTGTGTAGCATTCACCTCACTGCAGACCCTGCTCTCACGCCGGGAACTGTGGACTTGAATTTCAATAGCCCCTGGATTGCCAGTCAATATACCCCGGCTTTTGTCGAACCCCTTTCCGTAGAATTGGAAGAAGCCGACGGATCGTGGAGTGAAATCGCTATTGTAGCCGACAATGGCGGTATGATGACTGCACCTTACAGCTTGAATGAATGCTCCGGCGATTTGGTGTTTCGCGTTCGACAACCCAATGTTCTGGCCTATTGCGAGCAAGTATCAAATCAAGCGGAATCTACCTTGTCCGATGAATTTGACCCCGACCCACCGCTGATCACCGCCGTCCAAGTGGATTACACCTTCCAGGAAGCCCTTGTGGAATGGGAGGCGAGCCCTGCTGCGGATCTTGCCGGCTACATCATTTACATCTGCAACGGTGGTTTTCAAATGGCGATTGACACGTTGTTTGACCCGACGGCTACATCCTATTTGGACTTGAATTCGAACGTGCAAGCGTACGTCGAATCCTACAACGTCGCTGCCTTTGATTCCTGCTTTGTCGCGGGAGATCCGGATCCAGGAGCCGCCAGCGAATTTTGTGCGAGCAGTATTTTTCTGAACACCAACACCACCAACTGCTCAGACCAAGCGACTTTGACGTGGACGGGTGGATTCAATTTACCGGGAGCATTTGCTGGCTACGAGGTTTGGATCAATGAAGAAAATCCCAGCGGAAGCAACAACTGGTCGGGCCTGCAAATGGTCCAAACGTTGGACGGAAGTGTGAGTCAATGGGTGTTTGAGGGCGCTACCTTTGGTGCGACTTACGAGTTTCACGTTGCAGCGCAAACCACGGGAGGCGAATCCATTCTCTCCAATGTGCGGACGCTCGAATTCAGCTATCCCGGCGCTCCGGAATTCACTTCGCTCCGCCGCGCAACGGTGAGCGATAGTGGTGCTGTAAACGTGGTGGTGGACCTCGATCCCGAATGCATCGACGTACATGCTTATACATTGCAGCGCAAACGCGCCGAAGATTCGGATTATTTTGATGTTTCTACCCTTGAAGGCGTGGCTGGCATGACCCTTCAATTTGAAGATGCCACAGCCAACACAGACGCTATGAGCTACCAATACCGCGTGCAAGTCTCAAATGACTGCGGCGATTCGGTTGGCGTTTCAAACGTCGCATCCACGGTGCATGTGGAGGGCATTTCCGATTACCAGTTGTTGCGAAACACCTTGCATTGGACACCGTATTCCGACTTCCCGGGATCCACCTCAAGCTATCGCATCTACCGCAAAACAAACAACGGTGGCATCACCGAAGTTTTGACGCAAGTCCCAGCGTCCGTGCTGTCTTTTGAAGATGATGTCAGCAATATGCTCCTCAGTCCCGGAGATTTTTGTTACATCATCGAAGCGACAGATGCCAGCCCGGGTCCAGACGGATCCATCAATTATGCGCTATCGAATACACTATGCCTCACGCAGGAGCCGGTGATATGGGTGCCCAATGCCATGCTCATTGGTGGCTACAACAATGAATTCAAGCCGGTGATCAGCTTTGCAGACTTCGCCAACTATCGGTTGGACATCATCAACCGATGGGGCGACTTGATGTACAGCACCACAGACGTAGAATCTGGCTGGGACGGCTACTTCAACGGTGAGCCAGCACAGGAGGGTGCTTACGGCTATTTCATCACCATCCAAGACGGCTCAGGCCGCATCTTCGACGAACAAGGCATGATGACCTTGCTGGTGAGCGAATGAATTCCCACATCGCACTCTGGGAACCAACGGATGCGCCGCAGCAGACGAGCAATGCAAAATCATGTGAACACGCCCGCGATGATGTGGAGATAATCACGCTTTGATTACCTTTGCGCGAATCGTGATTCGCAACGACTCAACAGAGGAACAGCGAATTGCGGCCTTACGATTCAACCGCCCGCCATGGCCACTGCACAAAAACCAAAAATCGTCGGAGAAGGCTTGACCTACGATGACGTACTCTTGATCCCTGCTTATTCTGAAGTTTTGCCACGCGATGTGCGGCTAGAAAGCCCCTTCTCCAGAAACATCATGCTGAAGACGCCTGTCATCTCGGCAGCGATGGACACCGTCACTGGCAGCGCAATGGCCATTGCGATGGCCCGACAAGGCGGCATCGGAGTCATCCACAAAAACATGTCCATCGAGGAGCAAGCGGCGGAAGTGCGTCGAGTCAAGCGATCCGAGAGTGGTATGATCCAAGACCCCATTACGTTGTCCCGCAATTCAACAGCAGGCGATGCACTCCAAATCATGAAGGAACACCGCATTGGTGGCATTCCCGTCGTAGACGAATCCAACGCATTGGTGGGCATTGTCACCAACCGTGATCTCCGCTTCGAGAAGACGAGAAATCGGCCGATTTCCGAACTGATGACCAGTGAGAATCTGATCGTAACACAAGACGGACGAGATTTCCAACGTGCTGAAGAATTGCTGCGCGAGCACCGCATCGAAAAACTCCCCGTGGTGGGCGCCGATGGCAAGCTCATCGGACTGATCACTTACCGCGACATCATCAAGCTCAGTGAATTTCCACATTCGTGCAAAGACCAGTTTGGACGCTTGCGGGTTGCCGCTGCTGTTGGAGTGACCCATGACACCATGGAACGAACGGAAGCACTCGTAAAGGCTGGCGTAGACGCCGTCATCATCGACACTGCTCACGGTCACAGCAAGGGAGTTCTCGAAACGTTATCAAAGGTCAAAGCCGCGTTCCCGACGATCGACGTCGTTTGTGGAAACATTGCCACGGCAGACGCAGCGCGAGCGCTTGTGAAAGCTGGAGCTGACGCCGTCAAAGTAGGCATCGGACCTGGATCGATTTGCACCACGCGCATCATTGCCGGTGTAGGCGCTCCGCAACTGGGAGCTGTCATGGATGTAGCTGAAGCACTTCAAGGGACAGGCGTTCCCCTCATCGCAGACGGCGGTATCCGTTTCACAGGGGACATTGTAAAAGGCCTGGCTGGCGGTGGTCACACCGTGATGATTGGCTCCATGCTTGCGGGCACCGAAGAAAGTCCCGGAGAAACCATCATTTACGAAGGTCGACGCTTCAAAAGCTACCGCGGAATGGGCTCCTTGGAGGCCATGCAAAAAGGCTCCAAGGACCGCTACTTCCAAGACGCTGAAGATGATTTGAAAAAACTTGTTCCGGAAGGCATATCTGGCCGTGTTCCCTACAAAGGCAACGTTCACGAAGTGATGCACCAAATCATCGGTGGATTGCGCGCGGGAATGGGCTACTGCGGATCACCCGATATCGAACATCTTCAACAAGCGCAATTTGTACGCATCACTTCCGCTGGTGTCAAAGAAAGCCATCCGCACGACGTGAGCATCACCCGTGAAGCCCCGAACTACAGCATCCGTTGATGACCTCGTCCCGTGAATCTCGGGCAACAAAAATGCAAGAACCTAGAATTGAAAGAAACCCCATGCAGTATTCCAACGCTATGACCAACTCTCACCACTTTGTGCTCCGTACCCTTGGAGTTATTGCCCTGATTTGGGCCCTACCTCTGACGAATCAAGCACAAGATTCAGGAACCATCCTCACAGTGGGCGACGAAACGGTCACCACTGCCGATTTTCAGCACGTTTTCATGAAGAACAATCGAGACAGCGTCATCACGACGGCCTCATTGGACGAATACATGGAATTGTTCATCAACTTCAAGCTCAAGGTGCAAGCGGCAGAATCCTTGGGTATGGATACGGTTGAGACCTTTCAACGGGAGTTGGCTGGCTACCGCACGCAATTGGCGCGGCCCTATCTGACCAACAATGAGCTCTTGCAGGACCTTGTCAAGCAGGCGTGGGAACGACAGCAAGAAGAGGTCAGAGCCCGCCACATCCTCGTGAATTGTGGTGCTGAAGCCTCTGCCGCAGATACGCTCAAAGCCTACAAACGAGCCCAAGCATTGCGCAAACGCGTATCCAATGGAGAAGACTTCGAAAAGGTCGCCAAATCCAAGGGTGGTTCTGATGACCCCAGTGCACGTGACAATGGAGGTGACCTCGGTTGGTTTAGCGCATTTCAGATGATTTATTCATTTGAAGATGCCGCCTTCTCCACTCCTGTTGGTGAAATGAGTGACATCGTGCGTACGCGGTATGGTTATCATGTGCTTGAGGTCACTGGCCGCCGAGATGCTCGCGGTGAAATCCGCACAGCCCACATCATGATCCGCACCAAAGACGGTGCCTCCGAAGAAGAATTGACGCAAGCAGAGAACCGCATCGGACAGGTCTACGATTTATTGCAAAATGGATTGCCATGGAACGAGTTGGCCAACAAGATGTCTGAAGACGCCACCACCTCAGGCAAGGGCGGAGAGCTGCCCTGGTTCGGAACAGGAAAAATGGTTGAATCATTTGAAAATGCCGCCTTCGCACTGGAGACAGACGGAGCCATTTCCAAGCCTTTTCAGACCTCATACGGATGGCACATTGTCAAGCGGCTCGAATACCGAGCCCCATTGGATTTCGAAGCGTCCAAGCGAGAATTGCAAAAGCGTGTAAGCCGCGATAGCCGCTCCGAACTGACGCGGACGTCCTTCTTGGAAAATCTCAAGGTGGAATACGGTTTCACCAAGAAAAGCTCCTCCCTTAGCACCGTGAAGCGCTACGCAGCGCGTCAAGACAGCGCCTTCCACCCCAACCATCCTTTGACGATTGCGCGCAGCAGCGATCAAGGCAAAACCTTGGTGACTCTCGCGGGGCAAATCAGCACCGTGCAAGACTTTGTCAACCACCTCAACAACACCAAACTTCGCAACCTCGACAAAGCGAGCGGAGAATTGATCGATGATCAATTCATTGTTTGGACTGAAAAATTGATGCTGGACTACGAAGACACTCAGCTCGAGTCGAAACACAACGACTTCCGCTTGTTGATGGAGGAATACCATGACGGTATTTTGCTTTTTGAACTGACCGACGAAAAAGTTTGGAGCCGCGCCGTAAAAGACACCGCCGGGCTCGAAGCTTTCCATGCCAATCACCGCAACGATTTCATGTGGGGGCCACGGGCACAAGTCACCATCTTTACGTGCGCCAATGCCAAGGTGGTCAAGGCCACAAAGAAGGCCATCAAAAAGGACAAGGACCTCATGGCCTTTCAACGCGACATCAATGCAGAAGATAGCAACGCGCTGTTGATGGAGTCCGGCTTGTTTAGTGAAGGTGAAAATACGTGGGCAGATCGTGTTTTGACCCCCGATGCAGCCTCCATCGCTGCAGACAACTCCGGTGCGGTGTCTGCGATTGAAACCTACGAAGGCGCTGGCGGTGAAACCATCGTAATGCACGTCAAAGAGGTGCGCAATGCAGAACCCAAAAGCCTCATGGAAGCCCGCGGCCAAGTCATTGCTGCCTACCAAGACTACCTCGAAGCCGAATGGATCGCCGAATTGCGAGCAAATACGCTCGTGGACGTCAACCGCGATTTGCTGCACAATCTGGCGGACTGATCATGGTCCGATTCGCTCGAACAATTCGGCGCATTTGCTTCCTTGCCACGGCAGGGGGCTTCCTCGTCGGCTGTTCTCATTGGAGTGATGAACCTGTCAAATCTGAACCTGTCGCTGCACGCGTTTATGAACGAAACCTGCTGCTGAGCGAGATCGAAGATCACATTCCGAACGGCACGTCTCCCGAGGATTCTGTCGCCATGGCCTCGAGGTACATGGATCAATGGATCCGGGAGCAGGTGATGGTTCACCAAGCAGAACTCCGATTGCCTGATGGTGATGCGGACTTTTCACGGGAATTGGAGGCCTACCGCAATGCACTGTTGCTGCACGCCTACAAAGACCGGTATGTCCGAGAGCGGCTCGAAACCATGGTTTCGGACGAAGAAGCCTCGTCTTATTACGAACGCAACAAAGCTTCTTTCATCCTTACAGACTACAGCGTGCGCGTCCTTTTTGTGAGTGCACCAGCAGCTATGGATGAGCAGATGGACGAAATGCGCGACGCCATGGCGTCGCTTGATTCTTCACAGTTTCTCTCCATGGAGCGGTGGTGTGTTGAAAACGGAGCGACTTTCTCTCTGGCGGACGACATCTGGTGGACGCTAGGCGAATTGACCAAAGAGGTGCCGCTCCAGCTGTACCGAGCCGAAACACAGATCGCACGGCGACGCCCGATTGAATTCGAAGCCGAAGAACGCATTCACTTGGTCCGGTTCCTCGAACACGCTTTGAAAAATGAAGTTGCCCCATTTGAAGCTGTGCGCAATCAAGTCGATGAACTCATTTTGCACCAACGACGCAAAAAACTTCTCTTGGATCTCGAGGAGAACCTCGTCGTATCCGCGTGGTCAGAAGGCGCTGTGCAACGCACCGAAAAAGGCGCGGCTTTGCAGGCCGCGCCTATTCCCTAAGGACCCCATTTCAAAAATGGACCTCATTACTTTTTGTACGCCATCCGCCTGCTCAGGGCAACTGGAAGAGAACACCCAAAGGAACGTGAGTAGCAATTCGAATCAACTGTTGCTTTAACCTTTCTTGAGGATTATCCCTTGAGCACCTTGGGCGTCTCTGACAATTCCACTTAACTTCGTCGGCTCATCCAAGAATGCCATGCGAATCAACGTTTTCTTCGTCCTTGTTTGCACCCTAATCGCCCTTGAAGGGAAAACGCAAGGAGATGCACGAGGTAGTTTGCCAGGAAACGAGCAAGCCTCAGCCGCTGCTCAATCTGATTTTACGACCATCGACGGCATCGTTGCAGTTGTTGGCGAGGGCATCATCTTGGAAAGCGAAGTCGAGGCGCAAGCGTTTGCAATGCGAGCGCAGATGGCGCAAATGGGAAAACAAGCCCAAGAATTGACCTCGGAGCAACGCTGCAATCTGATCGAAGACTTACTCTTCCAAAAGCTCC
The DNA here is from genome assembly GCA_965661575.1 of uncultured Flavobacteriales bacterium. Lineage (GTDB taxonomy): Bacteria > Bacteroidota > Bacteroidia > Flavobacteriales_D > Sanyastnellaceae > UA16. The sequence goes on along the minus strand of CBFIEJ010000051.1, from coordinate 2,230 downwards.
TGGTGCATCAAGCCCGGCTCGACAGCATCGAAGTGACGCCAGCGGAAGTCATGGACGAAATTGAACGCCGCCTGGCTTATTACATCCAGATGTTTGGTTCTGTCGAAGCCTTTGAATCCGAATATGGCCAATCGGTGAGCGAGTGGAAGGCTGAGTTCGAAGATCCTGTCCGCGAACAACTGCTCGCGGGACGAATGCAGGCAGAAATCAACCAACAAGTGCGGGCCACACCGGCAGAAGTGAACCAGCTCTTCACGTCCACTCCTGCAGATAGCCTGCCCCTGATTCCAGAGGCTGTCCGGTACCGCGAATTGGTCATGCAACCGGCCATCACCGAAAGGCAAAAGGCAGATGTACGCAACTTTTTGGATTCCATCCGCACCCAAGTGTCGACCGGTAAGATGAGCCTCACCCTCGCTGCCTCACGTCATTCGGAAGACCCGGGGAGCAAATACAAAGGCGGATGCTACGAGAACGTGGGGCGCGGACAATTTGTTCCTGAATTCGAGGCCGCAGCTTTTGACACGCCAGTGGGTGACATGTCTCCGGTATTTGAAACCGACTTTGGATTCCATTTCTTAAAAGTCACGGATCGACGCGGACAGTCTTTCAGTGCCTGCCACGTGCTGATGTCTCCCAAGGTCGACCCGCTCGCCCTGCAAGCCATGGGCGATGAAATGGACCAGGTTATGATCCAAATCAAGAACGGCGAGACCACGGTGGATGATGCTATCGTACGATTTTCAACGCGCGAAGAAACGAGCAATCAAGGCGGACGCGTGGTGAATCCAAGGGACGGCGGGACCCTCTTTGGTTCGGACGAACTAGACCCCAATCTGTTCTTCCTCCTCAATGCAATGCAACCCGGTGAAATTTCCGACCCCATTCAACTCCTCGATGACGAAGACCAAGGCTACTGGGTCGCGGTGCAACTGGACGAAAGGGTTGCGGCCCACCGGGCCAACCCCACCCAAGACTTTGGATATTTCCAGACCATTGTAGAAGGCAATTTGCGAGACGAACAGCTCAAGAAGTGGACCCTCAAGGCCATTGATTACACGCACATCCGCATCGACTCGCCCTATGATCAATGCTCCTTCGATTACAACTGGGTGACCAACTGACCTTGCCGCAGGCACCATGAAGATTAGCATCGTCACCATCGCTTTCAACGCCGAAGCCACCATCGCCGATGCCGTGCAATCCGTGGTCAATCAAGTGGGCGATCAAGTGAGCGATCCCTTCGAGCTGGAATATATTGTGGTGGATGGTGCCTCCACCGACGGCACCCTCGCAGCCATCGAGCCTTTTCGAGATCGAATCACCACGGTCATTTCAGAACCAGACCTCGGTCTTTATGACGGCATGAACAAAGGCGTGAGAGCTACTACAGGTGATTTTGTTGGCATTCTCAATGCAGACGACACGTACGCTCACAATCAAGTTTTATCGAAAGTCGCCCATCTGTTGACCACCTCTTCTGCAGACTCTCTCTACGGAGATTTAGTTTACGTGGATGGAAACGATCGGGTAGTGCGGCATTGGAAAAGCGGCGGACTCCGAAACGGAAAATTCAATCCACGAGGTTTTCTCAGCGGCTGGATGCCTCCTCATCCCACATTTTTTATTCGCAAGAGTGCGTACCTCAAACACGGAAGCTTCAACCTTGCACTGAAATCTGCAGCAGACTACGAATTGATGCTGCGGATGCTCTTCAAACATCGCATCTCAAGCGTATACCTGCCCGAAATTATCGTGCGCATGCGCACGGGAGGGGTGAGCAATGCCAGCCTCGGAAATCGTTGGCGCGCCAACCGGGAAGACCGAAAGGCATGGCGACTCAACGGCCTCACCCCTCGGCCTTGGACATTGATTGCCAAGCCGCTGCGAAAGCTGTCCCAGTGGCGCAAAAAAAGTTGAGCTCCAGCACAACAGAGCAGCTGATTTCCGTGTCTTTTAGACACCTATTTAGTTTTGTTTTTCAACAGCCCTGTTTGATAATTATTCGATTTAAAATACGAATAGCAGAGCACTTCCGAGGTATCATTGGGGCATGCCGGAGCAAAACAAAAAAAGGAAAAACCAAAAAAAACGAACCCTATTGCAGTGGCTCGCGGAGTGGTGGTTCAAGCATTTCCCTCCCCTGGATTGATATTGAGAGGCTGCCAATACGCCAAACGTCGCAAGACTGAGGCGCATGGGTTATCTTTGAGATTGTGATGATTGCAGG
>CBFIEJ010000050.1:0-13402 GCA_965661575.1 uncultured Flavobacteriales bacterium | reverse complement strand
GACTCCATCAAACAGGAAACATCCCTCCTAGCCGCTGACTTCAACAGTGACCTAAAACTGGGAACTGACTGGGAGGGAACGCTCACATGGAAACAAGGAAACAAAGGAGGAGACGCTCGAGTCGGCTTCACCTCCACGCCACCTCTCCAATCAGAAGGCCAATTAAAAATCACCGATTTATACTGGCCTCTTCTCGGACAAAATTTAGAATTGATGAAGCCAAACGATTTAATTCGATGGTCATCAACTGAAAATTTTCAAGCTGCTCATGAAGCCACATCCGTCTGCATTCAATCACAAGACTGGAACATCAAGACTCAAGCATACAAAGACTTGAAGAGCAATTGGTCAGCGGAACTTGAACTGACCATTGAAGGTGATGAGAACGCCATCGGTTGGCTCACTCGAGAGGCCAACGTTTCGTCCTTAACGGCTCAATTCAAAACATACACAAGCGAAGCGAAAAAACATGGTGTTTTTCATTTGTACGCTAAAGAAGTCGAATGGAGAGACGAACACATTGCGAATTTGTCACTTTCTGGAACTGGATGGCTTGACGACATGGCATTTGATGCCCACGGGAATTTCGGAGCTGGGGAAATTGCAGGGAACGGGACAGCTGGCTGGGGTTCATTTCCATTTCTCGAGGCCACATGGGATTTGAAGACGATCGAGTTGAACGGAATCAATCAACTCATCCCAGATAACACTTTTAACTTAAGTGGAGACATTACAGGTCAGCTGAAATCCCGGTGGAAAAACGATGAATTCGAATTTTCTGGCAACCTCCGAACCGATTCCTTGACAACCTTCATTCCCGCTCTGGGTACGACGTATACGATTGAATCAGACTTTGAAATCGAACCGGGAACAATTCAAATCAACCAAGGTCGCATCCAAGACCGAACGGGGTCCATCGCGACAATGAATGGAACTGCCTATCATAAACAGTTTCAGAATTGGAATTTGGATTTTGGTATCGATGCAACTTCAAACCCAATCGAGTTGATGAACCTTCCTCCAGCAGAGGCCGCATTCTATTATGGTAGCGGAATTTGCACAGGCGACATCAGTGTCGCTGGATACGGAAGCGAACTGCTCATTGAGGCAGATATTGCTGCGAAAAAAGGAACCGACTTTGCGCTTCCTCTGGATGCTGTAAGCGATGCATCCTATGCTCAATTCATTCAGTTCAAGACGACTGATTCTCTCCCTCCCGTCTCACAGAACATGGGGCACTTCTCAAATATCGTTCTTGATATCGGATTGGACGTAGAGCCAGATGCCACAGCCCGAATTGTTTTCAACCAAAACACTGGGGAGGAAATTCTGGGAAAGGCAGAAGGGCACCTCGATCTACGGGTGAATGACTTTGAAGACATCACCTTGAAAGGCTCCCTAGAAGTCATCGCCGGGACCTATTATTTCACTTTACAGAACCTCATCAACAAAACCTTTAACATTGTTCCGGGCGGAACAATCGAGTGGTTTGGAGATCCTTATGCAGCACAAATAGATCTGCTCACTTCTTACCAAACGCGCGCGCGGCTGAACCCACTTTTGCCAGACGAACCCAACTTGCCTGGACGGGTCCCAGTTGAATTATTACTCTCCCTGAACGGCGGATTATTCCAGCCCGAAATCGGCTTTAACATTGAAGTTCCCGAAGCAGATTCCCGTCTTGAAGCGTTGATCAAAGGAGCCTTGCTGAATGAAGAAGAACTGCAACGGCAAGCCCTGAGCCTTCTTGTCGTTAACCAATTCATCAGCCAAGATCCATTGAACAGTGCTCTCGGCGGTTTTCAGAGTGGTGGACAGAGCAGCGCATTTATTGCCAACCAACTTGGACATTGGATTTCTCAAATTTCCCCAGGAATGGATCTGGGGTTGGATTATTCCAATAACAACTTGAGTGGAGAACAAGAGTTAGCGCTGGCTTTGAGCACCCAATTATTCAATGAGCGACTGAAAATAGAGGGTGAATTTGGAGCCCAAAGCACTGGACAAATGTCGACCGATGACATTCAAATTCAGGACATCACCGTCAGTTACGACCTCGACGCGAAGGGGCAATACCAGGTGACCGGACAGTCGAAAAGCAATCAATCCATGATCAACACACTCGATGGCAGCAGCACACAAGGTGTTGGAATCAGGATGCGGCACGAGTTCAATAGATGGGGCGATTGGAGAGTTCAAAAAACAGATCGAGAAATCGATTAAGACAGAACCCACGAAAATTGTACAAGCAATCACATGCTCGACTTGCCTAAATTGCAAATTAAATTCCTTCCTATGACTTCCCTCCACAATGCCATGGTTCTCGTTTTCGTTTTCGGAAGCACAATCGAATCAAGCGCACAAATCACCATCGGCAGCGCCGATCTACCCCAAGCAGGGATTAGTTACGATGTCGTCAATACAGCAGTCACAGACTTCGACTTGCTGGCCAATGCCGGCGCCAATGTCACTTGGGATGCTTCGAATCTAATCGCACTCGGCGACGCTCCAATTGAGCCCGTTGACATCAACAATGCCTCAATCACCGCTGCCCTTGTCTTCAATAGTCCATTCAACAGCACCTACCAATGTGATTATTATCTCCCAACTGTATTTCCTGATTTGGGCGTAGAGCTTCCAATTCCATTGGACGGATTCAACAACTTCTACCAAACCAACGGAGATCACTACACCATTGCAGGAATTGGCTTGAGTGCTTCGGGATTTGACCTACCTGTCACATACGATGACATCGATGAGTTCTTTCCAATCCCATTCAATTTTGAAGAATCGTTTGAAAGCACTGCCGCTTTCGAATTGAACCTTGAAGGCATTTTATCTTATGGACTAGAACAATCACGAAGTGTCACCGCAGATGCCTGGGGCACCCTGATCCTCCCAGGCGGTTCATTTGAAGTGCTCCGAACCCGAACAGAGCTCAATGCCATTGATGATATTTCCATCGAACAATTGGGCGAACCGTTCACGATTGAACGCGATCAGGTGATCTACCAATGGTGGGGACAAGGGACTGGCGTGCCACTGTTAGAGGTTACTGAAATCATGGGGATACCGGCACTGGCTTCCTTCCAAAACATCAGCGAATCCAGTGGTCTGGTGCCGTTAGCGTCTTCAGACATCAGCCTCTATCCCAACCCCGTTCGTGTTGGGGGTACGTTAAACTTTGACACCCACCTGCGCAACTACTCTGTTTTCGATGCTGTGGGCCATAAGATTAAAGGTGGAGCATCCGTGTCAATTGAAATCCCATCTGATTGGCCAACAGGAATTTACAGCATTTTAATTGATGGAGAACGGGAACGATTCGTGGTTCAACGATAGCAGGTTAGTGCCTCTTGATACCTCCCATCAAATCACTCCATCTTTTTCGAAAGAATCAATCTCCATTCCGATTTGCTTGTCGTACCACTGATCCAGGGCCCAGCCTTTGGCTATTTGGGGATTGCGGAAAATTCGAAACGGCACAGATGGTCGAAACAACGCCCAGCGTATACGGTCCTTCAACACAGTGATGGACGATGGAACCACAACTGCACGTGCTGACACGTTTAGCATGGCTTCTTCTGACCCCAACCATGCTAGAGCTTCCTGCTCAACCAGTGCTGCGTTTCGGGGAATCAAAACCAAGACGGGGCCTCGATCGTCTGACAATAGTTCTCGCCTTGCCGTCTCCACGCGCTTCATCTGATTCACATCCAAGACTGCTTCTTCATGGAATCGTACCGTGTACAATCCCATCGACAATTCAATCGTGGCGTCCTGCAATTTGGATGTAAGGGTGTGCTCCATAGCTGCTCTAAAATACGTTCAATCGCAGTAAAAATCTGAGAAAGGATTCGGCGTACAAAAATTCAATAAGTAAGTATCCTCACCCTCAATCAAATAGGCAAGGGATGCCGTTGTGCAGCCAATGCCATAAACCCCCTGCGTAGATCGAGCCGCAAACAACCCCAAACCGTCATCGTTCCCCCAATTGATGTTGGTGTACTCAGGTCGCTCCTGAATGACACCGGTTACGGGCGAAGTAATCTCGAGATAAGTGGACAATTCGTCATTCGCAACGGTCAACTCAAAGTCCACCACACGGGCAATTTGAACCTCTTCATCCCAAACACCAAGAATCCGCGTTACATATGAATCCTGATCAAGTTGCGTGGCCAGTGTTGTGAAGAATCGTTCCCCACTCACTTCCTTCTGTAAAATGTCACCCCCTTCGTCATCCTGCGTGTTCAGTGTGCCAATAGGCAACTCTACAATTCTTTCTTCCTCAGACAACAAGTCGGTGTGCGCTAAATCATTCCATGTGCGTTCGGTGATGTGAATGAGCAATGTTGCATCATAACGACTAGCACCAGCTGTAGAAGACCATTTGAACGTCAAGTCGGGAAATGTGGTCTGGAAACCAACGCTCGCAAAACCAATCCTAAAATTGTTCACTCCAGGTGGTGGCTGTGAGATGTTGCCAATCTGTTCTGCGATCATATTTGTTGTCGCAGTAACGTCATCTGCCTCCCCTTCAATGGCAATGTTCAAGTCGTATTCTGCATCCGTATTCAGCCCACCCTCTGGAACGAAGTACCACATTTGTTGATCCGGTCCATAGAAGATTCCATCCTCTAGTTTATTGCCAATCAGAGTATCAGTCAAGAACCATTCGCGCACTTGACCTCCCACGCGCTCGGTGATTCTCACCGTAAGGTCTTCAGCGGGGTACTCACTGCTGTCGGCAATCATGGCCGCATCGAATTGGTTGCCTTCTCCCAACCATGTTTTATTCACGCGGACCCACTGCGTATCTTGCTGTGCGTCAAGCAATCCAAACACAACTGGTGTTTTTTTGTAAGGAGCATTCAAGGCAATGTCCGTCGAGCAACTGCTCATCAAGAAGAGCAAAGACCCGACAAAAGCCGCGATGAGAAGGTGTGTGCGACTTGATGTTTTCGAGATAATCATTCGGCAACAGATGGTTTCAAATTCTGTGACGAAGATAACTCCAAGAGGAACGAAATGGTGTCCACTCCGTCTGCGTAATCCCAAGGCATAGGCATTTGTGTCCTTCCGAGGGGCACCACAGGCACAGAACTACCTTGAAAATCCGAGGGATTTCGTACCGCAATGCACTGTAAGTCAAGCATGTGCGCATTTAAATGTGCCATCAGTGATTGTCTATCAGTATAAGGCTCGTAGAACAGCGATCCCACGGGGCTCAGGAATGTGTTATCCTCTTTGAGTAGTACAAAACCATTCTCGATCAAGGGCACTTGATTCAACAACCAAACGGCCTTGTGGTAATCATAATTGTTCGCGTATTTGTTGTGATTGGCCAAATGAGACCACTCAATCCAAACTTTGAACAACCGATTTAGATCAAAACCGACGGGCAGATAAAGTTTTGTCACGCTTCTGCAGCCCATGCCGAAATATTGAAACACATCGCTGCCCAAGGCCCGTATTTCTTCATCCGACTCTGTTCCATCCAGAATTGCCACGCTGGTACGTTGACTCCTCAAAATTCTTGGCAAATCCTTGAAATAGTGCTCAAAATAGCGATTCGTATTTGCACTACCCGTGGCAATCACGGCATCCACATCGCTCAATTTGCCTGTAACCCATTGCACCCTCAGCTTTGAATCTTCCGGCAAGAAAGACTGCCACGCCTCAATCACGGCGGTCATCAACACGGAGTCTGATGAACTTGCCTTGATGACAGCTTCATGCCCTGTTAATAGGGTACACATCACATCGTGCCACCCCACTAAAGGCAGATTTCCGGCCAAAATCAATCCAATTCTTTTCACACCAAGTGCATCAGCATTGAGATCATAACGCTCCAGCCAATCCTCTAGCACACTCGTTTCGAGCATCATTCCGCATCCATGCATCGCATTTTTGCATGAATCCTCGGTGAACCATCTGTTTTGCATTTCTGCCTGGGAAAGCAGCAATTGATCATTTGGCCCTTGGTTTGGGATCTCGCCCCGCAACCATGAGCCGAGTTGAACAAGTGATGATTCTAATGTGTTCGTCATTTTGGTGCTTATCTTCGCGCCAAATTTACGTTCCAACCTAAGACCGAAAGAATTCATGGCCATTATGATCACAGACGAATGCATCAACTGCGGTGCATGTGAACCTGAGTGCCCCAACAACGCTATTTACGAAGGCGGAGCAAATTGGCAATTTTCGGAAGGAACCGGATTTAGCGGCAGCGGTGTTCATCCAACGGTTGGAGATGTCCAGTCAGATACTGAAAATGATCCGGGAAGCATGGACGTTTATTACATCGCCCATTCAAAATGCACCGAATGTGTTGGTTTCCATGATGAACCCCAATGTGCTGCTGTATGCCCAGTTGACTGCTGCGTAGACGATCCCGATCACGTTGAGACAGAAGAAGTGCTCTTGGCCAAGAAGGCTTTCATGCATCTTTGAGGAGACAATTAAATCCGATCATCCCCGTTTGAGAAAAGATGGTTCGAGCCCGCACAGCATTGGTATTTCTTTTTGTTCTCGCACATGTGGGCTCATCCTTCGGGCAAAAAGGAAATCTGAAACTGAATGGCGATATGGCTTCCAAGGACCATCCCGTTCAATACCTCATTGACTTGCACGAAAGAATTGTACGAGCAGCGGATGATAGCTCCCGAATTTTTGCTCACTCAGCATTAGCCTCGGAGATGCTGAGCACATTTGAACAATCCGATTTCTGGGAAATGAATACGGACTCGTTGTCCCGGCGAATGGGCGTCGTCTCTGCCGGCGAAAAAGAAAATCGAGTCGCCGTGATCACCTGGAACGTTGAATACAGTGATCGAACAAACGCATACGGAGGCCTCGTAATAACGCGAGACAGAAGCAATGAACAAGTTGTAACACCACTGCAATTCAAACGAGGCAATCAACGGCGCAAGGGATTCAATACCAAAGACCGTTTCACCTCCAAAAATTGGCCCGGTGCCATTTATTACGACATTCTGGTGCAAGAACAAGGAAACAATCCTGTCTATACACTGCTCGGTTGGGACGGCGCTGACGGCCTAAGAAATCGAAAAGTCATCGAAACCATGGCTGTGAGTGGAAACCGAGTAAAGTTTGGAATTCCAATCATCGACGTAGGCAGAGGTTCGGTCAAAAGGCACATCCTTGAATACAACGATGCCGTTTCTACGACCTTGCAGTGGAGGGAAGACATGGGCATGATTGTCATGGATCACCTGAGCCCTTCAGACCCCGCCATGAAGGACTTCACCACATTTTACGGTCCGGACTTTACCTATGATGGCTTCTATTGGCATCGCAACCATTGGGTCTTGAAAGAAGACATCGAAGTCCGTGATACCGAGATAAACATTCCTTGGAATAATCCAAAGAAATGGCGTCGTCGCGCCCGCAATTGATGTGGAAGAAGAAGTGTATCTTCGTTTTCATGAAGAACTTCGCAAACATGGGCCATGCGATCTTTCCAGCCCTGGTACTTTCTCTCTTTTGCACCTCTCCCGCTCACACGCAAGTCGATCACTCCGACGAACAAAACACGCCCAATGCCATCACCGATGACTCTCTGAAGATGGCGCCTTTGGCCTTTGAAAAAATCCTTGCCGATTCTGCACGGATGGATTCGGCTCGACAAGTTCAAGTTGAACGCCAAATCAACCTGAACAAAGAGATCAACGCCCTTTCCCGTTCAGCGCTCGGTGAAGCAGTTTTAGAATGGCACCAATGCATGGATATCGAAGTCTCTCGAGCTGGGCGTTCAATTGTTCAGCGCTTCTGGTTTGACGACCAGCTCAAAGATGGTCCTTTCATATGGCATGGTGATACCACTCGAAATCAGGAATGGCTTTGGTTTGATACTGAGCAGCGACGCATGGCGACACTGTTCTTGAATTCCAATCAAGGCAACTACGTTTCCAAAAAACTTGCCGAAATGAGCGGCATGATGGGCAATGGAACCACAGTGGCGAAAAAAAGAGAAGGTGAATGGAAAATTGAGAATGAAGGCGAAAAAATCACCTACACTCTGACCGACAATCAAGGCACTTACCGATTGACTTTGGGTGAAAAGGATTCAAATCAAGCGAAAGCCATGATCAACTGGCTGAAGCTACAACCCATTGAAGCAGTGATTTTGCCTGCGGCGGTGAATAAATTCCCCATTGAAACGTTGCAACTCAGCGATTATGAAGACCGAGCGGTATACGCATTCAAGTTGCTGAGCAAAGAGGCACTTGACCCTGCTTTTAGCGTTGACCTTTCTCGCCTCCAAATCAATGATCCCGAGCGCAACTTAAACGTGATTGCTCGCGAGTGGGCTGAAAAGAAAAAACAAGGACAAGACGCCCGAGATTGATCAGTTGAACGCGCGTTCACCAATCCACACTTCGGTCGCGCCACTTCCATACTCTCGGGGATCTGCGGAACGGCAGCTGCAATCCGGATAGTATTGGTCCACTCGGCTCCAAATTTGATGCCGTAAAACACCTTGGCCAATGCCATGGATGAACACCAACTTTTTCATTCGTTGACGAATACCAATTTGCAACATGCGCTCAAAGTGAGCGAGCTGTAATTCAAGCATCGTTGACGGCTCCAACCCTGACTGAGAATCAACAATGGCGTGCATATGCAAGTCAACTTCCATGTCCGAACGTTCATTGGATCGAGCATTGGCTTCCTTGTATTTGGTCTTAAAGTCCTTCTCGATTCGGGTTTTCCGTTCAGCTGAAAGGTCTTGCTGAACGATTTCAAGGACCGAAGGAATGACGCGTTCGTATGCCATCTTTTCCTCCTTGGCGTCTTCGATTACCAATAAGCGAGATGCGTCATAGGGGTATTCAAAACCACTATCATCCTCCACCATAACTTTCGCTTCGGACAGAATCTTGGTCACAATGCCATTCCCAACTTCATCCAAAAAACGAACTTTTGTTCCAACTTTTAGTGCATTCAATCCCATGTAGGCGAAATTAGTCAACCTGTTCATTTAATCTGTCTTCATGTTTCGCTCTTTCTTGACATTGCGTTTGACTCGATCTCTCACCACCTCAGTGACATGTGTAGCGATTGCGCTGGTCTTTTCCACCTTTTCATTTGGCCAAGTATCGATCAAGTCCAAACAGTTTTCTGAGATCGATCAAGCCATGTCACGCGCTGTACAAAGTATGAATTTGCCATCGCTCTCTGTGGGTATCGTGCACGAAGGTGAATTAGTCTGGAGCAAATCCTATGGAAAACTTGACATGACGCGCACTGCAGAGGCGACGTCCGATGCACTTTATGCTGTAGCCTCAAACACGAAAGCATTTACAAGCGCTGCCCTTGCCCAATTGGTTTCTGCTCAAAAAATCGATTGGGACGATCACGTCACAGATTACCTTCCTGAATTTAAACTATATGATCCCTATGTGACATCGGAGCTTCGCATTCGCGACTTGCTCTGCCACCGCTCAGGTCTTGCCACATTTTCAGGTGATTTACTCTGGTATGGCACGAGTTGGACATCAGAAGAAGTCTTGGAGAAGGCTCAATATTTAGAGCCCGTCAGTTCGTTTCGAACTGAATTTGGATACCAAAACATCCTCTACATTGCTGCGGGTAAAATCATCGAAGTTGTTACCGGGACCACTTGGGAAAAATGCATTCAAGACTCACTCCTCAAGCCCATTGGTATGGACCATTCCATATTAAGCACTGCAGATTTGGATGGAACCAAAATTGCTGCACACCCGCATAACGAGACCAAAGACGGCAACCTCGTTCCAATCGATTGGATCAACTGGGACAATGTTGCACCTGCCGGTGCATTGATCACGAATGTCAAGGACATGGCCAAATGGATGACAGTACAACTTGACAGTGGCCGAATTGCCGACAAAAGGCTCTGGAGTCGAACCCAGACCAAAGAGATGTGGACCATGCACACGCCAATTCCCGTTTCAAATTGGTACCAGTCCAAAATGCCTTCCATTCATTTCCGGGGATATGGACTTGGCTGGGAAATGACCACGCTGCATGGCCGAAAAATTGTTGGACACTCTGGTGGTTACGATGGTATGATCTCCCGACAAATGCTTGTTCCCGATGAGAAACTTGGCATTTTCATTGTCACGAACACCAACAGTTCCGTGCCTTGGGCGCTTGGTTACGATTTCTTAGACGTGCTACTTGATGGTAATTTCGACTTCAATTTGCTCAATTTCTTAGAAGCCAACAGAACTGATAAAGTGGAAAATGATGCAAAAGAAATTGAAGCTAAAAACGCATCACGCATTGCCAATACGAACGCCTCCCATCCCATTACCGATTACACCGGAATCTATACTGACAAAATGTATGGGTCCATTGAAATCAGCGCGATTGACAGCCAATTGAGTCTACAATTTATCCAAACGCCACTGTTCAGCGCTGAGTTGAGCCATTGGCATTACGACACGTTTGAACTGAATTGGTCCGAACAGATGATGCTGCCAAGTGGCATGGTCCACTTCACCGTTGATGCGCTTGGTAAAATTTCAGCGCTCGACGTAGATGTCCCCAACCCTGACTTTGATTTCACCGAGCTTCATTTTGTTCGGGACCAAACACCTTAAAGCGGATAATATTCCGTACTTTAACATGTTGAAAATGACTAGCTTTAAAAACATCACCTCAATGCTTGGTTCACAAAAATTGAACGTGGGGCTCAAAGGAGTCTTCTCTACCGCAGCAGCTATTTGTATCGTTGCTACCAGTGCAATTGCACAACCTGATGCACCTGCAGGATTGAATTCTGAGGCACTTCGAGACTGGCTCAAAGCAGAGTGGTACAATCCCTATTTCAGTGACCTGGGATACAATGGAGCAAGGTCCCAAATGTTTGGGTATACCGATGAACTTGACGGCTCTATTTATTGCATCTATACAGGATTCGAGCAGGCCTCTGAATACACGACTTACCTCGACCCCATCAATACCGAGCACATCATTCCTCAAAGTTTTTTTGGTGGAATTTCACCCATGAAGTCTGATCTCTTCAACATTCGCCCTTCACATGGCAGTGCCAACTCATCGCGAGGTAATTCCCCGTACAGCGAAATTGTTGATGAAAATGCCCAATGGTATGGAATAGCTGCGAATGGCAGTTATGTCACCCAAAATAACATACCTCAAGATCCGGAAAACTGGTCGAAACGCTCCGGCGACCTTTGGGAGCCCCGAGACGATGTCAAGGGAGACATTGCCCGGAAGGTCTTTTATTTTTATACCATGTACCCTTCCCAAGCAGGAAGTATGGAATCACTCGGCGACCCCGAAATGTTTTTTCAATGGCATATCGACGATCCCGTCTCAGGATTTGAATCAACACGAAACAATCGAATCCAAGAAACCCAAGGCAACGCCAACCCTTTCATCTCTCACCCCGAATGGGTGGAACCCGCTTGGTTTTGGTCAGGAGAAATTGTGGAGGGTTGCACCGACCCCATCGCTTGCAATTACAACTCTCAGGCAAATACGGACGATGGCTCGTGCATCTTCCCCGAATCTGGACTTGATTGTGAGGGTAACGCGTTGTCCAGTTGTTCGTTGTTTTTCAGTGAATATGGCGAGGGCAGTTCAAACAATAAGTACCTCGAAATTTACAACCCGGGAGTGGTTGAGGTTTCTTTGATTGGCTACGCGCTGGCCCATACAGTGAATGCTCCAAGCACACCAGGCAATTTTGAAAATTGGGTTGAGTTGCCCACAACGGCGGTCATCGCGCCCGGTGGAGTGTATAAAATTGTTCACTCGCAAGCTGAACTAGAATTGCTCAACAGTGCCGATTTCACCTACAGCAGTTTGTCCAATGGAGACGACGGATTCGGTCTTGTATACGGCACCCCAGAAGATTTTGAGCTTCTCGATATCATCGGGAATTGGGATGCTGACCCTGGCTCAGGATGGAGCGTAGCAGGCACCGACAACGCCACACAAAACCACACCCTGATCAGGAAGCCAGAAGTTCTCGATGGAAACAATGGTGATTGGCTTGCCTCCGCAGGAACCAATGCCGACGATTCAGAATGGATTGTCATGGACTCCGATGACTGGTCTGATTACGGACAACATTCGGCAATAGGATCGTGCAGCACGGATATTGAAATTGAAGAAGATGTCTACGGCTGCAGCTATCCGTCAGCTTGTAATTTCGACCCATTGACGACCATCGATGACAACAGCTGTGATTTCGCCATTTGTCAGGTACCAGGATGCACCTACGACAGCGCCGTAAACTTCAATCCCACGGCTACGTTTGATGATGCAAGTTGCCTCTTCAACGACAATGTAAATACCTGTGCAACTGACATCAACGGCGACAATGTCATCACAGTCGGGGACCTTCTGCTCCTACTCACAGACTTTGGCGGTAGTTGCCCCTAAGCTCAGTTTTATCCGGTATTTCTTGATTCCCGCGTTGATCTCATTGTTCTTTTGAGGCACACGCTTGATGAGCGATTTTGATGGGCACAAAAGACCTGGAAATGAGCCATTTATTCAACTAGCTTCTTCGAAAAAGTCAAGCAATTTTTATTTATGTCGACGAATTGGTCTTAATCGACCTTGAGTCCCTATATTAGGAGTCCCAAATTGTCTGACATGAGCCAAAATTGCCTAACCAGGATTCTCTGGATCTGCGCGATTGTTTACGGATTTTTAAATCCAGCAGTCGCCCAAGATTACAAAATGTCCATCGATATTGTAGCGGAACACACCGGAATGGTGGATGAAGTTGACCTTACAGATCACACAACCTACCGCTTTTACATCGAAACTGCAGACCCCGAAGACAGAGTCTTATCGGTCTTCGGCAACACCGAAAATCCCACTCAATTATACGCTCCAAACGGGTTCTTCAACAGCATCTATGCGTCTGGTCCGAGTGCATCAGGCATTTCCTTGATCGGCCTTGCTACCTACCCTTCCCTTTCCTACGACAGCTATGTAACCATCGGCATTGAGCATGAGCCGAATGCAGCAAACGGTGAAGACTTCATACAGACCGACGAAGATTTGGCGCAGCAATGGGTAACGAATTTATTCTCGCCTTCTGCAACCTCAGGCAACGACATACTGATAACCAGCGATTTGGGCGGTGGTTGGTCAGCTCCAGCTTCCTCTTCGAATGGGCTCTCAGGAAGTAACCTCAAAGTGTTGGTCGCACAATTCACAAGCAGCGACTGCCTTGCTGGAACTTTGCACGCCTTGATTCAGCCAGCAGATGGATCGGATCCCTTTGTCTTAGGTCAGCAATTCAACTGCACCGATTGCGGACCAATTGGATGCAGCAATGACAATGCATGCAATTATGATCCTGATGCTCCAGCATATCCCGGTTCGGAAACTGGATGCGAATTCGCCCCCA
>CBFIEJ010000049.1:0-14930 GCA_965661575.1 uncultured Flavobacteriales bacterium | reverse complement strand
TTGCGCGTTATGAGACAGCATCGGCCATTAAAGGCATCATCGCTCTTTGATCATGAATGCCGAATCATTTGCAAGTTTCCTAGAAAATGCCGCCAGCGCCTTGTTGCTCATGCTCGTCTTATTGGTGGCTTGGGTAATTCTAAAGAGAATGACATCAGCGATGCGCAAAGGAGTGATCTCAGCAGAATCTTCATTGATTGATGGCTCGACCGTATCTGTTTCATCTGATCAAGTGGAGATCCGCTTCTTCGTGCCAAAAGGATGGAATCACGAATGTCACCTAACACTGTTGGATGGCTCTCATTCTGTTGTTGAAACGTTGCATTCCGGCCACTTAACATCAGGTGAGCAATCGTTCTCGTTTGATCACTCAACCCGTAAGGTAACTTTCTTGCGTTTGGAGACCGACGGGCAAACACTCGAACGCAGGATCAGCTGAATTACATGCGTTCAGGCATCTCAATGCCTAGTAGCGCCATCGCGCTTTCGATTTGCTGCGTAAAGAATAAGCAAAGTGTCGTACGTGCGATTTGCAGCGATTCGTTTTCAACTTGCATCACAGGATGATCCTGATACCATCGACTGTAGGCCTTGGTGAATTCATAACAGTGATTAGCGATGAGGCTTGGGTCACACTCTGCGGCTGCTTGCTGAAGGACATTTGGCCACTGCAGTCCATGCTGAATGATGCGCAATTCTGTTTGATCCCAGACACTGGAGTCCAAAGCCAATGATTTGAATGCCTCCTGAGATGCTGCGCTCTTTCGCAAGACGCTCTTGGCTCGGACGAAATTGAACTGAATAAAAGGGCCCGTATTTCCGATGAAGTCAATGGATGCTTTGGGGTCAAACATCATTGATTTTTGAGGCGACACTTTGAGCAAGAAGTATTTGATCGCGCCATAACCAACTTGCTTGAAGAGTTGTTCTTTTTCTTTTTCGCTGAGGTCGTCTACTTTTCCCAGTTCTGTGGCCATTTCCTTGGCCGTGCTTGCCATTTCTGCCAACAATTCGTCTGCATCTACTACGGTTCCTTCCCGCGACTTCATTTTGCCTTCAGGAAGCTCCACCATGCCATAGCTCAAGTGGCGGTTGCGTTCAGAATCCTCGACACCCAGCAGTTTCAGTAGTTTAAAGAGAACCTTAAAGTGGTATTCCTGTTCGTTTCCGACGGTATAGATTTGTCGTTCAAGCCCCGGGTAATCCTCGTAGCGTTTGATTGCTGTTCCAATGTCTTGGGTCATGTAGACCGAGGTTCCGTCCTTGCGAAGCACCAGTTTTTCATCAAGACCTTCCGCCGTGAGGTCAGCCCAGACACTGCCGTCTTCTTTCTTGTAAAAAGCTCCCATTTCAAGCCCTCGCATGACTTGGTCTTTTCCTAGCAGGTAAGTTTCAGACTCATAGTAGAGTTGGTCAAAGTCTACGCCCATTTCTTCGTAGGTGACAGCAAAACCGTCATAGACCCAGCCGTTCATGGTTTTCCACAGTGCTACAATGTTGGGGTCATTGGCTTCCCATTTGGCCAAGTAGTCTCGCGCAGATTTCATGAGTCTGGCTTCATCCTTCGCGATTTCTTCCTCCATTCCCTCAGCGACAAGTGCCTTGATTTCCTGCTTGTATTCTTGATCGAATCGAACGTAGTACTTGCCCACCAATTTGTCTCCTTTGATTCCGGAGCTCTCAGGAGTTTCACCGCCGCCGAACAGTTCCCACGCTACCATGGATTTGCAAATGTGAATTCCTCGGTCATTGATGATTTGCACCTTGATGACGGAGTGTCCAGCAGCTTCCAGGATTCGAGAAACACTGTAGCCAAGGAAGTTATTGCGCAGATGGCCGAGGTGCAGTGGTTTGTTGGTGTTGGGGGAGGAGTATTCGACCATCACTTTTGGTCGAGAGTTCGCAGCTCCGAATCCAAATTGGTTCGTTTGAACGGCTTCCTCAAGTGCCTTCGTCCAATGCGCCGGAATGATGGTCAGGTTCAAGAAGCCTTTCACCACTTGGTGTGCACCAATCAGCTCATGGTGCTCGACGAGGTGTTGACCAAGACGCTCTGCGGTCGCTTCTGGAGACGATTTCGAGGCTCGGGTCAGTGGGAAAACCACGACAGTTCGGTCTCCTTCAAATTCTTTTCGCGTTTGCTGAATCTGAATGGTTTCAGGATCGAGTTTAGCTTGGAAGCAGTGTTCGCAGGCGGATGCGACGGCTCCTTGTATGATTTGGTCGAGGGTGGGCATTTCAGGAAGGTGAGTGTGTTACTGGGCTAAAGCCTCAGGCAGGTGGATTTCAGCAATCATGCATCGGGCACTTCCGCCGCCGCATGTTTCAATGGTCGTCAGGTCGGCATGTACGATGGCACCAAATTGCTTCAGAGCATCGATTTGCGCCACATCTAGTGCGTTATGGGCGCTTGAACTCATCGCGATGATGGGGCCGTTGGAGCCTTGTAGTTCGAGCATATTGCCAGCGAATTGTTCGATTTGTTCTTCCGTCAATGCAATGACTTCTAACCCATCAGCTTTGAGTTCATTCTCAATGGCTTCTCGTTCTTCGGGGTCATCGATACTGTCGAGGCAGATCGCACAAAATCCCGAGCCAATGCTCATCATGACATTGGTGTGATAGATCGGAAGGCGATTTCCCTGAGCGGTTTGCAACGCAGAAAATGCAACAGGCTCGTAGTCAAATTCTTCACAGAAGTGAAGCAAAGCAGTCTCGTCTGTCCTGGGACTGATCGCCGCATATGCCTTACGATGCACACGGTCCAATACCATGCTTCCTGTTCCTTCAAGGAATCGGTCGTGCGCTTCAAATTCAGTGAAGTCAATGATATTCTGGATGCTGAAGTCGCCTTCATGTTCCAGTTGAACGATGATGTCTTCCCTTCGTTCTGTTCTTCGATTTGCTGCGTACATCGGATACAATCCAATGTTTCCATTGTCATGGGTGGAAATCCAATTATTGGGGAATAAGGCATCCGGGGTTTCGTAGGGAGCTTGTTCCTCAAAGACGTATACATTGACCCCAGCTTGTCCAAGTGCTTCAGAAAGTGAGTCAAATTCTTCCTGTGCGCGTCGGATTAATTCGTCTGCCCCCACTCCCTCAAGTGATTGCTGGTACAGGTTATTCGTTGCAGTTTCTTCATTCTTTCGAAAGGACTGCGGACGAATCATGAATACGTTTGAAGTGCTTTGTTTCATATCGAATTATCTTCTGCGCAAGGGGAGGGTGGAACACCTGAGTAAGCCCCCCATTTTGGAGGTTTCAGAGAGTTCTACTTCAATGACGTTGTAGCCCCAAGCTTCCATCTGAGCATTGGTTCTTGTGAATGAGCGATTTGAGATAACGGTGTCCGGTGCAATGCTGAATACATTGCAGTGCATGGTTTGCATCTCCTCGGCCGTGAGGTCCATAATGTTGGTCGGTGGGTAACGATCCAGTAGCGCGGCCAGTTCATCTTGTTGTTCAAAACCTGGTCGGTGAACCAACAAGTGGCCCATACCAAGCGGAGCGCAACAGCAGTCGAGGTGCAAGGCATTTTGAAGCGAATCTGTGTCAGATTTTTTCAGCTCGAAACCGATGACCCGTTTCTGTGGAAATTGATTTTCGAGCCATGCCATGGCTTCGACATTTGTTCGAGCGGTCGTGTATTTTGCAAAAGGCTTCGGGCTGGCATAGCCAACCCATATTTCTTCACCCATGGGTAGAATGTCTCCACCTTCCATCCTCACCGATTCTGGAGGACGCAGCACGGTGCCGGGATTTCGATTGAGCATCGACTTCAGACCTTTTTGTTCTGCTTCGCGGTCTTCCACCAAATGAGTCATGATGAATCGATCATCGATCACAACGCCGATATCACGTGTGAAAACTTGATTGATGCCGAGGCCATCCGGTCGAAGCACTTGGATGCCCAACGATGTTAATTTTTCTGCGAACGCATCCAATTCCTTGCTGACGCTTTGCTCACTTGGGTAAGTACCTCGAGCCACATGATGTCTCGAAAGTGGATCGTAAGTCTCTTCCAAGGCGGGAGGTTTCCCCATTCCTGTGCCGATGCCGATCATCACCGCTTCCAGTGGAGACGATTCATTCGGGATGTGCCATTTAATGGGCTGCATCTCCATGATGATTATTTCTGAGCGGTTGGATCGTTTTCTCGACGGTGGCGCAAACCACCTACCATTGCATCGCTGCTCATCATGAATGCGGAACCCGATTCATTGAAATTGGGAGGCAAGAAACACCAGTGGCTGGAGTCTACGTGGGACAAGGCCCAGATTCGATTCAACCCAGTTATTTCCCAATAGCGAAATGGCAGGGAATCACCCTCGACGATTTCATTCTCCTTGTAGGTGGCATTTCCTTTGCCGTAGTTTGATTCTACCATACCCTTCATTCCGGAGGGGCTCGGGCCATCGTACAAGGGCAGGAATTCAACGTAATGACGCAATTTCATATTGATGAGCACCACCTCCTGATCACCATCTTCAAAGACTGGGCTGGCGTAAACAATTTCGGCCATCTCAGTGCGGTTTTGAACACCTCGCTCTGTCCAATAGTCAAGAGCTCGTTTGCTGCTGTTGACAAAAGCGGTGTCTGAGTTTTTGTGAAGCGGAAAATGATGCATCAGCTGGTCCCAGTTCGCCTCGTTGGTACTCTTGAAATATTCGAACAAGTTTTGCGTGATCTGTTCGAGGGTATCCCGGCTAACAAACGAATTCAAAGCATCGCTTGCTATATTTACGTTGAGTCCTTCCGTGGAATGTGCCGCGGACTGCGCGTTTTTGGCATCCGGGGATTCATTTGTTTCGCTGGATTCGGATTGATCGCTGCAGCTTGAAAGACTGAGGTTAAATAGGAGAATTCCGAAAGTGAGTAGTGGAAGATGGTTTTTCATCATGCCACAAAAATACGCAGTCAGTTGGGAAAGTAACCTTTATTTCGCTGGGCTTCTTGTTCTGCAATCAGCAAAGTGAATCGCGCCGTGTTTTCGATGTGCTCGTTTCGTATTAAATCATCCAGTGAGTTCAGGATATTAAACCGCTTCTGGGGTTTAATTTCATGTTCAATCAATGCTTTGATCAGACCTTCGATTGGTCTGGATGTAGAGGTAGCGCATACGGTGGTGCATCCAGACAGGTTCTTTGCCTTTTCAAAATCAATGGCCGCTTTCTTAGATAACGTATAGTTTTTCCATCCCGTCCAACGGGTTACTTGGCCTACAGGGTATGGATTGTCATTCATCGTACCCGACGTCAGTGAGTCCACGGTAAAGAGTCCTACACACTGCACGGCTGCATCTCTAAATCCATTGTCGTCGGGCTTTGATGCAAATACGAGCCTCATGAGCCCTCCCATCTTCATCTGTCGGTCACCGTCAACGAAAGGAATTCCGAATTCGTCGATTTCCATCGACTCCAGTTGATCGAAAAGAACTTGATATCGTTCTTCGAATACATGCAGCGCGATGGTTTCTCCGGGGAGTGGTAGCAGGTTCAGCGGGAACATAGCCAGCCGTTGGTTCGGGTTACTCACACCAATGCAACATATAATTTCGAATTAGGTTCACTTCAACATTGATTTATTTCGAAATCATTTATCCTGCTTATTATGAGCGTGTTAGAGACCTTTTCTGTAGGACACCTTGGTCAGGTTGAAAGGCAATTTGACCATCTCGATCTTTCAGTTGAACAATGACGTTGACAATTGCAGATTCGCGCCATACCCGAACGACGACCGTTTCTCCGGGGCGATACTGAGACATGGACTCCTGCAGCTCAGGGAAATTTGAAATTTCGACGCCATCGATTGCCAGTACAATATCACCGATTGTCATTTCTGAATCTTCAGCTCCACTGCCTGGAATGATGGAAGTGACAGCGCACCCCGTGACTTTATCCAGCGCCAATTGTTCTGCGAGCTGTTCGTTCACAGGTTCAATTTGGATGCCGAGATACGCGCGAAGCACTTCTCCATATTGCATTAAATCTTGGGTCACCTTTTCTACGATAGTAGACGGAATGGCAAAAGCGTACCCTGCATAGCTGCCTGTGCGGGAAGCGATGGCTGTATTGATACCGATCAATTCACCAGCGGCATTAACGAGGGCTCCGCCGCTGTTGCCTGGATTGACCGCGGCATCGGTTTGAATGAACGATTCAATGGGAAATACACCGCGTTCAGGCCTGGCTCTGAGTAGGCTGATATTGCGTGCTTTTGCGGATATGATGCCCGCTGTTACCGTCGATGTTAGATCGAATGGATTTCCAACGGCTAGTACCCATTCTCCAATATTGACATCGTCAGATTTACCAAACTCAATGAAAGGGAGAGGGGTATCGGGGAAAATTTGGAGTACTGCGATGTCGGTCGATGGATCTGTTCCAATGATAGAGGCTTCATAGGTGCGATTGTTGTTCAAGGACACCGAGATTTTGTCAGCTCCTTCAATGACATGATTGTTGGTCACAATAAAACCATTTTGTGCGATGATCACACCGGATCCTGAGCCTTCTAGGCTTGGTTCTATTGCAGGATAACCCAGGATCTCATACCATGGATTCGATGCGTTTGATGGCTGTTTTGACGTTCGGACGTGCACGACTGCGTCAATGGAGTTTTTGGCGGCAAACTCGAAGGAAAGAGGCGCGAAATCAGCGCGTGGCTTTGGTGGTTTTATCGCGGTTGGTTGCGCAGTAGAAACCGACATCATGGGCCAGGAATTCGGTTGGACGATTTCAATCGATGGTTGCAAATTCCAAAAGGTGAATACCGCGGAACCGCAAAGGCCTGAAAGCAGGCCAATTAAGATTGTTTTGAGTGGACTCATTTGTTTTGGATTGTCGTAAATCCAAAACAACGCCAAAGCTTCCCGTTTCTCTGCGCATCAAATGCAAAGAAAATTTAACGAAATCGAAATGGTTGTTAAAGCGTCCGAGTCCGTTCTTACTCACTTCGAAGCAAGACCGATTTCTTGAAGACGTTGAACGAGGTAATCACCAGCATTGATTGGATCTTCTTTGGCGGATTCGCCTGCAGGGATGAGATGTTCTATGGCGTCCAGCGGCATTTCCGGTCGGGGGTGGCAAAAGAACGGCATTGAAAAACGTGGTTTTCCCCATTCACTTCTCGGCGGATTGATCACACGATGGGTGGTCGACTTCAATTGATGATTGGTCAGACGTTGGAGCATGTCACCCACATTTACGACAATGTGCTCCGGCAGCGCTGTGATCGGAATCCATGTGTTATCGTGTCGCAAGACCTCGAGCCCGGCTGCAGACGCACCAACCAAAAGTGTGATGAGATTGATGTCTTCATGTTGGCCAGCGCGCACTGCGGAATCTGGTTCTCGCGTGATCGGAGGGTAGTGGATTGCCCTGAGAATGGAATTGCCCCCAGCCACCCAGTTCTCGAAAAAATATTCATCGAGTTTGAGGTGCAATGCGATGGCACGGAGCATGAGCTGTCCAAGATTTTCCAGTGCCTTAAAGGCCTCCTCGGATGTTTTTTTGAATGCGGGTGTTTCGGCGATCTCGGAATTTGGAGGAAAATGGTTCAGATCAGCCTCTGCTGGAGGATTCGGCTGTCCTACTTGCCAGAATTCCTTCAAATCGGCTGATTCGCTGTCTTTTGCATGTTCGATGCCCATGCTCACAAATCCACGCTGATTGTTCGTCTCAGGACGAGCATAAGCTCTTTTTTTCGTTGGACTGAGGCTGAAAAATGCTTGCGATTGGGCATACAGATTATCAATCAAATCATCGGGAATGTTGTGGCCTTGGATTGCAACAAATCCTATGGTTTCGTAGGCATCACCCAGGTTCTGAACAAATTGTGAGCGTTGCTCTTTTGTCCCTTCCGTGAAAGCTTTAATGTCGAGGGTTGGAATCCCTGCGACGAGGCTCATGTCTTGCTTTTCCATGTGGCTTCTTCAGGTTTGTAGATGGTCGAATTTACGAATGACATTTCAAGTGCACCAGATTGCGCTTCCCAAGAACAATTCTTTTCAATCCAAAGACGTGATTCTCTGCCTAATTTGAGCCGCCTGTCACCTTCATTGAGCAAGGAGTCGATGGCTTGTGCTGTAGATGTAACGTCGTCGGCAAGTTGCAGGGGGGCATTGACATTGTCGGTCTTTGGAATGCCGTTCATGACATGCGTGGAAGTGATGCAGGGCAAACTCATTGACATCGCTTCGAGAATTTTATTTTGTTGTCCCGTTCCAATGCGAAGTGGCGCTACAAAGAGATCGGCTTGCTCATAGGCATGCCTCAAATCAGGCACCCAACCCGTAACTGTCACAGTTTCGCTTGCTAGTTTTTGAACTTCCGCAGTTGGTTGTGTTCCTGCAATCAAAATGCGAACACCGGGTGTTTGAACCTGAGGCAAGATTTCATTGACCAGCCTTTTTGCCGCATCTACGTTCGGCGGATAGCTCATGTTGCCTGTGAAAAGAATGACAAAGTGATTGCTGTCGCCGATTCCATGTGACTCGGCAAATTCGGCTTGGCGATCCGATGGTTTCGACTTGAAAAAGTCAGAATCGACGCCATTGGGAATCACCTCAATGGATTTACGTCCAGGATGTGCAATGAGCTTGCGATCAGCGGCGCTGATAATGGTCTGACCATCGAAGTAATCAAAAATGACTGACTCGTAATGAGCGAGACGATTCGCCTCCAACCGAAAGATCCATCGAGACCAAAACGGTCGCAGATTGGAACGGCTTTTCATTCCGGCACTGAGGGTGTCCATGTAATCCAATACCCGGGGGGTGTGGTGATCATTGCGCACATATTCAGCCATCCGAATGAGTTGACAATAAATGACATCGGGCTTGAGCTCATTCATCCAATCGTGCAATTGGTTGTCGGCGCTGCGTTGGTAAAACCAGTGCGTTTGAAACGGCCTCGTGCTAAAGACCGCGAAGAAAAGGCGAAGTGCGCGTTTGATGGAGCTCATTTTATGCCATCGAAACGATTGACTCACCTGTGAAATTGCCTTTTGTGCCGCCTCAGATGGTTGGTTTTCAGTGAGGCTAAACAAGTGAACTTCGTGTTCCTTGTGCAGCATGCGCATTTGATGGTAGGCCCTCAAGCGGTCTCCTTTATCAAGCGGCCAGGGAAGACGTGAAGTGATAAAGAGAATTTTCAAATCACTTGTGATTCTTGAAGTTCACGCATCATTTTCGTGACCAACGATTGGTTTTCAAATTGATCCATGACAAATGCTCGGCTTCGCTCACCCATGGCTTCTGCCTCTTTCGGATTGGATAAAAGTTCAATGATACGAGATGCAAAAGCTTCAGGTGTGTCCGCGATGTGATAGTGTTTTCCATTCGTTCCTTGAATGCCTTCGACGCCAATGGAAGTGGAAACGATTGGTCGGCCACCAGCCATAGCTTCAATGGCTTTGATGCGCATGCCGCTACCACTTAATAGCGGGATGATCATAATTCCGTCACTCGTCATCATATCCCAAGCATCATCAACCTCGCCTTTGACGTCAACATTCGGAATCTCCTGCCAAGGGGAATGTTCATGAAAATTTCTTCCTGCGAGGTGAAGTCGGGCTTTGGGGACGCGTTCCACAACGAGAGGCCAAATTTGGTTTGTGAACCACTCCAGCCCCTGGATATTAGGTCGCCAGTCCATGGCGCCGAGGTGAAAGACATGACTCACCGGGCCGTGCTGTGCAGGTGGAAGTTCACTGGCGTCTAACCCGAACGGTACGACTTGAATCGGTACAGAACACCCCATTTCTTGAAAGTTTTTCTTGTCATCTTCGGAAATGGCAGCGATGCAATCGAAATCGTGCATTGCATTGATTTCATATTCCTTAAGCTTGTCCGCAAGCCACCTCAAGTAGATCCGTTTGGTCAGTGGCTTCGTTTCTTTCGCGAGGTGTTGCCAGATGCGATGTTCCACGTTGTGGGCGCGAAGCAGGACAATTCCATCGCAGTAATTGCGGACGGTGC
Source organism: uncultured Flavobacteriales bacterium (assembly GCA_965661575.1). Lineage (GTDB taxonomy): Bacteria > Bacteroidota > Bacteroidia > Flavobacteriales_D > Sanyastnellaceae > UA16. Next base: position 4,948 of record CBFIEJ010000049.1, on the reverse strand, counting down.
GCAAGTAAGGAGCCGTGAACAAACTTTCAAAAATGACAAGGTCAAACACTCTTTCTCGAAGAACTTCGATCAAGATTCGGTCGAAGTCGATGGAATAGAAACGGGAGATGTTGTAGCTGTCTCCTGTCACAAAGTCAGCTAGAGCGTCCAGTTTACGCAAAGAAGTATCCAAATGAAGCGCCTCGATCTGAGTCGCTTCGAGGTAATCCAATTCGATTTGATCTGGTTCAAAAGGGTGCTTGTCAGTTGCAACGGTCAGCACCTTTATTTCGTGTTTTTCAGAAGCCAAGAGACCTCGCGTCATTGCATCCATAGCTCTGCAACCGCCATCTTTACTCGGGCGTGGGGGCTTGTGGCAGATTTGGAGGATTCGCATCGAGCATCAATTACTGTAGCAAATTTAATCGCTAATGGGTTGCGATACTCTGCGTTTTCGAAAGGTAAATGGAATTTTACCTGAATCACGTGAGGCCTTCCATGTGAGCCAGAAAGCCAGTGGAAAAAGCACAAACGTGCTCATCCACATTCCGAGCCAAGGCTCGATGCTGCCCGCTCGAATCATTTGTTCACCTACAATGGACAAAATATAATAGCCCAGGAAGATCAGGATCGCAAGTACAGTGGGCATGCCCAGTCCGCCCTTTCGGATGATGGCACCAAGGGGAGCGCCAACAAAGAATAGGAGGATGCAGCTGAGAGAAAGGAAGAACTTGCGGTGCCATTCGATGGCATGTCGATTTTGGGCAGTCTTCTTCGATTGGATTTCTTCCATTGCGTTTGCGATTCCTTGCCGAGCATTTCGAGCCATGCTTCGAGCACCGTCAAATGCCATGCGCTGTTCGGTAGGGCTGAGCGCTTGTAAAATCGATCCGCTCGCAGCGACCGCTTCCGTGGCGCTGAGGGTGATGGTATCGCGTAACAATGTTGTTTGCCGAGCACCGTACTGTTCGATATCCAAAAGTTTCTGCTGTTTAAGCGTCTCCAATGAATCCATGGCATGGGCAAGCTGTTTCACCGTCATCATTTCATGGGCTCGTTTGAACAAGCCTTCGTCGACCTTGCTGAAATCTAGGGAGGTCATATCGATTTCAAAGATTTGCTGGTGGAACCTTGAGCCTATGTGTGGATGCAACCGTTCTTTCCGTCGTTTCGATTGCTCCAAGTCTTCTTCGTAACTAGCTCCATTGTTCAAGGTCATAAGAAGCCGATCGCCTTGTTGAACCATGGTCCCGTAATCGGCGCGAATGACTCTCGAAACACCCGTTTCTCCCTCCCTGTGATCGTGGATGAGCACATCGTAGAGCGTCCCATCTTCCGCCTTTTCATCCACCCGAATGGCGAATCCTTCAATTCCGTTGTAGAATACACCTTCGGTGAGATTAAGTGCCGGTTTTTGCTTTGTCACGGAAAAGAGCAACGCCCGGAATTTCAAATTTGCAACCGGCCAAGCTGCATTCGAAAACCAGAAAGCTGCGCAGGAAATGATGACCATCGCAACCGTCAATGGCCGCATGATTCGCGGCAGTGATAGGCCGGCCGATTTTAAAGCGGTCAATTCGTTCTTTTCGGCGAGCGAACCCAAAGCCATGATCGATGCAATCAAAATGGCTAGGGGCAATGCCAAGTTTACCAATCGGGCAGATGCGTACATCATCAATTCACCAATGACCCACGGCGATAGCCCCTTGCCAATCAGGTCATCTGCATAAACCCAGAGGAATTGCATATCCAAAATGAACAGCGCGACCGGCATGGTCACTGCGAAGGGCGCTAAGAAATTGCGCAGCAAGAGTCGTGCAAATCTTCTCACGGCTCAAAGATAGGTGGTGTTCAAATGCTTCACACTTTCATTAACTTGCCACACCTAAAAACAATGTCATGCGCACTTCACCGACCCTAGCAACGCTGAGCCTAGTCTTCTCAATATTCGCCCTTGTGGGGTGTGAATCTTCATCAAAAGATGGAGTCTCAGCTGAAAATGATTGGAGTTTCATTGAAAAAAATACCTCCGGCGCCAGTGAACCAGATGCTGAAGGATTTGTGTGGCAGACGGAGCAATTTGCGGATCTCAAAATCGTGCGTTATCAGATTGGCGGCTGGGAGCAACTAGACAATCGCCAAAAGGCATTGGTTTATTGCCTCAATCAAGCAGGATTGAGCGGACGCGATATTATGTATGATCAAAACAACCGCTATAATTTGCGGGTTCGAAATTTACTCGAGTCCGTTTATGAGAAATTCGAAGGAGATAAAAACACCCTTGGTTGGAGTCGATTTGAAACGTACCTCAAGCGTATTTGGTTTTCCAATGGGATTCACCACCACTACGCCAATACCAAAATGCTGCCCGAATTTTCAGAAGCTTATTTGGATGAACTTCTCGCTGCAACAGGCGCATCATTGAGCGATGAACTCCGAGCAGTTATCTTCGATCCTACGGTTGAAGCTAAAAAAGTAGAGCAAGATGCAACCAAAGGCTTGGTCGAAGGTTCTGCCGTGAATTTCTATGCGCCTGACGTTACCACTGAGGAGGCTCAAGCATACCTCGCGAGCATCGTGCAAGAAGGTGATCGAACACCGGTTGAGTATAGCCTCAATTCGCGTCTCGTGAAAAATTCGAATGGGGAAATCGAGGAACAAAAGTATCGAGTTGGAGGACTTTACAGCGAAGCGCTTTCGCGGATTGTCTTTTGGCTCAACCAAGCCATTCAGTATGCTGAAAATGATAAACAAGCTGCAGCATTTCGAAACCTAATCGCCTATTACGAAACCGGCGATTTGGAGAAATGGCAACTGTACAACATCAACTGGGTGCAGGACACCGAGGGGGATGTGGATTACATCAATGGGTTTGTCGAAGTTTACAATGATCCTCTGGGGTATACAGGGAGTTATGAGACTGTTGTGCAGATCAAGGACTTTGATGCCAGTGAGCGGATGAAAGTTTTGATGGACAATGCGCAGTGGTTTGAGGATCACATGCCTTTCATGCCGGAGCACAAAAAGGATGAAGTGGTGGGAATCACCTACAATGTCGTCAGCGTAGCGGGAGAAGCAGGAGATGCATCACCAAGCACGCCGATTGGCGTGAACTTGCCGAATTCGAATTGGATTCGTGTGGTGCATGGTTCCAAGTCCGTCAGCCTCGGGAACATTGTTGAGGCCTATGACCGCGCTAGCGGAGGTGGCATCCTCAATGAATTTGCGCACGATGACATGGAAATGCAAATGAGCAAGGCACATGGAGCGTTGGCTGGCAAGTTGCACACTGCCATGCACGAGGTGATTGGCCACGCCTCTGGAAAATTAGAGGAAGGTGTAGGTGAGCCCAAACAAACCATCAAGGAGTACAGTTCAACGTTGGAGGAAGGACGCGCCGATCTAGTTGCGCTGTACTTCATGCTGGATGAAAAAATGTTGGAGTTGGGCTTGATGGAATCGCTCGAGACAGGCAAAGCAGAATACGACAGTTACATTCGCAATGGAATGATGCTCCAGTTGCGACGTCTCGAATTGGGAGCCAATATTGAAGAAGCGCACATGCGCAATCGCGCTTGGATCAGTCATTGGTGTTTTGAAAAAAGTGAGGGATTAGGGATCATTGAAAAGGTGACACGTGATGGCAAGACCTTCTGGGATGTAAAGGATTATGAGGGACTACGGGCATTGTTTGGTGATTTGTTGATGGAAGTTCAACGCATCAAATCACAAGGCGACTACGATGCCGCAAAAGCCTTGGTCGAAGGCTATGGGGTGAAAGTGGATCAATCCATTCATCAGGAAGTGTTGGATCGATCAGAATCTTTGGGTATAGCTCCCTATGGTGGATTTATCAATCCTGAGATGCAAGCGATTTACAACTCGGAAGACGGTTCAATCACCGAAGTGCAAATTGACTATCCCGAGGATTTTTCAGCTCAAATGCTTCGCTACAGCGAAACCTACGGACTTTTGCCAGCGAACAACGAGTATGTGAAGAAATAAGAGGGTCGAGGCAACCATTTGCGGGTCACATTGTTACCCACTTGAAACCAAATGTAAGAGATGAAAAATACCTTGCTCACCTTTGCTTTAGTTCTGTTAGCTGCAAGCCAGACTTTTGCCCAAAATCCATTTCCTTGTGAATTGTCTGGAGGCGAAGGAGACCCTGCAACGGGTGGTTTATCTTCCACACAAGAAGGTCAATTTCATGACAACGGCGCTTACTTCAACATCCTAGAAATCAATCAGCCTGTCAACTTAGTATCAGCAAAGGTGTTCGCAAATGGACCGGGGCCGAGAACATTGGCCATTTTTTCAACGGAGGGCGATCCTTTGATGTTTGAAGTGTATGACTTACCAGATGGCGAGAGCATTGTCGAGTTCGATTGGGAGCTGGGTCCGGGCACTTATGGCTTTGGTTCAATGTCAGATAACCCACAGCTTTGGCGAGACGACGCCAATAGCGAAGTGAATTACCCCTACGAGATTGGAGAATATGGTGCCATCACAGGGACCAACATTCAAGGCCAAAACGAGTTCAATTATTATTATTTCTTCTACGATGTCACACTTGAACCACAAGGTCCAACCGTAAATTCTGGCGGTTACCCTTGCTGGAACGTGGAGCTCTTGGATGTTGAGCCGATCTCTACTTTAGGTGGCGGAGAAAATGGGAATGACTGCTGGGGCTGGACCGATCCGGATTCAGGAAGAGAAATTGCCATCTACGGACGTTCCAACGGCACGGCTTTTATTGACGTGACTTCTCCAACCGATATGAAGTATTTTGCCAACTTGCCCACGGCAACCTCTCCTAGCTTGTGGCGGGATATTAAAGTGTACGACGATCATGCATTTATCGTTTCGGAGGCCGGAGGACACGGTTTGCAAATCGTGAAGCTTGACGCATTGCTCGAATTGCCATTGGATCAAGTCACGCAGATAGAACCAACAGCATTCTATGGCG
>CBFIEJ010000048.1:0-15140 GCA_965661575.1 uncultured Flavobacteriales bacterium | reverse complement strand
CCCTCGGTCATGTTAAACAAGGCGAATTCAACGTTCGCACAATCCTGCGCCTCGACCTGGAGTGTCAGGAAAGCCAACACGAATGTGAGGCCGAAGACAATCCCCGTTCTAAGTGGTGACATAGCCTTTATTTCTTGATAAACCGACGGGTGAATCGACCAGCTTCTGTTTCCACAGACAACACGTACAAACCGTCGGCTAAATGCTGAATGTCCGCCTCGCTTCGATTCGGATTGCATTGCATCACTTGAGCCCCTGAAGCGTCTAAGATGGTTGCTGTAAATACCTCCAATTCGCCCCAATTGAAGCGAATCGTTGTGGTTACAGGATTGGGATAGAGCTCAAATGATGGCGCATCCACCTCGCTGATCTCCACCGGTGAAATGTTTTCTTGGTATTCCATCACATAACCTTCTGGAGAACCGTATCCAAAGAGGTTGTTCGCAAAGAAGTCCAAATCGCCATCGCCATCGATGTCTGAGAACTGGATGGAGCGAACTCCGAGGTTGTTGTTGGGAAGATTGATTCCCGCCAGCAGGCCAAATGGATTGTTCACCGATGCTGCGAATGAAGGCGCAGAAGCACTGCCTGTATTTTCAAAGTATTGACAAACAGAATTTGCCGCCACCGGCCCCGAGAAATAAAGACTTTGAAGCAAATCCAGATCACCGTCTTGGTCCAAGTCAGCGGCTTCCAGTGAGAATGAGAGCCCCCCATATTGAGCCCCATCAGCTGAAGGCAGCAAACCAAATGGCTCCAGCACTGGTGGCGCAAATGATGGGTTCGTTGCGGAGCCCGTATTCTCACACCAATACATCTCATGGAACGCAGGATCCCCGGTGTAATCCGTCAACGTTCCGAGAAAGTCTACATCACCGTCACCGTCAATATCAGCGCATTCAAAAGCATAGGTGTACAATTCTGAATCTTTCGATGCAAACGAAGCTGACACATCCAAACCAAATGGATTCAATTCCAACGCACCAAACTGAGGAGAAGTGGGCGTTCCCGTGTTCTCCACCCAAAACATCGCATTGGCGACGTAAGCGTAGCTATAAGGACTGTAATTGTAGAGATAGGCATATTGAAAAGATCCAACGATATCATAGTCGCCGTCTTGGTCCAGGTCAACAACATCAAAATCAATCCCTGACAGCAATTCCAATTGATCCCATCCTTCAATCGTCCCAGCGTCAAAGCCAAAGGGATTGGATTGAATCGGCCCAAATGCGGCCTCAGATGCTGAGCCCTCGTTTTCTTGAAAGGCAATATTCACTTCATAGTCGTAGCCGGCGGTGACCGGAAGTTCCAACCCAATGAAGTCCAAATCACCATCGCCGTCCAAATCCACGAACTCCGTGTTGGTGAGCCCAAGTGTTTCTTCCGATTGAACGACTAGCCCAAACGAATTGGGCTGAACGGGTCCAAAATCCTGAGCATTTGCTTGAGCAGTGGTTGCTCCCAAAAACAGCAAGCCCCCCAATGCGCGTTTGATGGCACGTGTCGAACAGAGGTGTTTCAATTCCGCAACCATCCGGTGGACCTTGAGTAAAAGTCGTTCTGCTTGTTGCGTAACCTTGCCGTTGGCCTGCTCTATGAAACGCTGGGCGCGCTTTGCGGCGTGTGCGAGTTGCCGGCGTTTTCTTGCGTAATGTTGATTCATATTCTTTCTATTTCATTGCTTAATCGTTGCCGTCTTTTGACGGTTGACGCCAGAATGTGGTGTCTGGAAGGGTAACGCCGTCGGCATGAACAGGATCCTTCGGATTGATGATGTTGGGCTTGCGCTTGCCTTTGATCACATGGACATCATAAATCTCTTCCACGGAACTTTGGTACTGGATAACGCCCACTTTCGACCGAGTCGGCAAATGAAAAATGGCAATCCCTGCTTGGTTGTTGTTTAATTCGCCGGCCAACATTCCAAATGTTTTTGATTTCTCTCGAATCTTCGAAAGTCCGATGAACAGATAATCTTCATGAAAAGACATGCCGCGAACAAAACCTCCAAACGATGCAATCACTTCTTTCTCTCCAGTGGTTCGATCGACACGCACCAATTCGCCTGTGGCAGAAGTCAAGACGTAAAGTTCGCCGTTGATAAGCGTCGGTGAATGAGGCATTGCCAACCCTTCGGCCAAAACTGTGTTGCTCTCGACATCCATGACGATGCCCGTCTTGGTGATGTTCTCACGCCAGCTGTGCCGTTCATTGCCTTGGTTGAACGCCGTCACGTAACGTGGCCGGCCGTCCTCCATTGCGAGGCCGTTGAGGTGGCAGCGATCTTCCGGTGCAATGCGATCCACAAAGTGTGGCTGCCACACCGGCGTGAAGTTGTACGCATCGTCCACCTTCATCAGGCATGAAAACAAGGTATTCACCGCGATCAGCCCCCCGTCTGCATCAAAATGCACATCGTGGATATCCAATGGTCCTGTGAAGTACGCCGCACGCGGCATGTACATCGCGTCGTAAACGTTGGGTGACTTAGGATAATGAGCGGCCAGCTGCTGGGAGTTGCGAAACACCAACACCTGATTCAAGCAGGCGATGGCCAATCGGTCCGTCTTAGGGTCCTCCGCCACCCCCATGGCCTTTTCAAAATTGCGAGGGAGTTGACTGAGCGACTGATCGTCCTTGGCCGAAAGGAACACCACCTTGCCCGCTTGATAAGTTGACAGAGCAATGCTACACCCCAGCCCTTGCAACAGAGCAGGGACTTGAGGCGTGTAGGTGCAACTGAAAGGCGTGGGTAATTTTTGGCTCATTTCTATCCGGTGAATCGCAAGACTACGCAATAACAACCCTTCATGCCTGCAATCGGTTGCTCATACCTGATTTTAATCAACAAACCTCGGATCTGTAGGCATCACTTCACCACAAGATTTGCACGTCCGCAAAGACTCACTGCCGTAAAACTCACGAAAACGTGGCAAAAAATCCTTCTCGATGTCCTGCAACTCAAAATACGTTTGGTGAAGCGGGTGATTGCACGCATCACAAAACCAAAGCAGTCCGTCCTTGGCATCCGTGCCTGCGCGTTTGCACTCAATCACGAGACCGAGTGAACCCTCCTCACGCATCGGGCTGTGCGGGACTTTTGCAGGATGCAGGTACATATCACCCGGTCCCAATTTCATGTCCACAGGTTTTCCATCCTCTTGAATGCGCACCGTAATATTCCCCTCCAACTGATAAAAAAGCTCCTCTGTTTCGTTGTAATGGTAATCCTTACGGGCATTCGGGCCGGCCACAATCATCACGATGTAGTCTCCACTTTCGACGTAGAGGTTCTTGTTGCCAACGGGTGGCTTGAGCAAGTCCCGATGGTCTTCAATCCATTGGGTAAGGTTGAATGGCTTGGCAATTGACATGAGGTGAAATTAAGGAAACTCACGTCAATTTGAACTGCGAACAGGCAAACTCACCAACGCCACACCGAGGAAAATTGCGGCTGCGCACAAAACGGTATACCACCCTAAGTCCGATGTGTAATCCCTTCCACCTGCAGAAGCCAACAGAAACGAAAATCCCGTTGTGAGGATGGGTTGCAGATAAATGTAGATGCTCACAACCGTGGGTTGCACAATGCGCAGCGCATAAATATTCAGCAAGTAAACCATGAACGTTGTGCCCAACACTACATACGCCAAACCCTGCCAGTCCGAAAGTTCAAACGCACTCCAGTCAACCGCCAAAGCCTGTTCCATACCAATTGGCAACACCCAAACCGCACCAAATGCAAACACCCAAGAAATCACTGTTAACGGCCGGTATTTTGACATCAGCGGCTTGACCAGAACGAGATAAAACCCATAACTCGTCGCATTCAGAAGGATCATCAAGTCGCCTTGCCAAGATGAATAATCGCCTTCGGATTGCCCTCCGATGATCATGAGGGTGACGGCGCCTATCGCTCCCAATGCAATACCCAAAACCTTGCGAGAGGTGATTGCTGTGCCCAACAAAACGGAAGAAATCCCCAAAACTAAAATGGGATTGGAAGTCATGATTAGCGAAGCGTTGACGGGACTTGTGGCGTCCAAGCCGTTGAAAAAAAGCAATTGGTTTGCTGCTACTCCCGTGGTGCCACATGCAAACAGTCTCCACCAATCTGCAGGATCAATTCGATCCCAAGGCCTTCCTCCGGCTAACAACGCGCCTCGAAGCAGCCAGAACAAACCTCCTCCACCCAGGACACGCAAAACAATGAACCCACTCGGACCAATTAAATCAGGCATCAAGCCCTTGGCAACCAGATAATTCCCTGCATACGTCAAGCCCACAATGAGCAAGGCAAGATGAGCCAGATACGTCTTCATGAAAAATTAAAGTGCCGCACGCGCAGCTTCCACAGAAGCCTTCGCAGAACCTGCTGTGACGCGATCGTCAAACAAGAAAACTGGTCGTTTGAGGAAGGTGTATTCCTCCAAGATGAGCCTCCGGTAATCTGCTTCGGTGAGTGTTTGATCGGCCAATCCCATGGAGCGAAATTTCATGGCGCGTCGAGAGAATAACGCCTCATACGAGCCCGCTAATTCCTTCATTCGGTCCAGATCTTCGGCAGAAACCCCCTCCGATTTGATGTCCACAACCTCACAACCATTTTGCTCCGGTTGCAAGTCATCAAAAATGCGCACGCATGTTTTGCAGGTAGGCAAAGTGAATGCTTTTTTCATGGTTTTCAATTAAGCGTTTTCCATTTTTTCAATCAAGTCGTTCAAACCAGACTTCCAATCATTTTCATTGTCAATCACGACATCTGCTTTTACCTTCCAAGGTTCAATGAATTGGATGTCTGCTGGGCGCACGTGATGCTTCCATTGGTAACGCACTTCCTCTTCTGTATAGCCCCGCTCTGAGCCGTCTCGGGCAATGCGACGAGCAAGGCGCGTTTCGGGAGAGGCATCGATGTAGCCCACCAAATCTACACGTTCTTCCATTTCAGGATAAGCCATGGCAAACAATCCTTCAACGATGAGCCATTCCTTGGGGTCGATGGTCACGGTCTCGGACTTCATCACATCCCGGTTGTACGTGTAAGTGCTCAAATGAATGGATTTACCCGCCCGCAGAACATCGATATCGCTGACCATCGTTTCGTCATCAATGACCACTGGCAAGTCGAAGTTGGTTTGTCCGTTTTCATCCACCGGAAGCTCCGACTTAGGACGGTAATAATTATCCAAAGAAAGCACTGCAGCGCGGCCCTCAAAATGCTCCCGCAATCCGTCAAGCACGGTCGATTTACCCGAGCCACTTCCTCCTATCAATGCGAGTATTTTCAATTTAGTTCCTTTTCAATGTTGTGTCAGCCCTCTCAAGTTCCGAAGCAAAATCACGGCCGTTTGCAAGGCGTGGAGGCTTGTTCTGTCCGCCCAATTTACCCCGATTCGCCATGGCCTGGTGAAAGGTTCCCTTTTGAAGCACGCGCAACTTTGCCGTTTGCAAGATTGCACCTGAAATCAAATCTCGGTAATACGGATTGCGCTGCAATACGCCTTCATTCGCGGCTTTGGCGAAGGCCTCAACATCCGATGGTTCCTCAGAAAATTCAACGAACCACTCGTGAAAAGGCAGCCCCTCTGCAGGGCTCACCTCCGGTGCCACGTGGAATTCTGCCACCACTCCACCTGCTATTTTCATCGCTGCCTGGACTGCTCCTTCCACTTCCTCAGCAATCACGTGTTCACCAAATGCACTCGTGAAATGCTTTATTCTGCCCGTGACAACAATGCGGTATGGGTCGCTCGAAACAAATTTGATGGTATCGCCGATATCATAGGCCCACAAACCCGCATTGCTCGAAATGATCAAGGCATACTGCACGCCCATTTCAACTTCATGCAGCCCCAAACGGCGTCGATTTGGTTCAAAATATTCGTCCGCGGGAATGAATTCATAGAAAATTCCATCATCGACATTCAAACGCAATCCCGGATTCTTCAATTGATCTTGGTAGGCAAAAAAACCTTCCGATGCCGGGAACAATTCGACGGTATCCACCTCACATCCAATGAGTGTTCGGAAACGCTCGCGGTACGGTTCAAAGGCCACGCCACCAAACACAAACAACTCGAAATTCGGAAAGACCTCTTTGACGTTGGCAGCACCCGTTACTTCCAATAGCCGTTCGAAGTAATTCTGAACCCACGAGGGAATGCCGCTGATCAAGCGTAAATCTTGATCCTTCGTCTCCTCTACAATGGCATTCACCTTGGCTTCCCACGGCTCAGTGCAATTGGCTTCAAACGAAGGAAGACGATTCGCTTGCAAGTAATCAGGAACGTGGTGGGCGACAATGCCACTCAAACGACCCATCAAAATTCCGCCTGCTGTCTTGGACAACTCGGGTGAACCCTGGAGGAAAATCATTTTCCCATCGACAAATCGAGCGTTACGAGCATTGTGGATATACTGCAGCAGCGCATTCCGCGCCGAACCGATGTGGTTGGGCATGGAATCAGGTGTGATCGGAATGAACTTGGCTCCACTGGTCGTGCCACTGGTCTTGCAGAAGTAATCGGGTCGACCTGGCCAGAGCACATCGGCTTCCCCTTTGACCGCTTTATCCATCCACGGTTTCAATCCCTCATAATCCCTGACAGGCACAGCCACTTGATACTGCGCCAAGGTCATGCCAGGCTGCAACCCGTGGTCACGACCAAAAGCAGTGGATTCAACGCGCTTCAGAAGGTGCTGCAACAGCCGCTCCTGTCGGACGTGCGGACTCCCTGCCTTTTTGGATTCCCGCGCAGCAGAAATGCGAGCGATGGGGCGACTCAACAGGGACTTAAGACTCATGGTACGAATTTACAATTCGATCGCAGTGCATCATAAAAAAAGGGCGGTCATGTGACCGCCCTTTTCAATTCATATGTTCTTCGTCTTACTTGACGATCATCTTCTTAGTCAAACGCATTCCGTCAGCTACCAATGTGTAGGTATAGATTCCACCTTGGAGGTCCGAAACATTCATGTCCACTTGGTGGTTTCCTGCAGGAAGCTGACCTCGCTCAATCGCTTGGATCAAACGCCCTTGCAGATCACGCATTTCCATCGTCACGTTCCGAGTCTGCAACAATTCAAAGCGAATCATGGTCGTACCATCTGTTGGGTTCGGTATGTTTTGGAACAACTGGATGCCGTTGCGATTCGCAATCTCGTCAACTCCAACACGCTCTGACAAAATCAGGCGAATTGCAGGCGATGCTGTCTGCGAAGTGAACCACACGAAATCACCACCACCTGTGAGGTTATAGTCCCCTGTAGAGTTGTCTGTATCCGTATCTGCATTTCCGAGAACTGTAAGCTGTGCTTCGCTCTCAAATTCATTGATCACTGCAGCGAAATAAGCATTCTCTGTTCCAACTTCAATGGGGTCTTCGAATGGCAAGTAAACGTACTCGCTTGACGCGGCAGAACCTGGTGTCCACGCATCATCATATGTCCAGTAAGCCGACTCAAAAGGCGCATCTACAAGAGCCCCTGATCCGTCATTTTCATACAATCGCGTCTCGAACTCCAAATCACCGCCTCCGCAGTTAGGCCCAAAACGAACCGTCACTCCGTACGCCGTTGAGCCTTCGTTGGTCATGGTGTAGTAATTGCCGTATCCACAAGGGTTGAACAACCCTGCAATTTCGGAATCACCTGGACCGAACTCCACGTCCAAGTTCGCCTCGTCATCATGGCCGTACTCATCGTCACTGTAAACGATGACCTTGCTGATCGTGTTATCGTCTGGATTCTCGTCTTCGTTTGCAGAAGCAATGGTTGCCTGCAATACGTAGTTACCTGTTTCCGATGGGGTCCATCCTGTCGCGACGTAAATGGTGTCTTGTGGATTTGCAGGGCAGTTGATAGCATTTCCAAAGCTGTTGACTGTGCCGAGCTCTTCGATTGTTGTGCTCAACACGTTTCCACCTTCATCCAAAACTTCGATGGTGACCGTAGTCTCATCTTGGTTGACATTTCCTGAGTTGCGGTAAAGCAATCCCGCCAAAAGGCCTCCGTCAGCCTCTGAAATCGCCTGCTCAATAGGCGTTACTCTGTACTCCCAAATCCCGAACACATCACCGTTTGTCAATTGAACGGCGGCCAAATCGTTGTCCACCGGATTCTCAGAAATGGTGACGTCGTCAATGCCCCAGTAGTAGTGGCTGTATGCGTCTCCGGTTTCTGGAGCTTGGAGGTAAGAAAATCGAATCTGCACGTCAGCGGAATTCGCAGCGACACATGAAATATCAACAGATGTTGTCAAAGCATTCGCAGATGCTGTATTCGCAGATTCAATGAATGTTCCGTGCGCGTCAAAAGTGGTCCAGTTTGCACCGCCATCATTGCTCGCTTGCAAATAGAGCGGAGCGTAAGGGTAGCAGCAGTATCGGAAATACTGTTCCCATGTGATGATCACGGAACCTGAAGCTGAAAAGTCGATGGATGGAGATGTAATCCATCCTTCCGTGTTTTCAACACCATCGGCAATCGGTGTATTGAAGTAGTCACAATCGAATACCATCCAGCCATTATCGGCAGTGGTGGAGTTCAAGGAACCAATGTTCGTTGAAAATTCGCCCGCCGGTGGCTGCACACCAGAAGCTGATCCATCAGCGTAGTAGCCGTTACCAGCAACGTCGACGTGCTGCCATATCTGACCCTCGCCTGTGTCTTCAACTGTCCATGCGCCAACCCCGTTATTGCCATCAAAGCCATTCGCAAAATCCTCATAAAAGAGTACTGTACCGCCGCCTCGTTGAGCAACTTCTAGTGCTGATTCGTTTTCGCCACGAACCATTGTTGCTTCAGCATCAGACAGTCCAGCAGGCATCATCGCAAAGGTGTGCATGTCAGAAATTCGCTGACCTTGCATTGCAGTTGCAAATCCTAAAATCGCAACCCATAAAAAAGTAAAGTTCTTCATATTGTGAATCAATTTTTTCGTCGGCTGAAATTACACCAAACAAACCGAAAAACCCTACACTTGGCCAAAAGAGAAGGGAACCCCTCACGGAATTCCCTTCTTTTCTAATTTTCAGTAAAACTGATGCTTGATTCAAGCCGAAATCAGTCGACCAATAATCGTTCAGTTGCGCGGGCTCCATTCACCACCAAAGTGGTCATGTATACGCCAGCGTTGTAATCCTGTACATCCAACGTGATGCTGTGGTAACCAGAGGCCTGTGTGCCACGGTTGATTTGAGTCACCAACTTGCCAGTGATGTCACGCACCTCCAGAGAAACATCAGCATTTTGATCCAAGCGGTACTGCAATCGTGTCGACGCATTGGCTGGGTTCGGTGCCAATGGGTAGAATTGGAAGTTTGCCGTCGCCACCTCCTTGACATCAACCGTGTTGGTCGCATCTGGATTCAGGTTCAAACGAACCATTGGTGTTTCATTGGTGTAGTACCAGTCATAAGCGCTTCCGCTTCCAAATGGCCCGTATACAAAGCACGTGTTGTCGTAGGCGTACTGCGACTCCCAAATCTGGACGCTAGATCCACCGTAGTGCTCGAAACCAGCCCCAATGACCGAACCAGCGGCCAGTTGCGTTGGCTCTTCCAATACAAGAGTGTACCAAAGAACTTCACCTTCCGTTCCGTCATTGCTGTATTGTGCGGCTAAATCCAATTCTGCTGTGCTCACAATCAAGCCACCATATTGCTCAGTGATGTAATTCTCATCAGCTCCGTCAAACAAGTGAGCGATTACAGGAGTGCCGTCCTCTGAACCTGCTACAATAGCGACATCAATTGCATAAACGGTAACATCTTCGAAGATGTCATACGGAGCCAAGGCAATGAAATCATCCGTGCCCTCTGCAGGAAATTCAGCCACCATGGTACCGTTGTCACGACCATAATGCAAATTGCTCACTTCAAACGACTGAGACGCTGTATTGTTGCCTGGATTTTCATCTTCATTTGTAGCGCTCAAGGTATACGTCAAGTCGTAATTACCAACCGCGGCCATGTCGTACACAACGCGCAATGTGTCGTCTGTTTGGTAAGCAATGGTGATGGGGTCAGATGCACCAACTTCCGTTCCATTTACATCCAAGGCGAGCGTTGAACCTTCTTGGTCCAAGTAACCGACATTGTAAACCTTTGCAGCAGCCTGCAATTCCGTCAATTGACCAGCGGCAAATACACCCGCTTCATACACGCCTGTTGTGAAGTAGTCTGTGTAACTCGTGTAATTGTCGATGCGCAAGTCATTCGCAGGTGTTTGGTAGATCTGAATATCATCGATTTCCCAGCTGTAACCCCATGTTCCAGACCAACGGAATCGAACCCAAATTTGCTCTTGACCACCTGCCGCTGTGGTGATGTCAAATTCGACAAGCGATGGGTTGTCTGTACCATCTGATGTTTCGTAACCTGGGAAAACTTCCCATCGGCTCGCAACGAGTTCACCATCTCCATAGTCGACGGTGCCGTCGATTTCTGCAAAAGTCTCAATGCTTGGCCAATTGACGCCATCTCGAGAAACCTCTATGAGGCATTTTTCGCTATCGTCAGAAGCTCCATTGTCCCAGCATCGGTAGCGTGTTTCCATTGAGATGCTTACAAAGTCGAGTGTACTGCAATCGATTGGATCCGCAGTCTGTACCCAACTGTTTTCAATCCACGCTGCGTCATAGTTGGCGTCAGCTCCGAAAAGATCGGAATCAACGATCAACAGGCCATTGGCGGCTGTGGTTGAATTCATAGGGCTTGCTGCCGAGCCGTCACCCGTTCCTCCGGCCCATTGGTTATACGGCCCAGTAGGTCCTTCCAGAGTGCACTCGAAGTTCAAGTCAATGTCTTCCCAAGGCGAACCAGCGATTGCAGATCCGTTGTCAAATACCCATGAAGAGCAAGAATCGACATTACAGTCATGTGACCAAATCACGTCACGCTCCACCTCAGTAGGAGTGTTGAACGCTTCCAATCGACGTTGGTTCGCTGTCTTATTTGCCATTGGCAACAAGCCTTGGGCTGTAACAGCGGTGGTGAGTAATACAGCGAAAGCTGCAGTGTAAAAATGCTTCATTCTCAGCAGTTTGATGTTTGTGGTTTAGCGCAAATATAAACTCTCCGTGCCCACTTATAAACTTCAACCCAAAATCTCTTCGAAAGAGGAAAGTGGCGGACAGCTACAAACCAAATTTCTATCACCGTAGGCATTATCGACACGTGCCACTGGACTCCAAAATTTCCGGTCCCGCATTTCTTTCGTCGGATAGCACGCCGACTCACGGGTGTAGGGGTGGCTCCACTCGGATGACGCGGCCTCTTTGGCCGTGTGTGGCGCCATCTTTACCCGATTGTCCTCCCGATCTACCTCGCCTTTTTCGATGCATCGGATTTCTTCTCGAATCGCAAGCATGGCTTCAACAAAACGATCCAACTCCTCTACAGATTCACTCTCAGTCGGCTCAACCATCAGTGTTCCGGCCACTGGCCACGATACTGTAGGAGCATGAAATCCATAATCAATGAGCCTCTTCGCAATGTCCATGACCTCCACACCTGCTGAAGCCTTGAAAGCACGACAATCTAAAATCATTTCATGGGCGACCGTGCCTTGCTCTCCTTGGTACAGAATGGTGTACTCACCTTCCAAACGTTCCTTTAAGTAATTGGCATTCAAAATAGCAACTTCTGTAGAGCGCGTCAAGCCCTCTTCACCGAGCATTTTGATGTACGCGTACGGAATCTGGCAAATCAATGCACTTCCAAAGGGTGCGCCACTGATGGCGTGAATCGCTTGCTCACCGCCCGTAGGGATGACCTCATGGCCAGGCAAAAAAGGAACCAAATGTTCCGCAACACCAATCGGCCCCACACCCGGCCCTCCACCGCCATGAGGGATTGCAAACGTCTTGTGCAAATTCAAATGACACACATCGGCACCAATCAACCCTGGGCTGGTAAGTCCAACCTGCGCATTCATGTTGGCTCCATCCATGTAAACTTGGCCCCCATGAGCGTGGACCATTTCCGTGATGTCCAAAATACCTTCTTCAAATACTCCGTGCGTCGACGGATAAGTAATCATGAGGGCCCCCAAATTCGCAGAATGTTCTTCAGCTTTGGCTCTCAGATCGTCCAAATCAATGTTGCCCTGATCGTCGCAACCAATCACAACCACTTTCATGCCAGCCATCACTGCGGATGCTGGATTCGTGCCGTGTGCCGAAGAAGGGATGAGGCAAATGTCTCTGTTTTCGTCTCCTCTGGAGGCGTGATACGCCCGGATGACCATCAATCCGGCAAACTCCCCTTGCGCTCCTGAATTGGGCTGAAGTGAGACCCCAGCAAAACCCGTGATTTTCGCCAAGTCTGATTCCAAATCTGCCAGCATCTCCAGCATACCTCCCGCTTGCTCGCTCGGACAAAAAGGATGCAACTCAGCAAACGCAGCCCAAGTGATGGGAATCAATTCTGTCGCAGCATTGAGCTTCATCGTGCATGAACCCAATGGAATCATGCTGTGCACCAGCGATAAATCTTTGTTTTCGAGGTGCTTGATGTAACGCATCATTTCAGTCTCCGACCTGTAGCGGTTGAAAACGGGATGATGCAAGTAATCCAAATCTCGCCACAGACCACCAAGGAAGGCCCTGTTCTCAGAGACCTCTATCAATGGGCTCACACCAAACACGGTGCACAAGTCCATCAACTCCTGCTGTGAAACTCGTTCATGCAGCGAAACTCCAACGAATTCGCCTCCTGTAAAATAGCGCAAGTTAATTTTCATGGCCTCAGCACGAGCCCGGAGAGCCCGCATACCATCGGCCTCCCCTTTTACGCGGACCTTGAGCGTGTCAAAATAAATCTCATTGACTTGATCAAATTGATCAGAACGTCGCAGAGCTGCGTCCAGGATACGCGCTGAAGAATGAATGTTTTCCGCGATCTCCCGAAGCCCCTGAGGGCCGTGATATACGGCGTACATCGATGCCATTACAGCCAACAATGATTGCGCCGTACAAATGTTTGATGTGGCTTTGTCTCTTCGGATGTGTTGCTCTCGTGTTTGCAATGCCATGCGCAGCGCAGGTGCGCCCAAACGATCTTTCGAAACCCCGATGATTCGGCCGGGAAAATGCCTTTTGTACTCTTTTTTCGCAGCGAAAAAAGCTGCGTGTGGTCCTCCATATCCCATGGGAACTCCAAAGCGTTGCGTAGTTCCGACGACGATATCAGCCCCCATGCTTCCCGGACTTTTCAAGAGTGCCAGGGACATGATGTCTGCAGCCACAACCACTTGAGCATCTGTGGCGTGAGCAGCAGCAATCACTTCGGTGAGATCACTGCACACACCGTCGCCATCGGGGTACTGAAACAAAACACCAAACACATCATCTTCAGCGATGAACTGCATCGCAGATCGCTGCACCACTTGCAAATTCACTCCCAGATACTTCGCACGTGTTCTCAGCAGGTCCATTGTTTGAGGAAACACCGCCTCATCAACCAAAAAACGGTTGGCTCCTGCCTTCGCAATAGCACGAGGGCGAGCTGCATAGGCCATCGCCATAGCTTCAGCAGCAGCGGTCGCCTCATCCAAAAGTGACGCGTTGGACAACTCCATACCGGTCAAATCACAAACAGCCGTCTGGAAGTTCAATAAAGCCTCCAATCGACCCTGAGCAATTTCTGCTTGGTAGGGCGTATAAGCCGTGTACCATCCTGGATTCTCCAAAACATTGCGACGTATGACACTCGGTACCTCCGTCGGATTGTAGCCCATTCCGATGTAGTTCCGGAACACCTGATTTTTGGAGGAAACGCCATCAATGTGCTCGAGGTACTGACTCTCCGATAGCGCTGGACTCAAATTGAGCCGTTTCCGCATTCGGATTTTTTCAGGAACTGTTTTGGCGATTAAGTCGTCAATGGAAGCGACTCCGATGGAGCGCAACATCGCTTGTTGGTCTTGCTCACGTGGACCAATGTGGCGAGAGGTGAATTTTGAAGCGTACATAAGGCGATCAAGTGAGGTGCAAAAATAGATGTTAATTCGTTGATTGCATGCATGAAAAGCCCGCATTCGTAATCGAAAACAATGCGTTGTGTTTCAAGTTCATTTTTGGGGGTTCGAATGCAATTTTAAAGGCATTGTGCGAACTTTGATCCATGGTGAAAATCGCAGGCTATTCCCATCTCTGGATTGCACTTGGCGCAATGTGTACCGCAATGGCCACTTTACACGCTTTGATCCCGGTGCATGACTGGAGTGAAAACCAGTGGGGAATTGCCACGATCATTGGTGTCGGAACAGGCGCATTATACACCCTCCAACGCCGAATCAAATGGCTGCGAATGCCCCATAAAATCCCCGAAGAACGCCGGGATTTCATCGCAAATTGGTCCAGCCTAATCTTAGGAATGTGGAGCCTATTGGCATTGATTTGGCTGGGAATATTTTGGCATTCAATCCTGTGGTGGGCCGACGCTCTGCTCGTATCCTGGCCGCCCCTCATCGCGTTGGCTATATGTTCGTTGGGCTACGCCTCCAATCCATTCTCGAAGCATTCCAGAGGTTGGCGCGACATGAGCCGAATGAAACTTCCCATCATCGCAATCTCTTGGGGCTTGGCGACCGTTTGGATTCCAAGTGTTTTGTCCGGGGCCTCTGGCTGGGACACTTCCTTGGCATTGCGGACAATTGCACAATCGCTGTTCATTGCCGGTCTTACCATTCCGTTTGACGTTCGAGACCTCAGCATCGACCCCGAGAGCATGCAAACCGTTCCCCAAAGCATGGGGCACACAAGAGCCATGAACATCTCGCTCCTTCTCTTCGTGATGAGTGCCGGTTTCTTCATTTGGATTGGAAATAGTGAAGCCCCATTGATCGCAATGGCGTGCGCACTTCCTTGGGTCGTCTATGGTCGGACGCGGCGCGGAGAATGGTTGTACAGCATCATCCTTGACGGAAGCCTGATTGTTCAAGGCTTTGTTATCTTTTTCTGGTAAGGATTTCAAAAAATGTACTTTTTCGTTGGACCTTTATCCAAACGTCAAACCCGCATCAATGGAGGCCAATCCGAAGTATACATTTAGCATCGAGCACGCGCGTTCCATGGATGAAAATGATCCTGTTCCGGCGAGAAGATCTGACTTCCATATGCCCGTAATCAATGG
>CBFIEJ010000047.1:0-15462 GCA_965661575.1 uncultured Flavobacteriales bacterium | reverse complement strand
CAAAGCAGCGACACAACGCTCACCAATTACCATCCTTCGGGCTTGCCTCTCATACCAGGTTACATCGAAGTGGTTGAAGAAGGTGATCCCTTGGCCACATGGAATCCCGACGCAATCGGCGAAATCAAAGTGTATGCGTGGCGTGGTCCTGACTATGTCGAAGTTCCATTCATCGATGAAGCCGGCGTGGGATGGATCTTGGCCAAAAATTGGTGGCCGTACCAACGCCCGTCCTTTGTGACTCCTCCGTTCGCAGGCTATGTCAGTGGACACTCCACCTTCTCGCGCGCAGCCGCAGAAGTATTGACCTTGCTCACAGGAAGCGAGTACTTCCCGGGTGGGCTCGGTTCTTGGCCTGTAACCATGAACCAATTTTTGGTATTTGAAGACGGCCCTTCTCAAAATTTCGAGCTTCAATGGGCGACGTACTACGACGCAGCCAACGAAAGCGCGCTTTCTCGCATGTGGGGTGGCATTCACCCACCTATGGATGATGGACGTGCCCGACAGATTGGCATTGAGGTGGGCATACAAGCCTTTCATTGTGCTGAGGGTTATGTCTTCCCCGAACTTTCGGAAGGCTGCGGCGGTGCTGGATTCTTGCCTGGTGGGTTCTGCCCGGGAGACTTCAACGCAGACGCTACGGTCAATGTGGGAGACTTTCTCCTTTTCCTCTCAGCCTTTAGCAATGAATGGGCGGGCGTCTATGATTTCGATGACAATGACATCATTGGATCGAATGACCTATTGGTATTCCTAACGCTCTTTGGCGAAGATTGCGATTGACGCTCTGACGAAAGAAAGCGAGGCTTTCCAAAATTAGAAATCATTTGAGAACCAAAAAGAGCAACCATTTCTGATTGCTCTTCTTTCGTTTTCTTAGTTGCGGGGGCCAGACTCGAACTGACGACCTTCGGGTTATGAGCCCGACGAGCTACCAACTGCTCCACCCCGCGATATCCACCCGCTGACCTTGCCAGCGGGACGGTAAAGATACGCTTAACTTTCAGTTCACCAAATCAAAATTCATGGAAATTGCTTTCACTGCGGGCCGTACCTTTGCCCTCTGACTACCAGTCTCCAACGCGACCACCATGGCAACGAATCCAGAAGAAATAACACCGCATCGAGCGGGTTTCGTCAATATCATTGGCTCTCCCAACGTCGGGAAGAGTACACTAATGAATCGACTCGTGGGCGAGCGCTTGAGCATCATCAATAAAAAAGCGCAGACCACTCGCCACCGAATCATGGGCATCGTTAATGAGCCCGAATGGCAAATTGTGTACAGCGACACACCTGGTGTCCTTGACCCAGCCTACAAGCTGCAGGAGGGCATGATGAAATTTGTGCGAACTGCTCTGCAAGATGCGGACCTCATCCTCATGGTCACGGACACTGAAGAAAGCGACCTGGCCCACCCGGAGACTTTTGCCAAGATTGCAGACATGGAGGTCCCTGTGTTCATCCTCATCAACAAAGTGGATTTGGCCGATCAAGCCATTGTTGCAGAACGTCTGGCGTATTGGCAGGAGAAAATTCCTCGCGCTGTGGTTGCCCCTATTAGCGCACTGCATGGATTCAATGTGGATCAAATTCTTGAACGCGTTGTGGAATACCTGCCCGAGTCTCCCCCCTATTTCTCCAAGGATGAATTGACCAACAAACCCATGCGGTTTTTCATCTCCGAAATTATTCGAGAAAAAATCCTCACGCACTTCAAGCAGGAAATTCCATACTCGTGTGAAGTCGTCGTGGAATCATACGTGGAAGAAGACGCCATGGTCAAGATTCGAGCTGAAATACGAGTGGCACGGGAAAGCCAGAAACAAATCGTCATCGGCAGCGGAGGAAGCATGATCAAGCGCGTCGGAATTGACGCCAGAAAGGACATCGAAAAATTCATAGGCTCACGTGTTTTTCTCGACCTCTATGTGCGAGTGGACAAGGATTGGCGCAACGATGAGCACAAACTGAAGCGACTCGGTTACTTGGATTAACAGCACAATTGCGATGATCGGATTCTCCCATGCCAAGATCAATATCGGCTTGTTTGTCATGAACAAACGGTCCGATGGATTCCACGCACTTGAGAGCGTTTTCTGGCCCATTGCATGGACCGACGCGCTGGAATTGCATCACAAAGACACGCCGGGGCTGGAATTGAAGATTACCGGGCTCGAGGTTCCGGGAGGCAAGGAGGACAACCTCATTTTCAAAGCTTACAATTTACTGGCATCCAGGTACGACTTGGGAGGCGTGACTGCACACTTGCACAAGACCATTCCGATGGGTGCAGGCTTGGGCGGTGGAAGTTCAAACGCGACGTGTATGATTCGACTGCTGAATCGCCTCTTCGAGATTAACATCACCGATAAAGTGGCCCTAGAATTGACAGCTGCACTAGGTTCTGATTGTCCGTTTTTTTGGAATTCATCCCCAGCACTTGTCACTGGACGCGGCGAAAAGATGGTGTGCCCTCCGAGCTTTCAATCATCGGAATGGCAAGATCTCTATGTGACTGTGATCCACCCCGGTGTGCACGTGTCCACCGCGGAAGCCTTCGATAACTGCACTCCCAAAAGGCGCGATCTCGACTGGACACAGCTCAGCGGAAGCACCGTTCAAAGCTGGAAAGAATGGCTTCATAATGACTTTGAAAATGGCGTAAGTGCGCTTCACCCCGAGATTCAACTAGCCCGCGAACACCTCCAAAACCACGGAGCAGATTACGTGCAGATGACAGGCACAGGCTCCGCCGTTTTTGGTGTATTTCAAGATGAAGAGAAAGCAATTAAAGCATCTCAATCAGTCCGCGACAAGAACTGGTCTTCGCAATCATGTGCGATGAATGCCTGCCTCTGATCGCAGCGCCGAATTATTTAGGAGCCTTCCAGCAAATCACTCCACCAAGCGCTGCGAACAGTAAATTGGGGAGCCAAGCCGCGAGAATGAGCCAGTTGTCGCGAGAAATCAGCGCGTCTGGCGATAGCGAAACCGATGCAGCGTAAACCGTGATAAGCTTGGCTACAAAAACAAATAAAAACCCAGTGATTACAGCCAAGAAAAGGTGATAGCCCATACCACCGCGTAGCTTCCGAGCCGCGATACCCACTCCAATGATCATGAGCACATAAATGGAAAATGGATTGGCCGTGCGCCCATATTGCTCGAGCTTGAGCATGGACACGGGAGCACCGCGCTGTTGCTCATTGCTGATGTGCTTGCGCAATTGAGGTGTGGTCATGGCCGATGTCATCACGGATCGTTGGCCGAAATCACTGATGTTCATATTGAGCGCCGTATCGATGCGGGTGAGGTAACGCAAGTGCTCCGTGCCGTCGGCGTCAAAGTTTCGAATGCGAGCGTTGATCAAACGCCACACGCTGTCCTCTTCCAACCACGTCGCTTTGGCTGCCAAAATTCGCTGCTCCAACACATTGTCCTCTCCCCATCGTTCCAATTGAAACCGATAACCCGTATTGCGATCGACCGTGATCGAGCGAAAATACGCGACTGTCCCGGGAGCGATTTCCCGGTACATGTGTTGGTCCGAAATGTGGAAATTCACATGAACAAATTCCACCTCAAAATCCACCTTGCGCTCATTGGCTTTGGGCAAAATGAAATGCGATATGAGAAGCGATAAGACCACAAGAACCGTGGATGCCACGAAGTAAGGCCGCATCAAACGCGTAAAACTCATGCCAGAACTGAGCAGTGCAATAATTTCGGTTTGTTGTGCCAAACGGCTGGTAAACCAGATGATCGTCAAAAAAACGATGAAGCCACTCAACAGGTTTCCGAAGTGAAAACAAAAACTCAAGTAATACATGAGGGTGCCTCCCAACGGGGCGTCGTTGGTGAGCAACCTCCCAATGTTCTCCATCAAATCAAACACCACCGCAATCACACAGAAAATACCCACCATGAAAAAAAACGTGGTGAGGAATTTCCGGATGATATACCGATCGATGCGTTTGAGTGAAAGCTTGGATCTCATTTGATTACAAGCGTTGATTCAAGTGGGGAACAACGGAATCTTTCCAGGCTACAAAATCGCCGGCAATGATATGCTCTCGGGCTTGGCGAGCCAAATCGAGGTAGAACGCCAAATTGTGCACGCTGCAAATGTACAGAGCGAGGTATTCATTGGCCTTGATCAAATGACGAACGTAAGCGCGACTGTAAAACGAATCAACAGGAGAAGTCCCATCGGGATCCAGCGGCGAATGGTCGTTTGCCCATTTCTCATTTTTCATATTTAACGTGCCCTTCCACGTAAACAGGAGCCCGTGACGAGCATTGCGGGTGGGCATGACACAATCAAACATGTCAACTCCTAACGCCATGTTCTCCAAAAGATTTTCTGGCGTTCCAACTCCCATGAGATAACGCGGTTTGTCTTCTGGCAAAATGCTGCAAACCAACTCCGTCATGGCGTACATGTCTTCGTGCGGCTCACCGACACTCAGACCACCAATGGCATTGCCCACTGCTCCACGCTCGGCAATGGCATGGGCCGATGCTGTGCGTAGATCTTTGAAAGTCGATCCTTGAACAATGGGGAAAAGTGCTTGATCATGGCCGTACTTGGGACCGTTCGAAGCAAGGTGCTTGATGCACCGGTCCAACCAACGGTGGGTGCGTTCCATCGATTCTCGGGCGTACTGGTGATCACTGGGATAAGGAGGACATTCATCAAACGCCATGATGATGTCTGCACCAATGCTCCGCTGAATGTCCATCGAGGTCTCAGGACTGAACAAATGCTTGCTCCCATCGATGTGACTGCTGAAAGTGACACCTTCCTCCGTGATTTTTCGGCGATCTGACAGGCTGAACACCTGATATCCGCCACTGTCCGTCAAAATTGGCCCGTCCCAGTGCATGAACTGGTGCAATCCACCGGCCGCTTCCAAAACAGTTGTGCCCGGGCGCAGGTACAGATGATACGTATTACCCAAGATGATTTGGGCCCGTATGTCCTCCTTCAAATCACGCTGCGGCACGGCTTTGACCGTACCAGCTGTGCCAACGGGCATGAAAATCGGCGTCTCGACCGTTCCATGATCCGTTTGCATGACGCCTGCGCGCGCTTTTGATTGAGAATCCCGAGCCTCTATTTGAAAAGTCAGTTCAGCCATCGATGGAAGTAATTCATGCAAATGTAACTTCGGAGCATGGTTGGAACCCTCTACAATGCCATTGCAGTTGGAATTGGTGCCTCTACCGGACTTTTGCTCGGTAAGAACATCTCACGGAAACTGCAGGCTCAAGTGTTCAAGGCACTCGGGCTGTTCACGCTGGGACTCGGCTTTAGCATGAGTTTGGAAATGAACCAGCCATTCGCCGTTTTTCTCGCACTCGTATTCGGTATCATCGCAGGACATCAGTTGCAAATTGACCAACGCTTGCGGCGGATCACCGATCGACTTGGCGAGGGAACCGGACATGGACTCATTCAATCTGTTCTTTTGTTTTGCGCAGGCGCGATGACCCTCGTGGGCTGCATGCAAGATGGACTGCAGAATGACCCCACGATTCTATTCATCAAAGGCACCATGGATTTGGTCAGTTCAGCACTGCTCGCAGCAACCCTTGGAAGAGGCGTCTTATTGGCCGCACCAGCAATCCTGATCCTTCAAGGAGGCTTGACTGGAGCGTTTCAACTGTGGGGGGGTGCTTGGCCCGCGGAATTGATCGCTGACCTCACTGGACTGGGGGGCCTGCTGCTGCTGGCGCTCGGCATAGATCTCATGAAGATTCAGTCGTTTGCTTTGTTGAATTTTATCCCAGCGTTTGTGCTGGTGCCTTTCTTTCGCCCCGTTGCTATTTGGATCCAGGTAGAAATGCCTCTCTTACTGGTCTTTTAGATGGCGAAAAAAGAGCATCACGACACCCTTATTCGATGGAAGTGGGCAAGTGCCGGATTGGCTGTGCTGCTGCTCTCGGCCTTGATCACGAGCGAATTGAACCGTCGAATTGACGGACAATGGAAACACCCCGGAGAATGGTGGGGGCTTCAGGCAACAGAGAAAAACTACGGGGCTGAAGTGCAGAAATGGAGCGAGCATTATGACCTCCCATTCCCCTATCTGATGGCGTTGATTCAATTGGAATCCGGAGGTCGAAAACCTGCGGGAAAACGATTTGAAGCGCACGTGTTGGAACGGCTCCAGGAAGTTCAGAATGGCACCCGTCCACACTATGAAAATGTCACTCAAGCTCATCTCATGGACGCCAATCATGGCGCTCTTCGCAATTTGGCGACTTCCTGGGGACCCTTCCAGTTGATGGGATACAAGTGCATTTTGTTAGATCGTCAAATTCGCGACATTCGAGGACAAGAAGCGGTGCAAGCCGGCATTGAGTGGATCGACATCACTTACGGCAATGCCCTCCGAGAAGGAAAATTTCAAGATGCTTTTCACTTGCACAACACGGGGAAGCCTTTTCCAAAATCAGGTCCTCCTGCCACGTTCCATCCGGATTATGTTCAAAAAGGTATGCGCCTGATGAAAGCCCACGAAACATCCGATTAGCCATAGCAGTCCGTTGGGCTTGAAATTTTCCATGCCTACCTTGAAGCCAACGAATGAACACCCATGCCTGCGAATAAATATGCCCTCATCCGCTATCGGACCATCGATCGATGCCTCACCAATCCAGGAGCGCCCTTTCCGACCAAGGAAGAACTTCGAGCGGCATGCGAGGAAGCACTCTATGGCAGTGATGGGGACCGCATTAGTGTTTCGACGATTGAAAAGGATTTGAATGCCATGCGCAATGATGGCGGGCTGGGTTACTACGCTCCCATCGCCTATCATCGGGATGAACGAGGATACCATTATGAAGATGATGGATTTTCGATTGATAACCTCCAACTCAACCCCGAGGAGTTGGAATCGATTCGTTTCGCGGCCCGTACACTCGTTCAATTCAAAAACGTTCCTGTTTTCTCTCAGTTTGGTCAAGCCATTGGCAAGATTGATGATCGTCTCCGAATGGCCCCCAATCTGGACACCCGAAACTTGGATGCCGTGGTTCAATTCGAATCTGCTCCAGCAACGCGCGGTTCAGAGCTTCTGATGCCCATCCTTGATCACATTCAAAGCAAGCGAATGCTTGGAATGTCTTACAAGAAATTCCAATCAGATGCCGCAAAAGAAGTCCTTCTGCACCCGTATCTACTGAAAGAATACCGCAATCGATGGTATGTCATTGGCTGGAATCCTGAGAGAGACGCCTACCGCACCTATGGACTTGACCGCATTCAGCAGCTCAATGAAACAGGTGAATCCTTTGCCGTTCGTGCCGACTTCAATCCCGATGATTTCTTTCTTCACTCCTTTGGGATTTCGAAAATTGCCGAGGCGCCGTGTGATGTAAAGATTCACTGCAGCCAATTGGAATATGAGTACTTAGCGGCCCAGCCCGTGCACAGCAGCCAGAGGCTCACAGACCTCGGCAATGGGTACTATGAACTCCATCTCCATGTATTACTGACATTTGAACTCCTACAGTTCCTGCTTGGACTCGGGGCAGCCATCAGAGTTATTGAACCTGAAGATTTGAAGCAACTGATGCGTCAAAATCTGTCAAACGCGCTGAATTTATACTCGTGAATTCAATTAATTTCGGCACCGTAAATTGATTACGGAGGGCACTAGTTGGTTTGTATTGTCTCACACAAACAAGCCCGCTAAAATGTCCATTCCTCTCAACCCCCAGGCCTTTGCTTTCCCATCTAGCATTCAAAATGCCGCCCAAGCCAAACTTTGGATTGACGGATTTGCACGCCCCTCCATGTTCAATTCGCATGCCTGGCAAACGACCAAAAAGCTTGCCTTGCTTGTGTGGCAGTGCCATCTCGAAAACCGCCCCTTCCGCAGAACACTGAACTTCATGCATCCCTCCTTTTACGAAATGATCAAAACCCCTGAAGGCATATGCTTGGTGAACGAGTCACGACTGAGAAGAATCCAATGACCTGCGTGAACACTGGTGAAAACCTTGAAAACAATAGGGGTGGCGGTGAATAACAATCAACCGAAATGAGACGGAACCTCGGTGTTCATAGCTTACTTTTGGTCCGAATGGTAAAATTAATCGACAATAAGTTAAGTTTTATCGATGGTTTACCCTAATTTAGCGCCATAATCAGGAACAATGAATCCGGTCAAATCATCTCTTCTCTTTTCAGAGCTGCAAGAAGCCTTGCATGCAAAGACTGAAGGAGATGATCGCGGTGTCTTGCTGAGCTTCTCAGGTGAGCTAACCCAGGACTCTACAGACTCCATTATGCTGTTGACTGAAAACGCCCTTCGGACCAAAGGGGCCAAGCGGAAAGAGCAAAACCGACTGAGTAGTGTTCTGATTGAATGCCTGCAGAATGTGAGCCGTCACGGCTGGATCAATGACGCCGGTGAACTTCAATTGTTTTTGACCATCGAAAGCACTCCACTTGGATTCCAAGTTCAAGCGGGTAACATTGTTGATTTTGACATGGCTGCGACCCTCAGGGCCAACCTATCGGAGGTCAACGGTTTCACACACGAAGAGCTTCGTCTGCGCTATGTCGAATGCCTCTGCAACAATGGTTGGTCTGATAAAGGCGGAGCAGGACTTGGGCTTTTATCTATGGCCAAAAAATCAAACGGACCACTCGATTATCAATTTCTCGAGCTCGAAGATGGCATGTATCTTTTTACACTCGGCATTTTAATCAAGGCCTAATTGGTCAGCCGAGCCGTCCAACCCTCTTTACTCGCTCAGGTCTTGCGCTCTTTCTTACGAGCTGCTGGAAACAAGATATTGTTCAATATGAGCCGATAACCCGCAGAATTCGGATGGAGGTTCAAATCAGTCGGAGGATCATTCACCAAGTGCCGGTAATCCTCAGGGTCGTGGCCGCCGTAGTATGTCCATTGTCCGAGTCCTAAGGTTCCATGAATGTACTTCGCGGATCGCGTGCTTTTCGTTTCCCCCATAATTGTCACGTCCGGTCGAATGTACTGCTTTCTAAAGGCCGTTGTCTGCCCCATAAAACCCGGTATGACCCGCTCATGGCTCTGCGTGAGCATGGTCGGAATGATATCCCACTTGGCACTAAAGTCAAAGAGGGTGAAAAAATCATTGAGCTGCTTTGTCTTCGTGTGCTCTTCTGTGGCATCAATCTCAGAAAACTCGTAGACCATTGGATCCGTGATGATTTGATAATCTTGGAAGGCAAGGGCTCGATTAAAATCAAGAGCTTTTGCCGCCCCTGGTTGCACGGGATCACCATCAAAGACAGACTCGCAAATGTCCACCTCTTCCGCAGCCAATGCAATATCGAATGAATCCGTTCCAGAGCACATGGTAAAGAGGAATCCCCCACCCAAGACAAAATCTCGAATCTCAAGCGCCACATTTCGCTTCATGGTGCTCACTTTTTGAAAGCCCATTGTGCGCGCCATGCCCTCTTGGCGTTGCACCTCGTTTTGGTACCAAGCAGCGCTTCGGTACGAACGGTAAAACTTTCCGTATTGTCCCGTAAAGTCTTCATGATGCAGATGAAGCCAGTCATACTTGGGCAAGGTCCCTCCCATGATTTTAGCATCGTAAATGACGTCGTACGGGATTTCGGCGTAGGTCAAAACCAATGTAACCGCATCATCCCATGGTTGTTTCCCATCAGGACTGTACACCGCAATTTTGGGTGCCACTTCCAATTTGACCCGTTCCGTGTTTGATTCGGGATCTGCAATTTCCATTAGAATCTGTTGCGCCTGAACATCTGCAATGACTTGGTGGCTAATGCCTCGAATGACGCACTCCTCAACCAGTGATGTCAAATTAGGCATGAGAAAACTTCCGCCTCGGTAATTGAGTAGCCATTCAATTTCAACCTCTTGCTCCAGCAGCCAAAATGCCAAACCGTAGGCCTTGAGATGATTCGACTGGTTGTCATCCATGGGAATCAGCAACTGCGATGCACGGAGGTTTGAAACCGCAATGCACACCGACAGCAGACCAATGCACACCAACCTCTTCCAATCTTGAACAAGCCGCTTTTTCATGCAAGCAATTTACAACGATTCCAGACGACCCGACTCCGTGAATCAGGAGCCGTATTTTCAGGCTAAGACGGCTAGAACGGCGACTCCGAACCTGCGCCTTCACTCGGAGGATTCATCTTTGACGGCACCGTCATCGTCGACTGATTTGCAAAGTCTTCATTCGGTCGAAGTCCATCCTTAAACTCACCACGGTCGAATACTGGGTTTGCAAATGTGTCATAATTGGCAAATTTCGCAAGACGCTGAATGAAACGCATCTTCACCGTACCCAATGCTCCGTGCCGGTGTTTCGCCAAGATCAATTCGCCCAAACCCGCGGTATCGATGCCGTCAGGATGCTCCGTCAGACCATAATACTCAGCCCGGTAAATGAAAGCAACAATATCCGCATCCTGCTCGATCGCACCTGATTCACGCAGGTCGGACAAAATGGGACGTTTATCTCCGCCTCGCGTCTCCACCATCCGCGACAATTGCGAAAGGGCGATGATTGGAATGTCCAATTCCTTGGCGATGCTTTTGATGGAACGGCTGATGCTCGAGATTTCCTGCTCTCGATTGCCCGTGGAGGATCCAGCAGTCATCAACTGCAAGTAGTCAATGACAACCATTTCAATCCCCGCTGTAGATTTCAAACGGCGACATTTCGCACGCAATTCAAAAATACTCAGCGCTGGTGTATCGTCGATGTACAATGGCGCCTCTGAGAGCTTCCCAATGCGTTCATGCAACTGGGTATACTCATGAGGAGCTAAATTTCCTTTTCGGAACTTATCCGAACTGATTTCCGTCTCAGCCGAAATCAAACGCTGAACCAGCTGCACTGCAGACATCTCCAGCGAAAAAACCGCAACGGGCGTGTTGTGTTCAACCGCAATGTTTCGCGCCATCGTCAGAACAAAGGCCGTCTTTCCCATACCCGGACGAGCTGCGAGTACAATCATGTCGGACTTTTGAAATCCGCCCGTGATTTTATCCAAGTCAACGAAGCCTGTAGAAACCCCGCTCATTCCGCCTTCTTGGTTGCGTGCGTTATCGATGTCCTCCAATGCTTGGCGCATGATGCTACTCATGGACTCATAACTGCGGCGAATGTTACCCTGTGCCACTTCAAACAATTGAGACTCTGCCTCATCAAGCAGGTCAAGCACATCGGTTGTTTCTTCAAACGCTTTCTGCGTGATCAAATTCGAAACACGAATCAATTCGCGTTGGATGTATTTCTGTGCAATGATGCGCGCGTGCGCCTCAATGTTCGCCGTGCTCGCGACGCGCATGGTCAACTGCGCGACCGCTTGGGCTCCGCCCACCTGCTGCAAATCACCAGCCTTGCGGAGCATTTCCGTCACCGTCAAGATGTCGACCGGTTCAGATTCGTGAAACAAATCGACAATCGCTGCATAAATCCGACGGTGAGCATCACGATAAAAACTCTCCGGTTTCAGGACATCAATGACCGAATTCACAGCCATCTGCTCCATCATCATCGCTCCCAGCACTGCTTCTTCCAATTCCAACGACTGAGGTTGGACTTTACCGAGCAGTTCTGGTGCATTCGAGGTAGACTGCGTTCCACGGCTTCTGACGCGGGTTACAGAGGAATCATTGGGGTATTGGTCTTGCATGATCTTGGGAAGGTGAAGGTAGGACACGGAATTCAGCCGAGCATCATGGATAATTCACAACGCATTGACAAGGTTCTTAACATCGCCCTAGAACACCTAATTTTACTGACATGACACGTTCAATTTGTGGAATGACTTCCCCTTCTGCGATTTCATTAGCCGCCATCGCCATCTGGACGGTTTCGCTTTTTTCAGGTTGCTCCGGTCGGGACAATGAATCTCCCGCCGTGCAGATTATTGTGCCAGCGTATGACGGCATGGATGCGCAATTCGGTGATGTTCTGTTCGTGCAATTCACGGCTACAGACGACCGAGACGATGGTGGAATTTGGACAGTCGAGCTGCGCAAAGGGGATGGAGTTTCGGTGCGTTCCTCTCAAATCGGACTTTGGCAAGGTTCTGAAATTGACACACTGATTGTACCCTTTGGGCTCAACTCCTCTTCATGGCCATCGGAGACCATGACCGTTGCCGTGGTCGTTGATGATGCCGCAGGAAACCGAGGCGCTGATTTCCGTGAATTTGATTATACCGCAGCGGCGGATCTACCGAATATCCTAGCGGCTTTGACCGAAGAAGCAGACGCGACATCTTCCATCGTGTCCTTTGAAGACGGATCGAGTGAGAGTGCAGCCGCAACGGGATTTCCATTGAGCCACGACTTGGCATACGCGGATGGTTTTTATGCACTGGCCGATGTTGCGGATGCGACCGTTCACCTCATCAATAGGGAAACAATGGTCGTCGAAAACGCCTGGAATTCAACGCAAAGCACCGGAACACTCCCACTGGTAAGGCGCGTGCATGCGTTAGGGCTGCAGGCAGGATTCACCATTGTACACGCAAGCGGCCTGGCCATCATCAACCCCACTGGCGCCTTGCTCTTTGAGCGGTTCTCCGAGGCGCCGTGGAGTCCAATCGACGCCTGTTTCAGTGGAAACACCTGTGTGCTTTGGGAGAAAAACGAGGCCACTTCTGCCCACCGATTGCGGTCATGGAATTTTATCACAGGCGCAACAGGACCCATCATCAATTTGGCGGCAGAACCGCAGGGATTTGGTGCTGTCCCAGCGCAAACGTCAAGCAGCACGGGTACCATTTTCGTCATCAGTGAAACGGGAGGTCTTACCTTGATCGATGTGACAACAGGCAACATGGAAGATCTGTGTGGCCTCATTGGCAGCGGTTCCATCGATGACAATGAATACACCTCTGCAGGAATTGGCGAGGACCAAGCGGTCTTCGTGCGCGGCGCGCAACTGTGCCGCCAAGACATTGGTCCTGTGAGCAGCGGCAGCACACTGCCCATTGAAGGTGACGTCATCGGCATGCGTTCACGCAATGATGGATCCATTCACATGCTCGTCGATGAAGGCGGGATCCAGCGGTTTGTTTCTTGGTCACCTGCTGAAGCGGCTCCATTCCAGAGTGAAATTGCATTGCCAATAAACACAAAAGCCATTTGGCTTGTTAATGAATGACTAGGAAGTGCTTAGACGGGTAAGTACTTTTGGCTCTTGTTCCGAAAACGGCTCGGATTTCGACTTCCCGAATTTTGAAACATGTTACAATATCCCCAAGAAGAACCCGATTTCGGGGTTGCACTGTCTACGAGCCTCGTACTCTTTGGATTTGATGGAAGCGATTTGCAAGTATTGCTTGCGAAGAGCAAGCGAGCGCCGTACGAAGGAGCACTGTTTCTGCCCAGCCGCTACCTCAACGAGAACGATGAATTGATGTTGTCCGCTCGAAAGATGTTCAAGCAATTGTTTGGCTACGAAGATCCAACCATGATTGAACAGCTGCAGGCCTTCGGCAAGGTGTTTCGTCATCCCGGAGGACGCGTGATCAATGTGGCCCATTATGCGTTGGTTCGCAAGAGCGATTTTCAGGCTTCGAATTGGGATGAAAATGACATGCAATGGGTTCCCTTCTCTGAAGTACCCGATCTCGCATTTGACCACAATGACATTGTGCTTTACGCGAAGGAGCGTCTGAAGCGACGCGTCAAAAGACGTCCAGTGGGGTTTGGTTTGTTGCCTGACGAATTCACTCTAGGCCAATTGCAAAACCTCTACGAAACAGCGCTTGGAAAGACATTTGACAAGCGGAATTTTCGAAAAAAACTGTTCAAGACAACTTTACTCATTGATTTGGAACGGAAAGCGGACGGACGAGCATCGGGTCAACATAAGGGCTCTCAGCTCTTCTCCTTCAATAAGGAGAAGTACCAAAAGATGAAGATTCAAGGGTACGATTTCGTGTTCTGAAGCTTCCAGTTCTTCACTACTGCCTGGATAATCCCAAGGCTCAGCAGAATCCTCGATCGTTCTCGTCACCAAGAGTTACTGAGTCTGCGCCCTTACAATTTGTCACTCCCCAATCTACTAAAAGCTTTTTGGCTGCTGGTCTATCAGCAAATACCGCAACGTGGTCTGTTGCAGCAACAATCGTGACTTAGGTGTTTGCGTTTAGAAAGCCAAGCATCTGAACGACATGAATCGAGAATATTTCATTCACATTCGAGTCCAAATTCACCCAGCAACAACAACAAGTCCGTTACATTCACAACGCCGTCGTTATTGGCATCAGTGCTACAGCCAGCGTCATCTGTTGGATCACATCCTTCTCCGCAGCTGCCGTCATCGACATTGGCGATAGGACTATAATTCCCCGCATCCGAATCGGTACAACCAGGGAACAAGCAACTACCATTATCAATTGTTGCGTTTGGCAAATAGTTCAATGCCAAAGGATACATGCAACCGTCCGAAAGAAAAGTAGTTTCTAAGCGCTCAGATGAACACGAAATTACTGGTGTTCGAACATCCCAGTTGTAGAAGAAGTAATAGTAGTTGTAGCCAAGATTTCCACCTGCAGTGCTTTGCGTAATGGACGCCAAATCACCAATCGCGTAGGGATAGTTCAAATCTGTGTCAGGTGCATCGCGCCACAGCTGAGGATCATCATCCAATGAGCGCAAACCGTAATCGCTTCCCTGTTCCACCTCAAAGTCAAGAACGATTGTGTTCATCCCCTCTTCTACGTCAAACGCACCAGAGACCATAATTTCACCATTGTTGTCCACAACGCCAATCTCACGCTGACCCGCCTCGTTAGCGAACACGTCAACACTGTGAATCACAATGTCTTCATAAGCGTCAAAAAGCAACCAACGAATGCTATTGTCATGGTACTGACCTTCGCCCATATCCGTTCGACCTCCATCTGCCTGCTGAATATCCCCAACTGAAACATTCTCTACCCAAACCGTATTCGAAACTTGCGAATCCAACTCATAGCTCGAACCAACTGCGAGAGCCTCAACTGCCGTTTCCGAATCAAACCAATGAGTTGTCTCAGAAGAAGACTCGAAAAATATGAAGTCAGGAAATTCAGGATTCATCGACCCACTGATTATAGGTGGTTCTGGATTGGAAATTGCATCCACGATAATCGTTTCTGATAAGGTCAGATTATCGCACAAATCGGTAAGTATTAAAAAATATGTTCCTGGTTCCGTAACGAGGATTTCTGAATCAACTGAACCGTTCGACCAGAGATAATCACCCGTAGTTCCTGAGGAGAGACTCACCGATCCCCCAGAACAAAATGTCAATGCACCCGAGGTCACAATCTCAGGAGTGGTGAGATTCAATACTTCTACTGAGACCACCGTTGATATCGCGGCACACCCTTCAGCATCATACGCGATAACACTGTAGTTCCCCGATTCACCGATTGAGAGCGTCGCTTCAGTTGAACCATTGGAC
>CBFIEJ010000046.1:5513-16325 GCA_965661575.1 uncultured Flavobacteriales bacterium | reverse complement strand
ACTGCAAAGGTTCACTACGCATTGACAGGAGCTGACGTCCTCGAGGAGTTGCCATCGCTCGATATCGTTGCTTTGATTGACCAAGAAGTTTCGGTCAAGTATCAAAAGGAAATTCATTGCACCGTCACAGGTAAGCTCATTTCCAAGGCATTTGGAGATGGATTGAGCTACAATGCATGGCTCAATGCGCCTTCTGCGGTGGAAAGCGTTTTACGACCCGAACTAAGTAAAATACACGAAGGTGTGGCTTTGCGGGATTTTGATTGGGAGCAGGCTCATCACAATCAGCCACATTGTGTTTATGTAAGTCAAACAAGCGGATTCAAGGTTGGGGTAACCAGATCCACCAATCGACCGTTCCGCTGGCATGATCAGGGGGCGGTTGGTGCTGTTGTAGTTGCCAATGTCCCTTACCGCCAGCTTGCCGGTGAAATGGAGGTGCTCTTGAAATCAATCATGACGGACAAAACAAATTATCGGAAGATGTTGCAGTCCGTACATGCCGATTTGGAAGCGCTGGAATCGTGCAGAGAAGCATGCTTTGAAGCACTTGGCGAGGCTTATGAGAGCTTTTTTGACGAAGTCAGTGACCCGTTGGAATTTACTTATCCCGTAATATCTTATCCGGAAAAGATCAAAAGCATCCGATTGGACAAGGTGTCCGAAATTAAAGGTAGATTGACGGGGATCAAGGGGCAGTACCTGTTGTTTGAAGATGGCAGCGCACTTAACGTTCGAAACCACGCGGGCTATCGCGTTGTCATCGAATGGTGAAAAGGCCAAAAAATACGAAATCAGTTCAAAGATGGGTCAGAAGGCGCGTTCGCTATGTGACCAAACCCCGTGCCCATCTCTTCGATGAGTTGCTTCCAAAAGGATTCTTCATCCATGGTCGTATCCATGATGTTTGCAATGGATGTTTCTGTCACAAACCAAGAATGGCTTTTGATTTCATCTTCAAGTTGACCTGGTGTCCAACCAGCGTATCCGATGAAAAATCTCAACTCTGATTCCTTCACCTCACCAACGTCAACCACCGACTTTAGCCAATCAAAATCTCCTCCCATGTACAAGCCTTCCATGACTTCAACTGCGCCTGGAGCATTTGGTCTTGTGTGCAGGTAGTAAAGATTACTGTGTTTCACAGGCCCTCCCAAACTGATGCGGGCATCCCATTCGGGCAATTCTTCGAGCAACTCATTGAGATCAACCTGCACGAAATTATTCAGAACAAAGCCAAAAGAGCCCTCTTCGTTGTGCTCGCACAACAAGATTGCTTTCCGACCAAAGTAGGCATCACTCAGAAAAGGCTCGGAAAGAAGAATCTTCCCAACTTCCAATTCCGCCTCTGATGGTGGGGTGAACCGAATCATAGGGCAAAGTTCCGACTTTTGTTCAAACATTGAAAGCGAATTGATGAAATACCCCAAAGTGAAACTTCGACCCTGCTCAGCGTGGGGCTTGAATTGTGCAAAGAGATGCATGCATGTTGTTTTGATGGCTCTCGTCTCAAGCAACATTGGAGGTCAGGTGCGCATTCCAACCGACAAAACGAGTGCTACTGACAATTATTCGCCTACTTGGCAAGAGACGATTGAAGCGTTTGAAGATTTCGCGACCGAAACGCAACACACTGCGATGTTTGAAGTCGGCATGAGCGATGTTGGACGTCCCATTCATGCCTTTGTCTTCAGCCAAAAAGCAGAGGGCATTTCCAATCTTGTTGAGCTCAGAGAGATGCGGGAATCCAATCGAAATAGAGCATGTTTACTGATCAACAACGCCATTCATCCCGGAGAGCCTTGCGGTGTTGACGCCTCTTTATCATGGTTGAAATCTTGGATGTTCGATGATGAAAAGCGAAGTCAGATGCTCTCCAAGATGGACATTGTTGTGATTCCCATGTACAACGTTGGAGGAGCGTTGAATCGAAATTGTTGCACACGTACCAATCAAAATGGACCTGAAGAATATGGCTTTAGAGGAAATGCTCGCAACCTTGATCTCAATCGGGATTTTATAAAAATGGACAGTCGAAATGCACGCGCTTTCGTGCAATTATTTCATGCGATCGACCCCGACGTATTCATCGATACGCACACGAGCAATGGCGCAGACTATCCCTATGCCATGACTTTAATCACGACACAAACGGACAAGATTGGGCCTGTAATTGGCCCCTTTTTAGAGGAAGTGATGGTCCCGCATATTTTCAAAGCAATGCGACAAAGAGGTGAGGAGATTGTCCCTTATGTGAATACGCGCAATCAAACACCTGAATCGGGAATCGTTGATTTTCTCGAGTCACCACGATACAGCACGGGCTATACGGCTCTGTTCGGCACACTAGGGTTCACTTCAGAAGCACACATGTTGAAGCCATTTCCAGTTCGAGTGGCAGCAACCATGACATTGATCGATTGCATAGCGAATTTTAGTGTGGAGCATGCGCAAGAGATAATCACGGTCAGAAACGCAGAACGCGAACGGATTGAAAACGCTGTAACATTGCCCGTGCACTGGAAACTGAACCAGCAGGATTCCACTTTGATTCCTTTCCGGGGCTATGAGGCCAGAAGGGAGGTGAGCCAGGTGACAGGCGACATTCGATTGCGATATGATCAGGAATCGACTTGGGAGAGAGACATTCCATATTTCAACCATTACCTCGCCGATGAATCTGCAACCGTTCCTGAGTTTTATGTCATACCTCAGGCTTGGAGAGAAGTGGTTGAGCGTTGCAAGCAGAACGGTGTCCAAATGTCAGCACTGCCATCGGATACGATTATGGAAGTTGAAGTGACCTACATCCGTGGCTTCGACCCCATGAGTTTGCCTTACGAGGGGCATCATGTTAACCGACTGGACTCCATCGACTTTCGCATTGAGTCTGTGCGGCTCTTCAAAGGTGATTGGATCGTGAAAACCAATCAGGAATCGGCCAGGTACTTGGTCGAGACGCTGGACCCTCGTGGCCATGATTCTTTTTTTACATGGAATTTTTTTGACAGTGCCATGCAGCAGAAGGAATATTTTAGCAGTTACGTGTTTGAAGAAACCGCCCTTGAAATGCTGCAGTCTGACGATGGGCTGAGGAAACGTTTTGAGCTCGAAAAGCAAGAAAACAACGAACTTGCGAGCAATAGCAGAGCGCAATTGAACTGGCTATACTTAAACTCGGTACATTACGAGGGTACGGTCAATCGGTATCCCGTTTTTCAATCCATCACCAAGAAGCAATGAACCATGCCTGAATTGCCTCCATCATTGTGGAACATCCCCGAGCGTTTCATCAGTATCACGCATCAACTTGGGCGCAGTTGGAGAAGGGACGTCATAAAAATGACTCCGGAGCAAATTCGACTATCCCTCGATGGTCTCTCACGTCTATATCCAGGGCAGTTTGGAATTACGTTTGAACATGTGAAATTGGGAGGCATCTCTTCTGCTCGAATTCATTACGCTCCACGATCATCACAAAGCCGTAAGAAGGCTGGCGTCATCTTGATGGTTCATGGCGGTGGATTTGCTTTTGGATCGGCTAGAACGCATCGCGCCCTCGCAACTTCGCTGGCTAAAAGAAGCGCAACAGACATCTTTATCCCAGATTATAGCCTTGCGCCGGAACATGCATTTCCGCTGGCACTTGATGAGTTGATGCAGTGTTACAAGGCTCTCGCACGTCGGGATGGCCCAATTTGGCTGATGGGAGACTCGGCAGGCGCCAATATTGCCGCATCGTTGTTGAACGAAATCATTGATTGCAAGGAGAAAAGACCTGCTGGAATTCTGCTGCTCTCGCCATGGGTTGATTTGCGGCCATCGTCAAAAAGCAATGAGTTGGATCAATCCAACTGGAGTCCGTTTGAACGACTGGACATGTTGGAATACGCCACACACTACCTTCAAGGTCATTCTCCGAACGACCCCAAGGCCTCTCCAATTTTATCGTCACTTAAACAATGGCCGCCCGTTTATCTGGAAGCTTCGCGCGCGGAATACCTTTGGTCGGATTCCGAAATGCTTGCAAAGAAGTTGAGAGCTCAAAATATTCCGTTTGAATTCCGAATAGAAGAATCCGCTCTCCATGCCTGGCAATTGTTTCCTGACATCCTGCCGGAAGCAAAGCGTTCTATTGATCGGATGGTCGCTTTTTTAGAAGATCACTCAGACGCCTTTGCGGCTGCGCAAGCATCCAATGTGTGACAGAGTATATCGGTTGCTTTGGTCCATGTTGCACCATCCATGATGAGGGGAGGAGCAACCCGAAAGGCATTTGGCGTGCTCAAAAAGAAATAGATCAAGAGTCCGTGGCTTAACGCATGCTGGACACAGAACTCAACAGCTTCTGCGTCACGCAATTCAACAGCGATGAAAGCCCCAAGACGTCTGACTTGTTGAACAAGGTCGTGCTGCGCTACTCGATATTCAAATTGTTGCGCAAACAGCTCAATATTTTCGAAATCGATCTCGCTCAAAAGTGATAAGGCTGCAGCTGCGGAGGCGCAGGGCAGGGGATGCCCCCCAAATGTAGTGATGTGACTCAATGCAGGAGATGTTGCAAATTGCCTCATCAATTCCCTTGAACTCACAAAGGCGCCCATTGGCAAGCCTCCACCCAAGGCCTTGCCCAAGCATAAGATATCGGGGATGACATCGAAATGTTCAAAGGCAAAGGGCCGTCCGGTTCTTCCCATTCCGCACTGGATTTCATCTAGGATTAACAAGACTCCTTTTTCAGAACAAACTCGACGAAGATTTTGAAGCCAAAGAGCATCTGGAATTCGAATTCCTGCATCGCCCTGAACTGTTTCGACAATGACAGCGGCAATGCTTTCATCAATGACTCCTAGGTCAGTGGGGTTGTTCCAAGAAATGAAATTGATTTCGGGGATCAACGGTTCGAAGGGTGCCTTTCTCGATTGATTGGAACTCACGCTTAGCGCTCCAAAGGTGTTGCCATGGTAGCCACCTTCAACGGCAATGATCTTACTCCGTCCTGTCGAACTTCTTGCCAACTTCAATGCACCGTCAATTGCTTCTGCGCCTGAATTCACAAAATAAACCGCGTCTAGCGATGAAGGCAGCAGGGAACACAATTCGACGGCCGCCAAATCCTGTGTTTCCTGTCGCATCTCACCATAAACCATCACGTGAAGATGAAGATCAATCTGACGCTTCAACGCGGCATTAATGGCCGGATGGCCGTGGCCAAAAGAACTCACACCAATGCCAGAAATGAAATCGATGACTTCACGCCCGTCTTCCATCTGAATCATGACCCCAGAGGCACTCTTCACCCTCAAGTTGAGTGGATGGAGCGTTGTCTGCGCAAGGCCTTCTTTCAATAGCTGTTCAGTGGACATACGGTCGGTGTTTGCAATTTGAAACTGAGATGCTCAGTAAACGCTCAGTCGAATTTCGTCAAGAAAAACCCAACTGGGGTGTCCAGCTCCGAGATGTTCTTCCGGCAATGGGCCGAAATTACTGACATTGAAGCGTAAAAAGCGTGCCTCCTCGGAACCTTCTAGTCGAAAGCGATGCACGATTGCCGCTTCTTGATCGTTGGCTACTTCGTGTCCAACAATGCCTTTTCCAAACGGTTGCCAATTTACGGAGTCGACGGACACGTCTACTTGGACCTCTCGCGGTAGAAAAATCCAAGGACGAATGTCCCTCAACGCTCCAACTTCAAAATGCTGAACATGCTTCACACTTTTCAAGTCAATGACACCTTGGATGTCTTCACCCCAAAATCCCTGCCAATCGCCCGTTTGATAATGAGGTGGACCGCTGATTCCGTCGATCAAAGCATTGTTTCCACTTGCGGCATATTGTGGGTCGAAGGAAGTTTGAAGGTTCAACGTCCAATCGTGACTGATGCGACGAATTTGATGAACGACAGCACTGGAAGTTCGTCCCGATGTAGCGACACTTCGAGCCCATATCTCCGCGTCCCCTTCAATGCTCAGGGGCTCACTGTAGTCGTTCCATTCTTGATGTGGACCAAGGCCCATTGAATTCGCCACTTGGTACTGGATAGAAGCACCCTTTGCATTCGGCAGAAGAGGAACATCATGCTTGACAGAACGAAAGGTCATCGGGGCTTCAATGACCGGAACACCAACAAATTCTTCGTCTGTCCACAATTCAGATGGTCGCGAATCGATAGAGGTCCCAAAGGCGCTTTCTGTATCATTTCCAGTGTTGAACTGAATGTCTCCCCCTTTCTGGATTTGTGACTTATCGAACCAACTGGACAATTGCAGGACTGAAGAAGGGGAAGCCGAAGATGACACTTCAATTTCGTTGACGGTAAGGCCATCACCTTTGCGTTTAATCCGGAGTTCTTTGATCGCCTCCTTCGCATTGGCCATTGGTTTTGGCTTCACCATTATGGATTGGAATGAAGGGATTCCCGCTACCAATTGGTCTGAGCCTGGACAAACGGGGTACATGCCCAATGCGCTCCACACGTGCCACGCGCTCATTTGGCCACAATCCTCATTTCCTGAAAGCCCGTCAGGTGCATT
Organism: uncultured Flavobacteriales bacterium; assembly: GCA_965661575.1. Classification (GTDB taxonomy): domain Bacteria; phylum Bacteroidota; class Bacteroidia; order Flavobacteriales_D; family Sanyastnellaceae; genus UA16. The sequence goes on along the minus strand of CBFIEJ010000046.1, from coordinate 9,792 downwards.
TCGATAGAGATTCTTTTGAATTTGATGAATGAGTTTAGTGGACTTCTTGTGATTGCCCGTGTAAGCATAGAGATAAGCCATGTGATGACTTGGTTCATTGCCATGTGCATATTGACCGATCATTCCAGTGATATCTGGCTGATTTCTTCCTGTGGTTTCACTAGTGCCCTCAAACATGCTATCCAAAAGTGATTCGTATCGTTCAGCACCCCCCATCAATTTCATGTGGCCATTGATGTCATGCGGAACGTAGAAATTGTATTGCCAACCATTCGCTTCGGTGTAATTAAAATTGACCTCACGCGGTTCGAAATTGGCAAGCCATGCACCACCGCGCTTGGGCTGGATGAATCCGGTTTCCGAATTGAACAGATTTCGATAGAACAGCGCTCGATTTTCGAAGCGATTCGCAATGGTGCGATAGATGTCTGAGCGGTCATCATTCGAAGATTGTGACAGCCGACGTGCAAAGGAAGCGATGCAAGCATCATCGTATGCATATTCCAGTGTCTTTGATACCGATTCATGCTCTTCGTCCAGAGGGATGTAACCTCGTTTGACATAGGAAGGCAATCCGAGATGCGCGCTGTCAGCTGCCTGCAGCATTGCCTTGAGCGCAAGGTCTTGGTCGAAATCGTCGATCCCCCACGAAAGGGCATCGGCAATGACCGGGACACTGTGATAGCCAATCATGCATCCGGTGTAATTTGCGGCGAGTTCCCAAACGGGGAGCTGTCCGCCCTGTTGATACATTCTGAGCATTGTACGAATGAAATCTCTGGAGCGCTGAGGTTCGACCCAGTTCAACAGTGGATGCAACGCACGGTAGGTGTCCCACAATGAAAACACAGTGTAGTGGTCACCTTCGGCTTCCGAAAGCTCATGCACGTTCAAATCCGTTCCGCGGTATAGACCGTCTACGTCGTTGGCGATGTTTGGAGTCGTAAAACAGTGGTACAAAGAGGAGTAAAACTTTTTGCGCGCATCTTCATCGCCTCCTTCTACCATCATCGTGGAAAGTTGTTCATCCCAGTTTGAAGTAGCAAGGTGCTTGTAATGCTCAAAATCCGAAAGCTTGGCCTCGGCTTCGAGGTTCTTGATGGCACCCTCAATGCTGACAAAACTCAGCGCGACGCGTGCATTCAATTCATCGACGATCCCGAAGTCACAAGCGAAAACAGGAACAAATTCCATCTCTTGGCGCAGCACTCCATTTGCGTCGAGGCCTTGGTCACGAACTTCAGACAGCTGGTCCCGCCATTCAAAAGTTCGATCAAAACGCGCAGCGAAGTATACGTGCTGTTCTTGCGCCCAATTGTCCGAAACGCGATGACCAACAAGAGTGGTGTCGTCAATGGGGTAGATGCTGTAGTGAACCAGTTCATCGCGATGGTTCATATCTACGATCAAGGTTAGCGTGTCAGGTTGCTCCAATTGATACCTGTGAATTCCGACACGTGATGTGGCGGTGAGATCAACGCGAATTCCATGATCCAATAAATCTACTTGATAATGTCCTGCACTCGCTTCTTCGCGGTCATGAGAGAAACGGCTCTTATAACGATCCGGCCAAGACCGTTCGTTTTCTTTGAACTGCGTGCAAGGCATGAATAAAATGTCTCCGTAATCCGAAACGCCAGTGCCTTGAAGATGCGTGTGACTGAATCCATAAATGGCCGTGTCAGAATAGTGATATCCACCGCATCCATCCCAGCCTGTGAGGCGAGTGTCCGGACTCAATTGCACCATTCCAAAGGGAGTGGTTGCCCCCGGATAAGTATGGCCATGACCGCCTGTTCCGATGAATGGGTTTACTTCTTGGTGCAAGGGTTGGAGTTCGTTCTCCGCACACCCGCTGAGGAACACCAATACCAGCGACAAAAAACAGACCAATGTTTCTGCTGGATAACCTTTTCGAATGAAATACATGAAGCGAAAATTAAGCATGTCAAAATCTAGGGAGTGTCACGTAAGTACTCGATCGCCTTTTCGATAAACGGATCGCGATCAAAAACATAATCCTCAATGGTTTTTGTAACGGGGAAATCGGGGAGAAGAGGACGGGTTTCCCAACGGATAGGGGCCTCTGTGTAATAGCGCGCCGTCGCCACATTCATCTGAATGCCAGACTCAGGTAAAGTCAAGCGGATAGGATTACCAAAAGTCCCACTGATACTTCCCATGGGAGGTTCGCCGATGGTCATGCCTCGACCAGAACGAACGAACCAAGCAGCAAGCGATACAGAAGCAGAAGCCGACAAACCATCGAGCAACATGATTGCAGGCCCATCATAGTTCAAGCGTTTTCTAGGTGCAATGGCCGATTCAAAAGGCACAAACGTCATGCTCTCTGCCTTCCGATTTCTCAAAGTCTGATTCAAATGCTTGAAATTTCTCTGGTACCCCAAGGGGATGAATGATCGACCCAAGGTGGGGCGCATAAGTTGAGCCCGAGCCTCGGGACTATGCTTGATTTGCGCACCAAACGGAATGCGCGTAGGTTCTGAGGATAGATAGCGAAGAACTTCAGCCATCACAGCGATGTGTCCCCCAGAATTTTGGCGAAGATCCAGAATCAGTCCAGCAATGGGGCGACCGTGCTGTTTCTCCCAGGAATGAATGGCTGTGAAACATTGTTTTAATTCGTGTTTGAATTGCCGTAATTGTTCGGGATGAAACGAGCGAATGCGGAGGTGGACCACATCGGAAAAATCTTCTAGCCAGTGCCATGCGATTTCAGGCTCTGAACCATTTCCTTTCAAAAGCACCATTTCCTCTCTCGTGAGCACGGGCAACATCGTTTCATCTTGAAATGGTTGATTCAAAACAAATGGAATCCGATCTCCAGCGGCTGCTCCAAGCGCAAATGGAACGAGATCATTCCACAATTTATCAGCCATACGCAATCTCGAAAGCACGGCCTCACCTTCTTGAGAAATGAGCGACATGGACATGCCAAGGATCGATCTTGAGTCAAGTCCTCCGATGGATTCTACGATTGATCCGGGCATTACAGTTTGCCTCCAATCTTTGACAACGACCGTCTTGTTTTCAACCGTTGCAACTTCAAGCGGGATTTGACCATTCAAGTTGGCCAGAGAATTCGCGAAATGTTGCAAAGAAATGCCGGTATGACTGTCCTTTAGTATTCCGGTTAAATCTGAGCAAGCCTTAGCTGCCTTGTACAAGTTGCCGCCCCCTAAAACCATGCGTTTGCTTTTGGCCAATTGTTTCGACCAGTCTTGCTCAGAACAATGAGCGAATGGGGCTGGATGCATGCGGAGTATCCAGCTCGACAAGCTATCCAAGTCCCTTTGCAGCTGGTCGCCAGATAAAAAGGCAGTTTCTCTCGAAGAAACCTCCTCTTGACTCGAAATAATCGAGCACCAAAGCATCAGGAGACCGAACAAGTGTATTTTCATGATCAAGACTTCTGGTCAATCTTTAGTGGTTCATTTCTCAGCATCAATCTTGGTTGCGGCATTTCACCATTGTTAAAATGGTCGCAATCGCCACGCTTTCCCCTTCTTCATCATACATGTCAACGAAAAAACGGACGATGCCTTTTTTAATGTCATCATCAGATCGTTTTTCTTGTTCCACCTTTTCCTTAACCGTGAGCCTCACACCAACGGTGGCCCCGGGGTAAACAGGCTTCGTGAATCGTGCTTCTTCAACGCCGTAATTGAGCAAAACGGGGCCCTTCTTCGGGTCGACAAACAATCCCGCAGCCTTGCTCAAAAGATAATAACCATGAGCCACACGTTTTTCAAATATGGTGCCGTCCAAACTCGTCTCATCGACATGAGCATAGAAGTGGTCACCACTCACATTCGCGAAGTTTACGATATCTGCTTCTGTGATTGTGTGTTTTGCGGTTGTAACGGTATGCCCAACCACAAGCTCTTCAAAATACTGCTGGAACAGATGAGGCTGAGCCTCCGTTTGCCTGCCGCCGGCATGGTATAACTGTGTGATTTCCGAGAGCATGGTTGGAGAGCCTTGAAGTGCCGTGCGTTGCATGTAATGTCGAACGCCTCGAAGTCCTCCCATTTCCTCTCCGCCACCAGCACGCCCAGGTCCGCCGTGAACAAGCAGGGGCAGAGGGGAGCCATGCCCCGTGGATTCTTTGGCGCATTCACGATCCAAAACTAAGATTCTGCCGTGCATCACAGCGGTTCCCATCACAAAATGCTTGGCTTCTATCGAATTGTGGCTTATCAGTGAACAGCACAACGAGCCTTTACCTCGATTCGTCAGCTCAATCGCATGGTCCATC
>CBFIEJ010000046.1:0-5503 GCA_965661575.1 uncultured Flavobacteriales bacterium | reverse complement strand
CAATGTACTCACTGGCCCGAAAGCCTCGACGTCATGACATCGAGTGGCATGATCTGGATCATCCATCCTCAAGAGAACCGGCCCCATAAAGGCAGCAGGGTCGACATCACCCATCGGCTCAGATTCGTCTCTAAACACGCATTCAGCTTCTGACTCAAGTTCTCGGACTTGGCTCATCACTTCTTCCTTTTGCTCTGCATTCACCAAAGCCCCCATGCGCACTCCTTCGACACTTGGGTCACCCTTCGTGGACTTCGACAGCGCACCAATCAATGCGGTTTGCACATCATCCATGAGGTGTTCTGGGGCAAAAATTCTGCGCACTGCCGTGCACTTTTGCCCACACTTTATGGTCATCTCCTTCCGCACTTCCTTGATGAAAAGGTCAAATTCTGCGTCACCCGGTTTTACATGATTGCCCAAAATGCAAGAGTTCAGCGAATCGGCTTCCATGTTAAATGGGACCGAGTGTGCGTTGAGGTTGGGGTGTGCCCTCAACTTCATTCCTGTTGAAGCTGAACCGGTAAATGTCACGACGTCCCGTTCATCCACATGGCTGAGCAACTCGCGCGCTGGTCCGCAGATCAGTTGAATGGCTCCTGGAGGAAGGATTTTGGAAGCAATGATTTCTCGTACTACACACTCAGTGAGAAAACTAGTTGCTGTGGCTGGCTTAACGATGGCAGGTACACCCGCAAGCCAGTTGACAGCTACCTTTTCCAGCATGCCCCAAACAGGAAAGTTATAAGCATTGATGTGCACAGCAACTCCTTGCTTCGGGACGAGCAAGTGATTGGCTACAAAACTCCCTCCCTTACTCAGGCCAATAGCATCCCCGTCAAGTGCAAAAGGTTGATCGCCGAACTGGCGACGTAAGCTGGCATAACTGAATAAGTTACCTATTCCCCCCTCAATGTCAATCCATGAATCAACCCGAGTTGCACCAGTGGCCTCACTCATCTGGTAAAACCGTTCCTTTTGAGCGTGCAGGTGCAAAGCAAGAGCTTTCAGCATGCGCCCACGCTCCTGGAAGGTCATGGACCGCAACGCGGGGTTGCCCACATTTCGCCCATAATCCAGAACTTGCTTCCAGTCTAACTCTTCACGAGAAGCAAGCGCGTGAACGTTTCCTTTGATCGCGTGTCGAATTTCCACAGGATTTTGTTCGTCCGTCGTCTGCCATTGGCCATGCACGAAGTGTTGTAAGAGAGTCGGCTCCATAAGCTATTCATGTGTCGTTATATGTTAGCGAATATAAGAGGAAGGTATCCGTCAGTGAATGCAATCACCTGAATGAATTAACGAAGGCGTATTTATAAGTGTATAGAGATGAAGCACATGAGGAATGCTTGAAACGCTTGCCAATGTCTACGTTTCTTTTTATATTCGTCTAAGTCGCTGAGGACGCATCTTTCGTCTATGAACTTTTTATTAACTTCGATAAAATAATTTTGGGAATAAGGAAGGTTTGTCATATCTTAGCCTCAACAGACATCAAATCTTGACCAAGAAACATCTAATAATTCATTGAAATGAAGAACCTTTTCACACTGGCTGCGGCCTCTTTTCTCGCTTTCGGTGCGAGTGCTAGCAATGTTGAGCTAGTCGTCGAAGCCGTAGACAATGGCGGCCAGGTTGAAGGAAACACGTACCGAGTGTACGCTGTTCTGCCCTCAGCCGAGCATTCGTTGCACGCTGTCTTCGCTGACGGAGAACACTTGTTGAACTTAAGTACTACTGGCAACTTTTACCAGCACCAGTATGGTAGCTTTTCGTCATTGGACGTTAATGAGCAGATCGTTGCTCTTGATGGATCACTCGAGTATGATAGCTGGGTAACCATTGGAGCGTCTAACAGCACAAACAACAACTTGTGGACTGTAGGCGTTGACTACAACTCTTTCTTGAGCGGTTCTGAACTTACAGTTACAGACGGCGCTTGGTTTGTTGTTCCTACGGATGTGCAAGCTGCAACGGCTGCGGGTGACCGCGTATTGTTGATGCAATTGACAACAGACGGAACAGCAACTGGCATCTTGAACCTACAAGGTTGGGACGCAGAAGGTGCTGCATGGCGCGCATACGATTTGACATTCTCTTCAACTGATGCGCAAGTCTTCGGTTGCACGAATGCAAACGCTGCAAACTACAACACTGACGCTTCTTACGATGACGGCTCTTGCTTCGGCGAGAACAACGGACCATCTCACGGTTTGTCAAACATTGACAACACTACTGAATGGAACATCTTCCCGAACCCAGTTTTCGAAAGCACGTTCAGCGTGAAGTTCGATCGTGAATTGAACTTGGGCGGTGAAAACATCGTTCTTGAGGTTACTGACATGACTGGAAAATCAATCATCTCACAAGAGGTAGCACAAGAAAATATCATCGGCGGTAACCGCATCGTTGTCAAGCACGACTTGGCTGCGGGTAACTACACTGTTGCTGTTAAGCATGCTAACTTTAGCGATGCACAAAACATTGTTGTAGCGCACTAATCGCTCAACCAAAGAATTTGAAAGGGACCCCTCGGGGTCCCTTTTTTTGTTTCTAAGATATTATAGCCATGCGCTTAGTGTAGTACTTTCGCAGTATGCACTATAACCACCAATTCGCCTTCTTTTTCTTGTGCTCAATTCTCGCTATGGCAACAGGTTGTATCGAGGATACACCGCCCAAACTAAACAGCACGCCCTTCCTTGGTGATGTGACGATGAGAGGAGCTGCTGTTTGGTTTCAAGCCGTCGGCTTTTCTGAAGAACAACCCGAAGCCGTAGTGCTTGATTCTTTAGGAACCTACGTCGCATCATTTCAGGCTAACGAGCTCGAGATATCCGGTAATTATCGTTGTCAGTTGCATGGACTTGAACCGGGAAGTGTTTATTCATGCTACGTGCAACACAACAGTACGCGCATTTCCGATACCCTGCAATTGAATACACAACCACTTTGGCAATACAGAACGGATCCTCCTACAGTCCGCATTGCCTTGGGAAGCTGCGCTTATATCAACGAAACGATTTATGACCGCCCTGGAAAGCCTTACGGAGGGGACTACGAGATATTTACGACAATCGCGGAGGACGCGTTTGACGCCATGGTTTGGCTGGGAGACAATGTCTACCTGAGAGAAGTTGACTTCGGTAGTGTCGAGGGGTACGTGCATCGTTACAATCACACACGCCAGACCCCTGAGCTACAAACGCTCATGGCAAAGGGTGCTCACTACGCCATTTGGGACGATCATGACTTTGGCCCTAACGATTGTGACGGTTCCTATTCGAGAAAGAATTGGGCCAAACAAGTTTTCGATGCATTTTGGATCAATCCTTCGGGAGGCGTTGATGGTGCTCCAGAGTTGAATGCAACTACATTTCAATATGGAGATGTAGACTTCTTTTTATTGGACAACAGAACCCGTCGAGTGAATCACTGGATGGGAGAGGAGCACAGTCAGATGCTTGGAAAAACCCAGATGCAGTGGTTGCTGAACAACCTGAAAAACAGTCGTGCCCCTTTTAAATTTATTGCTGTAGGCAGCCAAGTGCTCAGCGATGCCGCCATTTATGAGAATTTCGCGCAGTTTCCAAAAGAAAGGGACTGGCTGCTCGCCGAGCTCAACAGACTCAACATCAAAGGTGTTGTTTTTCTCACAGGTGATCGACACAATAGTGAGTTGTCCAAATTGCAATTGGAAAACGGAAACTGGGTTTATGACCTAACGGTTAGTCCGCTTACAAGCGGCAGTTATGACCATTCAGAAGAGCCCAACTCTAAGAGAGAGCAGGGCACCATGGTCGGAGATCGCAATTATGGTATGCTTGAAATTTCAGGAGCGAGAAAGGAACGCATTCTTCGAATTCAAGTCAAGTCTACCGAGGGGGACATCCTGTGGGAGCGGTCCATCAATGCGGATGGCGATTATGAGTTGAAGATGTAATCATTGAGGCGGCAGAAGGCCAGAGCGATCACCATTCCTCGTCCAAAAGAAAATCAGTTCTCTTTGGTCGTTGTTCGAGTTTGATCAAATAATTCACTTCATCTACAGTCAGCCGTAAGGCTCTGCATATGATTTGCTTACCGGGCAATTCAAATTCGAAGGTGTCGTGTTCAAATCCATCAGGGTACTTCAGTTGCAAAGTATTCACGATTTGTTCTGGCAACTTGCGGTAGCTCACAATAAGGTTTCTCATGATTCAGTATTTTTGAACCTATACTGCGTTTCCTTGTAAAAGGTTACAAACACGTACCTCTCCAATTCCACCATGGATTCAAACGTTCAAAAAATCCGGAAGGATTACCGGAAGCAAGAACTCACAGCAGGTGACTTGCCACAAAGCCCCATTGAGTTGCTTGAAAGTTGGTTGGCCGATGCCGCCACAACAGACGCTAGTGACTACAATGCGATGTGCTTATCAACCGTTGATGCGTCGGGTAGACCAAGCTCACGAATCGTGCTGTTGAGATCGATTACAAACACGGGTATTCGATTTTTTACAAATTATCATTCTCAAAAAGGCCAAGAAATTGAAGCTAATTCGAACGTTTGCGTCAATTTCTTCTGGCGAGACTGGGAACGACAGGTTCGCATCGTAGGCACTGCCTCGCGTTGCACCGCTGAGGTGAGCGACGATTACTTCGCTTCTAGACCACGTGGTAGCCAAGAAGGTGCGTGGACATCTCAGCAAAGTGCGGTCAACGTATCTCCCAAGATTGAGGAACGAGTGCAGCTGACCGTTCGCCGCTTTGAAGACACGGAGTCCATTCCGCGGCCTGATTTTTGGGGAGGCTATGACATTGCCATTCAATCCATTGAATTCTGGCAAGGTCGACCGAGTCGGTTGCATAACAGATGGAGGTATCAGCTGCAAGACCATCCGAATTCAACTTGGGAGGTTGATCAGCTCGACCCTTAACGTTGAAGGCTCATTGCATCAGTTGACTCTGAGCATCAGTTGACTCTGAGCACCAGACCTTTCAGATAAGCTCCTTCAGGATGGAAAGCGCTCACCGGATGATCTGGTGGCTGATGCAAGCGGTGTAGAATTTGCACCTCACGTCCCGCCTGTATTGCCGCCGAAATGATGGTATGGGTAAACAGGCGGTCGTCGACCGCTTGAGAGCAAGAAAAAGTAAAGAGCAAACTTCCTTTCTTCATGGACTCCAAGGCTCTTGAATTGATTCTTTTGTACCCTTGGACGGCTTTGTGCCTTGCAGAAACACTTTTTGCAAACGCTGGAGGGTCTAAAACAACAATGTCATAATCGGCGACGCCTGCCTTTAAATAATCCATAGCGTCTGCTTCGATGCACCCGTGCATCGGAGAGTCAAAGCCATTTGCTTTGGCATTGGAATGGGCCAATTCCAGGGCACGAGCCGAACTATCAAGGCTATCTACCTGTGTGGCACCCCCCAGCAGGGCTGTGACAGAAAAACCTCCGGTGTAGCTAAATACGTTGAGCACCCTTTTGCCAGAGGCGTACTTCTTCAGTAAGTCTCG
>CBFIEJ010000045.1:0-17007 GCA_965661575.1 uncultured Flavobacteriales bacterium | reverse complement strand
TAATCTTGCGTAAACGTTTTTCAAGGGTATTCCCATGAAAAATTTCCCCAAACATCCGCTGCATTCTTTCTTGAATCCGATGTGCGTCGCGCTTGTCATGGTCGCATGCAACTCGGGTTGCATCGAACGGCGTTTCGAGCTTGGAGAGGACGTGTCCGTTTCAGGTGATGCCAGTCCCGCATTTGCTCTTTCTCTAGGTTCTGGCATTTGGACCGTCCAGCAGGTACTCAATCAGGTCGATAGTGTGGACTGGGAAATTGACGAAGCTTCTGGCTCGGCTATGTTCGTTCAGCCATTCGATCTCTTAGAGTCTCAGCCTTGTGAGCTACCATTGATCAATGAAGCGCTTGATGAGGTTTTTGAATTGGATGAGTCGACAGCACAAACGCTGAGTAATCTCCCGGAAGCCCAACAATTGAGTTTGGGTTATGAAACAGCATGGGGATTTGAATTGCCCACAATGGATTCTGTGGACTCACTTTGGGTCGACCAAGGGGTTCTTTCGGTATTCATCATTTCTGATATCCCAATGAATCAAAGCATCCAATTGATTTGCACGAATCTTTTAGCTGGAGGAAGCCCCATTGTTTTGAACGTGGATATGGAATACGATGGTCAGTTGCCTTTGGAAGGGTCGGCCGTGGTGAACACAGCCGATGTTCGCGGGATTTTTACTAGCAATGCTGGTATTGAGGTGATGTGCGAGTGGGACGTTGTTTTGGAGTCAACGGGTGATGAGGTCGACGAAAGTGCTGCAATTTCCATTGAAGTCGAATGGCAAGATGTGAGCGTTTCGGGTGCATTTGGCAAATTTGGCTCTCAAACGACTGTTGATTTCAATGTTGTCCAGGCTATGCCATTGCTGGAACAATGGAATCCAGATCAACTGCATTTCGCCGATCCTCGGATTCGATTGAACGCTCGAAATTCCAGTGGGATTCCCATTGGGATTCAATGGGATGAATTTGCATTCGTTTCCAATCTTGAAACTTGGGACATAGGCGGAACAGACATCACGAACTTCCCTGTTCTCGCAGCTGCAAATTCAGTCGGTTCATGGGCCGAAACGACTCATGTGATTGACAACTCAGGAACGATTCCGACTTTGACTGAAGCCATGGAGTTGAAACCTGACAGTGTCATTCTGGGGGGGGTACTGCTTCTCAATCCGGATAGTGAAGGTTCCAATTTTTTGACAAATGAGAGTGCGTTGGAAATTCAAGGGGCATTGGAAGTCCCGCTGATGGGATGGGGCAGAGGTTTGACGTGGAAGGACACCATACGTGAATCGATTTCTCAAGAACTCAATGCTGCTATCAATCCGCCTCTGGATTGGCAAGATGTTGAGTCCGTTACGCTCAGGTTCATCGCGAACAATGGGTGGCCGTTGGGCATGGATTTGAAAGTTGCTTTTCTCGATGGAAATGACGTCGCAATTGACAGCCTGCACCAGTTCAATGCTCCTGATGCATTTCACATTTCCGCGGGTGGAATTGATCACTCCATTCCATCGGTTGATTTGAATTATGGCCGTGTGATTGAAAGTACTCAGACCGTCATGGACTTGGTTTTGTCTCAAGACCAAGCAGCGGAGCTATTGAGTATGGATTGTCAGGGCATCGAGGTCGCACTTTCTTTAGGCACTCCGGATGCTCAAAACGAAAGTTCAGTGCGGTTTTTTCCAGAAGATGAAATTGAGTTAAAGTTATCAGCACGCGTCAGCTGTGCCATATCCCTCACACCATGATGAAGCGACTCTTTTATCACATGGGTGTAGCATTGATTTGCCTTTGGTTTGGGCCTCAAGTTCAAGCGCAGCATGCGCACAGCTTGGCCTTCAATGATTTTGCGCCGCAGCATATCGAGATGCAAATCGCGAGCCAACCAACATTCGGCTATTTGGCGTTACCCGGGTTAGGAAACATGTCTGTATCCCTTTCCAACACAGTTTTCCATCCAGCAACTTGGTTGACTCAAGCGGCCAATGATGACTTGGCGACAATTGAGTTAGACGAGATATTTTTGGCTTGGGAAAATCCGAATCGTTTGGCGATTGATATTCAAACAGATCTGATCCAGTTCGGCAAATTCTTCAAAAACAAAAGATCTTTTGTGCATGGCGGCATTCGCGAAGTTGTCCATGCGTCGCTGCATTTATCGTCTGATTTGTTGCGCCTCCCATTTACGGGCAACGCCAATTTTGACTTGCTCGCGCAGAATGCCATAGACTTTTCTGATTTAGGCGTCAATGTCGAGCATCGTCGTTCTTTTTACATGGGATGGCAAAGGAATTGGAGCCAGAAATGGTCAACCGGCCTGCGGTTGAACTATTTGCGTGGGATTCGAAAGGGGCAGCTTTCGATTTCAGAATTGAATTGGCACACCGATGAAACGACCTGGGATTGGACGCTTTCAGGTCAGGGTGTGTTGCAATCGAGTGGGATGTGGCCGTTGATCCAGTTATTGGATTCCGGAACATTGGATGACGCAGCGATTCAGCGAATTGAAGAAGAACTTGTGACAGGAGTGGGAAGTGGTCTTGCGATTGATGTCGGTGGTGAGTTTCGTGCGAGCCCTCACTTGATGCTTTATACGCAAGTGAATGATTTGGGGAGAATCAACTGGAAAACAGACACGAAGAATTTCACAACACTGCCTGCATCACTGCAGTTCAACGGCTTGGATTGGAATGATGCAGTGGACTGGACAACGGAGACGGCTTCAGATTCGCTGGAGGATTGGGCCATTGGAATCGCTGAAGAACTTGAGGCTTCGGTTGGTTTGACTGAAAATGCCACACCCTTTCATTCGCGTTTGGGTGCATCCTGGAGTTTAGGAGCCGAGTACACACCGTGGCCAAATGTCAGTTGGAAGCCATCATTGGGCGTGATGATCAGAAAGAAAAATGGACTGCCCTTGAGTTGGAGAAGCAGTTGGAATCAACAATGGGGAAAGCGGATGAAAACGGCGCTTACGTTCGGTTCACGGGAGGGGCTTGGCTCCAGTCTTGGGATGAGCGTTGCACTCAATGTTGGGCCTTTATTGGTCACGGCAGCAGCAGATTCCTATCGGATGTTCAATTGGACGGAATTTGCATGGGATGAAAACAACGGGCAATCTTCAGAAGCGATTGTTTTACCGACGAATGCACCATCCATTCAGATTCAGATAGGAGTCGTTTTACGCATGGGATGGACTTCGAAGCAGCAGCAAGTCGAGCCAAAATCAGAGTGCGAGCCTTTTGTAGTTCCAAGCAGTTCTAGCAGACCCCAATTCTGAACAAAGGCTTTTAGTGGCTAAGTTCGCATCAACTTTGCGACACACCCTTGCCTGAGTCATGAATTCTAACCATCGCCTTGCGTTCCTTCGTTACATCGTCATTGATCAATGCCTGTCTCGAGCGACCAATAAAAGCGCGGATGCAGATGACGAGGAAACTTGGTTCAAGGAAGATTTACTTGAAGCAATCAATCAACGATTAGCAGAGTTCTCGGTCCATACCAAGCCCATTGCCATGCGGACTTTGGAAAAAGATCTGGTCGATATGCAAACACTGTTTGATGTCAAGGTCAAAAAAATGTCGCGCAATCGCAGAGCTCATTATCGTTATGAACGCCCTGAAATGAGCATCCGCAACACGGCGCTCTCGGCAAGACAAGCCATGGCCTTGCAGGATCTTTTTACGCACCTCGAGTCTTTTCGCTTCGTCAACGGACAGGAATGGTGGTGGGAAGCAGAATCTCGTTTGCGCGTCCATTTTGATTTGTTTCCCGAGGATTTGAAAAGTCGAATTCAGAATCGAAAGACGAATGCTGTGGATGCGGCGTCTGTTTTCGAAGGTTATCATTGGCCGGATGCCAGTCGAAAATGGCTACCTGTGCTGTCAAGGGCCGCAGCCAAGGCGAGTCCTGTACGTCTCGGTTATCGAGTGCGGCATGATGCGCCATTGAGCCATGCAAATTGTCTGGCAGAATGGCTCACCTTTCAGCGTGAGGAGTGGATGCTCGGTACGTTGATTTGGGATGATGAAGCACAGGATGGATTCAGAATGCTCTTGCCGCTCAAATCGATCGAATCAATTGACGATGTAACGGCGCAATTTCCGGCATCTCTGCAGCAGATAAAGGAGTGGAGTTGGTCTAAGTACGCTGCTCGACGCATGGGGTTGAGTGCGGGAATAATCGATGCCAAAGAACAGTCCACCGAGTCGGTGCAGATTTGGCTGTCTGAAAATGTGGCCAGCCGATTCATGGTTGATCCCATTCATCCCTCCCAAGACATGCGCTTGCAGAGGTCAGGTGGGGGTGTGATTTTTACCATCGATCTGGTCGTAGACGAATCTTTGTTGCGTTGGGTGCTTCAGTGGGGAAGCGAAGCTCAGCTTCTGGAGCCTGCGGAGGCCCGCCACTCGCTCCGTCTCAAGTCGCGTGAAGTGGCTCAATTGTATGAGCCAATGTTCGGCCCTTGAGATCAATATTGATTGAAAAACACAGCGTTGTCGAACAACAGCTTTCCATTCTCCCAAAATCCCCGAAACAAAGGGTTGTCGGCTAAGTAGGTGATGGATCCTTGACCCATTGAAGACACTCCAAATACGAGACTGCCGTCCAAGTCGAGATTGGCACGGCTTCCGACAAAGCCGCTTACGGCTTCGGAATTTGTACCGTAAGTACCAACGTTCCAATCGTTTTCTAAGGCTGCATACCTGCGACTAGATGAGCGCAGCGTGTAATAAGGTGAGTCGGAATATCCCCAAGCCAAGGGGTGCGAGAGGTCGAGGGAGATTGCGTAGACAGATCCATCTCCTGTGCGTTTTGCTCGGTTGCGGTTTCTGTTGCTGAATGGCTCAGAACGATCTGATTTGCGTTCTTCTGCTCTTCGATCATTGGCAAGCATTTGTTGGACATCGTCATCAAAACGTTGAAGCCCCCAGCCAGAGCGATCGGCAAACAGATTCAACGCGCTGGAAATAGCAATCGCACGACCGCCGCCCTGAATCCAAAGGCTCAGCTCGGTAAGCCAGTCTTCATTCGCTGATTCGTACCAACCGGAGGGAAGGATCAGTACATCGTATTCTTTCCATTCCTGCGGAGTGGATGTGCGATTATTGAGCATGGTTATTGGATAGCCCAACTCTTGTTCAAAATGCCACCACGATTCACCAGCGCCAAGGCTTGAGACGCTTTCACCAGACAAGCAGGCCACTCGGGGTGACTTTAAGAGCCAAATGTCATCCGACCCCATGTCAGGTCCGCTCAGTGGATGACCGCCAGTCAATGGAATCAGTTCAACCTCGCAGCTTTCGGAAAGTGCTTGCAGTGTATTCATCAAATTTTCGGCAGAAGCAGCGCTTTGATCTGATTTGAGAATGAGCAAACTCCCGCGATTCAGCGACATGTTGTCATATGCGATGGCCTCGGCGTTTGTTCTCAATCGGATGCCTGCTTTCATGGCTTGGGCTGTAAATCGAGAGTCATTGATTCCATAGCGCTGAACGGCCCATCCGTAGCCAATTTTTACTTCTTGCAATTCGTGTTCATTGGTCCAGGGCTGTGCCATTGGGAGGTCTTGAAGGCCGAAGGTGCGGAGTCCATACGCGTAGGGGATGCTCCATGTTGTGATGTCGTAGGTCAAGGAATCAGTCAAAACGGGGTCCGGGTCAAATAAGACATTGAGAATGCCTGAATGCGTTTGGTGTGCATTGATGAGTAAGTCGCCCTTTCTAGCGACAACGGTCCGTGTCTCACCCGTCCCATATTCCCAAGCCTGTGAGATCCGTTGATCCTCTTTTACAGCTTCGCACTCAATGTTATGCCTTTCGAGGAAAGTCACCAATTGTCTGGCACGTGATAGGTTGTGGTCGTTGATTGGAATGTGATAAGCATGGAATCGACCCGATGGTTTGGTCCGATTCAAATCAAAGAATTCTGACATTTGATTCACCAATTCGGAGCTGAGACGAGCGCTGGTGAAGAGCGCTTCAAAACTGCTCGAAACGTGGTTTTCAATGCGTTGTTCCAAGCTCAAAGAGTCACCTGAATTTTGCTGGACCAAGACACCTGCGCTTCCGCTACCTCCCTGTTCGTATGTCATGCCAATGGAACCATTGTAGATGGGATAAGTGTCACCATAACTCGGGTAGAGCAAATCAAACGACTCCCGAGTGTAATACAGTTGGCCGCGCGCGTCAAAATTTTGTGCTGTAGCATTTCCAATCTCCTCTTGAAAGGCTCTTTGCCAGTCTGTAATCGATTCGTGAAAGGGTTCTGCTGCTGGAGCAAAATAGTAGGGGGAATTGTAACCCATTTCGTGATAATCACAATGGACATGGGGCATCCACTCATGGTAGACTTTGGACCGCATCTGGCTTTCGGACTGGGTCTGCCAAGCCCAATCACGATTCAAATCAAACAAGTAATGATTCGGTCGTCCACCTGGCCATGGCTCGTCATGCTCGTAGGCAAGAGGATCGGCATTGGGTGTCAGCGAAGCATATTGGTTGAACCAATTGGTGTACCGGTCGTGGCCATCTGGATTCAAGCAGGGGTCGATGAGAACGACGACATGTTTCAGCCAGTCCGCTCCACGTCTTACGTCCGTGGCCACACGGTGCATCACTGCCAATGCAGCTTCGGTGCAAACGGCTTCGTTGCCATGAACATTGTAGCTGAGCCAGACAACGGCTACGTCATCCCACTTTTCACTGCCGGGCCCTCCTTGAACGCGGTTAATATGTTGCGTTTTGAAGGAGGCCAAGTCGATCATGTTCTCAGGATGAGACAATACGAGCAGCTGCAAAGGCCGGTTTTCGGCAGTCGTGCCGTAAGAAATTAGCCTCGACGATTCGATTTCCCCATGCAATTGCTCTGTGTAGCGAGCAACCTTGTGGTGGGGAGTGAACCTTGTGCCCAATTCATATCCAAGGAATTCAGCAGGAGAGGTGATGCCCGTTTGTGCATGAAGCCCGAGAGAAAAAAAAGCGAGAGCGAGTAGAAAGAAGCGTCGGCTCCACTGGTTTATGGTTGATTCTTGCATGCCAGCAAGTTAACCAGACGCAGCCAATGTTTGTGTTCTTACTTGCCTTGAGCGAAGGAGAAAATCTCGTTGTCCATCGGACCGACGCCGCTGCGAAGTGAGCTGGTGAGTTCTCCGTTCTCGTTGATGAGGAACTTATGGAAATTCCACATCACCTTGTTGTCGCTCACACCATTCTTTTCTGCCTGACAGAGCCATTGATAGACAGGGTGTTGATTGTTTCCCTTGACGTCAACTTTGTTCATCATTTGGAACGTAACTCCGTAGTTTTTGGAGCAAAAACTCGCAATGTCTTCAGAACTTCCAGGCTCTTGACCTCCGAAGTTGTTGCACGGAAAGCCAAGGATTACAAATTCATCTGAATTGGTGTTTTGGTTCAATTTTTCAAGTCCTTCGTATTGGCCAGTGAAGCCGCATTTGGAGGCTGTATTGACGATGAGAACGCGCTTTCCTTTCAGTTGTTCGAAAGAGAAGTTTTCACCGTCAATGGTTTGTGATTCGAGGCTGTAAAAAGATTCCATGGGCTTTTGAGGTGTGAATGATTCTACAGACTTCGTCATGTTCCATGCGCTCAGAGCTATGATCAGGGCAATTGCCGCGGAGGCGATGACAGTTATTTCAGCGAAATATCTCATATTGTTCGTTTATAAGGTTCAAACACGTTTCACCCTCGAGATGTTCATGCTGTAGTGAGCAGTAGGATTCGATGTGTAGCTGATGAATGAGTGGCCCTGAATATTCAGCAATGTGCGATGCAACGTGCGCAGTGCTTTCTTGGTTCTAAATCTATGAAACTAATGCTCTGTGCTTCTGACATGTCTGCACCGTTGAACACCCAACCACTTGGAACGCCTTTCGGTCGTTTCAAATCGCAGAAGTTTCTCGATGCGCATTGTTGCATCCGGACGATGGTGATGTTCGTATTCGTCTCTTCATTTTTGCAAGCATTTGGGCAGTGCGCGAACTTCGGGGCTTTCAACATTGGTGACGACGTCGAGATTTCATGCACAGATTCGTGCCTCACGTTATTTTCACCCAACATTGCCAGCGTTGCTGCGAGTGGGTCTGATTATGAAGTAGATGAAATTGATTATGAACTTCCTTATCCTTTCAATCAAGGGGCTGCTGCGATTAGTACCGGAGATGATGATTTTGCTGCTGCAACAAACGTTCCGCTCGGCTTTACGTTTAATTTTTACGGAAACGACTATACCCAGTGCCGCATTTCACCCAATGGATGGATTTCCTTTGATCTTGGCGAGAATGCGCCGTATAATCCACCCGGAGACATTCCAGGAGGGAACATGCCGTTGAACAGCATCATGGGTGTTTACAGTGATTTGAATCCAACTTTTTGCGGCGATGTGCGCTTCGGTACGTATGGTATTGCCCCTTGCCGGGAGTTCGTAGTTTCGTACAATGCGGTTTGCCAGTATGCTTGCACCAACAATGAAGTGAGCGCTGAGATTGTTCTTTACGAGGGCAGCGATATCATCGAGGTTTATATTGGAAGCCGACCTCAATGCTCAGGCACATGGTCAGGTAATGCTCAAGCTTCAGTTGGAATCCAAAACGCAACGGGATCACAAGGATTGTCACCCGAAGGATTCAATACGGGCAATTGGAATGCGAACAACGAAGCATGGCGTTTCGCGTCCAGTGAAGTGGTTGAGGGAACGACGTTGTGGTACGAAGGCGATACGTTCCTTGGCATTGGGGATCAGCTGGATTTTTGCAGTGGACAATCAACGACGGTCACAGGCTGGTTCTCACAATTGCCCGTTGGTGAGTTTTGCACTGAATTTGATGTGGTGGTTTCCTCTGCTGGCGGAGGATCCAATAACAATCAAATTGATTGGGCCATTGTGTCGGAAGCAGGGGCTACGGTTCTTGCTGATGGTGCGCCATACAATGGTTCTGTATGCCTTCAGAACGGCTGCTATGCTCTCCAAATGTTCGATACTGGGGGAAATGGTTGGGGTTCAGCAAACTTGACCATCATCGATCCGGATGGCAACGAGATTGAGACATTTACACTAGAAGATGGAGAATCTGGTACGGCGACTTTTTGCGTCGATCAGTACATGGGTCCAGCACCGACGTTCGATGATTACATCCAAGTGGTTTCTGACGACTTAGAGGTTGTTGCCGTGAGTGATGTGAATGCCGAATTTGCGTGGGACACTCCGATTTGCAGCGGCGGTGATCCCTTTGTCTTGGCGCCCTTGGAGGGTTCAGGTTCTTGGGAAGTCAGTTGTGACGGATGTTTTGACCCGGAAACATTGACCATTGATCCTGCGATTGCGGGGAGCGGTTGGCTTCAAATCACGCACACATTGGACGGCTCATGTTTCGCTGATGTAGAAGCTGCAGAACTATTCATCAGCGCGACTCCTCAGCCACTTTTTACGGCTTCTTCTGAGGCCTTGTGCGACGATGAGATCTTCGATTTCAATGCCACACCGCCTTTCGGGGTGTGGTCTGCGAGTTGCGGTGACTGCATCATCGCGAATACGGGGGTGTTTTTCGCAGAGTCGGCTGAGGACGGATTGAACACCGTGACATTTACCACGCTTGGGGTATGTCCGGGGGTGTCTGCGGTTGAAGTTGGAGTGTCCGAATTATTGGAAGGTAGCATCGTTGGCCCTTCAATTTTGTGTGAAGATGATTCTGCTGTTTATGTGGCGGACGTGCCCGGATATTGGTCTTCAAATTGCCAAGGATGCATTGATTCGCTGTCCGGGGTATTCGATGCACAAGGCATGCAGCCAGACACCTACACGGTGACCTTTACCCCAGATTCGTATTGTCCTGTAGGTGATGAGATTCAGGTTTCGGTGAACCAAAGTGTTGCCGTTGCGGGGTCGAATGTTCCAGCGAGCGTTTGCGAAACCGATGATGAGTATCAGTTCAACGTCAATGTTCAGGGAGGGGTTTGGTCGGCTCAATGTGACTTTTGTTTGGACTCTTCAGGTGTATTCGATGTGGGATCAGCGCCTGTTGGGCTCTTGCCCGTGCAATACACCATTGCCAATGGAGCTTGCACAGATACGGCGTATTGGACCGTGGATGTGCGACCGGTGCTTGAGGGTACCTTCGAGGCTATGGAGCCTATCTGCGCGGGAAGCGAGGTTGAACTCGAATTCATCTTTGATGCTGATATTCCCGATTCCTATGCCGATGAAGCGGATGGCCAGTGGTCTTCAGCGGATTGCCCAAGCTGTATTTTGAACGAAAATTCCGGTTTATTTGCGGCCAATGATTTGGGCGTCATCAACGTGAGTTATACGTTTGATCACCCTTGCAGCCAATCGATTGAAGGAGCGGTTCAAATATCTGCAGCGGTAGATGCTACTGTGGTCCCATTGCCAGATTTGTGCGAATCGGGTGATTTGGAAGCACTAGAGTCACTAGAAGCGGGCGGTGTTTGGTCTTCTGATTGCAATGGATGTTTGGTCGGAAACGAATTTGATCCGGCGGTTGGGGCAGGGACGTACGAATTGGTTTACACCGTCAATGACGTTTGCAGCGATGAAGATGCAATGGAAGTGACCGTGCTCCCGCAAAGGGATGCAGTGGTGAATCTGCCCGATTGGGTGTGCTTGGCTTTGGAAGATCTTCAGCCTGGAGTGGAATGGCCTGGTGGAGTTTGGAGTGCCAATTGTGACGGTTGCATCTCAGAGTCAGGCACCATTGATTTGATGGCAGCCGGCGTTGGATTGTTGGAGGTCACCCACTTACTCGAAGGTCTTTGCGGCGACACTGAACAAGTTCAGTTGGACGTGGTGGGTTGTGACATTGAGGTCGTCAACGTTTTCTCACCGAATGGGGATGACATCAACGACCTTTTGGTATTTGAATATTTGCAGTCGTTTCCAGGCAATCGTCTGACCATTTTTGATCGTTGGGGAGGACTCGTTTATGAGAAATTTGACTATGGAAACAATTGGAGGGCAGAAGGTGTAGCGGAAGGAACCTACTACTATGTTTTGACTGTTCCCGGGAAAGAAACCTTGCGAGGTTCTTTCATGTTAATGCGCTGAACGAAGGACCAATTCCAGTCGCAAATTTTTTACGACGTCAATTCAAGTCAATTCTAGTCGTTGAATGCAAAGTGCAATCCAAGGGAAAAGGAGTGCATGGTAGGCTGGTCGGTCTGCACTTCATCAAAGAAGGGTAAGAGAGAGGCCTCGCCGAGCAAGCTCACATTTTTGAAGCCCACCCCGATACGCGCATTGATTTGCAGCGGATTTACACGAAAGTCTTTCTCTTTGACTGTGGTAGTCGAACCGTTTTGCTCGACCTCATATTGGTATGAGTTACCGAGTAGGTAGGCTCCTACAAATCCCGCTTCGACGTGGATTCCTTTGCTCCCCGATCGAGCGGTCCGAACGCTCACAAGCAGTGGCAAGCGCAGAAAGACAGCGTTCAGTTGGTTTTTCTGGATGTTTATTGTGTCGGGGTTGAAGGATTCTGAAGTGATGATATCGTTGGTTTCATCGTGGATTAAGATGTGCGAATTGTCCACAGCGTAATGCCACCAATCAAAGCCTAATCCAGTCGTGAAACCTACAAATTCTCCGAGTATGCGCTGGCGGTACTCAAACGGATTCAGTTCCAGCCTCCAACTTTCGAGGGCGTCGTTGGTGATGATTCCCAAATCGGGTCTCGCTCCCAACGTCGCAGAGTAATCCTCGAGGTTTCCTTGAAATTGCCCCATCGAGGCCGCGCTCAATGAAAGACCTCCCCAGTGACCTTCGCTCTCACGTTTTTCCTTGGATCGAGTCGAATCATTGGTCATTACGATGCCTGCAGAGCCAATGGCATTTGAGGTCAAACTGGCAAGCAACATCAACAGGGGCAATTGTAATTTCATCATCATATCAATTTACTTCCCAAAGTTCATGCCATTTTGATCAAAAGTCAAAAACACGGCTCAAATTAAATCCAAAGAACAGAGCGCCGTCCAGCCAACCTCCCGTGGTCTCCGTTAGAAATGCGCGTTCGAACATTCCGCGGGAATTTGTGATGTGCAATTGGAATACATGCCCGCCAGTCTCAATGTCTACTCCCATCGAAAGACTGTTTTTGATGTCGTCCTTCCACGGGTTGAGTAAAACGTGGTATTCAAAATTGAGGCTGATCCGTTGCGCAAGTTTGTACCGACCGCCTCCTCCGATCGTCCACTGATCGTGCTCATAATTGGGGTATTCAACGAGGTTCCGATGCGTAAAGGAAGGCACAATGGCCAGGCTGAGCTTTTCATTCCATTTACGTGAGATGATGGCTTGATAGGTGTAGCTCAGTCTATTGTTGAATGTTCTGTTTTCCAAGCTTCCAGCGTAAACGGAATCACCTCTTGCCATCGTCACTCCGTACAAGGTGATGCCCACCGGCACGCTGTCATCGGATTGTTGCTGCAGCAATTTCAACTTCACAGAGGATTCAAATGTTTTTTGAAACGTACTTCGCGCAACGCTCAAACAGATGCGATCCGTCAAACCGTAATCAAACGCCATGCGCATGCTCGCATTGTCCAGTCCCCAGAGTGCGTAGGCACCTTCGTTGATTTGGCCAAAGCGGTGCGCAATGACAAAGTGCATCACATTCTTTCCGGGAGTCTCATTGCTCTGGACATTGATGATTCGAGTGTCTTTAAATGTTGCGTACACCGGATGTGCGGGAGCGTCAACTTCAACCAAGTCGTCCAAAAGGCTTTGAGCATTTACGCCAAAGGAGAAGAAGAGGAGTGTGCCGAGAAAAAGCAGCGCGATGGGTCTTCTGGGTTGGGAAAGGAAGTGATTCATCGTGGTGAGAGACTCAAGTTAACCTCAACAGCAATCTCTTCTGCGATTTTATTCCGTACCATTTTGGGGATGGGAATATCATGCGCAGCTGTGGCAATTGAAAATTCAGATTGAATTTGCCAAGAATCGCCATCCCATTGGATTTTGGAGGGAATGCTCCGCTGAATTGCGACGCCATGTACCGTGAGTTCACCGACCGCTTTGACTTCGTGCCATTGCCCATCATTAAGTGCGTCATTCCACTCTTCGATCGTTCCTTCAAACGTGCCATTTGGATACGCTGTAGATTCCATATAGTTTTCATTGAAGTGTTCTTCCATCAAGGCTTTTTCAAATCGGAAGCCCAGAATGGGAACTCGAAAAGCAAAGCGTCCATCAGCAGCGAGAAGACCCGAAGCCATCTCGTTGGTGGCTTCAATGTTTTCTACGAACGTGGCAGAAAAGAATTCAATCTTCCCGTTTCGGGTCATCCATTGTTGACTCAGGCCCATGTGACTGGTGGCCACAAGAAGTAAAAATGATAGTAGTCTCATGCTTTTGTTTTTATTCAGGTGCTCCAGCTTCGGTCCATTGCTGGATCAAAGAGGCGTCGCATTGTAAAAAGCTCCCGCTCGGTGGCATTGCCAAGGGGTCTGTCGCTGGGCGATTGATTCGATCGATGACATCACCAATCAAAACTGCGTCTCGGATGTTTTCGAAATTATCAAGATGTAAACCTGCAGACGGATTCGCACCTGAATGGCATCCCGTGCAGTGTGCGCTGAAAATTAAATCGACACTTTCATTGTACTTCAAAGGACGATCATCGCAAGGTGACTCGACGTTGTACTGGCATCCTGCAAAAAGCACAATTGCAGCCGCGCAAGGTGCTAATAGGAAATTCGTTGTGGCTGAGCGTGTGTGACTGCGCATGAGTTCGTGTCGTAGCTTTTTCATTGTAATGCTATGGAATAACCAGCGGCGATGCAAAGATGTTGCCTTCTCTTTGCGATATTTGCTTAGAACACAACAACGACATGGGACGAGCATTTGAATTCCGGAAAGCGAGAAAATTTAAGCGATGGGCAGCAATGTCAAAAACAT
This sequence comes from uncultured Flavobacteriales bacterium, assembly GCA_965661575.1. Lineage (GTDB taxonomy): Bacteria > Bacteroidota > Bacteroidia > Flavobacteriales_D > Sanyastnellaceae > UA16. The sequence goes on along the minus strand of CBFIEJ010000045.1, from coordinate 3,082 downwards.
TTGCTCGCTTGAACAAGGACATCATCATTGCCATTCGGGAAGGAAATGGAGCCGAGCCGGATATGAACCCTCGATTGCGTGCTGTTTTGCAAAATTGCAGAGCCGCGAATATGCCCAAGGACAATGTGGAGCGCGCGATCAAGAAGGCAACGGACAAAGACACCAGTGACTTCAAGGAGGTCAACTTTGAAGGGTATGCGCCTCACGGAGTAGCGGTTTTTGTGGAGACAGCGACAGATAACAACAACCGCACGGTTGCCAATGTGCGCAGTCACTTCAATAAATGCAATGGCAATTTGAGCACGTCTGGCAGTGTGGAGTTCATGTTTGATCACATGTGTTTTTTCAAAATCCGTGCAGCCGATTTAGATCTTGAAGAATTGGAGTTGGAGCTCATTGATTTCGGTGCTGAAGAGATTGAGGCGGACGAAGATGCGTTCATTGTTACCGGTAATTTCGAGGCCTTTGGCTCGTTGCAAAAGAAATTGGAGGACGATGGAGCGGAAATTATTGAGTCAGGATTGGAGCGGGTTCCGAATACCACCAAAGAACTGGACATGGAAGCAACGGCTGAAGTTGAGAAGTTGATTGAACGTTTGGAAGAGGATGATGACGTGCAGCAGGTCTTCCATACGATGAGTTCGTCCACGCCGGTTGAGGAGTGATTGCTTCAATGTACTGTTGACTGCGACTATTGCATGCCGATGAAGTAACTTCGCACCATGGAAAGTAAACGTGCGGAGGCCAATGGTACGCTATTGGAATTCTTAATGGAGAATGCAGGATATGCCACAAGAACGCGTGCTCGCACTGCGGTGAAGGCTGGTGCCGTCGCAGTCGACGGAAATGTTTTGCGAATTCCATCATCCGAGTTAACGGCTGGCGCAATGGTCTCGTGGACAGCGTTGAGTAAGCAAAGCGGTGCAAAGGATTTCGACTTGGGAGGTGCTTCATCGAAAAACTCGGACAAGGCGAAAGAAGAAAAGCCGCCCTACGAAGTCGTGTACGAAGATGATTTCATCTTGGCCTACATCAAGCCTGCGGGCATGGTTTTCGCATCGCCAAAGCCACAGGTCAAGACGAGCTACACCCGCATGAAGCAGTGGTTGGAAGCCAACCGATCGAATCTCAACGCGGTGCAATTTGTCAATCGCATCGAAAAAGAATCTTCAGGAGTTTGCATCATCGCCAAAGACTTGCGTTGGAGGAAACACCTGCAGGACAATTGGGACCATTTCACCAAGCGCATGTATGTGATTGTTCAAGGTCACTTGCCAGCGGATGATGTTCTTTTCTGTTTTTCAAAGGATGAGAATGGAAAACGCAAGGACAAGTACGAGTTTGAATACAGAACAATGCGGGCGACCAGTGCCCATACCTTGCTGAAAATGACGCTCGGATTCGATCAAATACCGGTGCTGATGTCAGGTCTACGACGCCTAGAATGTTACTTGATCGGCAAAGGGAAGGAAGTGCCGGATCCGATGGGGCGTTCAGGATTGCACTTATTTGGTGTGGACATCGAAGGGCCTGATGGAGAAAAGATTGCCATCAAATCACGAGTTCCTCAAGATTTCCTCAATTTGATGAAAGGTGGAAAAGGCCCAAAGGCCGTGCCGGCTTGGAAACGGGCGATTCAAAACAATGACGAACAATCGTCGAAGCCTCAGCGAAAGCAGAGACAATCAAATCGATGAGAAAAAAAAACACAGCCTGATGGGCTGCGTTCTCATGTTTGTTTAAAGTTGATATCGACCTTCCAGCCAATCTCTTAATTCAATCGATTCCTTCGGATTCAAGCTGCGGAAAGCTATTCTCATGGCTCTTCGGATCATAACAGGTTCGCCGTGTACGTGCCTGATCAAGGTTTTGTACTGTTCCAAAGCGCTGGGCGCGTGAGGGATGGGTATACCGGTAATGGACATGATTTTGAATTGTAAGAATCGTTTATTTCCTACGACTTCGGAGGGTAGAATGTTACGTTGATTCCCAAGAAAATCACGAACCTTTTTCCTAAGTGATTGTGCATCAGATGAAAACAACAAAGCATTGAGACGTTTCCCAATGCTTTGCTTAACCTAAACCAAATTCACTTGATGCATATTGCTCAATATGCTAACACACGTGTAAGCCCAAGCATCATGCCAAAACGAGGATTTCTTGGCGAACTCCATCCAACACCTGTTAAATTCGCACCGTAATACCATTGAAATGAACAAACCTGTTTACGTCTTATCTGCTGTTCGAACGCCCATGGGAAGTTTTCTGGGGTCTTTGTCAACTGTTCCTGCGCCCCAGCTTGGCGCAACGGCCATCCGCGGTGCCCTGGATGCAGCGGGAATTTCTCCTGATGAAGTGAAGGAGGTGATCATGGGAAATGTCCTTCAGGCGGGCTTGGGCCAGGCCCCGGCAAGACAAGCGGCCATGGCAGCGGGTATTCCGGATGATGTTCCATGCACCACAGTGAATAAAGTCTGCGCGAGCGGCATGAAATCCATTTCGCTCGCTGCTCAGGCCATCGCTCTTGGTGACGCTGACGTTGTCGTTGCAGGTGGTATGGAAAACATGAGTCGAGTTCCACACTACTTCTCCGGAAGGACAGGCTCTAAGTTTGGAGATATGAAGATGCATGATGGAATGCTTCTGGACGGCTTGACCGATGTTTACAATGCGACGCACATGGGGAATTGTGCAGAGTTGTGCGCCAAAGAGCATGAGATTTCTCGCGAGGCGCAGGACGACTTCGCCATTTCGAGTTACGAACGAGCTGCTGCTGCTTGGAAGTCGGGGGTGTTTGACGGAGAGGTGGTGCCCGTATCAGTTCCACAGAGGCGTGGCGATGCGATTCAGGTGATCGAAGATGAGGAGTTTAAGGCGGTGAAAATGGAGAAGATTCGAAGTTTGCGCCCAGCTTTTCAAAAGGAGGGCACCGTGACTGCCGCCAATGCTTCAACGCTCAATGATGGTGCGAGTGCACTGGTTCTTGTTTCGGAGGAAGCGGTGGAGCGATTGGGCTTGAAACCAATCGCCAAAATTGTGGCCTGTTCTGATGCAGCTCACCAACCTGAATGGTTTACCACAG
>CBFIEJ010000044.1:0-17147 GCA_965661575.1 uncultured Flavobacteriales bacterium | reverse complement strand
TTGTTGAACGTGTCACCTACAAAAGGACTTCGATTTGGTGCGAATTACGTTTTGAACTGGAATTTGTACGCGCGATTTGAAGTGGATGCTGATCGCACCAACCCTGATCGGGCCGGATTGCAACCGGTGATGCTTCCAGAATTTGGGTACCTTGACTTGCGAGCGAGTTACCGGTTTGAAGCGGGTGGATTGGGTTGGATGGCTAGTTTGAATGTGCAGAATGCGCTGGACAATATCTACATCAGCGATGGCTTTGAAACCTTCGTGACCGATCCTGAGACGGGTGATAAGGAACAAGGCACCATCGAAAATGGAAAGATGGAAGGTTACTGGGCTTACGGCCGTACCCTCTCTGCAACACTTAAGATGATGTTCTGATCAACGGATGGTATCGCCAGCAGCGGTGCCTTCTTCTGGTGTTACGAAGCGCAATGATCCATCAGCTGATTCGGCCATCAGCACCATCCCTTGGCTTTCTACGCCGCGGATTTTGCGAGGTGCTAGGTTGGCCAGTAAGGTGACTCGTCGTCCTACGACTTCCTCTGGTTTGAAATGTTCAGCGATGCCGCTCAGTACAGTGCGTTCGTCGAGACCTGTTCGAATGGTCAACTGCAGCAATTTATCTGCCTTGGGAACACGCTCACACGCGATTACTTCACCGACCCGAAGGTCCATTTTTTGGAAATCATCAAAGGTCATCATGGGCTTGAGAGGTTCGCAGGCAGCTGCAGGTGCTGCGCTAGCATGGGACGTTCTTAATTTTTCAACTTGGGCATCGACCGTGGATTCCTCCACTTTTTCGAAGAGAATCGGCAAGTCGCCCAGCACCGCACCGGGTTGCAACATTGCGCCGCTGGCTTGCTCCCATTGAGCATTCTTGATGCCAAAAGCTGCTTGCATTTTCTGCGCAGTCTGTGGAATGAAGGGCTCCAACAGTACAGAGCAATTCGCAGCAACTTGAATGCATGTGTTCAGGATTACAGCCGTTCGTTCTTCATCTGTTTTCTTGAGCTTCCAAGGCTCCTGTTCGGTCATGTACTTGTTGCCCAAACGAGCCACTCCCATTGCGGTTTGAAGGGCGTCGCGGAACCTGTTGCGTCGGATCAATTCAGCCACCTCGCCGGGAGCGGAGTCCAAGGCTTCAATGATGGCATCTTCGTCAGCTGTCCACTTGATGAGATCGATTGGGGGCACCTCCGACTCATAGTATTTTTTAGTGAGGACAATCACCCGATTGATAAAATTACCGAGGACATCAGCCAATTCGTTGTTGACCCGTTCGCGGTAGTCCGACCACGTAAATTCACTGTCTTTTTGCTCGGGCATGATGCTCGTGAGCACGTAGCGCAACTCATCGCTCTTGCCGGGGAATTCAGACAGGTAATCTTTCACCCAGACCGCCCAGTTACGGGAGGTGGAGATTTTATCTCCTTCCAGGTTCATGAATGCATTGGCGGGCACGTTGGTCGGCAGATTGAAATCTCCGTGTTCTTTGAGTAGGATCGGGAAGATCAAGCAGTGAAACACGATGTTGTCTTTGCCGATAAAATGAATCAACTCAGCGTCATTTGATTGCCACCAATCGCGCCAATTTTGTCCTGATTTTTCAGCCCATTCCATCGTGGATGTGATGTATCCAATTGGGGCGTCGAGCCAGACATAAAGAACTTTGCCGTCAGCTCCTTCGACGGGAACGGGAACGCCCCAGTCCAGGTCACGGGTCATCGCACGGCTTTGCAAGCCGCCGTCAATCCAGCTGCGGCATTGACCATTCACATGGGATTTCCAAGCGCGAGGATCGTGATGCTTCTCGCCGTTGAACTGTCCATTGTCGATGTACTCACGCAACCAATCTTCGTGGCGCCCCATGGGCAAGTACCATAAGGTGGTGTCTTTTAAAACGGGTGTGGCACCGCTCAAGGTGGATTTGGGGTCAATTAAGTCAGTAGGCGAAAGGGCTGAACCACATTTTTCGCACTGGTCACCATATGCTCCGGCAGCTTCGCATTTGGGACAGGTTCCAGTGATGTATCGATCTGCCAAAAATTGCGCGGCTTCAGCGTCGTAAAATTGCGCGTCTGTTTTCACTTCAAAACTGCCCGATTCCAGCAACTTCAGGAAAAAATCTTGCGCGACTTGGTGGTGCTTATCGCTTGAGGTACGGGAATAGTGGTCGAAAGCCATGTCGATTCCTGCAAAAGCTTCTTGCATTTCAGCGTGGTACTGATCGACAATCTCGCGCGGCGTAACTCCGTCTTTTTTGGCGCGCAGTGTAATGGCAGCCCCGTGCTCATCACTCCCGCACACCCATAGCACTTCGGAACCAGCCATTCGTTCAAACCGCGCTCGGATGTCACCAGGTAAATAAGCGCCCGCGATGTGCCCAATGTGGATTGGACCATTGGCATATGGGAGAGCTGACGTCATCATCAAACGACGGGGATGACGAAATGGGCGAGAGGTTGAGGTCATGTGGAAAGGGCGAAAAGAAGTGCGAATTTCGGGCTTTTTCGCTATCCATTGCCATCTTGCGGTGTACCAATGAATGGAATCCATGAATGCATCGTCCTCATTGACTAGAATTCCTGAACCTTTGGAGCCAGGCGATCGGATTATGCTTGCAGCTCCGGCACGTTTCGTGACCGAGGAGCAGGCGAATTCGGCGGTAAAATTCATTACAGAGGCAGGATTTGTAGCTGTTGTTCCTGAGGGGTTGTTTCACCGAGAAGGTCAATTTGGTGGCAGTGATGTCCATCGTGCCGAGGTCATGAATCAGGGGTTTGCTGCGCCAGACATAAAAGCCATTTGGGTGATGCGAGGAGGTTATGGCTGTGCTCGGATTTTACCATTGCTGAACCCTGAATTCTTCTTGGATTGTTCCACTTGGATCATTGGTTTCAGCGACGCGACCGCATTGCATGGTTGGGCCAACCGGCTGGGAACAGCTACATTGCATGGGCCGGTTGCAAACACTTTTGCATCTGGTTTACCGGAGGAGCAGGGCGCTTTTTGGGCCAGTCTAGGGGCGTCTCATGAAGCTGTTCAAACATCAAAAGTGGTGGGGGGCAATTTGAGCGTGTTGTATAGTCTCTTGGGAACACCTTTTTTTCCAGATTGCTCGGGAAATTGGCTCATGCTCGAGGATTTAGATGAATACCTTTATCACCTGGACCGTATGATGCTGGCCTTGCGATTGGCGGGGGTTTTGGATGAGGTGAAGGGGCTTTTAATTGGCTCATTCTCCGATCTGCACGACAATACCATTGCCGACGGTCAGTCCGTGGACAATCCATTTGGCCAATCGATGGAAGAAATTATCCGGGCACACGTCCCTTCGGACAAACCAATTCATTGGAATCTTCCGATTGGGCACGGGCAAAAAAATATGCCCGTTGTCTTTGGAGGAAGTTGGGAGCAACAAAAGCATCGCTTCGCCCACGGAAAGCCTTAATTTCGCGGAGTTAAACCTTCATCATTTATGCCATGTATGGTTCTATGAAACAACACCTTCGTGACGAATTAACGAACATCGAAGAGGCCGGATTATTCAAAAAGGAGCGTGTGATTGCTGGTGCTCAGGATGTCGAAATCACCTTGGAGGATGGCTCCAAGGTGTTGAATTTTTGTGCGAACAATTATTTGGGACTTAGCAACGACTCGCGGGTAAATGAAGCCGCAAAGCGTGCGATTGATAGCCATGGTTTTGGCATGTCCAGTGTCCGTTTCATTTGCGGAACGCAGGACATTCACAAGCAATTGGAGGACCGCATCGCAGATTTCCACGAAACAGAGGACACCATTTTATATGCTGCTGCTTTTGATGCCAACGGCGGGGTCTTTGAGCCGTTGTTAGGGCCAGAGGACGCCATTGTTTCGGATTCCTTGAATCACGCTTCCATCATCGACGGGGTTCGTCTTTGTAAGGCTGCACGCTACCGATATGCCAACAATGACATGGCTGATTTGGAAGCGCAATTGCAGAAGGCATCAGAAGCCAATCACCGATTCAAAATCATTGTGACAGACGGGGTTTTTTCAATGGATGGATACGTCGCTCAAATAGGCAAAATATGCGATCTCGCGGATCGATATGATGCTTTGGTGATGGTCGACGAATGCCACGCAACAGGTTTCATTGGTAAGACGGGAAGAGGCAGTGTGGAATTGGGCAACGCGCTCGGCCGTGTCGACATCATCACCGGCACATTGGGCAAGGCGATGGGCGGTGCGATGGGCGGCTTTACCACAGGCCGAAAGGAAATCATCGAAATGCTGCGCCAGAAGTCGCGTCCTTACTTGTTTAGCAACAGCCTTGCGCCGAGCATCGTTGGAGCGTCGCTGGAAGTGTTCAGCATGTTGAGTGAATCCACAGAGTTGCGTGATCGGCTGGAGGAGAATACGAGATACTTCAAAGCAGGTATGCGCCGGGTTGGTTTGCCCATCAAGGATGGAGAATCTGCGATTGTTCCAGTGATGCTGGGTGACGCCAAACTTTCGCAGGACATGGCGAATCGCTTGCTGGATGAAGGGATTTATGTCATCGGATTTTTCTATCCCGTTGTCCCAAAAGAACAGGCGCGAATCCGTGTCCAACTCTCTGCGGCCCATACGCGAGAACAGCTCGACCACGCCATTGCTTCGTTTGAAAAAGTGGGCCGTGAATTGGGTGTGCTGGAGGCTTCTGCCTGATGGAATTTAGCGCTCCTCGGAAAGTTCTAATTGTCGGAGGTGGATTGGCGGGCACACTCATGGCGTGGGGATGTCAGGAGCGGGGAGTGGATTATGAGCAATGGTCCAACGGCAGTCCGGCGGCATCTGACGTGGCTGCTGGCATGTTCAATCCTGTTTCATTTCGTAGAATTTTACCTCAATGGGATGCGGCCAATCACAGTGCCCGGGCGCGCCAGGTCTTTAGCGCAATCGAAAAATCCTTGGGCATCGATTTGTGGCATGATGTGCCCATCATTCGCGTTTTCCCGGATGCTCAATATGCGGCACTTTGGGAGGAACGAGCCAAAGGTGGTCATGACGTTACGCCTTTCATTGAAACCATGACGGCCGATCTTCTGCACCCTTCAATCAATGCTCCATACGGAGCGGGGTTGGTGCCTGATGCGGGATGGGTGAATGTGCGATTATTGACTGAAAAAAGCCGTGCGCACCAGGTGGAGAAAGGTAAATGGAACAATCAGTCGTGGTCGATGCAGGATGGCTGCCCATCTGGTTTTGATGCGGTGATTGATTGTCGCGGTGTTGGCGCTGCTGACGACCTGGCTCAATTTGGGCTGGAAGTGGGACGGAATCACGGCGAAGTGATCACAGTACAAACGAATATGGACTGGGGGGCACAAACCGTCAACAACGTTACGTGGGCGTTGCCTTTGGGCGATGGTGCTTACCGCATCGGCTCAACATATCGCTGGGACATCGAAGAGCCAGTTGTGCTTGAAGAGTCCTTGAATCACCTCTTGAGACAAGCCAATGTGGCCAGAACAAACCCGGCTTTGTTGGCGAGCGACGTAACGAGCCACCTCGGGGGCTTGCGACCGTCTTGCTTTGATCGACGGCCCATATTGGGGCGTGTGTCAACACAAAATCCGTGGTATGTAGCCTGCACGGGCTGGGGCACACGGGGTGTGTCCATTGGTCCGACCATGGTGGACTGGACCATGGATGCTCTGCTCGGGATCACAAGTGATGTTCCAGATGAAGTTCACCCCAAAAGATTTCGTACTTTCACAAAAAACTGAAAGTAAGAATTACGTGCATTCTGCTCAACCAACAGCTCTCCAGGAATCTTTCATCGAACATTGGCAAGAAATTGGCAAGCATTGGGGTGTCCCCAAGGCACTTCTTTCCGTGCATGCGTGGCTCATCCTCTGCTCAGAACCGCAATCCACAGATGACGTGATGAGCCACCTCGGGATGAGCCGGGGCAATGCGCATAACATGTTGCTCGAGTTGGTGCACTGGGGCTTGGTTCACAACATCAAAACCCTCGGGAGCCGCCAAATTCGATTCGTAGCAGAAAAGGAAGAGTGGGCGATGATGACCGCCATCATTCGGATGCGCAAGAGAAGGGAGTTGGAGCCGTTTTTGACCTTGGAGGATTGGCGAAAAGTGCATGCATCTGAGTTGGAATCTGAGGGTTGTGATGCACTGGATGAGCGGATTAGCAGTTGGATGGTGACCGCACGCAAATTGGATCGATTGACGCATTTGGCATCTCGGGAAGACGAATCATGGTGGAAGCGATGGCTGTTTTCGGCGTTGAGAACAAATTGAAAATTCATGGGAAGGCCAAGTGTATCCCTTAACTTCGAAACAAATTGAGTTTATGCATCCTGCACGCGCTAAATATGTTCAAACCCCAGCTTCCTCTTCCAGTCGGAGGTGGGTCGTGCGCGTTGTTGAGCCCGTAGGGAGTGAACACGGGCAGGGGCCGTTTCGTTTGAATGATCTGCTTCGTGCCTCTTTGCTTGTGGTTCTTTGTTGTTTTGGTTCACTCTTGGATGCTCACCTCGGGGCTCAAACTCAATTTGTTGAGCCAAGTGCAATGGACGACTCGGACACCCGTTCCATTACCAAGGCGAATTTCCTCTTTCATTTTGCGGCTTCCAATGAATGGCCCGCTGAATTTATGGAGGGTCCTTTTCGATTGGTCATCATTGGGAATCCGTCCTTGCACGCCATCCTCTCGGATAAATATGCCATGAAAGCAATTGGTGCACAATCGCTTGAGATTGTGTTGCTCGATGATGCAGAGTTATTGAAGAAAGAGCCCTTTGCTCATGTCATCTACAGTGAGGAGTCTGGAGAAACGTTGCAGAAGATTTCGAAATCCATTCGCGATCAACCGGTCCTATTGATTTCAGATGCGGCCGATGGGCTGCAGAGTGGAGCGCTCATCAATTTTGTCGCGGTCAATAATCGCATTCGGTATGAGATCAATTCTGAAGAGGCCACGAAGCGGGAGCTCCTCATTGGTAATCGAATTTTGTCTTGGGCTGTAAAATGAGCACTATGAACACGAACATAAGATCCTTCCTTTTTGCGGGCCTGATTGTTTTGAGTGCAATCGGTTCTTCGGTTTGCGCCCAAGGCGAGGTGGAGCGTGCCACTGATCTCGGTCAGTTGGGGAAGTGGACAGAAGCCAAACAAGTGTTGGAGCCGGTCATGGCATCATCAGCGCACCAGTCGAGTGGCCGAAGTTGGTTTGTAATGGGATTCATTCACAAGGAATTGCACAAGTCACAAGGTGAATTTGGAGCTGATGCTCCGGAGCGACTGGCAGCTGTTTCCTGTTTTCAGCGAGCAATCCAATTGGGATTGAATGCGACGGATCGACGAATGGCTATTGAGGCGTTGGATTTCTTGGCGCGTAGTTATTTCCGGGAGGCCATTGCAATGGTCGAAGGATTCACTTGGGGCTCGACAACGGATATTCTATCGCTTTATGGTCGCTATGAAGCATTGGAACTGAGCTTGAATCCACAGAAAGATTTGAGCATGCAGCGGTCGGATTTGAATCGTTATTTGGGACAGGCGCACGCGATGCTACTGGAATCCCCATCAACACGTCCAGCAGCTGAATTGCAAGCCATTTTCCAAGAGGCAATCGATCATTATCGTGCAGCTTTGGAAGGCAATGAGAATGACTATGCCACCCAATACAACCTCGCGATCACACTTTACAATGAGGGCGTTCGAAAGTTGAAAGGCATCGGTCATGAAACATCGATGTTTGAGTTGATGGAAATCCAAGATGGGTGCATCACTCTTTTCGAGCAGTCTTTGCCTCCGATGCAGGCAGCGCATGCGCAGCAACCGAATCGTTTGGAGACCTTGAAGGGTCTGATGACGCTTCATTATGCACTCTCGCAAAAAGATGAATCGGATCGGTACCGAGCACAAATAGAGAAGATTTTGGGCAATCGCTGAATCAGTCCACTGCGTTCGAAGGGTTTGCGCCTTTCCCGCTTTAACTTGGGCACATGATTCGCACGCAGGAGCCGAGCCCAAAGGGCAAGCGTAAACCTGGAAAATTTCAATGGGGCATCGGATGGCGCATCTCGGTGGGATTTGGGATTTTTGGGTTGGCCGTGGGTGCGTTATTCCTTCTAACGCGGAGCACGCTGGAAGAAAGTCAAAAACTCAGTCAACACATCGACGGCGTACTTACACCGAGTATTCAGTCATTGGAAGAGTTGGATCGTTCCATTGGCGAGACACGAATTTTGATTCGGCATTGGTTGTCTGTGCAATCGGGGCCCCGCGATCCGGAAAAACTCGATTTGAGAAATCTGATGAGTGCGGAAATTCCGTCTCAATTGTCGAAGATGCAGCCACTCGTGAATGCATGGAGCCAGGGATTGCAATTGCAATTTGATTCGCTTCAACGCGACGTGGAATACTTGTTTCTCGCCTATTCTGAGGTGATACGCTTGTTGCCTGATTTTCGCGCGTATGATGACCCCATTTCTATGATGGAGGCCGAGTATTATGCGCTCGAAGGATCAAGCATTCCACGCTACACGTCAAGTATTCGCAGCCGGATGGACCTCATGTCTCGCGCGCAAACGGATGCTCTCACGGCTTCAACTGCAGAAATGGATGGGTTGAGCAATCGCCTGAAGCTCTACGCTGGAAATGTGGCTTTGGCGATTTTGATTTTGGGGTTCATGATCGCTTGGGCTGTGACCCGCTCCATCGTGAAGCCAATTGGTGAGCTGAAGCGAGCGCTTCTGTACCTCGGCCGCGGGGTGCCGTTGGCTCATGAAGTAGAGCCTACTCCTGATGAAATCGGTGAAATGGCGTTGGCAGTCAATCGCCTTGCGGCGGGTTTGAATCGCACACGGGCTTTTAGCATGCGGGTCGGTCAGGGTGAATTTGATGCGGATTACGAGCCATTGAGCGATGACGATGCTTTGGGTCACGCCATCCTCAAAATGCGGGATGATTTAGAGAGCAATGAGCAGGAACTTGAGGGTAAGGTTCAGATGCGCACGGCGGAAGTTGAGCAACAAAAAAAACGCGTAGAATCCCTTTATGTGGATCTTAAGGATAGCATCAATTATGCTGAGCGCATTCAAAAAGCCATACTGCCGTCACCTGAAGAACGTGCTAAGGTTTTTGAGGAAACCGCTGTTTTTTACCGCCCACGTGACGGTGTTTCTGGTGATTTTTATTGGTTTCATTCCGTGGGCCGAGTGCGGATGTTTTCGGCCATCGATTGCACAGGTCATGGCGTCCCAGGAGCGTTTATGAGTTTGATTGGGCACAACGCTCTGGAGCGTGTAACCAAGGTCTACACCCAGCCTGATCGGGTTTTGGAGCAGTTGAATCGCGCGGCTTGTGAATTGCTGAGACCGCAGGGATTTGGCCAAGACGATGGCATGTCTACGGTTCAAGACGGTATGGACTTGGCGATGGTTACAGTCGATTTAGAGAAGATGGAGTTGGAATACAGCGGTGCCAATTGCCCTCTCTACCTCGTGCGCAAAGGCATGCTTCAGGAATTAAAACCCGATAAGATGGCCATTGCCTCGTTTGAGCCGGGCACGCGGAATTTCCAGATGCATACGATTCCGTTGGTGTCGGGCGATGTTATTTTCGTAGCTACGGACGGTTTTCCGGACCAATTCGGAGGGCCAAAGGGCAAGAAGTTTATGCGCAAACGATTCCGAGAATTACTCGTGCGCGTATCCCAAATGCAGCCTGCTGACATGGAGACTGCTCTGGCGGATGCCTTCAATGAATGGAAGGGCGAGGAAGAACAAGTGGACGATGTCCTCGTTGTTGGTGTTCGAATCTGATTTGCTTACTGTGCAAAAACAGACCCCCGCACCACCCGTGTTTCAATCGGATTTATAATCAAAACGGGGATTTGAGCCTCATTGGTGATGATTTGCTGCTCATATGTTTGTCCCAAAATTCCCATGAGACTTTTTTCGTGCAGGTTCATGATGCTGATTAAATCCGCATCAATAGCCGCTGCATGCCGAACCACATCTTTGACAAACGCTCCAGAGCTATGCTCAGAAATTTTGACCGTGTATTCGATGTTTCGCTCTCCGAAATATTCTTTCGCGTAGTCGATGTTACGGTTCAATTGATTTTTCAAAAACTCATCAGATTCAGCCGGGCTAATGATGTGGACGCGACCGTTGAAGTAAGACGCCATCTCAGCTACCGTGGACAGCTTCTGTTTGGTGTCTTGATGAAGGTCCAAGGGGACGATGATGTCATCGTAGCCGGTGTCTTTGATTCCTTTTTCCTGGGTAATGATAAATGGCGTTGAGCAGTTGGTGACGATTTTCAACGCTCGTCCACCGGTCAAGAATTGCATGCCTTTCAATCCATGCGTTCCCATGATGACCAAATTAGCATCTTGCTCAATGGCCACATCATCAATGTCCTCGAAGATGGATCCGATTCGAATGGCCGTTTTTACATCATGCGTGTATTTGCCATCAAAGCGTTGCATCAGGGCTTTAACCCGCAACCTGGCATCTGTCATTTCTTTCTTGGACGAGATGATGTGCAGCAAAAGAATTTCACTTTTGAATGCTTTTCCGACAACAAATGCGTGTTCCAGAGAAATTTCACTGACCGGGGTGAAATCCATGGGTACGAGGATGCGATGTTGAGCCATGTTTTTTGTTAATCAATTTCCGGACAAAGTTACGTTCAAAGCGATGATTCCAACGAAATTTGTGGCATGCGGAAACACGGGTTATTAAAAACGTTTGCAGCGGGTTTCAACCGTTGGAAACAATCCGACCAATCCATGATGGGTTGGGCGGTTTTGACGGGTTGTTCTGCAGGTTTGCTCGCGGTGCTTTTGAAGCGCACGGTGGGTGCGATGCATTTTGCCATGAATGGAATTGCGGGATTCATGGATGCACCTTGGTGGTTGGGCATAGGACCGCTTATGGGATTGCTTGCGACTCGCTGGGTGGTCCGAAACTGGCTGCGAGGCGATCATCCAGGACCGGGTGTTCCAAGCATTTTGCATGCCCTTTCTCAGCGACAGGGGCGCATCAAACGAATGTGGATGTTTGCACCGCTAATTACGAGTTCACTTTCGGTGGGTTTGGGAGGGTCAGGCGGTTTGGAAGGGCCTTCTTTGCAGTCTGCTTCAGCCATAGGATCGGAAATTGGTCGACAGACGAAGCGTGCATTCAACAGACGTATGCTTTTGATTGGATGCGCGGCATCGGCGTCATTGGCGGCTCTGTTCAAGGCCCCTGTGGCGGCCATTATTTTTGCGGTTGAGGTCATCATGATCGATCTGACCGCAACGAGTTTGGTGCCATTGCTTTTGGCGTCTTTGGCAGGTTTGATTACTTCGAGTTTGTTCCAAGGTCAGAACGATATTTTGACCATTTCCAATTTGGCGGTGTTTGAAATGAAGACGCTGCCTTGGTACATTTTGCTCGGAGCCGCATGTGGCGCTGGCTCTGTCCTTTTTTCCAAGCTCTACCTCGGAGCAAGTCATTCGGTTGCTCGCTTGCCTTCGCACCGTCTTCGAATTTGGGTAGCTGGCATAGGCATAGGCGCTGCGCTGCTGCTATTTCCATCATTGTATGGCGAAGGCTATCAAATTGTCAATGCTCTTTTTGATGGCCAAGTCGAAATGCTAGCCTCGGGCATGCAGCTTCAAAGTTTGGAATTGAACGGGTGGATGTTGATCGCTTTCTTGATGCTGGCTTGGGTGCTCAAGCCGGTTTTGACGGGCATGACCTTGGGAGCAGGTGGCGTGGCGGGTGTTTTCGCTCCTGCCATTTTTTGCGGTGCACTTCTTGGGCATCAGTTTGCGATTGTGACGGAATGGATCAATAGTTCCCTTGCACTGCCCATGGGGCACGCTGTTCTCGCAGGTCTGGCTGGGATGCTGGCGGGTGTTCTGCATGCACC
Source organism: uncultured Flavobacteriales bacterium (assembly GCA_965661575.1). Lineage (GTDB taxonomy): Bacteria > Bacteroidota > Bacteroidia > Flavobacteriales_D > Sanyastnellaceae > UA16. The sequence continues at coordinate 5,228 of CBFIEJ010000044.1, read as the reverse complement.
TTTGACGGCCATATTGTTGACTGCTGAGGTGAGCGGTGGCTACGCTTTATTCGTGCCGGTTATGCTGACCTCTGCCATCAGTTTTCGACTTTCGAAGCGGTGGATGAAACACACTGTTTATACACGAGAATTGGCTGAGCGCGGTGAGCTACTTACCCATGACAAGGATCAAACCATTCTCACCCTCATGAACCTCATGGACCAAGTTGAAAGTGACCATGAAGTGGTGAATCCGCATTGGACATTGGGTCAATTGATTCCTATCATTGAACGAAGCAGCCACGACGTGTTCCCCGTGCTCGACCGAAATGGTCATTTACTCGGACTGATTGAGCTTCAGGAAATACGTGAGGTGATGTTTGACCGTGAGTTATACGATACCATGCACGTCCATGAAATGATGAACATTCCCGCGGCCTCTATCGATGTGAGTATGCGCATGGAAAAGGTGATGGCGATATTCGAACGAACCGGTGCTTGGCGACTTCCGGTGTTGTCGGGAAATAAGTTCAAGGGATTCGTCTCGCGTACGAAGCTGCTTGCTAATTACCGCAACTGGCTCAAGGCGTCGAGCATTGAGTAAGGATTAGCTGGCAAGAAATTCGAGGGTGACCTCCTTGAATTCATCAGGATGCGAGGCGTGAAGCCAGTGTCCGGCGCCGCTGATGCAATGGGTGTCCAATTGGAGGCATGCCTTATCAAATGTTTCGAGGGCGTTGTCATCGACATAATTGGATTGCCCTCCATAGATGACCAATGTGGGCAGGGTATTTGTTTCCAGGGGAACTTCTCCAACAACTGCGCCGAGTGCTTTCGAGAGAACATTTACGTTGGGCCGCCATTGAAATCCACCTTCTTTGCGCCTTCGAGCATTTTTCATCAGGAAAGCGACCACACCGGGATCATTCAGTTGTTGTTGCAGGTGTTTTTGAATGGCATTGCGATCAGCTGCTTGTTGGAGAGGTGCAGATTGCACGGCATCAAAGATTGCTTGGTGATGAGGTAAGTAGCTGTGCGAAGCGATATCGGCAACAATGAGTTTTTCGATGCGTGCCGGAAAGAGATGGGCGAACATGAGGGCGGTTTTGCCTCCCATGCTATGTCCCAGTACCGAAGCCGTTTGCAACTTATTTTCTTCAAAATACTGCTGCAAGTCGAATGCCATCGCCTCGTAAGTGTGCTCGTCATGATGTGGACTTCGTCCGTGGTTGCGTTGATCAATGAGGTGAACGCAATGGGTTGCAGAGTACGCTTTTCCCAATGTTTGCCAGTTGTCCGAAGTGCCCAAAAGCCCATGCAAGACAATTAAATTTGGTGCATCTGAATTGCCAAGGACGCGGGCATGCAGTGGGATGGTCGGTGTCATCTTTGGGCGGGGGATGAAGAGCTAAGGCAGTCAAGATAAGCTTTCACAGTGGCTTCAAGCCCTTGATACAAGGCATCTGAAATCAGCGCGTGACCAATGCTTACCTCAGCGAGGTACGGCACATTTTCGGCAAAATGCTTGAGGTTCTTTTGGTCTAAGTCGTGCCCTGCGTTCACCCCTAATCCGCAGCTGTGTGCAAAGGCTGCAGCCCGGGCGAATGGAATGACGGAATCGGTATCGCCAAGCGCAAAACCTTTGGCGTAGGGCTCCGTGTACAATTCGATGCGATCAGATTCAATCTGGGCGGCAGCTTCGATTTGGTTTTGCTCGGTCGAGGTGAATAGGCTGACTCGAATTCCAGCGTGTTTCAAAGCGCTAATGGCATCTTTCAGGAGATCCGTCTCCGAAATTACATTCCACCCTGCATTCGAAGTGAGTACATCAGGACCATCAGGGACCAGCGTCACTTGATCGGGTTTTACCTCCAAAACGAGGCTTAAAAACGCCTCAGACGGGTAGCCCTCGATGTTAAATTCAGTGTGAATTGCCGATTTCAAGTCCCGCGCATCGGTGTATCGGATGTGTCGTTCGTCGGGGCGCGGATGAATCGTAATCCCTTGTGCGCCAAAGGATTGAATTCTATTTGCGGCCTCGATAACATCCGGCGCATTGCCTCCGCGAGCGTTGCGCAGCGTAGCAATTTTATTAACGTTGACGCTGAGTCGTGTCATACGTACCTTTAGATTCCAACACCTCCGGTGCATTCCATCGGTGGATAGACGCAAAATTACACCATGTATGCAGAGCGCATAATGAATTTAAGCCTCCCATTTGTGCGGCCCGAAGACTCGGCTGAACAAGTGCTCGGATTGATGGATGAATACAAGGTGCGGCACCTTCCTTTGGTCAACGGGGAAGAGTTTCAGGGCCTCGTTTATGAAGAAGACTTGATGGAGATTGATTGTCAAACACCCATGGCGACGCTTCATGCGCGTCCGGTTTCAATCACCCCTCAATGTCACTTGTACGATTTGGTTGCTCAATGGGTAAAGGCTGAAGTTGATGCCATGCCCGTAGTCTTCGAAGGAAAATATGTGGGAAGCGTGGATGCGCCCTCTATCCTGCGTTTCTTGGCCGAGCAAACACACTGGGCGGAAAAGGGTGCTGTGATTGTTTTGGAAGTTGCCGAGCGAGACTTGGCGATTTCTGAAATTGCTCGATTGGTTGAAAGCAATGGCACCAAGATCATTGCTTGTACGACTTCTCAAGCGATCGATTCGAGCAATGTGGCGGTGACGCTCAAGTTGAATTCGGAGGACGTGCAACCCGTGATTTCAACGTTTCAGCGACATGCGTATACCATTCAAACATTTTTGCATGCACCAGAAGCTGAAGAGGAAATGAGGGAGCGGTACGATGCATTCATGCGTTTTTTGAAACAGTAAATCATGAAAATTGCAGTTCACGGCAAGTCGTTTTCACCAGATTTCGATGATGCCATCAAGCAAATCCTGAAACGAATTCAAACGTTGGATGATACTCCGATGATTGAATTTCATTTCAAGCGATTTTTGGACGAGCGTATGTCTTTGACGCGTGATTGGCAATCTTTTGACGAGCCTCATCAGGTTCAGGAGGTTGACCTGCTCATTGCCATTGGAGGAGATGGGACGGTTTTGGAGGCGGCCACGCTCATTCGGGACACCGAAATTCCGGTGCTAGGTGTGAATACAGGGCGATTGGGTTTCTTGAGCAATGTGGGCATCGAGGAGATCGACTTGGCCATGGACGCCGTAGCCGCTGGAAAAGTCTGGTACGAAAAGCGATTGCTTCTCAAGGTCGAAGTTGACGGTATGGAGTTGGGAGAGTTTCCCTACGCTTTGAATGAAGTGGCGATCATGAAGCGAGATACTTCAAGTATGGTCGCCGTCGAGGTCGAACGAGATGATACGTTTGTGAACAATTATTGGGCCGATGGACTCATCGTATCGACTCCTACGGGCTCTACTGCCTATTCCTTGAGTGCTGGTGGTCCCATTGTAATGCCGGGATCAGAAGTCCTATGCATCAACCCAGTTGCGCCACACAACCTCAACAATCGGCCTCTTGTTATTCCAGCCCAAGGCGAGCTTCAGATGACTGCAGATGGTCGAGAGAACCAGTTTTTGCTCAGTTTGGATTCACGCATGTTTATCCTGGATGGGGGACGAAAAGTGCGCGTGACGCCCGCCTCTTTCCGGTTCGTTTTGATGAATCTAGAGCATCAGGAATTTTTCAGCACCGTCCGAGCCAAAATGCATTGGGGCATTGATCCGAGGGATCGCTGATTTTCGTGAATAACATCCCTTGTTTGTTCACCGTTTTTTGCATTTGATTCAGGCAATTCAGCGTATTTTCGTGCGTTAAGATTCATGAGAGTTCAAAGACTCAATTGCACGTGCTTTTAACCCGAAGTCATATTTCCCGATTTACCTTGCGGATGATGCTGCCTCTGGCTTGCCTTTTAACGGTGAATTCCGGAATGGAGGCGCAGCGGCAGTTCGACCAGTCGAAAGAAGTTGGTTTTGCCTTCGGCACGTCCTATTACATGGGTGATTTGAACGAGGGGAAACACTTGAGTGGTCGTTTTCAACCGGCGTTTGGCGGGTTTTACCGCCACAACTTTTCACAGCGCATCTCGCTTCGGGTCAGTTACTTGAAAGGACGCGTCGAGGCGTGGGATGCCGACAGTTCTGATCCATGGCGCCAAAACCGCAATCTTCATTTTCGCAATGACATCAGCGAATTGAGCGCTTGGGTAGAAATCAACTACCTCGACCACCGATTGGGCGATCCGGGTGATCGATTTACCGCTTTCTTGTTCCTGGGATTGGCAGCGTTTAATCACATGCCCGAGGCATCCATCGATGGACAATGGGTGCCATTGCAGCCGCTTGGCACAGAAGGCCAGGGGACTTCATGGGGAGAAGCTTATGGAGCCGAGGCTTACTCTACATCTGGAGTTTCGATACCAATCGGCTTTGGATTCAAGTCAAACATCGGTGCGTTTACAGCTATCACATTTGATTGGGGAGTGCGCAAAACATGGTCGGATTACTTGGACGATGTGAGCGGTGTATATGCGGACCGTGCAGTTCTTTTGCAGGAACGCGGAGAGATGACGGTAGCCCTTGCTGACCCGAGTTTAGGCCAGGAGGTTTCGGTGCTCAATCAAGGAGGGTTGCAGCGCGGTGACAGTTCAAGAGATGACTTTTACGGGTTTATTTCGGCATCAATTAGTTTTCGAATCAGCAAAAAACCAACCACGTGTTGGTCGGAAATCTAATGAGCACAAGACGTCAACAGATTTGCGAAGCGCAAGGACTTGATCCCAATCGCATACCGGGCCACGTGGCCATCATCATGGATGGCAACGGACGATGGGCCAAAGAACGAGGTGAGTCGAGGGTTTTTGGACACATGCATGGCGTAGATTCTGTGCGATCTTCAGTGGAAGCAGCGATGGAATTGGGTGTTCGTCACCTCACGTTGTACGCGTTCAGCACAGAAAACTGGAGCCGCCCGAAGGAAGAGGTGGAGGCATTGATGAACTTGCTTGTCGATACGTTGGTACAAGAGATCAAACAACTGGGTGAAAAGGGTGTGAGACTCCGAACCATAGGAGACGTCGCTGCATTGCCAGAGAATTGTCGAGCACAGCTTCGTGAAGCAGAAAATGTCACCGCTAACAACGAAACGCTCGATTTGATTTTGGCGCTGAGTTACAGTTCAAAATGGGAGATGGTGGAAGCGATCAAGAAGTTGATAGATGCCGGAGTTTCAGCGGATGAGGTTACGGCAGAGGTTGTCAGTGATCACCTCT
>CBFIEJ010000043.1:15388-17534 GCA_965661575.1 uncultured Flavobacteriales bacterium | reverse complement strand
TTGATGCTTTTACGAGACACTTCGGCCGCAACGGAAAGTTCCTGTTGGGTAAGTCCGGCAGCTCTGCGGTGCTCTTCCAGTCGGTTCAATAGTTTTTGGTGGTCGCGACCCACTATTATTTCTTTTCAAATTCTTCGACTGCGTTTGTCAGTTCCCTTCCCGTATTGGGGTAGAGGTATCCAGCGAGCAGCGAGCCCACACCGATGAAGCTGACAAGTGCGCCAATGCCCTCTAGGATGGCACCAACGGCAATATTGCCAAGTGCATAAAGACCAATGCCCACGAAAATTGCGATGACTCCATTTCTGCGGTAGTCAATGGGCTCTTTCTTGCGCTCCTCAAAGAGGTTGAGTAGATCATCCAATTTTGAATCATCGTCGAGGTGCTTGGCAATTTCCAAGACTGTTTCTCTTTTTCCCTTCGCGTCGTAATACAGCCAAATGAATACAGAAATGGGAATGGCAGCGCCTGTAAGAATGCCGGTTATTGGAATTAAAAATGCTTGATGCCACATGGTTCTTGTTGTATGTAACGCAAACGTAACATTAATAGAATTGAGAAGCAAACGTTACATAATGTAATTTGTTATTTATACTCATTGACACCGGGTGGGCATGACACTTGCTGCTGGGGTGTCGAGTACCGGGAAGGCAGGCTATTGATCAATTTTATTTGGCTACAAAAAAAAATATACTCGCCGTTGTCACAATTTCAAATGGTAGCTGGTATGTTTGAATATGAATAGATTTCACCTCTCCCTTATTGGCTTTTTCTTCGGTAGTGTAGCGTGTCAAGCGCAAGGATCAATCGCTCAGTTGACTTCTGAGAATATGGCCTTTTTTACCATCAGTGTTGATGGTGTTCGCCTTGCTTCAGATGCGTCCATCATGCAAGAAATTACGGGGCTCAAGGAAGGGGGGCAGTACAATGTTTTCATTGACTATGTATCTCCGGAATTTTCGGATGTGCGCACCATGCTGAGGTTGAATGCCAATGGTGGTCGTGGCGCAGGTCATTACAGCTTTACAATTCCATCTTTTTTCCAGAATGAATTGCGGTTGGAGGCCTTCGTTCCAATGTCGCCCTCGGGCATGGGTGCTGGCGGAATGGACCAGATGTCGATGAATATGAATGTTGGGCAAACCAGTATGAATGTGAGCATGAATACAAATGCAGGTCATATGAGCATGGGCTTGGGACAACAGCAGCAACAGCAACCAACGATGTCACAACCTGCGCAACAGCCTCAAACAGCGGTGCAGCCTCCTGCACAACCGGTGCAGACGCAGATTGTCTACGTTGAAGGATACTCAGGTCAGATTGGATGCGAAAAGCCTGTTTCTGCAGATCGATTCGAGCGCATGATGGCACGCATTGAAGACGCGAGTTTTAGCGACGATAAAGTCAACGTGGCGAAACAAATTTTGCGCACGAATTGCCTTGTGATTGAGCAGCTCGTTGTGATGTTAGAGGAAGTGGCGTTTGACGAAGGCCAATTGGATCTAGCCAAATTCGCCTACGATCACATCTACGATTTGGAAAACTACTTCGAAGTGTATGGTGTTTTCTCATTCAGCAGCAGCAACGACGAGCTGGACGAATTCCTTCAGGGCAAGTATTGATACTTCCTTTAGTTCCTCAAGTCAGGATTCCTTTATTTGTCCGCCTTGTTGAACAGAAATAGGTCCGAGACTTGATTCCTTTATGGGCATGAATTAGAAAATCACAGTTGTCCTCGTGTTCATCACGGAGGGTTGGTTCTCTTCTCCTTTTTTATAGAATCGTTCAAAAGTGGACCTCAATATTTGTCCTTGGCTCGATTGCTCCAGCGAAGAACACACGCACAAGGTTCTGTTCTCAATAAGGAGCATTCTGGCTCCAGCTGATGTGTTTTCGAACAGAACCATCGCTGAAGTGATAGAGCAAGGCTTTGTTGGGAGTGTATTTGCAGATGCGTCCCATGAGGTCCGAAATGTGGAGCAATTCAGCCCTTTCGATTGAGTTTGGTGCCGATGAAGTGGTCAGAGGTGTGACCATGAGCTGCATAGCAACGGGACGATGGTCACTGACGTTGTAATCGTACTCTGACCATCCCCCGGACATGTGGGCAGCGATGTCGAGGCAGGCTATTTGCGTGCTGGAAGCG
>CBFIEJ010000043.1:0-15378 GCA_965661575.1 uncultured Flavobacteriales bacterium | reverse complement strand
TGAGCTCGGACCTTGTGCAATGGGCATGTCCGCAAAAAGATACTCCTCAGGCAATTCAAGAAATGGCTCAAACACATTGTTTGCAGCGGCCTCTTGGATGAGATCGTTGAGATCGCCGAGGACAATGATGCGGTCGTTTGGCAGCTCTTCTTGGATGTAATCATTGATGAGAACGCAAGCCTCTCTTCGTCTCATTTCCTCATCACCATCATCTGACCAATCGATGGTCCCGTTTCCACAGCATTTGAAGTGGTTATTGATTGCATAAAATGCTTCGCCGTTGAAGGAGAAGTGAAGAATCAATGGGGAACGGGGGAGCGGACTCCAAAACGGTGACTCGGTGTAGATTTCAAAAGCTTCAATGACATCGATTTGACTTGAGTTGTAGACGTAGACGAGGCCACCGAACCAACCCTCCATCAGGATGTAGTCGTAATCATCGAGTTCATCAATCATCCCCTTGAATGCGGTTGTGTCGTCAATTTCTTGGATGGCCCAGAGATCAATCTCTAGGTTTTGGACGATGGTTTTGACTCGATCGATCGTTGCCGTTCCATTTTTGGGAAACCACTCAATGTTCCAGGTTGCGATGTCGAGTGTAGAGGGAGTTCCGAATTCGAGGTCGTCTAGCGTCTGACCGGAGACTGACGAGGCATGGAGTAGGCCAAAGAAGAACAGAAGGATGAATGGGCTGCGCATTGCGTAAAAGTAGGATGAAACAATTGCTTCGCACGCCATGTGATGGCCTCTATTGCGTGAGCCAATCCGCTTAGTTCGTCGCTCATGACGCGCCGTCAATATGTTCGACATCTTTGCGGAGGATCGTCTCGGAGGGGCTCATTCCGAAATCAATAGCTCGCCTTGGGTGTCTGTTTCATTGATGGCTTGGGCCAACTCCCAATCCAATGGTGTGACCACACCGCCGGCATCGTGTGTCGTCAATTCGAGACGAACGAGGTTGTACTCGTTGTAGATCGTGGGGTGGTGGTTGAGTCGTTCCGCCAAAGCAGCGACCTCGTTCAGAAACGAAAATGCCATTGCAAAGGACTCGAATTTGAATGTACAGACGAGTTTACCATTGATCTCTTTCCACATGGCCACCAAGCTAAGGCTCAAGTCAGTCTGATTGAACGCGAGCCGCAAAAAATCGAGTCACTCCGATTTGCACCTGCCCATTCACTAAGCGGCCCTGCCAAGCAGGAGCTCCGTCAAGTTGGGTTTCTCCATTCGCATTGTTGTTGAATGGTTGAAGTCCCGAACTGAGGCTCAGGTCTGCCCTCCATTCAGGCGCAATGAAAAAGCCGGCAAATAGTCTGCCCGTGGGCATCCAGTTGATCCTTGTTTGAGACAAGTTGCCATCAGAATAATCTGCAACGAGTCCATCTGCTCCTATCGTTCTACCCGCCGCATAACTCCTGAATTGAATCAATGCTCCCAGTCCAAACCCCAATTGCCAAGGGCCGAAATATTGCTGCTTTTGCCATTCCAATGGGATGGCAAAAGCTCGATAGCGGTTGTAGTGTGAAACATACCGTGATCGCTGTTCGATGCCTTCAACGTCGCCTGTGATCACTGCCATGGTATCCCCTGTGATTTCGTTGATTTGAATGGATTGAATGCCTTCTGTAATCACGGCGTACTCGGTGTGTTCTACGTAGTCCAAATGCTGGATGAATTCATTCCAAGCGAAGCCTACAGCGAAGGACTGAGACCATTTCTGAAATTCAACCATCAGTCCACCACCTGCGCCAATGTTGGCTAGGAAATAGCTGTTGAGTTCGGGATCTCGATCATCTCCAAATGCGAATTGACTCACGGTCGGACCTCCATAAGCTCGCAATGCGAAAGGCATCCTAATTTGCACAGGCAGATCTTCCTGTTGCGGTTGGGTGACCAACGCAGAAGAAAATTGCTCTTGCTGTTGATTCAGTTGAGGCAAAAACATCAAAGGAGGCGCCTGCGAAGGGTTGTTTGAGGCATTATCCTCCTTGATCTTCATGCGGGTATCATCTTCGAACAGTGCCGAATTTTGTTCCCTGGCCTCTGCCAATTCAGTTTGGTCAGTCGAAGGAATGGATGGAAGCGAGACAGAAGGTGCGCGGGTGAGTTGCCCGGTTTCATTTGGGGCCTCGGATGCATGATCATCCATTGCTGTGTGCCCGGATTTCGAAATGCGTTCATCGGCAATGGCATCGGCTTCAGCCTTTGGTGCAGGCTCAATTTCATGAAGCGTTGGGTTCCCTATTTTCGGTGCGAGTGATGTTGATGCAAATGCAGGCTCATTCGACGCCGGAGCAATGGACTGAGTTTGGGTTTGAATTTTTGAATTGACGGGGCTGGCTGGGTTGTCCAATTCGGCAGTAGGAGTTGCTGGCGATAGGTTTTGAGCTCCTGCGACATTCTTTGCGTCGTCGGGCGTCGCAAGCGATGACGAAGATGCCAATTCTTCGCTTTCTGAAACCCTCGCAACCTCTGCTGTTTTTGGATTGGGATCAGAAGCTTGCTGATTGTCACCGGTGGAATGGATCATTCCCACAATGATGCCGGCAACTGCAGCAGCTCCAATTGCCCAACGGCCCCAATATCCAAAGGAATTGGATTTACCACTTTCGGGTGCTGAATGAGCGGGGGCAATCTGACTTTCGATGGCGTTCCAAATTGCATCCTCTTGACCAGGAGACCCCTCTTCTTGGTAGGACGAGAGCCGTTTTCGTAGTAAGTCTTCCCAATTTTTCATGACAAGTTTTGCATTTTAGGGACGAGTTCGCCGCCTGATAAATTGAAACGTTCCATCACCCACTTTCTTGCTCGGGTCAATCGCTGCCGGGATAATTCCGATGCAATACCCAACATTTCGCCAATTTCTTTGTGGCTATATCCTTCAACAACATGCAGATTGAGGACCGCGTATTGTTCCTCCGGCATTCCCCTCAGGACTGAAATAAGATCTCCCAGCGCCAGGGTTTCAAAGGCCGATGGACTGACTTCTAGTGAGGCCTGTCCCGGCAGCTCTTTGATGCGCTGGCGTCGCTTTCCCTCGGTGATGGCAACGTTGACAGCAATCCGCGCTGCCCATATTCGAAGCCGCCCTTTTTTGGGGTCAAACGTGCTCAAGTTTTTAAAAATCCGAATGAATGCCTCTTGCAGCACGTCTTGTATTTCGTCTTCATCGTAAATGTAACGTCGCACCGCCCCCTTCAGGTAAGGAAACAATGCTCCAAACAATTTTTTCTGTGCTCCGCTGTCACCACGAACACAACCTTCAATCCAATCCTCTTCCTGACGCTCTGAGTCGCTCATTGTTAGATCTGGTGCATCAACAATCAATTGTGACAGGCCCTACGATGCCATTGATTGGACTTCCGCTGATCGTGATTTCCGGTAAAAACAAAAGCCCGCTCGGTCCGCACGTGTGGGTGATGTTTATGGCACATTCAGTGGTTCCTTCTTCAAATAAGAAGTGCCGCAGATTCAATCCCGGTCCGACATCAAAAGACTGAGGTCCTGCAATGAACATGGGAGTTGTCTGCACAGTGACATGGCTGGACCACCAGAGATGTGATTCAAAAGCAATTGTGATTTGTTCACCGCTGGTTTCAGCGTCGCATTCACACTCATCGGTGACAAAGCCCATGACGTTCCCAAACTGACTGGACTCCACATAGCACGTATCACCGATATTTTGCTCTAAGTCCTCGCAATCTAGGAGGTATACAACTTCTGGATCAGGCAATTCCTGGACGATTTGAATGTCCTCAAAATTCGTTTTGGTGCAGGCAGCCAGAACCGTCAATGATGCGAGAATCATAGACAGGCGCTTGGGAAATACGGAGAGCGACCACTTCATAATCAACAAAAGAGTAGTGTGTGATTGGAAAAGGTACTTTGCTCGTGCCGTAAATGTGACAAAGGGCTGCGTGAAAATGGTTTTTTCACACAATTGAGTACTCCGATACCAATGTTCCGTACACGATTTGCAAAGGCGATCTCGGGGAATTCGGTCTTGCGTGTGTCCGAGAACGAAGTGGTCCGTAATTACTGCTGGACGATTCGGAACGTTCGCATTGCTCCCTCAGGCGTTCCGATATTCAGGGAGTATATCCCTTTGGAAACCCCATAAAAATCAATCGCCTCGGAGCCTGCGCCGTGATACGAGTGGATCAACTTACCGTCGGTACCGATGAGTTGGCCAAACCATTTTGTTGCGCTGGGAATGCCACTCAATTGCACGACGCCGTTGGCGGGGTTTGGAAAGAGCCTAGCTCCACCGAGAACATTGCGACCTACGCTGGATGAGGACGCTTCGCAGACCTCCAATCCAATGGTGCTTGGTGGAGTTTGGTTGGTGCTTGTTTCTTCCACAAGCAATGTTCCTTGATCATCGTAGATGACATAACCTGCCTGCTGAGGTGCGAGAAAAGGTGATTGGACAATAAAATCCAATGGCCCAGCAGCGACATTCACGAGAACAGAGCGTTCCACGAACGGGCTGTAAGTCAGGTTGAATGGGATGTATGAAACCAACTCAGCGCTGGAATAGATAGAAACGCTACCTCCAAACCAACCTTCTTGGGCATAATCGGTGAAAAGGATTTCAATCGGTCCGCAAGCATCAGTGAATTCGGAACATGGGCGCAGCCCATAGATGCTTTTCGCACTTCCGTTTGGCGTGTAGATGACATATCCGTTTTCATCTTCAATCTCATACAGGTCAGAACCTCCTTGGCCGTTATAGATGATGTTGATTGTACTGCTGGCATCAACCGGAAAACTGAACGAGTCCGCACCAACATTGTTCGGTGACTCGGAGGCAATCAGGACCCCATCGGCGTAGATGTCAAGCGTTCCTCCGCCCCAAGGTTCGTTGCCCCACGGGTCAGAGGCTGAAAACATGCTGGCGGTCCAGGTGCCACAGGTTCCTTCTATGATCGGGAAGCTGTAGGGGATCAGTTCGGCCATCGAATGCACCACTCCATTGTAGGCTAGTAAATTCGGTTGTTCAATGAGCGCTCCATCAACGGAAATGCCCTCGGATTCAACGGCGATGCTCAAAAAGTCGTTGTTGAAAGTAGGGAGTGTCAAGCCGTTGTATAAGTCGGTGCTTTCGTAAACAGCTTCTACAATGTGCCGATTTACAATCTCATCCATTTCCTGCGATGCAAGAAGTTCTGTGGTGCTCTCAAATCCGTTGGCATCTGCAAAGGCTAGGAGTGCATCGTCGGTAGGAGCGAAGACAGTGAAGGGACCGGCTTCGCCACCGTTGTCGTTCAAAATCGGTTGTCCTCGCAGTTCATCATCCAATCCTTCGTTGAATATCGCTTGCTCAAACAGGGTGTGGTTCTCGCTTTGCATGATCACGTCGAGCACTGTAGCTCCGGGGTAGCCAGCAGGTGCAAGAATTTTATCGATGATGTGCGCGACTCCGTTGGCTGCAGTGAAGTCAGTGAGTGTGATGTTGGCATCATCCACCGTAGCACCAAGATCGCTCATACCGATTGTAATGCTTTGTCCTTCCATGGTTTGGAGGGTCATTCCATCGGCCAAATCGTCGGCCATGTAGATGCCTGGAACGACATGGTACTTCAGCGCATTGGGCATGTCGTAAAACCCGAGCAAATCGAATTGACTCAGGTTCATTAACGTTTGCACGGCATCGGTTGCAGCCTCTGTCGGGATGAAAACCGTGTACTGTTCCGAACCGTTCAAATCCACTCCATAGGACTCGACATCCTCATATCCAAGGGCTTCAAGAAAGCTTGGACATAGGTATGATCTGAAGGCATAGGCACTTTCCCAACTTTCCAGGTAAGCAAGAGAAGCATCTGCAAAACTGATTTCATCCATCAAGTCAGCGAGTGTAAAGGCATCAACGGTTATGGTTCCACTCATGCCCAACTCGGGTTGCACTCCAACGGAAGAAGTATACTCGTAAGTGCCTGGAGTTGAAAAGGTAATGACCCCCACGCAAACACCATCGATGTCTCCAACTGTGGAGGCAAGAAAAAATTCTACCGGATTGTTCTCGGAGGTGCCATCGACGTTGTGGGTGCCTTCCGCATTGATGAACGCTACAGTTTCTCCTACGCTGATGACCAACTCTGCCGGTGTGAACATGAAGTCTGTCAAATAGACCGTGTGATCAGCTTCACACTGCGCCTGCGCGCTGCCGAAAATGAACAGAAGGAGCGATGCAAGGAGGACGCGTTGCGTATTTGGCATGGTGTATTCGCTTTCAACTCCATACTACAGGAGGTGCAGTTTTGTGACAATTATAGTCTTCGATTGTTTTAATGCTTGCATGAATACGTCTGTTTGTGGTTTGGATGTCACCTGAAATTTATTCAAACCTTGCTGATGGGCTTTTTTTTTCGTTTCGGGCGTTATAATTCACAACGGACGCTTGCTCGGTGTAAATTGCCGCGTGTCAAAGAAGGAAAAGTCGGCAACCAAGCGCAAGAGCGGGCATAAAATGCATCCGCGAAACCGGAATTTAGAAAGGTATCAAATACCGGCCTTGGTCACCTGTTTGCCAGAGCTTGGAGCATACGTGCAGCCATCAAAGACGGGAGAGGACACCATTGATTTTTCAAGTCCAAACGCGGTAAAGCTTTTGAACCGAGCTTTGATTTTGAACGATTATGGTTTGCAGGATTGGAATTTTCCTGATGCAAACCTCTGCCCACCTGTGCCGGGAAGAGCGGACTACCTTCATCACATGGCTGACTTACTCCGGGAGAATCAATTTGGGAATATCCCGAGGGGACCGGAATTGCACGTTTTGGATGTAGGTGTTGGCGCTACTGCGATTTATCCCATTGTCGGGATTGTAGAATACGGATGGTCGTTTGTTGGATGCGATATTGCAAAAGAGTCCTTGGAATCTGTGAGAACCATTGTCGAAGCCAATGCATCGCTTCAAGGACTGTTGAAAGTTCGGGAGCAGACAGACCCCTCTTGCATCCTGCGGGGTGTTATTTCGGAGTCGGATCGCTTCACTTTCACCATGTGCAACCCGCCTTTTCACGCAAGTGCAGAGGAGGCAGCCCAAGGAACAATGCGCAAAACGAAGAATCTTTCTGGTGGTAAGGCTTCAAACCCAATGCTAAATTTTAGCGGGGTGCACAAGGAGCTTATATACGATGGAGGGGAAATGCGTTTCATTCAAACGTTGATTCGCGAAAGTCAGAATTATGCGACCAACGTTTTTTGGTTCACGACAATGGTTTCTAAACAGTCGCACCTGAAGGTTTTGTATGCTACACTGAAAACAGTGCGTCCTGATGAGATTAGAACCATTCCGATGGGCACTGGCAACAAATCGACTCGAATTTTGGCCTGGACTTTTGTGCCAAAAGAAGAGCGCAAGCAATGGCGTTGTTAAAATTGAAGCATTCGAATTGCCACAAGGGGACGTGGATCAGCAGGTTTTTCTCACTTTTATACTCGTCTCTTTTTCTTGGTTACTTTTACGCTATGCATGAGTTTAAGCCATTGGTTGTCATCTTTTTGTTCTTGGTTTCGTGGTCATCATCGGCGCAGGATTCACTTTGGATTGCTCGCGGAGAATGGCCTCACATTCCGGATTCTGTGCAATCCATTCGATTCAATGCGAGTCCGGACTGGACGAGCATCAATGCGACCATCTCGAGGGCTCCTGACCAGTGGTCCACACTTGTCTTAATCAATTCTGACAGTGTCGTGCACACATGGAAGCTCGAGGCAGAGGGCGAACAGGAATGGGAAATCGCAGCATCTGACACCGTGTCATTGAGTATTCCTCCTCTTGCCACAGGTGCATACCGATTCGGTCTAACAAATGAAGTTGGTCGCGTCATGGGGGCGAGTGGTCAACTGCAAGTGGGGTTGGATGTTGATTTTCCGTTGTATCACTGGAACTTGAGTGATTGGTCCGTCGATCGCATGGTGGCCGCAGATATGGGATTTCCCATCGCATGGGGGGAACCATACATACCGGAACAGTTCACCATCAACGAACGCACCTATCCGGCAACCGTTGATGATCCTGCGGCCCTCGTTGCGTTGAACTTGGGAGATACCTGTTTGATTTCAATTGTGAACCACGGATTCATGGATCATGTCTTTCATTTCCATGGATTTCATGTGACCATCGTGAGCAGTACCCACCACCCCGAACGTATTGGTTGGTCCAAGGATACAACCCCAATTCTTCAAGGTGAGGCTCTTGTCGTGCAGCTAGTTGCGAATCAGATTGGCATGTATCCTGTTCACAATCACAATTTAATTGCTGTCACGAACGCGGGCTTTTACCCCGGTGGTATGATCACCCAAATCCACGTCATGCCATGAGGTATTTTCGAATCTTCGCCTTAATTTACTTTGTCTCTGGATCTTTGTGTTGTGCAGGACAAATGGCTCCACCACAGCTTTTTTCAGGAATGGAGGGTTTCACATTCTTGCCGGATGGAACGGCAATTCCAATTTGGGGTTACGGCTGGGTGGCAGACGGCTATATTACCTTGCCGGGACCTCTGTTGGAATATAACCAGAACGAGTTTGTGCAGTTAAGTTTTACGAATCCGAGCCCTGAGAGTCACACGATTCACCTGCATGGCCTTGACGTTGATCAAGTCAATGATGGTGTGCCTGCGACAAGTTTTTTTGTTGCAACAGGTCAGGAGGCAACCTATTCATTTACAGCAAATCATCCGGGAACTTTTCTTTACCATTGCCACGTGACAACGACGTTGCACTTGACCATGGGAATGTATGGAATGATTTTAGTCAATCGCCCGGACATGACGTTGTTTGAAGGAGGACCTGCTTACGTCGAAAATGTCCCGATTTTATTCAGCGACTTAGCTGTAGAAACGAATTTAAACGCGGTGCAGTCTTTTCCGTTCCACGACATTCGTCCTGATGTTTTTATGGTCAACGGTGTTTCAGGTAGCCAGCTGGAACAACCGGATCATATCATATCATTCGAACCTGGCCAGCCGATTGCGTTGCGCCTTGGATCCATGGCATATAGCCTCATACGTTTGGAGTTCCCGGAGGAGTTGCATGCCACATGTTACATGAGCGACGGGCGGCCATTGCCCGGGCCGTTCGAGTTGGAGGAACTTGATATTTTTCCCGGTGAAAGGTTTACCGTTATGATTGAGCCTGATGCGGGATGGGATGGATACATCCCGTGTGAATTCTGGAACATTCCAGATGATCAATTTGAAGGGGAACAATTGATTCGCGTCCGCGATGTTAGCCTCGCTGTTCAGGACTTGGAAGCCATTGATCGATCCGCCGGATTCCCGAACCCAACAGGTTCTAGCATCACATGGGAAGATTCAGAGTCGGTTCGTGTTTTTGACACCGGCGGCTCGATGATTTTCCAAGGTGCTTTGTTGCAAGGCAAGTTGGATGTTCAGAGTTGGCCAGTGGGATTGTACACCGCAATTTTATCGAATGGAACAAGATCGCGCTTTTCCGTGATACACTGATCAGCAGCGCAGCCGCGTCTCATTTAAACCTCTGAATCGCTGCTTGTACCCTCGTTTTTTATGCAATTGAACATGTGCTTAAGGTATTGGTTCTCAAATTATGACACCAATTATGCCCCCTGAATCGCTTGAGCACAAAACGTATCTAATCAACGGAGAGTTGTTGCCATGGTCTGGCGACGTGGCAGAGGTGGTCAGTCCGATCTTGGAAGAAGACGCGAACAAGAACGATGAGGTTTCGGGCGTTCGATTGGGTTCTGCTCCAGACATGGATGAGGCTTCAGCTCTTTCAGCCCTTGAGGCAGCCAGGGGTGCTTATGATTTTGGTCGAGGAGATTGGCCAACCGCAGATGCGAGCGTTCGCATCGAGGCCATGGAAAAGTTCATTGGCCTGATGGTGCCAAAACGAGAAGCAGTCGTCAGCCTGTTGATGTGGGAGATTTGCAAGAAAAGGTCAGACGCGGAGAAGGAATTTGACCGAACTGTAATCTACCTCAAGGAGACTGTGGAGGAGTACAAAAACTTACATCGTGAAGGCAGTCATATTACTTCCGTGGATGGCACGCTCGCTCAAATCCGCAGAGGTCCGATTGGGGTGGTGCTTTGCTTGGGTCCGTTCAACTACCCATTGAATGAAACCTTCTGTGTGCTTCTGCCCGCCTTATTAATGGGTAATACGTGTGTTTTTAAACCCGCTAAGTACGGGGTATTGCTCATCACGCCGCTGCTTGAAGCCTTTGCGCAGAGTTTTCCTCCTGGGGTGGTCAATATTATTTTTGGCCGCGGCCGCACACTCGCCGCGCCCATCATGAAGACCGGTAGGATTGATGTTTTGGCTCTAATAGGAAATAGCAAGAGCAGCAATGCACTCATCTCCCAGCACCCGAAACCGAACCGGGTGCGTCAAGTTCTTGGGCTGGAAGCTAAGAATCCTGCGATCATATTTGACGACGCAGATATCGAGCTCGCTGTCAAAGAATGTGTGAAAGGCGCTTGGAGTTTCAATGGTCAACGGTGCACCGCATTGAAGGTCATATATGTTCACAAACAGATACGGAAGCAGTTCCTCGATGCCTTTGCCCGAGCAACCGACGCACTGGTGAGCGGCAGTCCATTTGAGAACGCGGACATTACGCCTTTGCCAGAGCAAGGCAAGGTAAAGTACATGCAGTCCTACGTAGACGAGGCCGTTGCGAAGGGCGCACATGTCGTGAATAAACGGGGGGGAGAGGTCGAAGGCAATATCTTTTTTCCTGCCATCCTCTTTCCAACTCATCGCGAAACTGCCATTTTTCGGGAGGAACAATTCGGTCCGGTTTGTCCGGTCTTAGAATTTGAGGATTTCGAAGAGGTATTGACAGATGTGGCGGAAAGCAACTACGGCCAGCAGGTCAGCATCTTTACCAAAAACGCGGAAGCCGCAGGCCAATGCATTGATCACCTCGTGAATCAGGTGTGCCGAGTCAACATCAATGCTTCCTGCCAACGAGGACCAGATGCACTCCCATTCACGGGACGGAAAGACAGCGCAGTAAGCACATTGAGCGTGAAAGCAGCGTTGCGGTCTTTCTCGATTCGCACCCTCGTTGCCTGTTCAGAAGATCAGAAGTCACTGATGGAAGAAGTCATTGCAGGAGGACACTCGTCGTTCTCATCGATGAATTACCTGTTGTAACCAAGCACAGTTCGAAAGGATTAACCCCGGAAAGGCTTTGAGCCAAACCCGCTCCGCTTTCCTTTTCCGCCCGACTTTTTCTTTTTAAATCCGCCTCCAGAATTTCCTGTGCTACCGGATTTTCCAAATCCTCCGTACTTCTTGCCACCGCTGCTGCCAGAACCGCTCGTGGAGGCTCTGTTTTTGCGTCCGTTGCCGCTTGCACCGCTCCCCCCGCTTGATTTTTTGAAGCCACTCCGGGACTTGGTATATCCACCAGAGCGACTGTAGCCTCCAGAGGAGCTTCTACGTTGAGGTGATCGTTCACCGTCTTGCCGAGCGCGTTGATTGATGTCTCGACCAGAATCTACATTTAAACGAGCCAGTTCACGTGCTACGAGTCGTGCAATGAGTTCGTCTTTCGGAGTCTCTTCGAAGAGTAAATTCATCTGCATGATGATGTCGAAAGGGACGCGGTCAAAGGCTTTTTGATCCAGTACGTCCTGCGCCCACTTCATCATGCGAGCTTGCACGATTTCTTCAGCACCCGGTACATCCACAGCTTCAAAAGAAATATCCATTTCGCGCGCCATGCGATTGATGTATCCTTTTTCTCTGTTGCTGATGAATGCGAGTGAAATCCCTTTCTTACCTGCGCGTGCGGTTCTTCCGGAACGGTGCGTGTAGTAGGCCTGTTCGCTTGGGAGTGAGTGGTGAAAAACGTGCGTGAGGTCGTTGACATCAATACCACGAGCCGCTACATCGGTCGCGATCAGTACTTGAAGGTCTCGATTCTTGAATCGGTTCATCACGCGGTCCCGCTGAGGCTGTGACATTTCGCCGTGCAATGCGTCGGCGCGGAATCCCATTTTCAATAGATCTTCAGCCAACGCCTGGGTATCTCTTCGCGTTCTGCAAAAAACGACACCATATAAATCTGGTTCAAGTTCCAGAAATCGTGACATCGCTTCAGTCTTATCCGCTTGCTTTACGACTGCATAGCGGTGCTCAATGTTGGCATTGACAGTGGTCTTTGGATCGACGCTTACTTCGAAAGGCGATTCCATATACTGCTTGACCATGCGCCGGATTTCCCTTGGCATGGTTGCAGAGAACAGCCATGTTTTTTTTGTGTCGGGGGTAAACTCTAGAATGGTGTCGAGCTCGTCCTTGAAGCCCATGTTGAGCATCTCATCGGCCTCATCGAGTACGAGGTACTTGATCTGATCGAGCTTCAGCGCTTTTCGTTTGACCAGATCAATGAGCCGTCCGGGGGTTGCAATGACGACATGGCGCGGTCGTTTGAGTTGGGTGATTTGCGTCACGATGTTCGCGCCTCCATAAACAGCCACGCTTTTGATGCCTTTGAGATGCTTGGAAAACAAATCGATTTGCTCGGCGATTTGCTGGCCCAGCTCACGAGTCGGAGCCAGGATCAAGGCTTGGACGCTATCATCCGACGCATCGAGGTGGTCCAGGAGTGGAAGACCAAATGCCGCTGTTTTTCCCGTTCCTGTTTGAGCGAGTCCAATGAAATCTCGATCACCTTGCAAGAGGTGAGGGATCGCTTGGCTCTGAATGTCGGTAGGGGTGTCAAAACCAAGTTGACCGATGGCTTTGAGGATCGGGGCGGAAAGGCCTAGGGTGTCGAATGAATCCAATGCAGTTTACTTCAGGCCGCAAGTTCCGTCAAATCAGGGAGAATTTGACTTTTCTGGGAGGGGAATGCATAAATTGTGGATTTTAGGTGTGCTTACACCGCCATTCATTCACCTCATGAACAGACATGTGAAGTCCGAGATCTTAGTTATTGCAATGGTTTGTGCAGCATGTTTCAGCGGGTGCAATGCTCAAAATGAGGTGTGCTTTTCCATCGAACAAAATCCGTTCGTTCAGGAACCAGCGTTTTCAGAATTCACCAAATACATCAACGTTTTGGGCTGTTTTCACGTGGTTGCAGAGCCTGGGATTGATGATTTGAAAGTGTTGCATGTAGCTGCGGTCGCAGCCGAGTTGCTCGATCAGAATGAAGATGGGATCGTTGATGATCCCATGCTGGAAGCCTCATTGATTCAGGGTCAGGCGTTGATGCCTGTTTTGAGTTTTGAAGGCTCTGCTGCAGAGGAAAATCTTTTTGACTTTTACGAAGGCGATGGCATCAGCGCTGTTTTGTACAGTGGAGAGATTGCTCCCAATGAACCAGGCTATTGGGGTTCTGATGCAACTGTCGAAGAAGTGCTCCATACCATCAATCATGTCGGTCATGTCGTCATTTATCCAGACGCATTTTCCCTCGCGCCCAATTCATCCTTGCTCAGTGCCGCCATGGATGTGGCGCGAGGTGGACAGTTCATCGTCATTCCGGATGATTACCCTGAAGAGGCCTGGTATCACTATGATGACGAGACATGCGACTATGAATGCATGGCGATTGAATACCTGTATTGGGCCATTGTCACGGAGATGGGTATTTTGAATGATCCGATGACTGCCGAAGGCATCGCTGATGAGTGGGAATTGTCGTCGCCAGAATTGCTTGAATCCACTGATTACCTCATCCATGAGCTGATCAATGATCCGGCTTACATGATTCCTTTGTTAGCTCCGGATGGAAATTACTGTCCAGAAGCCGTTCACGCAGTCGATTTGCAAGGCACTGACCCAGATTTGATTCAGGTGCTCAATCTTTTGGGTCAACAAGTTGAGGGGGATTTCGAAGGAATACGATTGCAAATTTTCGATGATGGCAGCGTGAGAAAGGTGATTTCGTTGCTGCCGGATTGACGATCTTTAATCGTCTCATTCGTCGTTACGGCTGCTGAGCCCCCGCTGCAATAACAGCATGATGACTGCGAGAAATACAGCGGTCATTTCATAAGAAAATGCATACCAAGGTTCAGTGCCCAGCGCCCGCCTGAGCAAAATGGTAGCAACAACGAATCCGGAGTTGCGCAATACAAAGCCAAAGTCATCGAGGTACTTGAAGGAGACGACCAAAAGGAGCACATCGACGAGGATGAGAGCTGTGAAAAATTCGTTGTAAAAAACACTGTTGAGATCGGAATGCAGGGCCTCAGGATAAGTGATCCATTCCCAGAGCCAGTTGCCGATCGAGTAAACACTCAAGCCAACGAAGAAAATGGTCAGTATGCCAGCCATACCCATTTTGAAACGAACAAACTTTTTGAGTTCAGATTCCTCCAACCGTGCGACCCTTCGCGGCAAAAGATGATAAAACAGAACGAGCATTCCACCGAGAGCCAGCGCTGACAACATGTGCGGAAAGAAGGCGGCTTCCCATGGCCAAGAAGATGTGTCTTCCAAGTTTTTAAAGACCGACCGAATTTCGATCAAAGCTACAATCTCGATTTGCTTCCCCAAGGATCGTGCAAAGGAGGTGGGTAAATAGTAAATCAGCAAGTAGACCTCCGCGATCAAAATGACTGAAAAAGGCGTGTACAAAGTTGCCAAGGGGTGCGAGAAAAGTGATTCAGGCAAATTCCATGCAAACATTTCATTCCCTGCATAGAGCGCCAAATGCAACAGGAATAGTACCAGTGCGCACGTCACCAAGAATTTTTCGATGATGCGGCGCATGCTCGGATTGAGCGCATAATTGGCAAACGTCAAAAAGGGAGTAGGTCGTTGCATGTCAGTCTAACACATGCGTTGCGGAAATGTTTGTCAATCAGTTGTTTGAACATCTCGTATGCCTCGAAGCGGCAGTGCTCATGTTTGCTTTCTCTGGTGTCGGTGCTACTCTGCCAAGGCATCTCGCAGGGCAGCAGCAGCAGTGTCGAATTCCATACGAAGGTTTTGATTTTTGATGCCGTGCTCAAAATTGGAATAAAATGAAGGCAAAGCGAAGTGTGCACAAACTCGACCGGCCCGGTGCGGAAAATCTGTTGCCGCCAATTCTAGCAGTGTCCGGCCACCGCGTGGTCCTGGCGAGGTGGACAAAAGGAGCATGGGCTTTTGTTCCCACAGTTCCTTTTCAATCACAGAAACCCAGTCGATGATGTTTTTGAATGCAGCCGTGTAACTTCCATTGTGCTCAGCCAGGGATACTATGATCCCGTCGCAATCTTTGATTTTTCCTTTGAAATCATGAGCGAGCGCAGGGATTCCTGAGTCGGCTTGTCGATCTTCGCTGTAGATGGACATTTCGAAGTCATTGAGGTCAACATCATCGAGCTCAGCATCGAATTGTTTTCCGGCCCAAACAGCGAGCTCACGATTGATGGACTT
>CBFIEJ010000042.1:0-18729 GCA_965661575.1 uncultured Flavobacteriales bacterium | reverse complement strand
TGCAAAAGTGATGGTTCACCATGCGTCCGGTAAATTGATGGATGAATTAACAATGGCGTCCACAGTGGAAGCGATTGATATCTCTGGTTGGTCATCCGGATTGTATGTGATCAGCTTCACGCATCCGCAGCTTGGAGTGATTCACGATCGCCTCATCGTCGATTAACATTGTAGACAACAACAACCCAATGCTTTTAATGGCCGCCAACATTGGTGGCCATTTTTATTGAGTACTGTAAGAATCAGCTGGGTCAAATTGAGCTGTGCGCTGAGTTCGCCCTGTTGAATGATAATAAATATTATGTTAACTACAATGAAGCGCAAGAAAAAGGGAGACTCGTCTTGAATCCCCCTTTCCAATTTTGCGCCTTTCAGGCTAGCCTTCCTATTTTACTTCAGAAGTCCGCTCATCTTAAGCATCAGGTCGTCTTGACCCGTTCTTGCGTAGATGTCGCGTAGTGATCGAATGGTATCGATGTCTTCTGCGTTTTCTGAATGAGCAGCTTCTAAGAATGGTCGTGCTTCCGTAAACATTTCCTTTGCAGCCTCTTCAAGACCTTTTTGCTTGTCGCTTTCAGACTTGGTCATGCGTGGCTTCCACATGTCATTCGCTTCGTTGGTTCCTTGCACTGCTTGGTTGAAATACATGGCGCCAAGGTTATAATTGGCATCGAAATATGTGGGTTTCAATTCAAGAGCCTTTAAATAGGCTTCGGCTGCGAGGTCGTCTTTGTCAAGGTTGTCATATACGCTGCCGAGGCTGAACCAGAGGATTTCGTTTGTGGGATCCCCTTCTGCTGCCAATTTGAGGTTGTTCTCTGCGCGCTCGAAATCCTTGGCCTCTAAATAGATATTGAGTTCTTCAATGATCAGGCTTTGTTCCCTTGGAAACATAGCACGTGCAGACTGCAACTCGAGTAAGGCATCCTCGTCACGTCCGTTTTGCCGCAAGAGATTCGCAACAAAGAGATAGACATTGGGGACTTGGTAGCCGCTGGCACCGCACGTTTTGTACCGCTCAACAGCAAGGTCAACGTTGTTGGACTTTTCATAGCACAAAGCCGCATTGAAAATGCCCATGGTGTCCAGAACGTCAAACAAGCCCGCAATCTCCGCGCTAAGATCAAATTTTCCTGCTGCCTGTTCGTAGGCTTCGCTGGAGTAGTCGTTGATGCCTTGGTTGCCAGCAGTCGTTTGTACGAGGCCCAAACCGGTGATGATTTCGCGTTCGTAATTGCCTTTTGCGTCCAGTTCTCGTGCTTTGAGATAGGATTCTTTCGCCGTCCATAACGCCTGTGGGTACGCCGCTGTCAGCGCTGTATCCTTTGCTATGTTCAGGTAAATCTCTCCACGGTAGCGCCAGGTTTTTTCTTTGACAGCAGCTTTTTCCACGGTAATTGCTTCATCAATGTACGAAGCAGCGTCAGCGTATTTCCCCGCTTTATTGGCATTGTAGGCGGATACGACTTGCTTTTGACCGTACGTCAAGCAAGTTGACGCGATCATGAGGAGGGCAAGAATATTCTTCATCTATTCCTTTTTTTCTTTTTGTTTCTGCGTTGCAGATTCTGATTCAATTTTTCGAGTGCAAAACTAATGCCACACTTCGATTATCAATCTTCTGAGTTGTCATTTGACGCCGGAGCATCTGATGAATTTTCATTTGTTGGAGATTCACTTGTGTTTTCGTCGCCATCATTTTCATCGAATTCATCTTCGTCATCTCCTTTTGGAACACGACATACTGACGCAATTTGATCATCTCCTCTGAGTGAAATGAGCTTTACTCCTTGTGTGGCTCGCCCCATCACACGCAATTCTTCAACGCCCGTTCGAATCGTAATGCCTGAACGGTTGATGATCATCAAGTCGTCTTCATCCGTAACATTTAGTATGCTGATGAGATTTCCTGTTTTTTCGGTCACGCTCAATGTTTTCACACCTTTTCCACCTCGATTCGTGATGCGATAGTCTTCAACAGCAGACCGTTTTCCGTATCCGTTTTCAGAGACAACTAAGATTTCAGTGTCTAACCCTCGAACGCAGACCATACCGATGACTTCATCTTCCGGCCCTTCGAGTGTAACGCCTTTCACTCCCATCGCCGTACGCCCCACAGCGCGTGCCGTGCTTTCATGGAAACGTATGGCTTTTCCAGACTTCTTACCGATGATGATTTCGTTGTCTCCATTGGTCAAGCGTGCAGTGAGCAGTTCATCGCCTTCCCGAATGGTGATTGCGTTGATTCCGTTGGACCTCGGACGTGAGTATGCGGCTAGGGTTGTCTTCTTGATCAATCCTTTGCGGGTGGCAAGCACAACGAAATTGTTGTTGGCGTAGTCTTCATCCTTCAAGTCGATCACGGGGATGTAAGTCAGGATTTTGTCGTCTGGTTCAATTTGAATCAGGTTTTGGATCGCTCGACCTTTCGAAGTCTTTGAGCCTTCCGGTAATTCGTAAATTCTAATCCAGAAGCAGCGGCCTTTGGCTGTAAAAATCAGTAGCCAATTGTGGTTGGTTGCCGCGAAAATGTTTTCGACGAAATCTTCATCTCGTGTGGTCGCACCTTTTGATCCGACACCTCCCCTGCTCTGCGATCGATAATCGGCCAATCGCGTTCGTTTGATGTATCCGGCATGGCTTATGCTCACAATGACTTGTTCATCCGCAATCAAATCTTCCATTCGAACGTCTGCACTGCTGAATTCAATGTCGCTGCGACGCTCATCGCCGAAACGTTCTTTGACGTCTATCAATTCGCTTGTGACGATTTCCATTCGGCGCTCCACGCGAGCGAGAATGTCTTCAAGGTCTTCAATGGTGGCCATCAATGCGTCGAATTCAGCGCGCAATTTGTCTCGCTCAAGTCCAGTGAGCTTTTGAAGCCGCATATCCAGGATTGCTCTCGCTTGCAATTCGGATAATTCAAACTTACCCATGAGGCCATTTCGCGCCTCCTCTGGGGTCGCACTTGCTCGGATGAGTGCAATGACCGCATCGAGATTTTCGATCGCGATGATCAGGCCTTGGAGTATGTGCGCCCGTTCCTGAGCTTTTCTAAGTTCAAACTGCGTGCGGCGAGTAACCACTTCATGGCGGTGCTCCACAAAATTGGAGATGAGTCCTTTTAAGTTGAGCAACTGCGGACGCCCTTTTACCAGGCAAATGTTATTCACTGAGAATGAACTCTGAAGAGCGGTGTACTTGTAGAGCTTGTTCAGAACAACGCTCGCCATCGCATCACGTTTTATTTCATAAACAACACGCATACCCTTTCGGTCTGATTCATCCCGAATTTCCGAGATGCCTTCAATGCGTTTTTCGTTTACCAGCTCTGCTGTTTTGCGCACCATGTCCGCTTTGTTCACCATGTAAGGGATTTCCTCCACAATGATCACTTCGCGGCCAGTCTTTGTTTCTTCAATGCGCGCTCGCCCCCTGACGACGACCTTTCCTCGACCAGTGTGAAATGCGTCATGCACACCTTCGACGCCATGAATGATTCCACCGGTCGGGAAATCAGGAGCCTTAACGTGCTCCATCAATTCTTCGATGGTAATGTCGTTGTTCTCGATATAAGCTATGGTGCCGTTGACCACTTCTGTGAGGTTGTGCGGCGGCATATTTGTAGCCATACCTACAGCGATGCCCGAGGCACCGTTGACCAATAAATTTGGCAGTTTAGCGGGTAAGACTGTTGGTTCTTTTAGACTTTCATCAAAATTCGGCCGAAACTCAACGGTGTCTTTATCCAAGTCATCGAGCATCTCTTCTGCGACTTTCCGCAGTCGAGCCTCCGTGTATCGCATCGCTGCGGGGTTGTCTCCATCAATCGAACCGAAGTTTCCTTGGCCGTCAACCATGGGATACCGCAACGACCAATGCTGCGCCATTCGAACCATCGTGTCATAAACGGAACTGTCGCCATGCGGGTGATACTTACCCAGCACCTCTCCAACGATCCTCGCACTTTTCTTGTAGGCTCGATTGGACAGTACCCCGAGGTCGAGCATACCATAAAGTACACGTCTGTGAACAGGCTTTAGTCCATCTCGTGCGTCTGGCAACGCACGGGAGACGATGACTGACATCGAGTAGTCGATGTAAGCCGATTTCATTTCTTCTGCTATGTTGATCTGGACGATCTTTTCTCCTTCTGCCATCGTATCGTTGTATGAGTGTTCTGCGCGGAATCGTGAAGATTTGCACGCTTACGAAAATACGCTTTCATACACGGCCAACATGGCCTTACGGCCCTACAATTACTCACAAATCTCCTCATTCCGATGTGGATAAACCTTCTGGGCGATGGATTGTATCTTTCAACAGGGTTGTAGTTTTAGAATCGAATAGTTCACAGACTGGGAGTGTTATCCCTTCACGCACGAAAATGTGTCGAAGAATGTGCGCTGTTTGAAGTACGACACAGAAAGAAATTTGAAAGCATGGACGCAAAATTTTCACCTCGGGTAAAAGACGTGATCACCTTCAGCCGAGAGGAGGCGCTTAGATTGGGCCACAATTACATTGGTGTGGAGCATTTGTTGCTGGGCATCATCCGAGAAGGCGAAGGGACAGCGGTCCGGATTTTGGAAGGCTTGAATGTGGATTTACAAAAGCTGCGCAAAGCGATGGAGGGAAGCATTCGTCCGACGACAGGTAAAGCGATTGGCGCTGGCAATATTCCACTTGTAAAGCAGGCTGAAAAGATTCTTAAAATTACCTACCTCGAAGCTAAAATTTTCAAGTCCAATTTAATTGGTACGGAACACTTGTTGTTGAGCATTCTCAAGGACGAAGACAACGTCGCGACCAAGGCACTGTCTTCATTCAATATTGATTATGAAGTGGCGAAAGAGGAGTACGAGAGCATCATTCAAGAAGAAGGTGCTGGCAGCGCCTCCCCGCGGGCCGAGGCTGCTGATTATGATTCGGATGATGAGCCAGGCTCGGAAAATCTTGGAGGCTCGACTTCAGGCCCTGGAAACCGGAAAGCCGATCCGAAAAGCAAAACACCAGTGCTCGATAATTTTGGGCGAGACCTCACCAAAATGGCAGAGGAAGGTCGTCTCGATGCGATTGTAGGTCGGCAGAAGGAAATTGAACGCGTTTCACAAATCTTATCTCGACGCAAGAAAAACAATCCGATCCTCATCGGAGAGCCAGGTGTTGGTAAAAGTGCAATTGCAGAAGGTTTGGCATTGCGAATCATCGAAAAGAAGGTGAGCCGTGTCCTATTCAACAAAAGAATCGTCACATTGGATGTCGCCTCTTTGGTGGCAGGTACCAAGTACCGCGGACAGTTTGAAGAGCGCATGAAGGCGGTCATGAACGAGCTAGAGAAATCACCGGATGTGATTCTGTTTATTGATGAGATTCACACCATTGTGGGGGCAGGTGGAGCGAGCGGATCACTTGACGCATCAAATATGTTCAAGCCTGCTTTGGCTCGTGGCGAAATCCAATGTGTTGGAGCAACGACGTTGGACGAGTATCGTCAGCATATTGAAAAAGACGGCGCCTTGGAACGCCGTTTTCAAAAGGTATTGGTGGAGCCAACGTCCTTGGATGAGACACTACAGATTCTGAACAACATCAAGGATAAGTACGAAGAGCATCACAGTGTTATCTACACCGATGAAGCTATCGCAGCTTGTGTGAATTTGACATCACGTTACATCACAGACCGTCATCTTCCGGACAAGGCGATTGACGCACTCGATGAAGTCGGATCCCGCGTCCATTTGAACAACATCACTGTTCCAGATGAAATTCTTCAGATCGAAGAAGAGATTGAAAAAATCAAGGAAGAAAAGGTGCGTGTTGTACGTTCCCAGCGTTATGAGGAAGCCGCTCGATTGCGAGACACAGAACGCACATTGAACGATCGCTTGGAAAAGGCCAAAATTCAATGGGAAGAGGACAGTAAAAATAAGCGGGTCACTGTTACGGTCGATCACGTCGGTGACGTGGTGGCTATGATGACCGGGATCCCCGTGAAGCGAATCGCTGAGAAAGAATCGGGCAAACTCGCACGAATGAATGAGGACTTGCAGGGCAAGGTCATTGGACAAGAGGATGCAATCGTACGTGTGGCTCGAGCGATAAAGCGCAATCGAGCGGGCCTCAAGGATCCAAACAAACCGATTGGTTCATTCATCTTTTTAGGACCG
This sequence comes from uncultured Flavobacteriales bacterium, assembly GCA_965661575.1. GTDB lineage: Bacteria > Bacteroidota > Bacteroidia > Flavobacteriales_D > Sanyastnellaceae > UA16. The sequence goes on along the minus strand of CBFIEJ010000042.1, from coordinate 12,556 downwards.
ACGGGAGTGGGTAAAACGCAGCTGGCAAAAGTGCTTTCGCGTTTTATGTTTGATTCTGAAGATTCATTGATCCGTATCGACATGTCAGAGTACATGGAGAAATTTGCGATCAGTCGATTGGTTGGAGCACCTCCAGGGTATGTCGGTTATGAGGAGGGCGGACAGCTCACGGAAAAAGTTCGACGGCACCCCTACTCCATCATCTTGCTGGATGAGATTGAAAAAGCGCATCCGGATGTCTTCAATCTTCTTTTGCAGGCACTTGATGATGGTCAAATGACTGATAGTCTTGGGAGAAAGATCGATTTTCGAAACACAATCATCATCATGACTTCGAATATTGGTGCAAGGCAATTGGCTGAATTTGGAACAGGTGTTGGTTTCGGAACCACCACGAGGGTCGAAAATGAATCAGCAAATCGGGATTCAGTCATTCAGACCGCATTGAAGCGCGCATTCAGTCCAGAATTCTTGAATCGAATTGATGATGTCGTTGTGTTCAATAGCCTTGATCGCAGCAATATCCACAGCATCATTGATTTGGAGCTGAAGTCACTTGTTCAACGGATTGAAGGTCTGGGATACGGTATTGAGGTAACTGAAAAGGCAAAGGACTTCCTTGTTGATCAAGGTTATGACGAGAAATATGGCGCACGCCCATTGAAGCGAGCGATCCAGAAACACCTCGAAGATCCGTTCGCAGAGGAAATCATCAATGCCAATATTCAAGAGGGTGATTCACTAAAGGCTGATTACAAAAAAGGTGGGTCCGGCTTGATCATCAGCGTGGTCAAAGGAGGATTTCTTTCACTTCCTGAGGGTGCTTCGGAGGCCCTGAAGGAAGGAACGGAGCAGGAGGCAAATCCGGGTGACTCTACGCAAGATGATTCTCAAGGTTAAATCCGTTGTTGAAGCCCTTGGCGCCCTCAGGAATCGGTATCTCATAACCGGAGTGATTGCTTTATTTTGGGTCACGTTTATCAGTGATATTGACCTGGTTTACCTGGTGAAGAGCAAGCAAGCGTTAATGGCGCAGGAAAGACAGGTTTTGCATTACGAACAAGAAATTCGTGCGCTGTACATCCAATTGCAGGACTTGTCGTCGAATCCAGAAAGACTGGAAAAATTCGCTCGTGAACATTACTTCATGAAACGTGAAAACGAGGATCTGTTTCGCATCATTCCAAAGGTGGACCATGCTGAATTCCTTGATTGACGTTCAGAAAATGGAAGCAAACCCTGTTGTAAGCCTCTCCCAGGTCCCTGAATCTGAAGCGAAGACAAAGATTACGCCGTAGAGCGCACCCCACAGGTGAGCATCGTGTGCGATTCGACTTCCTCCCTGCTTGTTCATGTATGACTCATAAACAAAAAAGAGTATGCCGGCGACAAAGGCTGGCATGGGCACGACAAAAAAGAGCAGGAGCTTTGCAGTAGGAAAACATAGAATGTAGGCCATCATGACAGCGCTGACAGCTCCACTTGCGCCAAGACTTGCGTAGCCTGGATTGTTTGCGTGCTTGGACATCGCAGGAAGGCTTGCAAAGAGCAGCCCACCAAAGTAGAGCATCGAAAATGTGTAATTGCCCGGAAGCTCAATCAAAGGTTGACTGAAATCGGAGCTCAATAAGTCTTCAACGGCACCACCAAACTGCCACAAAACAAACAGGTTGAAGAAGAGATGCGTGGTGTCTGCGTGAATAAAACCATGCGTCAACACTCGATGCCACTCTTGCTTGTGTTTCACAGCATATGGCTTGAGCATCAAGCGGTCTTTGCGACCGGGATCTTGAAAGCTCCACCATGAAACGGCACCTGTAACGAGTAGAATCAGTATGAGCATTCTGTTCAAGTTCAACTGCTATGGTCGGCAATGATGACCCAATCATTGTTCAGATACGCCCAAGTCAAGCTGAAGTGCCCGTTGAGGTTTGAATGTTCACCGCCGCGTTCGAGGTGCCACGCGCCGATGAGCAGACCGTGGGATTTCCCAAGTGGACGCCATTGGAGTAAATCAAATGTAAGTTGCCCCATTGCTTCAGCGCTGGGGTAGCTTTTATGGTAATTCGCCAATGTTTGATCGTATCCGAAGGTGAGGCCTTGGCTTCCAATGAACATCAATGAGTCATTCGCCCAGTAAGCCTGACTCATAAACTGGTCGATGTTGCCTGCGTTCCACGCCTCTTCTTGAATGTGCAGTTTATGACTGATTTCTGCGGGCATAGCGGTCGATTCCGCATCATATGTTGTGCAGGCAAACTGACTGAATACTGCAACCAATAGGCTAGCCGCGAAGAAGTATGAGGCTGTTGAACGCATGAATCAAACGTTGAAGCGAAAGTGCATAATGTCACCATCTTTCACAATGTACTCTTTGCCTTCGATGGCTAATTTGCCGGCGTCTTTGACGGCAGATTCCGACCCGAGCGAAACGAAGTCTTCGAACTTCATGACTTCTGCACGAATGAATCCTTTCTGAAAGTCTGTATGTATGACGCCAGCGGCTTGCGGTGCAGTCGCACCTTTTGGAAAGGTCCAAGCTCTGACCTCCTTTTCCCCAGCTGTGAAGTAGGTTTGAAGGTGAAGCAAATCGTAGGCTTTGCGAATCAACTTGGCCACACCGGGTTCTTCTAATCCAATATCGGCGAGGAACATTTCGCGTTCTTCGGCATCATCTAACTCGGCAATATCTGCTTCTATGGCGGCACCAATGATCATGACAGAAGCTCCTTCTGTCGCCGCAATTTCACGTACTTTTTCGACGTGATCATTTCCTGTGGTTACAGCGGACTCTTCTACGTTGCACACATACATCACCGGTTTCGCGGTGAGCAATTGCAATTCGCTCAACAATGGAATCTCAGATTCTTCCAATTCGACTGACCGCGCAGATCGACCAGCCTCCAAAGCTTGCATCATTTTGTCGTAGAAAGTCACGGCCTTCACGGCTTCCTTCTCCCCTGTCTTCGCCGCTTTCTTTGCCTTCATTCCCCGAGACTCAACGGTCTCGAGGTCCTTCAACTGCAGCTCCATGTCAATCACTTCTTTGTCCCGTATGGGATCTACACTGCCATCAACGTGCACCACGTTTCCATCTTCAAAACAACGGAGTACATGAAGAATGGCATCGGTTTCTCGGATGTTACCCAAAAACTTATTGCCGAGCCCCTCTCCTTTGCTTGCCCCTTTGACAAGGCCTGCGATATCTACAATTTCAACCGTCGTTGGAATGACGTTTTGTGGATTCACAATCTCAGTGAGTTGGTTGAGACGTGGATCTGGAACCGTAATCACGCCAACATTCGGCTCTATTGTGCAGAACGGGAAATTTGCACTCTGCGCCTTGGCATTGGACAGGCAGTTGAACAAGGTTGATTTGCCCACGTTGGGCAGTCCTACAATTCCGCATTTAAGCGCCATGATGATTCTTTTCTAGTGTGGTGCACAAAAGTACATCGCACTTGCATCAATTGGTTTTCACACTTTCTTAACAAATGCATCCTTTTGCCCACCTGCTGCGGTAATTTTGACACGATTCTCACAAAACAATCGTTCAATAGCTATGACATCCGCATCTCTTCCTCAAATTGCATCCCAAGTCAGAAGGGATATCGTTCGCATGGTTCATGGCGCTTCATCAGGTCACCCCGGAGGAAGTCTGGGTTGTGTCGATGTGCTTACGTTGTTGTTTTTCGAAGAAATGAATATCGTCCCTGAAACCTTCGATATGGATGGCAAGGGCGAAGACTTGTTTTTTCTCTCCAATGGGCATATCAGTCCAGTGTGGTACAGTATTTTGGCGCGTCGTGGTTATTTTCCAGTGGATGAGCTGGCGACTTTCCGAAAGATCAACAGTCGCTTGCAAGGACATCCTGCAACGGAAGAAGGACTTCCTGGCATTCGCATGGCATCCGGTTCACTTGGTCAAGGTTTGAGTGCAGCAATCGGCGCGGCACAAGTGAAAAAGTTGAACAATGAGTCCACGACTGTTTTCTCGCTTCATGGCGATGGGGAATTGCAAGAGGGTCAAATTTGGGAAGCGGCTATGTATGCAGCACATCATCAGGTGGATAATCTGATCAGTTTCGTTGATTGCAATGGCCAGCAAATTGATGGACCGACAGACGAAGTCATGGGTTTAGGCGATTTAGAAAAGAAATGGTCTGCTTTCGGTTGGCAAGTTCATCTCTGCAACGGCCATGACTTCGATGAGTTGAGAAATGCGGTTTCTGCTGCCAAGCAACAAAGAGGCAACGGAAAACCAAACGTAATCCTGATGAAAACAGCCATGGGGAAAGGTGTGGACTTTATGGAAGGAACACATGAATGGCATGGAATTGCTCCGAATGACGAACAGCTTGCAGCTGCCTTGGGTCAATTGGAGGAAACACTAGGCGATTATTAAGCAACGACAAAGATTAGCCTTGCATTCCCGACTCCCCATATTCAGTATAGTTCTGCCGCGTACGTCAAAATGTGTGTGCGTCATTTTTTGCGTCGCTTTGATCGCATGTCCCGCACGTTTTTGGGGGCAAAATGGAACAACCGAGACGGTAGAGGCCGAACCAACGGAAATTCTGTTTGTTTTCGATGCGTCCAACAGCATGAATGCGTTTTGGGACGGCAACCGGAAAATAGAAGTTGCCACGCGTTTGCTATCAGAGTCGCTCGATGAGCTGTATGGCATTCCAGGCTTAAAACTCGGACTTCGCGTATACGGTCACCAAACGAAATTCATTGACGGTCAACAGGATTGTGATGATACAGAACTGGTCATTCCTTTTTCAAAGGGCAATAATCTCTTGATTCGAAAAGCCCTGAGTCGCTTACAAGCACGAGGCACCACTCCGATCGCTCGCTCTCTTCAGCGTGCCGCGTCAGACTTCTCTGATTCAAATAGCCGCAAAGTAATTATTCTCATCACCGACGGCATTGAAGCGTGTGATGAAGACCCCTGTGTTGTGTCGAAGTTATTGCAAAAACAGGGCATCATCGTGAAGCCGTTCATCATCGGGATCGGAATTGACGATGCCTATAAAGAGACCTTTCGGTGTGTTGGGAACTTCTTTGATGCGACTGATACAGATACCTTTCGAGAGGTCTTGGATATTGTCATTGATCAAGCCATCAACGACACCTCTTTTGAGGTTGATTTGATTGATGGCAATGGTGAAGCGAATATCTCAGACGTGGCCGTTACACTGATGGATGCGCATGATGCGTCGATAGCAATGCAGTGGATGCATACGTTGAATGCATTTGGCTTACCAGATACCATTCCTATTGATCCGATTCCCACGTACGATGTCATTGTGCATACGGTGCCTCAGTTGCGTCGGAATGGTGTTCGATTTCAGCCAAGAATGCACAGCCATGTGCGTTTTGAAAATGCGGGTCAAGGTGTTTTGCGCCCAGAATTCGCAAGAGGATTGCGAAACGGCTATGACCAATTGCCCATTACTATTTTTGACGCAGGTAGTTCAGTGCCCTTGATCGTTCTTCCAGTCAATGACGAAGTGCACTTGCTCGAAGGATATTATGATGTCTACTTTCCGACGCATCCCCCTGTTTTGATTTCTGATGTTTCCATCCAGGAAGGTGCTGTGTCTCCCGTAAGTATTCCACAACCTGGCGTTCTCCAGCTCAATGGTTTTCTCATGGGTTTTGCTGCGGTGCTTGATGCCAACCAAGAAGTTGTCTACCAATGGAAATCAGGAAAGTCAACGCCAATTGGTCAGCACATTCTGCAGCCTGGTGACTATACTTTTGTTTATCGTGCACGCTCGGCTCAGTCGATTGAGTTTAGCTTTGTTAAATCGTTCAACATCCGCTCAGGAAACACCACACACCTCTCTATCAATGGTTAATTCTCGATTCATTCAATCCCTCGAACCCGCAGTCAATAAGGATACGCGAAGTGGATTTGGCGAAGGCTTACTCGAAGTCGGCAAACGCAATGAAAATGCGGTTGCGCTATGCGCTGATTTGACAGGATCACTTAAAATGAATGCATTTGAAAAAGCATTTCCTGACCGCTTCTTTCAAGTCGGCATTGCAGAAGCCAATATGATGGGGGTCGCCGCTGGAATGACAATCGGTGGTAAAATACCTTTTACTGGAACGTTCGCCAACTTCTCTACGGGGCGTGTTTACGATCAAATCCGACAGTCCATCGCATATTCCGAGAAAAACGTGAAGATATGTGCATCCCATGCCGGCCTCACATTGGGTGAAGATGGTGCGACCCACCAAATTCTCGAAGACATTGGCATGATGAACATGCTGCCAAATATGACGGTCATCTGCCCTGCCGACTTCGAGCAAACGAAGCAGGCGACACTCGCCATTGCCGAAATGCACGGGCCAGTTTATTTGAGATTTGGTCGTCCGAAGGTTCCCGTTTTCATGCGTGCGGATGCGCCCTTCGAAATTGGAAAGATTCAAACGTTGATGGAGGGCAACGATGTTACGATCATTGCAACGGGTCATTTGGTTTGGGAGGCGATAAAAGCAGCTCAAGTTTTAGCCAACCGTGGAGTGCGTGCCGAAGTGCTCAATGTTCACACGATCAAACCGTTGGATGTTGAAACGATTGTAAAGTCATTGAAGCGAACAGGATGTGTTGTAACGGCGGAGGAGCATCAACGAAACGGCGGTTTAGGCGCTTTGGTCGCCCAGGCGGCTGCGATGCACCATCCTGTGCCGATTGAACACGTCGCTGTCAACGATTCGTTCGGAGAGAGCGGAACCCCGGCTCAGTTGATGGAGAAGTATGGTTTAAATTCAGAAGCCATTCAAGCGAAGGTCGACACTGTGATGCGCCGCGCTGTTGTGGTTTCTTGAATTGGCAATCTATTGTATCAATTTGATTGGCTGAGCAGTTTGGAGCTAATGTGCTCTGGGAGTGCTGCGATGGCGCGATAAACCTGCTGTTGAGTTGTCTCTGTGACCGGAGTATTTGGCAAACGAACAGATGGTGCACAACGATTGAGATGCGACAATACGCTTTTAATCGTTGCTGGTCTTCCCTCTTTTTCCATGATGCGCATCAGAGGTGCCAGCTCATGATGTCGGACACGAGCGTCATTCATGGCCCCAAAAGCGAGTAAATCGATCATTTCCCCAAAAGCATCTGGGAAGGCGTTTCCAATGGTTGAAACAGCTCCATCGATGCCAAGGGCATACAGAGGTAGCGCCATCGAATCACGGGCTGATAACAACCGAAACCCGTGAGGTCTCTCTTGAACCCATCGATCAACCAATTCGATGCTTCCTGTTTCGTCGATAACGCCAGATATATTCTTCTCATGAGCCATTTCTAAGACCCACTCAGATTGGCCGGGCAATGCGCGTTCATGGTGCATGAAAATAGGAAGCGGTGACGCTTGTGCAATTGAACGATAATGACCAACGAAGCCCGAATTTGTGGACGCTGATGGTGCAGGGCTTCCGCAAAATATGGAGCTGAAATCGCGTCTGTCAAATGTGGATACTCTTCGTATCGCATTCCGCGTACTCGTACATGCGACTCCGCCAACAAGGGTTTTGACACCGTTGTTGATCTCGGACACGAAGTCCATCACTCTGATTTGCTCGTCTTCTTCAAGAAGCGCCGCCTCCGACGCATGTCCTAACACAACGATGAATTGAACCTTGGAGTTAATAAGGCTTGTGGTCAGTCGCTCGAGTGCGGGGTAGTCGACTTCTCCCGTTTCGTTAAAAGGAGTGATCAAAGACACACCGTGACCTTGGACACTATTTGCAGCTGATGCGGTCATGACAAGGGTGATTCAGAGAGGAATTTTATGATCCGGTGATTCCTTTGTTTCCAAGTGTCCCCTTCCATTGGTGGAAGAAGAATATCATAATCTTTGTTGCGACGTGACGAATAATTACTCACTTTCATCTTGGCCTTTGATTGCGCCACAAAGAAGTCGAGTGGAATGGACGCATCAGGATCAAGATTGATCAAAATATCGAAGGGCTCATTGATCAACCCTTCAACATTCTTAATGGGTTTATAAAACCAGTTGAGATCGCTTTGGCAAAAAAAGTCAGATTCCAATTTCCGCATATGCCAGATAGGAGTCATTTTTTCGTCGACATCTAAATAAGCCAATCTCATTACGCGCTTCACGCCAAATTCTTTTTTGAGGTATTGAGCAATGTCTTTAACCAACTTGTATTTGGCTTCAGTTTCGCCGTGGTAGACCAAAATCAGGCTTTTTGCGCGATTGATTGAGGCTCCCTGTTTGTTCCGATCTGGCGACGTTGTAAACCCCAACATGCGCAGGGCTAATTTAGTTTGGAGTTTCTGAGGGATGAGACGCGCCATGGATTTGAATCAAGTGAGGAAATCGAAACGCAATGTAAACAATACCATTGTGACAAATTTAATGAGAAGTTTGGCATGACTTTCGCATCTTGGAAGGAAAATCAACACCTCTCACATGCTTATCCCGATTAGACTTCGCTTGATACAGGCCATTATGTTCTCTTTCGCTCTCCTCGTCACTTCGTGCGCGTCAAATCCCTTGGGTCAAAAGGTAAAAGAGCCTTTCAGCGGTTCGAAATACGAGTCCAACAATCGGTTTTATCGAGCGACCGGAAAAGGAACCAGTAAAATGGATGCCGCGGCCAATAGCCAAGCGGAAATGCGCGCTCGACAGCAACTAGCTCAGCAGGTCCAGACATACTTTGAGGTCGTGACTGATGATTATCAAAAAAGTACGACTGGAGCAGTTCTTGATGAAGCGATGACGCGATTTGAGACGTTGGCCCGAGAAATTACAAGCACGAAACTTGCTGACATGCGTAAAATAGGCAATGAAAAATACCTAGGTGAAGACGGTTCTTATACTGTCTACGTGGCCATAGAGATTAAAAAGTCAAGCATGTATCGGCAGATGAAGAAGCAAGCGCGGTTGGATACAAAAATCAAATCGAGTGAACTTGATCAAATCAATGAAATCCTCGATGAGTTGATTGATGAGGCGGAGAGCGCTCAATAAATCGTCTCTTTCGTTTATTTGATTTTCAGCATGTGCTGAAATGACGCACGCATTTTCTGCATCTTAGGCAAGATGACCGCTTGGCAGTAAGGTGCTTCACCATTAAGCTCATAATAGGCTTGGTGATAATCCTCTGCGATGTAAAAATCTGAAGCTGCAGTTACCTCGGTTACAATAGGATTGGGCCATTCATATTGGGCCTTTTTCATGGCTTCAATGGCATCGACTCTTTGGCTTTCAGAATGGAAGTATATGGCAGAGCGGTACTGAGTGCCTGCGTCTGCTCCTTGGCGATTGAGTGTGGTTGGGTCGTGCGTCGCGAAGAAGACTTCCAATAAGTTTGCTGTGGCAATATCCGTTGCGTTGTAAACGACTTGCACTACCTCAGCATGGCCGGTACGTCCTGTGCACACTTCTCGGTATCCTGGGTTTTTGATGTGCCCACCCATGTAGCCTGATTGTGCGCTGTGGACGCCTTCCAGCGCTTCAAAGACAGCTTCTACACACCAAAAACAACCGGCTCCCAATGTAATCGTTTGAAGTTGTGAGGTCGATGCCGGGCTATTTTCCCGAAGTTGTGAGTCTTGGTCCATTGATTCATTTTGAGCGTGAATGGAAGGATTCCAAAGTGCCAAGAATATCAACCCCAAGCACAAACGCTTTACCAAACCCACCGCGCAAAGCAAGCTCTGAGGCCAATCTCTGGCTGAGCATCTTCCCAAAGCCCCTGTACGTCCGTTGCTTGTATTCCGCATTCGAATCCTTTCTTTCCAGTATGAAGAACTAACCCGAGGGGATAACGAATTGTTTCATTTCCCCACTTGCTCATTCCTCCATCGATTCTTAAAAACGGCAAAGGCTGGAACACAAAAGAGATGCCCAAGCGTGTTCCTGAATTTCCCAATAATTCAGGATTGTCAAAAGAACCGTCTGCAGCTAGCGTGATGAGTTTATTTAGCTTGATTCCTCCACCAATGTGGAAGGTCGCTCCATTGTTTATTCTCCTCACCTCGATTTCCGAATCAGAGAACCAAGTTTCCGGATCCAACGCGGCTGCAGCGACATCGATCCAGTTTTCAGCAGAACTCAATGGCGATTCCCAATTTCCGAGTGATACGTTACCGATGCTGTAACGCTCACCGCGCCATTCCATGGAACCAAGGTCTGTAACAGCAAATGAGGCCCAAACCTTTTCATTCCAATCCAAGGCAGCTCCTATGTCGGCACCCCACCCTTGTCCTACAGGCCCCCAATTGCGGAGAGATTGCCCTGTGACTGGCTGAACTATCACCGCGAGCGATGGGATGTTAAATCCATTGGAGAAGGCTCCAAATGCGTCCAAAACCCCTTCCTCTTGCTTCAACTGAAAAAAACCATTGCCTAAGAGTAGTCGACCTGAGATTCCTGTGTGCAGTGTGAATTTTTGAAGTTGCCATGCTTTCGATATCCCAACAGAGTGTGAGCGGTGCCAAGAAAAACCAAGTCTTGACTGTGCAAGTATGTCCCCTAAAATGGCATCTCCATTGACGTCTATGCCGTTGGCAATGTCACTCAGCGAGAGGTCACCGAGGTTTCCGCTATTGGGGATTGTATCACCAAGATTGGTGACGATGAGTTCAAACCAACTGGCCGCACCACCTTGCAATAACAGCTCGACGGACTGCACATCGAGTAGCATTTCAGCTTGAAAATGTTGTTTTGAGGTGTAAGCAACTCCCCACTTCCCCCAATGCTTCGCCGTGGCTGCGTTGGTTACGTCAGCGTTTAGTGCGATTTCCTCATTGGCAAGCAGATCTTTCCAATCACTCCATTCACTGCTTTGCCAATCGAAGGCTTCGAGGTTTTCGTCGCGAATGCCATTCCATAAATCAGTTCGGTCCAACGCATTGGAAGACAGACGAACGCCAACTTCAAGACCACCGATAGCACTTTTCCAATTGGATGCATTCAAAGGACTCAACGTCAGATGCGCTGGATTCCATCCCATGGAACGATAATCAGATCCTAACGCCATTGGCGTGGCGCCTGTTCCGTATGTAAGGTGCTGATTTTGACACCAGCTCATGGATGCGAGCGGGCCTATTGCAAAGGCGAGAATGAGCAGCCTCATTGTCTGGAAAGCATGAAGCGATTCCAACGTCGTACCCGCCAGATTATTCATTTTATACGGGAATGTTCCAGCCGTGTCGATCTTTCAACCTGCCTCGGCGAATCCCGTCCAATTCGTTCGAAAGTTGCATCGCGAGGCTGCTGTCGCCAGACTGCTCCGTGCGGGCGAGTGAATAATTCGTACCGTCGACCCCTATCACTTCAATTGACTTGATGGTTGCGGCGGTTCCGACACCGAAGGCTTCAGTGACAATTCCGGATTGCAGGCCACTTTCCAGTTCGCTGACGCTCAATCTTCGAATGTCGACCTCAATTCCTAAGTCTTTGGCCAAGGCAATGACCGAGTCCCGAGTCACTCCTTTGAGAATGGTGTCGCTGGTTTGTGGGGATACAAGCTTGCCATCGATGACAAACATGGCGTTCATGGTTCCGCTCTCTTCAACATATTCATGAGTGAGCGCGTCGGTCCAAATCAATTGGTCGTAACCTTCTTCCCTAGCCAATTGCGAAGGATAAAGCGAGCCTGCGTAATTGCCTGCGGCTTTCGCGTATCCCGTGCCACCGGGAGTTGCTCGTGTAAAATGCCGCTCTACTTTAACCTTGACAGAACCCTTGTAGTAGGCACCTACAGGACACGTGAAAATGCTGAACGTGTACTTATCGCTGGATCGGACGCCCACGAATGAGTCCGTCGCAATCATGAAAGGACGAATGTAGAGTGAGGATTCATTTCCATCGGGCACCCAGGCTTGGTCTAGCTTCACGAGAGCCGCCAAGGCTTCCATGAATACATCCTCAGGTACTTCAGGCATGCACATTCGACGTGCTGAGACGTTGAATCGTTCAATGTTTGACCCCGGTCGAAAAAGTGAGACCGTGCCATCCGTTGACCGGTAGGCTTTCATTCCTTCAAAAATGGCTTGACCATAGTGAAAGACCATTGAAGCAGGGCTCATGGTGAATGGTCCGTATGGCTCTACCGATCCTCTTTGCCACTCCCCATCTTCATATTCCATCACGAACATGTGATCAGAAAAAACGCGTCCGAAGTCTAAGTCATTGAAATCAACTTGATCGAGTCGAGAAGTTTCAGTTTGGTGTACGTCAAAAGAGCGTGTGGTGTCAATCTTCATCTGGCTTTCTTCTATCATTTAGAGTTTTGCAAAAGTCGTATTTTCCTTCTCAAACTCCAAACTCTAGTGAATGTTTTGGCCTGTTTTAACTGTTGGTGAAGAGGAAGCGGTTTGGGCTGACAAAGCCCGATTTTACAGCGTACATCACCATGGAGGCCGTGTTGTTGACTCCGAGCTTTTGCATAATGTTTTTACGATGAGTGTTCACCGTGTGTCCGCTGAGAAAAAGCAATTCGGCAATTTGAATATTTGTCTTTCCTTCCGATATGTGTGTCAGAACTTCTATTTCCCGTTCAGTGAGTA
>CBFIEJ010000041.1:0-19084 GCA_965661575.1 uncultured Flavobacteriales bacterium | reverse complement strand
ACATGGTGATTTCACCATCAGGAGCATCAATGAATCTATGCTGCATGATTCGGTATACAGCATAGCTGATGGCCTCTTCTCGGGCCGATAGAATTTCATCTTCTTGCGATGGAATCGTGACGCCATCGAAAGGACATTGAAATCCAGCCCATGATTTACCCAAGAAGAAGGTTTCAGATGGCCCTTCGTCGTATGCGCTCCAACAGTCATACATGGCGATGTTGGTATGCAAAAGATTTCTAGCATGAACCGTCGGACGGGCAAAATCATTGCGAATTCCCTCTAAAACTTCTTCATTCCAAATTTGAGCAATGTTCTCGTCTGATTGTGCGTTCATTGCTGTGCTGAAGCATAAAACAATCAACGCGACCAGTCCTTTGAGCATGTAATTCATTTCAGAGCAAATTCAATTGAGCGATTGTGAGCAATAACGGAAAATCTAAGGTCATCTCGCCTCTAGAAGAGTGACAAATATCATGGAACTTCGTTGATTTTCACTCGGTGATTTCCCATCGTCGGCATTTCTCCAAAAAAGGAACGCTCTAAAGTAATGCCAAGAGCAGTGGATTCAAATTTCTGAGGGGTTAGTACATGAAGTTTTTCCTCGAACGAGAATGAACGTGATTGACAAGATTTTTTCAGTCAGGCTGATTCGTTCAGCACACCCATTTTGCCGTCGTGGTAGTCCATGATGGCTTTTTGGACCTCTTCGTAGGTGTTTAAAACAAATGGACCATGGCTCACCATCGGTTCGTCCAATGGTGCGGCAGAGAGAAACAGCACCCGAGTGTCTTCCTCAGCAGTGAGTGAAATGGTGTCGGTTGCCCCCGAGCCCAACACAATCATTTGCCTTCCCGAGGCCTGGGCATCACTGACTCGAATGGTTCCGCTGAGGACGTAAAGAACTCCGCTCCAGCTCTTGGGCATGGGGAGATCGATGGATGAACCTGATTCGCTGCATTGCAAGTTGGCAATCCGCATGGGGTGGTGGGATGGGATGGGCGATTGTCTGCCGTTCCATTCACCTTGAACGAGCGCCACGTTCCACTTGTTTTCAGACCAACGCGGTGTCTCTTCGAAGCTCAGAGGCTGATACGATGGGGCATCCATTTTATGTGCGCGAGGAGTGTTGACCCAGAATTGAATGATTTCCAGCATTCCTCCATCTCGCGCAATCGAATCAGCTGGTCGCTCGCTGTGAACGATGCCAGAGCCACTGTCCATCCACTGGGTGCCACCTGAAGTAACGACATGATCGTTGCCCAACGAATCGCGGTGGCGCAACGCTCCGGAGTAAATGCAGGTAACCGGGCTGAATCCACGGTGAGGATGCGGACCGACTCCAACCTCCAACGGTTTCTGACCGCCAGGGAAGTAGTCTTGCCAGTGGTGAATCAAAAGGAAGGGGCCCACCCGTTGTGTGATTTGACTTGGCAACGGTTGCTCAATCCAGTTTTCTCCCATGAGGACTCGTTGCGCTGTCTGAATCGAAGAAATTCGAATGTTATCCTTGGGTGTGGGGTCAGATTTCATAGAAGTCGAGCAATTTGAGTAGATGGGACAAAGCGTTCATGCTAGCTCTTGAAACGCCTTGCGGAAAGGAACTATCTTTGCCCCAATAAAATTACTACGATAACCTTTTCAGTCATGAGAAATGTTTTGCCTTTGGGAATCTTGATGATAGTAGGAATGCTTTTGATCGGTTGTGGTGCGGGATCTGAATCTGCAGAGACTGTGACGAATGCAACAGACGAAGATGCATGCGCCTGCTTGGCCGAAATGAAAGTTTCACTGGAAGGGATTCTTTCTCAGGAGAATGCGGAATGGAGTGCAAAGCAATGGACCGAGTCTTTGACCAAGGCGACAGCTCCGTGCATGCGAAAAGAGCGCACGCCGGAAGAGCTAAGCGCATGGAGTCAGGCCCAAGCCGCTTGTGAGGATTATACAGCTTACAAGACCCTTGTGACCACATTCCGTGGGAAGTTAACCGCTGCGGTGCAGGACTCGAAAAATATGCCTCAGGATATCAAGGAACTCACTTCCGATGGTGCCAAAGGACTTTTGGACCAACTGAGCAAGCAGCGCTGAACGAATCAGCACCCTTTACGCTCCGTCGGTGGAAGCATCTGTGCTTCCTGTCACACCTAATTCATCCATCAGTGCTTTGATTTCTGATTCGGTTGAATTGAGCTGAGATTGGCAGTGTTTCAATAAAACAGCAGCTCTTCGAATGGCTTGAGTCAGGGTGTCCACCGAGATGTCATCGCTTTCGAGCAATTCCATCAGGCCACGCAATTCGAGCAGCGCATCGTCAAACTTTTCAGGGACCTCAGAGTCTTGGGTGTTTTTCGCCATGGTGTGAATTTAATCAACTTGTTTGGGATAGCGTTCGACGCGAACGGGAATTGAGCCATCGTGTCCTTCGAGTTGCAATAACTCTCCTGTTTTGGCTTCGGATGTTTTGGTCAACAGAGCATCGCCACGTTTGAGTAGCATGAAGCCACGTTTCAGTGTTTGAGCAGGGGCGAGGCTCCTAATTACGGATTGATTGCTGTTCAATTCAATGCGTTTTCGTTGCAAGTGTTGGTGTGCAGCCTGCTGGATGCGTCGACCGTCGTTCTGGAGTTCCCTGCGGAAAAGTTCGATGAATTGATGCCCGGATCTCGCGCAGCGCCGCTCGAACTCAACCATAGACCTGCGGTGTCGATCAATGAGTAGAAATCCTTGAACGGAGAGCATTTTTTGAAAGCCACTGACTTCCATATGCCGTTGAGTCAAGGTGTTTTTTCCGGCCCATTCCAGCGTTTTCCAGCATTGGTTGAGCAAGGCGCGCTGGCCCTGATTCCAAAGTTTGAAACGTCTTTCCATCTTTTGTGCCATCAACTCTAATTCGTAGGCCGCTTCTTCGAATGCATCGGTCAATGCTACAGCTGCATCCGTCGGTGTTTTGAGGGCGCGCTGAGCGACGAGATCTGCGACCACAAGGTCTGATTCGTGGCCGATCCCGGTCCAAACAGGCACGGTGCAGGTTGCGATGACTTCGCAAAGCCCGAAGTCATTGAAGGCGTCCAAGTCCAGTTTGCTGCCTCCGCCTCGAACCAAAACGATGAGGTCTGGTTCACTGGCTTGTGCTTCGAGAAGTGCATTTTTCAATTGCTCAGGAGCATGTACTCCCTGCACGCCGGAGGCAAAAACTTCCAATTGAATATTAAATTTCCTAGGATGCCCAATCGTTTTGGTGACGAAATCTCGAAATCCACTGGTGCCCGGTGATCCTACTATGGCAACTTTACGCGGCAAGGAGGAGAGGGCAATGCGTTTGTTCCAGTCCAATGCGCCAAGTTTCTTGAGCTTTGCAAGTGTGGCTTGCTTTCGACGCTCCATTTCTCCGAGCATGTGGCGCAAATCCACACGATCGATGAACAACGAGAGCCCAAAGCGCTCATGAAATTGAATGCGTGCTGAGAAGACCACTTCAGACCCGGCTTTGAGAATGGTCGACGTGTCCTCGCCCAGTTCTGATCGGATTTCTGCTCCATTTTGAGGCCAAATAACGCCGCGCATTTTGGCTGTTTGCCGCCCTCCTTGTTCCTCTACCAAATCGAGGTAGACTGTTTTTTGACCGAGGCCTTCTGATATTTTTAGAATTTCTGCCTTCACCAGCCAGCTGCGATTAGCAGTGGCGCGTTCCAATGCCAATCGAATGGACTGGGCAACTTGCGTGAGCGAGTAGACTTTTGAAGGGGTTGGAGTTGCGGGCGTCTGCACGGATGAGCCAAATTAAACATTGAAGTGTGCCAGCAAGTTACAAAGCAGAGGCTGCAATGAGTTGACCGGGAGAGCTAAACGAGCGGAACTGCTTTTTTTGACTTGCCGGGTAACGTTTTCAGGTTTTGTGGCTTGACGAATGATTAGCTTTGGCTGGTTACAAAGTTGTTCTTTGCTGAAAAGTAAATGAGGAATTTTAAATGGCTCAAAAGGATAAAATGAAAATGCAGAATTCCTCGAAAAAGTATTTTGTTGGCAGCATCGCTCTTCTCATCATTGCAGCGGTGGTATTTGGTTTGAGTGAGTATGCACGCCCTGCGGCAGACCGTTCGCAGGAAGGGAGCGTCGTTTCCATTTCAGCTGACCAAATGCATGATCGCTTCGTCCAGGGAGAATCGACACAAACTGCGGCTTGGATGAATGAGGTGGTGCAGGTGACCGGGGTGGTGCGGTCTCTTCAGGGAAATACAGTCATTTTGACTCCAGGAGTTGTGTGCGCTATGGAGGCTCCGGTCAAGCCATCCGATTGGAAAACGTCTGCTGAGGTGACAATCAAAGGACGCGTGCTCGGCTTCGACGACCTCTTCAACGAAGTCCAGTTGGACTTTTGCGTTCAGGTTGTGGAGCCATAGGGATTCATTTCAATCGGGGAAATTCGAAGATCAGCACCCGACTCTAGCCTAGGAAGTAAAGTCCGCTAAAACCGGTGAGGAAAGCCAAGCCAAACCAAGACAGGGCGATCATCCAGCGTGGAGGTTTGGCACCGGCGGGAAATTCCCGGCGTGTGACGAGGTAGAGATTGGCGCCAGCCACCACTGGTGCTACCAAAAAACTCAAGGTCGTTGCGATATCCACCAGGACTCGGATGTCGCTGGGGAAGAGCAAAATGAGGCTCAGCGCGCCGATGGCGACTGCAACTAAACTCCACTGTTCGTGCCGAATGTTCACTGAAGCTGGTGCCGCTTGAAGGGTGGCAATGGAGCGAGCGAGTGAGCGCGCATAACCGTCCAAACAAGCGATGCAGGTTCCGAGCATGGCGGAAAAGGCTGCGGTGGCGATGATCCACCAACTCCAGGAGCCAATGGCTTCGGTGTACAGTTGAACCACGCCGGAAGCGAATGCTGCTGTTCCTTCTGGAAATTCGACGTGATTCGCATAAAAGAGAAGTGCACCTAAAGCGAGAAACATCAGCGCCAAGACCGCAGAAAAAATGAACCCAATGTTGAATTCACGGATGGTGTCTTTGAGCGGAGGATGGTAGCCTGTTTGTTTGATGCGTTCCAATGTCCAAATACTGTTCCATGTGCTCAAGTCAACAGCGGTCGGCATCCAACCCATGAGCGCAATGAGAAAGGCCAATCCCGCACCTGACCATGGGGTGAAATCCACCGGAGCAGCAGGAACCGCCGAAAGCGGGGTGTGTGCGAGCGCCGCTAGGAAGGCACCGGCTGTGCTGACCAGCAATACGGCTGCAATAACTTTGATCAAGGAATCGAGGGCCCCATATTTACCTAACACCAGCAAGGTGGTGGATATGAGAAAGACGACAACGGCTACATAGGGCGTGGCGTTGATGCCTGTGGCATTTGAAATATTGAAGAGGTTGTCCAGAAAGGAGGCGGTGACGATGCCGATTGCACCCATCACAAAAAAACAGGTGCTTACAGTGATGGCTAGGTAAAGCCAAGCCGCCCATTTTCCGATGGATCGGTAGCCTTCGATGAGCGATTCACCGGTTGCATTTGCGTAACGGCTTCCAAATTCAAAAAAAGGATATTTCGCTAGGTTGGCAGCCACAACCGCCCAAACCAATCCGAATCCCACCAGCGCTCCAGCGCGCGTCGATTGCACGAGGTGACTCACACCAATGGCCGTGGATGCAAAAAGGATGCCCGGTCCTATGACCTGCATCCAGTTTCCTTTCTGCGCACTCATGTTGGACGCTTGTCATGCTGAGCATCCAGATGACGGTAAGTCACCCACATGCGCCAACCAACGATCGCTTGCTCCCACTTTTTGAGTCGCGTCAAGTCTTGTCTTTTGGAGAAACGCGGCAGGATCAACTTATTCAGCTGACTCAAAATACCGAAAACGATTTGCTTCATTCCCTTGGCCTTGTGGTTTGGGCTTCAAGGTAAGCAAATCGGAAATGTTCCGCATGGATAACCCCAATTCGTCATCACTTCTTCTCACCGACAAACCAATCTTCCTTGTATTTGAAAAGCACATTGAAGGTGGTGAGTGAGCCGTAGATTTTCGTGATGTATTGCTGCAAATCGATCTTGTCGGAATCCGCTAATTTTGAGTGTGCATTGATCTTCGCCTCAAGCACACGCAGCCGATCTCGGGTCATTACAATTTTGTGAAAAAACGTATCGATTGGAACCTCTTTGGATTTCAAACCATCTTCTGATGGTTGAATGATCAAAGTGCCGCCATCCCAACGTTCGCTGATCTCGATGCTCTCAGGGCGTTCTTCACCTCGAATGCGATCTGCAAAATCACCCAAAACGTGTTCCATGGCCGTCATGATGTCACTTACATCCGGCTGGCTCATGTCTTCGGCGGCCTCGATGATTTCAAGTCCCTCGAATTCTTTTGCGATGGATTTCTCGCCAACTTCTCGGAAGTAAATCCGCCAAAAGTCGCCGTCGGTTCCAAATACTACGCCTTCATTGTGCGTGGGGTGTGTCACTTTTGCGCCGATGCCTAACATGATCTTTCTTTTGATTATGATAACGAAATCCAATCGCAAAGGTTACAGCAATTGGAGGTCAGGGGATTGTTCGTTTTTCCATACGTGACTGTGGGGATTTTTGAAGGAGGTGATGTCTAGACACCTTCAAAATCCTCGGATATTGCAGCATGCAAGTCAGGCGACGTAAATACCGGTGGGATCGAATCACTGTTGTGGGCGGAACACTCGTTGTTCTAATCTTTTCCCTTGCCTCTTGGTTAGCGCCAGACTCGGCCGCCGCTGACGAGGGTGTAGCATTGGAGCATCCGGGAGATGCAGTGGGCGCTAATGATAGGTTGGTTGTGAATGCATCGCAGGAGATCCCCGAGCATCCAAATCAATCTGAGTTTCGCTCAGAACCGACGCCGGATCTAGTTGAGGAGGACGAGGAAATCAAGCCATGCAGCTGCAATCGCCACGTACTGAAACTCCCCAAGAACCCCTACACGGATCATCAGGTGGCAGCACGGAATCTGCCAAACAGCTTCTTCGTCAAGAACAAAAGCGAGATGGAGGCTGGAAAACGACGCGGCGACTTGGTTCCTGTTCATGACGGAAGAGGGTATCACATTACGGCCTTGTCTCACAGTTACGCGGTTCTGCTGCCCGAGGTGCAGGAGTTGTTGAGTGAAATGGGCAATGCATTTGCCGATGAATTGGAAGGCTCAGGCAGTGAGGGTACGCGTTTTCGAGTCACGAGTCTGACCCGCACAGAGCGGCAGCAATCTCGGCTCGGACGACGCAACTACAACGCGTTCAATGGGACTTCCACGCACAGTTATGGCGCCTCTTTTGACATCGCCTACACGGATCGTCCAAGCAACGACTCAGATTGTTCGGCGCCGACACGGGCCATTCAAAATGTCCTTCGCAGCTTCCAAAAGAAAGGTAAGATTTTGGTGATTCCAGAGAAGAGCTGCATGCACATCACGCTTCGTCGTTGAGACGAAAAAAGGCGCCCCGAATGGGAGCGCCTTTTTTGATTTCCGACTGGATAACGATTACAAGTGAATCACCTCGTCGTAAGCTGCGGCAGCAGCTTCCATGACCGCTTCGCTCAGGGTCGGGTGTGGATGAATGGTTTTGATGAGTTCGTGGCCGGTGGTCTCGAGTTTGCGCAAGGCAACGAGCTCAGCAACCATTTCCGTGACATTCGCGCCAATCATGTGTCCACCTAGCAACTCGCCGTATTTCGCGTCGAAGATGAGTTTGACGAATCCATCTTTGTGTCCAGAAGCACTTGCTTTTCCGGATGCCGAGAACGGAAATTTTCCCACTTTGATGTCGTGTCCGGCGTCTTTCGCTTGTGCTTCTGTCATGCCTACGCTTGCTACTTCAGGGAAGCAATAAGTGCAACCTGGGATGTTGCCGTAGTCAATAGGTTCTGGAGATTGCCCAGCAATTTTTTCCACGCATGTGATTCCCTCAGCGGATGCGACGTGCGCCAATGCCGGCCCCGGAACGCAATCACCGATGGCGTAGTAGCCAGGAATGTTGCTTGCGTAGAAATCGTCAACAACGATTTTGCCTCCGTCAACAACAATGCCCACCTCTTCAAGTCCGATGTTTTCAAGATTGGAGATGACCCCTGCGGCGCTCAAGACCACGTCGCATTTCAAGGTCTCTTCACCTTTTTTGGTTTTGACCGTGACCGTTTGTTCACCGCCTTTCGTGCTGACGCCCATGACTTCCGATGAGGTCATCACCTTGATGCCGGTTTTTTTGAAACTCTTTTCAAGTTGCTTGCTCACGTCTGCATCCTCTACCGGCACAATTCGGTTCTGGTACTCTACCACGGTGACTTCCGTCCCGATCGCATTGTAGAAATAGGCAAACTCAACGCCAATGGCGCCAGAACCGACCACAACGAGTCGCTTCGGTTGCTTTTCCAGGGTCATCGCCTCGCGATAACCGATGATGTTTTTCCCATCTTGGGGAATGCTTGGCAATTGTCGGCTGCGCGCTCCTGTGGCGATGATGATGTGGCTGGCTGAAACTGTTTGCACGGCACCGTCGGCAGCTGTTACTTCCACCTGTTTGCCCGGAAGCAACTTGCCGTTGCCCATGATCACGTCAATTTTGTTCTTCTTCATGAGGAACTGAACACCCTTTGACATGCCGTCTGCAACGCCACGGCTACGAGCAACCATGCCTTTGAAATCGGCTTTTGGGCTCGCAACAGAAATTCCATAATCTTCAGCGTGTTCGATGTACTCGAATACGTTGGCGCTTTTAAGGAGTGCTTTGGTTGGGATGCAACCCCAATTGAGGCAAATGCCTCCCAGTGCTTCCCGCTCAATGACGGCGGTCTTTAAACCAAGTTGACTGGCGCGAATGGCTGTAACATAGCCACCAGGGCCGCTTCCAAGAACAATTACGTCGTACTTCATGTCTGTGCTTCAATGATCCTTGCTGAGAAGGAAGTGCGTGTTGATTTTCGCCGCGAAGTTAACGCATCCAATCGGTTCAGAGACGCCTTTCCTGTAACGTGTGAGGTTCTATTTTCATGCAGTACCTTTACGCCCTTGAACCGTGGACCTAGACAACTGTTTTAAGAACGAGGTTACGAAGAGAAAGATCATGCTAAACATTGTTTTATTTGGCCCTCCGGGCGCAGGAAAAGGAACGCAGAGCGTCCATTTGGTCGAGTCTTTTGGACTGATTCATCTCAGTACTGGAGATATTTTCAGATCAAACATCAAGGGCAACACGGAGCTCGGACAAAAAGCCCAGTCTTTCATGGACAAGGGCCAACTCGTTCCAGACGATGTGACCATTCGTATGCTGGAGTCTGAGGTCAACAAGCACACCGACGCCAAAGGATTTATTTTTGATGGTTTTCCGCGCACCACAGCGCAAGCAGAGGCTCTGGATGCTTTTTTGGATGCCCGAAAAACTCCTGTGACGTGCATGCTCGCCTTGGAAGTCGAAGAAGACGAGTTGAAGAAGCGCTTGCTTGGTCGCGCAGAAACTAGCGGGCGGCCTGATGATGCAAATCCGGAGGTAATTCAAAAGCGCATTGATGTCTACAACGCCGAGACGGCTCCCGTTGCCGGGCATTACGCTTTGCAAGGAAAATTCACAGGCATCGATGGCATCGGCACGATCGAAGAGATTTTGGATCGATTGAAAGCGGCCATTGAGCATTGATTCAACGCCATGTCAGGTGAAAATTTTGTTGATTACGTAAAGATTTGTTGCCGTTCCGGACGGGGAGGTCCGGGCTCAGCGCATTTTATGCGTAACCGTATGACCGCCAAAGGCGGACCCGATGGAGGTGACGGAGGTCGTGGTGGTCATGTAATCATTCGCGGCAACAAACAGCACTGGACCTTGCTTCATCTCAAATACGCTCGGCACGTTATCGCTGGCCACGGTGATACAGGTCGCGGGCAACACAAGCACGGAGCGGACGGTGATGACGTTTACATCGATGTTCCGCTGGGGACAGTCGTTCGAGATTCAGAGACGGAGGAAGTGTTGATGGAAATTTTGGACGAAGGTGAAGAGGTT
This sequence comes from uncultured Flavobacteriales bacterium, assembly GCA_965661575.1. Taxonomy (GTDB): domain Bacteria; phylum Bacteroidota; class Bacteroidia; order Flavobacteriales_D; family Sanyastnellaceae; genus UA16. Next base: position 9,066 of record CBFIEJ010000041.1, on the reverse strand, counting down.
ATTCTGACAAAAGGAGGAAAAGGCGGTCGTGGAAACGATCATTTCAAGTCTTCCGTGCGGCAGTCACCCACGTATGCTCAGCCTGGAGAGGCAGGGTTGGAGGAATGGAAAATTCTAGAACTGAAGCTTCTTGCAGACGTTGGCTTGGTGGGGTTCCCGAATGCCGGTAAATCAACGTTACTATCCGTGGTTAGCGCGGCGAAGCCGGAAATTGCCAATTATCCATTTACAACGCTCAAACCCAACTTGGGCATGGTCGCTTACCGCGATGACCGATCTTTTGTCATGGCAGACATTCCGGGAATCATTGAGGGTGCTTCAGAAGGAAAGGGATTGGGTTTGCGATTTCTACGTCATATCGAGCGCAATCCGGTTTTGCTTTTCATTGTTCCTGCTGACAGTGACGACATTGCCAAGGAGTACCAAACTCTCCTGGGTGAATTGGAAAAGTACAATCCTGATTTGCTGAAGAAAAACCGCATGTTGGCCATTTCGAAAAGCGACATGCTGGACGACGAATTGAAAGAAGCCATTCACGATGAGATCCGAGAATTCAATCCTTTGTTTTTCTCGAGTGTAGCCCAAATGGGGCTTGTGGAGTTGAAGGATGCCTTGTGGAAATCAATGGATGAAGCCACGGTTTGGTAGAATGAATGATTACCTGAACATCCTCCCGGAAGTGCAAGATGCCCTCAATGCGGGCCGAGCTGTCGTGGCTTTGGAGTCGACGATTGTCGCACATGGTATGCCTTATCCTCAAAACCTGGAGACGGCTCAGCAATTGGAGGCCACCGTGCGGAAAGGAGGAGCAGTTCCAGCGACCGTGGCTGTGGTGAATGGGAAATTACAGGTGGGATGTTCAGCGTTGGACTTAAAAGCACTGGCGACAGATCCCGGAGTGCTCAAGGTGTCACGACGTGATCTGCCATTGGCACTTGCGCGTCGCACACTTGGAGCAACCACAGTGAGTGGGACGCTTATAGGGTGCGAACTCGCGGGGATACGGGTTTTCGCTACAGGCGGCATTGGAGGGGTCCACCGTGGAGTGGATCAATCATGGGACATTTCAGCAGACATTCCTGAGCTCGCAAAGTCCTCAGTGGCAGTGGTCAGTGCAGGAGCAAAGTCGATTCTTGACTTGCCCAAAACCTTGGAGGCCTTGGAAACCGCGGGCGTGACGGTTGTGGGATATGATACGGATGAATTTCCAGCGTTTTTTACGCCACACAGTGGGCTGAAGGCTCCGCATCGCGTGAACAATCCTGAGGAAATGGCCAACGCTATGCGGGCGAAATGGTCCTTGGGACTTGAGGGTGGTTTCCTCATTGCCAACCCCATTCCGGATGAATTCTCAGCGGACCCCAAACAAGTGCAACGAGCCATTGAAGAAGGTCTCGCGCAGGCGGATGTCGAAGGCATTTCGGGGAAAGATCTCACGCCGTTCTTGTTGCGTTTTGTCAACGACAAAACGGAAGGGAAGAGCCTTCAAGCCAATCGTGCATTGGTGCAGCACAATGTGCGGGTCGGAACGGCTGTGGCCGTCGCTTTTGCCAGTCTTTAGTCCGAGCTGCGGAGCAAGGCTTTTCTCCTTCGAATCGTTTTTTTTCTTCCTCTGTGCCCTTGTCATGACTTGCTTGGTCGGAGTTGCACTATTTTCGCGTCATGAAGCCCACAGATGTCACGAAAGATGCAGCCAATGTTTCTGCTTCCGTTACAGATTTTCGACAAGCCTTGTTGGACGATTATCGCCTGATGTGCATGAGCCGAGAGGCGTCATTGTTGGGGAGGAAAGAAGTGCTCGGCGGAAAGGCCAAGTTTGGAATTTTCGGCGATGGCAAGGAGTTGGCGCAAATCGCGCTTTCCAAAATCATACAACCAGGTGATTGGAGATCGGGGTATTACCGGGACCAGACACTGATGATGGCCCAGAATCTACTCTCTGTCAGGCAATACTTTGCGGCACTCTATGCCGATACGGATTTGAAACGTGAGCCTACCTCGGGAGGACGTCAGATGGGAGGGCACTTTGCAACCCGACTGCTTGATGAACAGGGCAAGTGGCTTGACCAGACCGAGGGCTTTAACAGTTCGGCTGACATCAGCCCCACTGCCGGTCAAATGCCGAGATTACTCGGATTGGCCCAAGCATCGAAACTGTATCGAGCTTTGCCGGAAACCGCAGCGGAAAAGAAGCGATTTACGCAGGGTGGAAATGAGATTGCCATCGGTACAATCGGTGATTCAAGCACTTCAGAAGGACCGTTTTGGGAAACCATGAACGCCGCAGGTGTGTTGCAAGTGCCGATGTTGATGAATGTGTGGGATGACGGTTATGGCATCAGTGTTCCGAAAAAGTATCAAACGACCAAAGCGTCGATTTCAGTGGCTTTGAGCGGAATGCAAAAAGAAGAGGACACCAACGGAATCGTCATTTATCGCGTCAAAGGATGGGATTACCCCGCTTTGGTCAGTACATACGAGCAAGCGGCAAAGCGATGCCGTGAGGAGCATGTGCCCGTGCTCGTGCACGTGGAGGAGGTGACGCAGCCTCAGGGACATAGCACTTCTGGATCGCATGAGCGCTACAAGTCCAAAGAACGCATGGCGTGGGCCGAAGAGTTTGATTGCATCCGTCAATTTGAGAAGTTTGTGCTGCTCGAAGGAGCCGCGACACAAGCGGAATTGGATGAAATTCGCAAGAAAGTCAAGAAGGAGGTCCGCAACGAACAAAAAACAGCTTGGGCGGATTTTCGTGCTTCGTTCGACAGTGAACTTGAAGAAGTCATACAATTGATCACCGAAGTTGCAGGGCCTGATTCAGCTGAAATTGTAGGTTTACGAAACGCGGTGTTTCCAGGAAGAGCAGAGCTGCACGGGGCTGCGCGCCGAACCCTGCAAAACACAGAATCTCTTCGCACTCCTGCGTCAGAGGCTCTGACGCGTTGGTCCGATGCCTTTGGAAAGGAAAATCGCGAGCGATACAGCCGGCATTTGTACAGTGCTTCCGATGATTCGGCTTTGGTAGTGCCGATTGTGAATCCTGACTATTCAGGGTCTGATGAGCAGGCAGATGGTCGTCAAATCCTCCAGAAAAATTTTGAAGCGCTGTTTGAAAAGTATCCCGAAGTGGTAACGTTTGGCGAGGATACAGGCGGCATCGGCGGCGTCAATCAGTCGATGGAGGGTATGCAGGAGAAATTCGGCGAGACGCGTGTCTCCGATACCGGAATCCGCGAGTGTACGATAGCGGGCCAAGGTATTGGTCTTGCGTTGCGTGGCTTCAGGCCGATTGCTGAGATTCAGTACCTCGATTACCTTTACTATGCCTTGCAAATTTTACGGGACGACGCGGCGACTGTGCGATATCGGACTGCGGGTGGTCAGAAAGCTCCCGTTATTATTCGTACCCGCGGGCACCGTCTTGAGGGCATTTGGCACAGTGGTTCTCCAATGGGAGCCATCATTCATTCGCTCCGCGGAATGCACGTTTGTGTTCCTCGTAACATGACAGAAGCCGCGGGCATGTACAATACGTTGTTGCAAGCAGAAGAGCCTGCAGTGGTAGTGGAGTGCTTGAATGGGTACCGATCCAAAGAACGGGTTCCATCAAACATGGGTGAATTTACCGTGCCCTTGGGGATTCCTGAAGTGGTTCAAGTGGGAGAGGACATCACATTGGTGTCCTACGGATCCACATTTAACATTGCCGCTGTTGCCGCGGACCGACTGGCAAGGGTCGGAATTCGTGTCGAACTCATCGATGCGCGCACCCTCTTGCCATTTGACAATCCAAGCGTGTGCGCAGCTTCAGTTGGGAAAACCAACCGGCTCGTGGTCATTGACGAGGACGTGCCCGGAGGAGCAAGCGCGTATATCATGGAAGACATCTTGAATCGTCAAGGTGCTTGGAAGTACCTAGACGTGGCTCCGAAAACAATCGCGGCACAACCGCATCTTCCGCCTTATGGCTCAGATGGGGATTATTATGCAAAGCCTAACGCCGACGATATTTACGAGGCTGTGATGGCAATGATGGTTGAGGCGGAACCGAATCGATTCGGCTGAAGATGATCAAAGAACAATTTGGACTGAAGACCGAGTTCATCGACTTGCTTCAATTGTTGAAGGCAACGGGGTATGCGGCCACAGGTGGCGAGGCCAAAATGATGGTGGAGGATGGACTCATCGCGGTCAATGGCGAGCAAGAAAGTCGTAAACGTCGCAAGTTGCGATTGCACGATGAGGTCAATATCGATGGTCAAGTTTTGATTGTGTTGGTAACCAGTGGCTAAGCCTTCTCTTCGGACGGGATGTTTGTAATTCAGACCCGGTAAATCCGCTTCCATCTCTGTTTTTTACGTTTCTTGGAACTCGATTCAAAAATCCAAGATTATGTTGAGATCCATTTCCGTCGTCCTTTTCGTTCTGTTTTCGCAGGCACTTTCAGCACAAGAAATGCTTCGAGGTCGTGTGATTGATGGCGAGCTTGGCGATGCGATTTTTTCTGCGAACGTCATCGTCGAGGGCACCACGCAAGGGGTCACTACCGATTTTGATGGACAATTTTTGTTGTCTGTGGATCAGTTTCCTGTCAATCTTCAGGTCAGTTTCATCGGCTACAGCGTCAAGAAACTTACGGTTCAAGACGCCTCGGAACGAATCACCATCAAATTGATTCCCGATCAAGTCTTAATCGAGGCAGCAGAAGTTGTTGGGGATCGGATCAGTCAGAAACAAAAACAAGCTCCGCTCACAGTTGAATCGATGGATGTAATCGCGATCAAGGAAGCGCCGAGTGGCTCTTTTTACGAAGGACTCGGCAACCTCAAAGGGGTGGATGTGACTTCGGCGAGTTTGGGATTCAAAATCATCAATACCCGTGGTTTCAATTCAACTTCACCTGTGCGCTCTCTTCAGCTGATTGATGGAATCGACAACCAGAGCCCAGGATTGAACTTTTCGTTGGGCAACTTTTTGGGGGCATCAGACTTGGATGTGAAAAACGTGGACATTGTGGCGGGAGCGAGTTCAGCATTTTATGGCCCAGGAGCCTTTAACGGTGTGGTTTCGATGGAAACCAAATCGCCCTTTCAATTTCCAGGGGTAACTGCTTCCCTGCGCGTGGGTGAGCGTGAATTGAATGAATTGGCATTCCGATACGCCGACTATACTGTGAATGATGAGGGAAATCCGGTGCTGGGCTTGAAAGTGAATGCTTACCGTATGACGGCTTACGATTGGGAAGCGAACAACTACGAGCCGGTCGACGGTGCGATTGTAGGCACAGACAATGCTGGCCGTTATGATGCGGTCAACATTTACGGGGATGAGTACAAGCCCGTGTTCGACTATGCTGGCGACGGAAGCAGCAATGCCCGTGGCCTCGGAACCTTTTTCAGAACAGGATACAAGGAGGGCGATTTGGTGGATTACAACACAGAAAATTTAAAAGTCAGTACAGCACTTCACTGGCGGTTACAGCCAGACGAGACATACGAAAGTCCCGAACTGGTTTACGGGTTCAATTCCGGTTTTGGAACCACTGTTTACCAAGGTGATAATCGTTTCAGCCTTCGCGATATCCAGTTTTTCCAGCACAAATTAGAGTTGAGAAAGCCGGGGAAATGGTTTGTGCGAGCCTATCGAACCGCTGAGGACGCGGGGAACTCCTATGATCCTTACGCTACAGCTTTGAAACTGCAGGAGGAGACGCGATCTGATTACCAGTATTCAAAGGTGTACTATCGGTACTGGGTGGATAGCATAGCTCCTGGGATTTCTGAGACATGGCCAGAAGGTGAGCTGGAGTGGGTCGACGGTATTCCAACATACACAGTGGATCCGGATAGCATTGATCAATGGTACGCAGTCAACGGACAGAACCTTTTCGACTGGCATCAACAGGTCGAAGAATGGACGAATTCGGGCTATGCGGGTTTGAATGACGTTGCAGAAAATCCACTCGGTCATTTGGAACCGGGGACACCGGAATTTGATGCAGCCTTCAATGCTTTGGTGTCAGCCAAAAACAATGAGGGAGAAGGAGGTACACGATTTTTTGATCAATCGAGTTTGTCCCATGTTCATGGCGAGTACATTTTCAATCCACAGGGTCTGGAGGAGATTCGAGTGGGAGGAAATTTTAGGCGATACACGCCATGGAGTGACGGGACCATATTCAGCGACACCACCAGCGAGCGGATTGTCAATCAAGAGGTAGGCTTTTACACGGGCATCAAACGTCGTTTTTTGGAAGATCGTCTCATCGCTACAGCGACAATACGCGCAGATAAGAATCAAAACTTTGACTGGGTTTATTCCCCTGCCGCTTCATTTGTCTTTTCACCGCGAGAGCAGGATTACCTGCGCATGAGTTTCAGTTCAGCGCTTCGAAATCCCACCTTGGCGGACCAATACTTGTGGTTAGATGTCGGTCCCGCAACCCTTGTGGGAAACCTCGAAGGTGCGGATAGTTTGATCACCATCAGTAGTTTTATTGATTTCAGGAACAGTGCCAATGCAGCGGCTGGGCAGTACGGATTGAACCGTGACACCCTCGTTTACTTCGATATTGACCCCATTCGTCCGGAACGAGTGAAAACGTTTGAAGTCGGCTACCGCACCACTCTAGGGGAAAAAGTGTACGTGGATGCGGGATACTACTTCAGCATTTATGAAGATTTCATCGGCTACAACATCGGATTGGATGCCTTGTTCATCGGCAATGAGCAATCGCCTCGAGCTGTTGATGTTTATCGCTACGCAGCCAACTCTATCAATGAGGTGCAGACCCAAGGGGCCTCCATCGGTCTGAACTACTACCTCGACAACAACTTCATGCTGGCTGGAAATTACAGTTGGAATGAGTTGGTCAAGACGGATGAGGATGATCCAATCATTCCGGCATTCAATACGCCAAAGCACAAATACAACCTCAGCCTCACGGCACGCGACCTCAAGCTCAAGGGGAAGTCAACGTGGGGATTCGGTGTAAATTACAAGTGGGTGCAAGGGTTTGTATTTGAAGGTTCGCCTCAGTTTACGGGTTTTGTCCCGACGTATGATTTGCTCGACGCTCAAGTCAATGCGAATTTTGAGAAGTTGAACACAACACTCAAGCTCGGTGGTTCCAACCTACTTCAGAACATTCACGTCGAGGCGTACGGCGGTCCGTATGTGGGGCGGATGCTCTATGCGAGCCTGATGTACGAGTTCAATCACAAGAAAAACTAAGGCCGAACAAGAAGCAGTTTAAACGCTGGTTTATAGGCGTCTAAACTCAATATTTCGCTTATAAAAGTGTGTATTTTGGACGCCGCCATTTTTTTTGTCCTACCTTACATGCGAAACTAAGACCAAACCAGAAGACCAAATCTGATGAAAAAAATTCTATTCAGTGCGCTGTTGGCGTGCTTGGCTGTGCTTCAAACGCAAGCGCAGACCCGTTACCTCGATGAGGTATTTGATGACGTCACAGTTACTTCCGATGTTGTTTATGGAGAAAATATCACGGTCATTCCCGCGCTTCAAGGGATGCCTCCGATGATGGAAGATTTGAAATTGGACATTTACGAGCCAACGGGAGACACAGAGGACAACCGACCTCTATTGCTGGCTTTTCACACAGGAAACTTTTTACCCCCATACATCAATGGTGGGGCCTTGGGAACCAAAACAGATAATTACATCGTTGAGATGTGCACCCGCTATGCGAAGATGGGATACGTTGTGGCTTCTGTGGACTACCGATTGGGTTGGAATCCACTTGCTGGAACGCAAGAGGAACGAACCATTCAGCTAATTCAAGCGGCATACCGTGGTGTGCAAGACAGCCGCACAGCGGTGCGTTTTTTCCGGAAGTCCGATGCTGAGTCGGGCAACCCTTACGGCATCAATCCTGATAAAATTGGTATGATCGGTGACGGCACCGGTGGCTACATCACTTTGGCGTCGGCAACCATATCAGATTACAACGATATCATCGTTGATGATTTGGGCAACCCAATCACGAAGTTTTGGTACAACCCAGGAGACGGTTCGTACATCCCAATGGTGATCGAAAGCATCCATGGCGATCCGAACGCAACGACAGACACCTATGCACCGGCTTCTTCTGGTGGATTTCAACTCTGTGCGGCAAACCACGTAGGCTACAGCTCAGACTTTAGTTTTCAGATGAACGCTGGAGGAGCTTTGGGCGATTTGAATTGGCTGGACGAAGGCGATATTCCGATGGTGAGCTTCCAATGTCCTCACGACCCATTTGCCCCTTATGAGACGTCGGTTTTGGTTGTGCCTACAACCAACGAGCCTGTCGTTGAAGTTTCAGGTGCGATGGACATCCACGAGGAAATCAATGGATACGCAGCCAATAACAATGCCATTTTCGCAAATGCCGACTTAGATGATGCAGGCGCGCCAGCAAACCTAGGTTATGATGGTTTGTTCCCCGTTTTGAATAGCTATGTCGATGGATCACCAACAGAGCCATTCGATAGCTCACCATGGCAATGGTGGGACCAAGCTGCAGTCGCGGCATATGATGAGGCCTATGGCACCAATATCCTTGCGACTCAGCTGACCTTGAACCCAACCATGGGAGAAGACGAGGCGATGGGTTGGATCGAGCAGATGGTCGACTACAACACGCCTCGAATGGGGCTGGCAATGGGTGTCGTGACTGAATCTACCATTGATGGTGGAGTTCGTTATATCGACGAAATCTTTGAAGACGTGACTGTTGAATCAGGTGTCGTCTACGGAGAAAACATCACGGTGATTCCAGCATTGCAAGGCATGCCTCCAATGGCGGAAGATCTACTGATGGACGTTTACCAGCCGGTAGGAGACTCTGAATCAGATCGCCCTGTGATCCTTTACTTCCACACCGGTAACTTTTTACCACAGTACGTCAATGGAAGCGCGGTCGGAACTCGAACGGACAGCAGTGCTGTTGAGATCTGCAGCCGCTTTGCGCGAATGGGCTACGTCGTTGCGTCGGTCGATTACCGGTTGGGATGGAATCCGCTTGCAGGAACCCAAACGGAGCGAACAACTCAGCTGATT
>CBFIEJ010000040.1:0-19273 GCA_965661575.1 uncultured Flavobacteriales bacterium | reverse complement strand
ATCGACTGTTTGATCAACAGCCTGACTTTCGGCATCTACAACCCGACAACCACAACGGTTACGAAATAAGAACGAATTACGTTCGAACCAAAGGGCGGCCCAGGCTGCCCTTTTTGTTGCCTTATTTTTTCGATCCATTGCATGTTCAACTGTTCCAGCGAACATTCGTTAGTGGTTGTCAATTCCGCAGAAAAACACGCTCCACAGTGCCATCATCAAAAAGGTAAATCAGCGGCGTATTGAACGTTACAGGAACCTCCCGTCCGAGGTAATCCATCACCTTCACAAGGGATCGGCGCTCAAACTGAACCGACTGAATGCCGCTGACTTGGCTCGAACAGGCATTGTCACATTGATTCGAAAAAGTCACCTCCCCGTCAAAGAATGATGCGAGGTTCGCCGCTCCCCACTCGGGATCAAACACTTCAATGCAGGTCAACTGAGGGTTGCCCATCGCTTGAAATTTCTCATCATCGTATTCAAGTTGGGTTTGCATTCCAGTATTGAGGTTCAGGCAGGTCAGCAAATTGTTCGAACAATTGAAGGTTTCCAATTCAATGCATCCACTCAAATCCAATTCAGTCAACTCGTTGTCATTGCAGCGCAATGACTCAAGCACGGTATTAGCACTCAAATCCAATTCGGTGAGATCATTTTGTCGGCAGAAAAGACCGTCGAGCTCAAGGTTGTTCGAAACGTCGAGCGCAGTGATGACATTGTTAGCGCATGCAAATTGACGCAGCACAGACAGGTTGTTCGTCGCAATTGTAGCAAGTTGATTGCCTGAACACAGAATGGTGCGCATCAATGGATTCATCGAAAAATCCAAGGTTGTCAAGTTGTTGTCATTGCAATGCAAATAGTACAGCAAAGGAAGGACTGTAAGATCAACGTCATTTAGCTCATTTCCAGCACAATGGAGCCTTTCCAAAGCAACAAAACCTGCCAAACCTGTCAAGTCTGAAATGCCCGCGTCATTGACGTTGAGGTCATCGACTTCAGCAAGATTAGCCGTCAAAACTTGGCCGTCCACGTCCCCTATATCCAGCCCCAAGTCGATCAGGGCAAGTTCAAAATTCTCGTCAGGAATGGCGGTGTATTGTGCTTGGGTCAATTCGCAAAAGGACACAAAAACAATGATGAAGAGGCAGTTACGAAGCATTTTCTTGGGGTTAGATGGGTTGCACTCGAAACTCATCAAATCACAAAAAGGTTGCTCCAACTCAGTCGACAAACCACTTTTGCCTTTGCTCATTGCCGCTCTCATCGCATGCTTCGACAATGTATAGTCCCGAAGCGAAGTGTGCGCGAATCTCTCCACCGGGAAAAACGTTCACATTGGACATGACCTGCTGTCCCAAAGTGTTGAATGCCCGGAATGTCAAGACTCCTTGACTTTGATTCTGAATCCAACCGTCGCCTTGGGTTGGGTTGGGGTATATCTGCCAGGAAGGGAACTTCTGAGTCGCAATGCCCAACGCACAACTCAAATCCAATGTAAGCATCGAACTTGATGCTACCACGGCATCCATTTCATCCAAACCGCTCGGTTCGTCGCGAAGAAAATAACCCAGCCAAGGAACAGCCACAGCAAGGGTGAGTTCCAGCTGCTCGGAATTCGACAACCCAGCAAATCCCAATTCACCGAAATCACAAAGTGTTCCCGGATCTGCAAATCCACAATGACCTCCCTCCGTGATTGAGACAAAAGCCCGGCACGGCGAATTGACAGCCGCATTGAAAATCGGTTCATGTTGCGTACTTGGTGGCGTCACAGCATCGGCAGATCCTGACAACACCAAAACAGGAACCGTGATATTCTCCCCCGCTTCAATTGCCGATACATCTGTCTCTGCGGGCGCCATGGCCAAAACTGCGTCAATGGATGGTGATACCGCGGCGGCAAGCCAAGATGCACCGCCTCCCATGCTGTGACCACCGATTGCCACGCGATCATTCAACGAAGCACTGAGCAAACCCGTCACGGCTCCTGTCGCGACTTCATTCGCGACAAAGGCCAAGTCCAAACCGTAATCACCGTGGTTGGGCACAAAGCCTTCTTCCGTAGCCAAGGCGACAAACACATAACCTGACCCTACCAACGCCTGCGCCAACCCCTCATAATCCATCGATGTCATTAGGAACCCATGCGCCATAACAAACGTTGGAAACACATCGCTAGCTGGTTCTGTATCTGTGCCGTTTTCCAGAGCAGGATACCACACCGAACACGGAATTTCTCGGCTGTCACGAGACTCATCAATCAATAGCCAATCTGTTTGCCCAACATTCCCTTGGGCGTTTGCAAATCCGCAAAAGAACACAAGTAAGTAAAAACAGAAATGCCTCATGATTTTTCGTTTGGAGTGGCTAATGTAATGCCATCACTCAACCCAAAAAACCGTGCCCCAGATTTTGCCCCTCTTGATTAAAAAGTCCAGCGGTGATCTAGATTCACCCCCAGGCGTGACAACAAGTCCCTTGGGCATTGACGACCTTGCCGTTTGGGGCAGTGCAACGATTGGCGGCACCAAAGCGTCTTCCACTTAACAAATGAAACCTGCAAAATGAGACCCCTCTTATTCCTCATCTCCTGCCTGCTGAGCACAACGATGCACTCTCAAGTCTGGGAACAGACTTATAATGCTGGAATTATCAACGAAGGCCGGTCGATGCAGATCACGTCCGACGGTGGCTTCATCCTGCTCGGATTCACTTATGTCACGGGCAATGCCAGTGCGGACGTGTTGCTCATCAAGACCGATGAGTATGGGTTGGAAGAATGGAGTCAAACCTATGATGACTTCATCAACAACGGCGCTTATGACAACACAAATGACAAGGGGTATTTCGTTCAAGAAACGTCAGATGGAGGATTCATTATCGTGGGGAGCACCAACGAAGAAGGAGAAAACAGTGAAGACGGTGGCTTGAACATTTTAATGCTCAAAACAGGGCCAAATGGAGAAACGGAATGGTCCAAAGTGCTGGGTTACCCCAACAATGACGTCGCTTGGGCCGTGTGCCAAACAGCAGATGGCGGATATGCCGTGGCAGGTTATACCGTAACGAGCCCTTGGGACATTGAAGGACACTTTAAAGAATTGTACCTCATCAAAACCGATGAAAATGGAGTTGAACAATGGTCGCAAATATTCGGAACTGATGACATGAAAGCAATCGGTCACTCGCTGGAACAAACTGATGACGGTGGATTCATCATTGGAGGCCTTTTGGGTCCTGGAAGGAAAATCCAAAACAACACGAGTGCCGATGCCTACCTCATCAAAACCGATGCCAGCGGTACGGAGCTTTGGAGCGAAACGTACGGAGGCGATTATTTCGACATTGGGTATTCAGTGCAACAAACGGCAGATGGAGGATTCATCTTATCAGGATTCATGCAATACGCATCAACGTATTGGGCCGATCGCGACATTTACCTCATCAAAACAGACCAAAATGGCACAGAGCAGTGGAGCCAAACTTACGGAGATGCGGAGACCCGAGAGGTGGGATATTCCGTTGAACAGACCACAGACGGAGGCTACATCATTGGAGGTACTCGAGACCCTTGGAGTTCGAACCAACCAAGCCTTGGAGACAGCGACATGTTCCTCTTGAAAACAACAGCGAATGGAGCCGAAGAATGGACTCAAACCTTTGAAAGTGCAATCGGGAATGATGATTCTGGTTTTGCCGTGCGCGAGACAGGAGATGGATGTTACGTCCTTTTTGGATCGACTTCCAATGCGGAAGGTTCTGATGCCTATTTGATCAAAGCCTGCGACAGTGGGAGCCTATCTGTATCCTCGCCATCCGCTGATTCTGGCGATCGAAAATTGGAAAGGATTATCGACATCATGGGGAGGGAAGTGAACCCTGCTCCGTATCAAATCCTGTTTTACGTTTACGACGATGGTAGCGTCGAGCAAAAATTCATGTGGGACTGATTGGATAAAGACAATGCGTTAACGACCTGCGCTAGCAAGTCAAAAGGACTTCGTCGCGATCTTGTTAAATTCTTGCGCATTAACTTAGGCTTCAATACTGCAATCCAACACTGCCATGAGAAAGTCCTTGCTCATTGTCCTTGCTTTTACAATTGGTCCGTTGTGGAATACCGTTTTCAGCCAAACAGGCGATGCTCGTGTGCTGATCATAGGAATCGATGGCACCCGATCAGACTGCCTTCAAGCGGCTGAAACACCTGCCATCGACGCATTGATTGCAGACGGAATTTTCAGTCCGGATGCCCTCAACAACGACATCACCTACAGTGGTCCCGGATGGTCGGCCATGCTCTGCGGCGTTTGGTCAGATTCTCATGGAGTGACCAGCAACAATTTTACGGGAAGTAATTTCGACGGATTTCCATCCTTCATGAAGCGACTGGAATCTGCTAACCCCGAACTCAACACCCACTCGATTTGCCATTGGGCTCCGATCAATGACTACATCCTCGGAGAAGATGCAGATGATGCATTGAATGCACCTACGGATGCTGCTGTGCGAGATGCTGCAATAGCAATTTTGGAAACAGGAAACCCTCATGCCCTCTTTCTCCATTTCGATGATGTGGACATCAATGGCCATAGCTTTGGATTTAATCCTGCGGTTTCGCAGTACATAAACGCCATCGAAACCACCGACGGTTATGTCGCTGACGTGGTTTCTTCACTCACGAACCGACCGAATTATTCCGAAGAAAATTGGCTCATCTTATTGTCCACTGATCACGGTGGAATCGGTGTGAATCATGGAGGTACCACCATTGAAGAAGAGACCATGTTTTTCATTGCCAGCGGAGCGAACGTTGCCACAGAAGTGATTGTTAAAGACACGTTAGACATCCTCTCGCCACCCGCCAACTGCGTTGCACCGGGCGCTGCCGAACTCCGTTTCGAGGACAACGGAGATGCCGTCTTTGTCGCGGATGCGCCTGAACTTCAATTGGGGTCAGAGCAGGACTTCACACTTGAAGTCCGCGTTCGGACGGAATCCACGCCAGACGTGGCCATCATAGGCAATAAAGATTGGGGCTCTGGACTCAACCCCGGCTTCGTATTTTCCTTCGAATACCCAGGTGGACCTGCTTGGAAGGTGAACATTGGCGACGGCAATGAACGTGCCGACGCCAACGGGGACGGAGGCATTTCTGATGGCCTCTGGCATACGCTCTCATGCTCTTTCGACCGCGATGGCATGATGCGACTGTACACCGATGGCGTCTTCTCCAATGAGGAGGACATATCAGGCATTGGCTCAATCGACGTTGGCAGTGGCTGGTTCTTTGGCTCAGATATTCTGGGCGCATTCAGCTATTCAGGGGCCATCGCAGAAGTGCGGTTTTGGCATGGAGTCCTGACAGGTGATGCGATAGCCGACTGGCACTGCAGCGCATTGGATGCCAGTCACCCAAACTGGAACGCATTGCAGGCTCACTGGTCGCTCACCGAAGGTGCGGGACTCGAAGTAAGCAACAGTGTCAGCGGCGGGCTCGAGGGAACACTCCAGGGCGCGGAATGGCAACAGCCCGAATCCCTCATCACCTTCGATTACAGCAATACACCGCGAATCGTTGACATCGCAGCCACGGCCTTGGACCACATGTGTCTTGAGCTCAATCCAGATTGGAACCTCGACGGCATTTCATGGGTCAATGGATGCAACAATTTAGGCGTGACCAACGCCCAACGCGAAGAATTGCGGACCATGATTTTCCCCAACCCCGGAGCCGAAGACTTTCAAATCACGAACCTACCTCCTCACGCAACCATTGAAGTTTTTGACCCCAGCGGCAGGTCCATCCACCGCGGGCAGCCTGGCTCTTCAGCACGAATTGCTCCGCATACTGAAGATCAAGGGGTTTATCTGATCCGCATTGTCGACGGAGAAAAACGCAGAACCCTGCGCTGGATCAGACAGTGACCCGACAGTGAGAAAACAGTGATTGAGCATTCAACTGCTCAAGCATCGCAACCCATCGTAGACGATGATGCTGACCGCGTTGGCCACATTTAAACTGCGAATGTGATCACTAAAAATGGGAATACGGAACAATCGATCCGGATAACGGGACACCAAATCTGCGGGCAAACCTGCCGATTCTTTGCCAAAAACCAAAAACATATCGTCACGGTAATCAATTTCGTAATGCGACTTTTTTCCTTTGCTTGAGAGCAAGGCAAAGTGCGCGTTTTGATTCAAAGCCATGAAAGAATCGAGATCATCATAGAAGCGCACATCGAGGTGTTGCCAATAATCAAGTCCCGCTCGCTTGAGACGGGCATCGGTGATTTCAAATCCCAATGGCTTGATCAAGTGAAGAATCGACCCTGACGCCAAGCTCAGCCGGCCAATGTTGCCCGTATTATTGGGGATTTCCGGCTCGACAAGTACAATGTTAAATCCCATTACAACTCTCCTTTCTTTGCGGTGGTTTGCGCTCTGTTTTCCTGCCGAGCAGATGTTGAAGTTAATGAAGGCCAATCACTTCATTTGATTTTCCACTCAAGATTTAATAAACTTGTTTTTACACGCTAACCCACTTTAAATGAAAACTTCCCTAACACTCACGATCCTTGGCGCTTACAATGCGCTCATGGGAATCATGATGCTTTTTGCTCCTGGCGCCATGGCCTTGCAAATGGTCGGTGAGACCCGTGCAACCGAAACACCAGAATTGCTCGAAATGGCCACCATGTTTCACTACGGACTTTCTCCTGCTCTTTTGATGATTGGTCTGACCCTCATCATGATCCGATCATGCGCTTTGCAAACTGCAAAAAATGCGCTCATCGCTTACATCATCGGCACAGGGGTTTTGCTGACTTTGTTCTTCACTGTTTTCTCCAATGCGTCAGTGATGGACTTCAGTGCTGAAATGGCAGCGCCCGACATCCTAGCAATATTGCTAGCCATATTCGGTTTCGTCAAGGCAAAATAAATTCGCTCATACTCTCAAAAAAGATCGCCATTGACGCGGTCTTTTTTTTTGCTCTGGACAGCTATTTCCGAGTTCCCTTCTGACAATTTGCAGTGAACGAAAAAGAACTTTATACCTTTTTTCATGTTGTCCTTACCATCGAGGCGTCACAATAAGTGATTTCATGTCACTAATTGTTTGGTGAACGAGTAATAAGAAGAAATAGAAGAATATGAATCGATTCCAGCACATTATAATCGTAACAATCCTGAGCGCATTTGCAACAGAAGCGCATTCACAGTGTGAGGCAGATACAACGGTATACTTGACCGATTTCATCTTCACGCCGAACGAATTCACCATTTCGGTAGGTCAAACAGTCGCGTTCATCAATGCAGAGGGAGTGCACAATGTGGACGGGACGGCCGAGGCAAATCCCGAATCGTTTTTCTTAGAGCAGTCTGAAGGAAGCATCGAAGGGCTTTGCATGGGCACAGTCACCTTTGACATTCCTGGCACCTATACGTTCACTTCATCCGTAGGTGTGCAATCGGAGTTGGGAATGAATGGAACCATTGTCGTTGATGCCGTCACAATAAGCGATCAGCTCTACGATCTCACCGATGGAAATATAAGTGGCATTGCGTTCCGCACATACCTCAGCGCGACATACAACAATGGATTGGCGGAAGGCCCCAATGAATCTTGGACAGGTGACGTCGACTTGAACGGACTCGACAATTACACCGTATTCGTCCCTAGCACCAGCGCGGTGGACGACTTGATGCAGCTCATGAATTTGAGTTCATTCGATATGCTCGGATTTTACGATATGCCTAACGCCCTAAAATACCACGTCGTTCCTGGAATTTACATGGCGAGTGACTTAGAAAATGGCATGACGCTCCCCACATCCGAAGGTCAATCGTTGACCATATCACTCGAAGCTACTGGAGCCATGGTAGACGATGCCAATATCATAGCAACAGACATCACCGCATTCAACGGCGTCATCCACATCATCGATAAAATCTTAGCTCCCGCAGGCTATCCAGGCGCCACCACTTGGGATGTCATCGTTCAAAGCCCGGATCATACAATCTTGGAACAAGCTTTGCTCAATGAAGGGTTGAACGAGGCACTCCGAGGCCAGCCCATTCTCAACGACAACGAAGACGCGGAAGGGCCTTTCACTGTATTTGCTCCAACCGACGACGCCTTTTTTGCGCTTGCGGAAGCAAGTGGTTTTGAGAGCGTAGAAGCCCTACTCGCCTCACAATTCATGGATGACATACTGTATGAGCACTTAGTGGAGGCTGTTTATGAATCAGATGATTTATTCAACGGCCAGTATTTGACCTCATATGGCAATGACAACATCGTCATCTCCATCAATTCTGATGGAATAGCCGCCAACGGATCTAGCATTGATCAGCCAAATCTATTGGCCTACAACGGCGTAGTGCATTCGATGAGCGAAGTGATGCCTTTTGACTTTCCAAATCCTGAAGGAACATGCGGATCATGGAAAATAAACATGTTCACCTTCGATGATCCGTCAGAAGGTTGGGGAGGCTCAACAATTAACGTTTTTGCGGATGGCAGCTCAATCGCATCAGAAACCATGACAACAGGTACAACGGAATCTTTCTCTGTGCCAGTAAACAGTGGTTCTCGAATTGATGTGATTTACAACAGTGCGGGGGGCTTTTGGAGCGGAAACCACGGATTCGAAGTTGAGGATCAATTCGGAACCGTGATTTACACCAGCTTCGCATCACCGCCGGTCAGCATTTATGGATTGAACCCATGCGAAGAAAGTCCAACCTGCGGACTCATCGAAGTCACATTCACGGACCAATCCCAAGAAGGTTGGTACGGAGGAAATATGGCAGTCTATTCTGAATCGGGTTTGGAGGCCAACATTTTCTTCAATCCCGATTTCAATGGTGATGGTTTTGCTGATTATGAAGGTTTCCAGAGTCGACCTGTGATGGTTACAGTCGATGAAGGCGAAATAGACTTTGTTGTGACGCCAGCTGTCAGTTTCCCCAATCAAACTGGGTACATCGTCGAGGATACAAGCGGCAACATTGTCATTGATGAAACCAGCACCAACCAAGCGCCGCCGAGCACTCTTAATGTTGAGATTTGCGAAAACACGACATCCCAGGTCATTGAATCGGAAATAGCCACCGACATGATCTCCATTTTCCCCAATCCAGTGGGTACATCCGCCCAAATCAAAGGCTTGGAGCCAAATGAAACATGGGAGGCATTCGTCTACAGCATGGATGGAAAATTGGGGCATCAGAAGAGGGGAACTTCGAACGAAGTGCTGGACTTAGAAGCACTGGCACCAGGACTTTACACCCTCCAACTCCGCGTAACCGGGAAAGATTACCAAGCCATTCGATTTGTGAAGGAATGATTAGGACCATGGTCTTGGGTTAGGGCCATTCCACAACATCTTCCTGCAAGAGGTGAGAAACTCACCGAAGGCGCAGCATCTACTCAGAGGTGCTGCGTTTTTTCATTTCGAGATTTTTTGGTTGTCGCGAAATAGCCAATTCAACCCAACAGACCAGGTTCGTCTGCTTTGTGGTTATCCCAGAAAAAGCAACCAATGGCACATCCAGTCGGTCTTTTATTCAAGCAAAAGGAATACCTTGTCATTGCAAGAACCTAACCAGCCACCTGAAATGAAACACCTCATTGCGCTCCTTCTCCTCTGTACTGCTAGTTTAAATGCCCCTTTAGTTGCACAAGTTGCCGTGCCCATTGACAATTACTCTGTCAATTTCTATGGTCAGGTTCAACTCTCCATAGAAGGACAATCAGGGAAGTACTACATTCTTGAAGCGGAGCACAGCCCAACATTCAGCTGGACCAGTTCGATGACCATGGGCATGGATGGTACAATGGTGATTTCAGAGCCCGGTGCAGCATATCCGATCGACAACTACACCGTCTGGGAATACGATGTTTCAAGCCCAGGAGACGTAGATGGAGATGGGATTGATGATGTCACAGAATTCCAAAACATGCCGACTGACGCTCCTCTGAATTATGCGGAAGCCGTGGGTTTTGTAGACGGAGCAACCTCGATTCCAGATGCCGAAACATTCATGGACTTAGCCACCGTTAACAATGTCGGCTGGGCTCCCTTTTTGGATGATCAATTGTACGTCAAATTCGGAATTCTCAATCGGGACACACCGGAACCGCAAGTGTATTTCATCAACAGCAACACGCACACCGTGCACTTTGGATTTTGGGGAGCGATTGATGCTGATGTGACCGGGGACGACTCTTCTGGGGAAATCGTCTTCAATCCCACACAAATCAATCCCAATGGAACAATTGGCGGGTATTCATTCAATTTCTCTTTTGGAAATGCGTACAATTTCGAAGCCACACAACGCACGTATCATCTGCTGATGGCGAATTTGCCGTTCATCCAGAACAACATGAACCACTTCGTCGGCGAAAATGATGAGGACGGTTACCTCGATAATTACGCCGATGATTATGAAGGCTCCGGAATTGATGTTGTGCTCGAGTCTGAAGTATTTGGGAATGTGGATTACATTCCACTCCATGCAGCTGAGGGCTATGGGTTCTTCCGTCACATGGAGGTGGACGAGACCCCCGGTTCGCGCGACATCGTATTGTACGATGCCTTGCCAAACTCGCTACCACGTGTTGGTGGCATCATGACCTCTGTGATTCAAACGCCACTTTCGCACGTGAACCTGCGAGCCATTCAAGACAACGTACCCAACGCCTTCATCAACGATCCTCTTGAGATAGACTCGATCGCAAGTCTATTGGGAAATTACATCTACTATCGGGTCGAAGCGGAATCTTACTTTATTCGAGAGGCCAGTTTGGATGAAGTCAACGAATGGTACGAAGCCCTGCGCCCGACAGAGCCTCAAATCCCCGTTCGGGATTTAAGCATCACCGAGATCACGCCTTTGGACGATGTAACGTTCGAAATGTCTACGGCTTTTGGTGCAAAATGTACCAACGTCGCAACCATGCGTTCGTTTGGCTTTCCTGAAGGCACCATACCCGATGGATTTGGAATTCCGTTTTACTACTACGACGAATTCATGCAGTACAATGACTTCTATGAAGAAGCTGAAGTCATGATCAACAACCCGTCCTTCATCTATGACATCGACTTCCGTGAAGATCGATTGCGGGACTTCAGAGACGACATCAAAGATGCTCCGATGCCCCCTTGGATGATGGATGCCTTGCAAACCATGCACGATTCTTTCCCTGTGGGCACTGCCGTTCGATGCCGATCGAGCACAAACAACGAAGACTTGCCCGGGTTCAGTGGAGCTGGACTTTACACCTCCAAAACTCAAAACCTAGACGAAGGTCACATCTCAAAATCCATCAAGCAGGTCTATGCGAGCATGTGGAATTTTCGAGCGTATGAGGAGCGTGATTTCTACCGTGTGGATCACTTCATGGCGGCAATGGGCGTGTTGTGCCATCCCAATTTCCAGGAAGAACAATCGAATGGCGTCGGCATCAGCCTCGACCCGATCTACAACACCGAAGGGACATTTTACTTGAACACTCAAGTGGGCGAATCTCTGATTACCAATCCCGACCCCAACGCTGTACCTGAAGAGATTTTGATTTATGAAGATCCCGACGAAGGTGCAGGCTACGTCGTTTTGCGCCTGTCCAATTTGGTCGAGGACGGCGAACTGGTCATGAACGTCGAATACCTCGACTTGATGCGGGAATACCTCGGAGTCATCCACGATGAATTTGCCATCCTTTATGGCGTCGATGGAATCGAGGGATTCGGAATGGACATTGAATACAAAATCACTGCGCAAGATCAACTGGTCATCAAGCAAGCCCGTCCTTGGGTCTCCTTCTGGGCAGGCATCAAAGCCGATGACGACTTGGCAGTGGAAGAAGTCATTGATCCCGTGGCATCCTCTTCCTTGGGTGCAGGTGAACTGGTCACCGTGCGAGTAGCCAACACAGGATTGAATGACATGAGTGACTTCAACCTCTCCTTGCTCGTGGACGGAGAGATGATGGAAACGATGAACATCGCCGATGTGATTGCTCCATTTGGTGATGCTGAATATCAATTCACCGCGCCACAAGATTTTTCCGCAACAGGCGACTACCTCATCACCAGTATTGTATCGGATCCCGACGATGGATACGGCAACAATGACACACTTGATTTTGTGTTGACCCATATCCACGCGCTGGATGCATCCATTGCAATCGGGCAAATCAACTCGACATGCGACGGTCAAATGGGCGTCAGTGTTGTATTGACCAACAATGGCGAAGAGTCGCTTGAATCGGTGGAAATCTTGGTCTTGGTCAATGACGAAGTGATGGAGGTTTTGGAAGAAGACGTGGATATCGCTTCCCAAGAACAGGGCAGCCTGTCTTTCCTCATCGAAGACGACTTCTTGGCCGCAAGCAATGACATTCAGCTAGCCATCACCAGCGTGAATGGAAGCATTGACGGAGATGCAAGCAATAACACAGCGGTGGCAAGCGCCGACTTGGAAGTGGATTTCCAAACGCTCACACTCTATTTCCTAGCCGACGATTATCCCGGTGAAACTTCTTGGAAAATGGTGGACATCGGATCCGGACAAATTGTATCTGAAGGAGATCTCGGCGGTGGCGCAGACGAATACACGGAAGAAATTTGCGTGAGCTCCACCACATGCCTCACGCTCTATGTGTTCGATTCCTATGGCGATGGAATGTGCTGCGGCTATGGCCAGGGGTATTTCCAGGTTTGGAATGAAGAAGGAGATCTCATTGTTTCCAACGATGGTGATTTTGGCAGCGAAGCCGTGGAATCATTCTGTGCTGGAGACAATGGATGTGAAATTTTTGCCAATGTTGAAGTGGATCCCGCATCCTCCTCATCTGCAGCGGACGGAGCACTTACGATCAATACAATTTCTGCAGCAGACGATTTCGAATACAGCATCGACGGCGGACAGACGTTTACCAGCTCCAATTCATTCAGCGGATTGAATCCGGGCACTTATGATGTTGTTGTCCAGAATGAAAGCGGAACCTGCAGCTTCCTCGAAACTGTTCTGATCGATGTGTGCGATTTCACCGACCTGGAAATCACCGTGACCCATCCCTACTCTGTGTTGACCACGGATGGATCGATTGTGATTACACCACTTTCTGGAGCAGGTTCATACCAATACAGCATCGATGGAGGTCAAAACTTTGAAGCGTCGGGGACATTCATGAACCTCCCTGTTGGCGAATACAACGTCGTGGTCACAGATGATCTCAGCACCTGTGAATATGAATTCGAGCGGCTGCTCATTCCAGGCGGCGTGGTGGAGATCGAAGAAGACACAGCCGATCGGACGTCCATCAAGGTGTATCCGAACCCCACGAGCGATCAATTCAACATTGAAGTTGAATCCGCAAACACTTGGGACGAACCCCTACAGATTGTGGTCCTCGACCGATTGGGACGTGTTCTCGAAACGGGAATCATTCCGCAAGGGGGCAACCGAAAAACAATTTCTCTTCATGGCTACGCCTCCGGAACCTACTTCGTCAAATGCCACACGCTGACGTTTGAAAAGAATTTCAAGGTCATCAAAATCTGAGACTAGGCTCATGCCTTTTTGAGACATCATTCCACATAAAATCCCCGCGCCGACAATGGTGCGGGGATTTTTTTTACCTAGTGACTAGGACAAACAAAGGCGGTGTGCAAAATATGGAGGCGTCGATCATCACCCGCGATAACAACTTGGTAAACGCGGTTGTAAATGGATTCGTCAAATGAGCCCATTTCTTCACCAATGAGCAATCCGGCAAGCACAGCGGTGGTATTGCTATGCCCGACAACCAAGGCGTCTTGTCGATTCATGAGCAACTGATCAGCGATTCCTTTCAGATCACCCGGTGCGTACGACTCAATCTTCAATCCTTGTTCCAGAGCAGTAGGCAAGGCTGTGCTTTGGGTGCGTTTATAATCCGTACTGAATACCGCTTCCAATGGCACTGCATCCAACAAAACACTCAAACTTTCAGACCGCTCAACCCCACATTCTGTGAGCGGCGGATCATTGGTATCCGACTGCTTTTCGGCATGACGGACCAAATAAATGGTGAACACTCCGTCCGTGTCCTGGGCCAGCATGTGACCTGGAACCATTGTGATAAAGAACAACGCGGATGCGCAAGCCACTGCGATGCGGGCAGATAAATCAATCATGTTTTTTTTCATGGCTCAGTTTTGATTTCCGCTCAAGGTAAAGCTGTTTGTTGATATGCCGTTTGAGTCAAAAAACCTTCAATGCAACGAGCCAATAGGGACTGTAACGTCTCATGCACTATCCTGATGGTGAACACAAAAAACACCCCATGCATCTCATTTTAAAACCTAACATCAACAATAAGATTCATTGTTGAGTGACAGCAAACCGAATGATTGGCATAGCTTTTGAACTCCATTAGATATAACTTGCTCGTCACCAATATATTAGACCCATGAAAAGTCATATCATCACCCCTCGATTTGCTGCTATTTTCCTTTCCATAGCGTTCCTTGCTCTTATGGATTCGCCAATCCGAGCGCAATACGAATTCACTTCCTTTACGGTGGTCGAATCCATTGTACCCGGCGGAGCCGGCCGTTCCCGAATCATATCAGCCACTGAAGAACGAAATCACGAGGATTATATCTCAATCAATGGAAAAGATGGACGAAACAAATCGAATCGAAAGGACATTCGAATGGAAACCTATGAAGAAATAAAGCTGCTAAACTTCTACAGTCTTGCTGGACTTCGCTTCCAAAATATCGCAGCCAATGATGCCGTGATCAATAGCAAAGTCAATGCGATGATGGCTGAAGAATGGGAATTGGTCAGCATCAATTCGGGGGTTGAGTCTGATGCGGGTGAGAAAGATGGTAACGGCATTTTCATTACTCGATTTTACTTCAAGCGGGAGAAGTAATCACTCCAGCCCATGGAAGTTCGAAGCAGGGATTACCGTCACCGCATAAAAATAGGGGCGCTCAGAGCGCCCCTATTCTAAATTTCAAATGTGCTCAATGCTCTCAATTGATGTGCAAAACAGCCATGATTCGAATGCCACGGTACATTGACATTTTTGAACTTCTTGCTCTTAACGACGAAAACTGCTGATTCAAGAACTGATCAGGCATTCCGTCTCCGCCAATCCAATAAGAGCCTGCTGCATTCTGTTCATCTAAATCATATGAATACGTTACCTCAGATGCTCCAAAGCCGAATTGCCGATCAAAACCCAAGCCTAAAAACTCGGCTCCGATGGAGAACAGATCGAATCTAGCCATCAATCCCGTGTACAACTCACCACCAAACACTCCGCTAGGAGTACTTCGGGTGTTGTAGTTAAAATCGCCATTGGCATAGTCTTCATTGGACGTTTCAATCGAACGATTTCGGCCGATGCTCAATGCCATTCCGAAGTAAGAATCCAAGTTGAACTTCCTGAAGTAAATCGGCTTGTTCCAACGGTCGTAAGTGAGTCTCAAAGAAACTGACCGTGATGCATAGCTCTGTTCGATGTTTGACAACTCCCCATTTTCAGCTTCAGCATCTGCAATTTCACCTACAACCGATTGAGCACTTCGTGAAAGCAACAACCCCGCAGAAACGCTTGTCTTGGAGGAAAGGTAATAGCGAAAAGCGGGTGCAATTCGCTGCAGAAAGTCATCAGAACCTGTCTCTTCATGCTGAAGAAATGGAAACCCAACTTCATCAAAATAAAAGTCGCTATTGATTTTCGTGTTCAATAAAATCGCGATGTCTCCGGCTTGTGCGGAGCGATACGATTTGCGGTCTGTGCTGTCGATGAAGCTCATCTCATTGCCAGAGACAATTTTCACCTGAGCTTGGAGCTCTAATGCGCCAGAGCAAATGATTGCCGTGAGCGCGAATGCTTTGATATAATGTGTCATCTTATTTCAGTTTATTCCACGATTGTTTATTGTTCGTTCCGCTTATTGCGCTGTTTGCGGCAACGACGGTCAGGCGAAACAAGTGTTCCATCTGCTTCCGTCGTGTACGGCTTTCCTTTCACCATGAAAACAGGTGCCTCCTGCGCATGATTGCGAATACTCCCCTCAACAACTTGCAGCTCGTTACCCAACTGCATACCTTTTTCAGACACAGATGACTTAAAGACACCATCAACATAGAGGACGTACAAGGTTCCCCAGTCGCCAAACTGCAAAGCACCCGAATTCTGAGCCGACAAGTCATCAACGGACTCTGGCTTTCTATTCGGTCCCACTTGATCCAGTCCCTGCGCCATGGATGTAATTGGAAGAATATGCTCCTGGACTCGATAATGGTATGACATCCAAACACCTCCGTCAACATTGGACAGAACTTCATAGGGAGAAATACCGAGTGTGGAATTGACGTCCGCTGTCGACATCCCCACTGCAATTTTCGCGATGTTATCCACCGTTGTGAATGGCGGTGAAACCATGTATTTTTCGCTCATGCACGAAGTGCCGAGGACAATTAAAGCGAAATAAAGAAGCGCTTTTTTCATACCTTTTAAATTATTGATTTAACATTAGCAATAAACAGACAATAGATGCAGAACTTTAGAGCTTTCAACTTTCTTGTTCACGTCACTATCTTGACATTCTTCATTGTGGGATGTGATAAAGAATCAAGCAATGGACCGTGCGAAACCGTCATCTGCCTCAACGGCGGAGAATGCCTGCACGGCACATGCATTTGCGAGGACGGTTTCACAGGAGTCAATTGTGAAATCGCGCTTTCACCTGAAGACATTCTCATCACCGAAATCAAGATTCCACATTATCCAATTTATTCAGGAGAAACAGGCTGGGACTCAGCGCTTACCGTACCCGGTTGTTGGCCCGACCTCGCTGTCGGCTTGCAGCTCCCATGGGATGAATATGTTCAATCATCTGTTTACCCCAATGCATCAGGTGAAGAAGTCGTCTTCAGCGAATTGAACTTTCCATACCTCGACAACCATTTGCACTTGGGAGACTCGATTCTGATCGATTTGTGGGAAATCGATGGCATCGACTCAGGTGAAGTTGCATCACCACCGCAACTTTTGGCCGCACTTCGCCTTTACACCGAGGACTTCATCATGGCGGACTCGCTCAATCTTTGGCCAGAGTCGATAGAATTCACTGCCGATTCACTCGACGTTGAAATGGTCATCAGGTTCAACTACAATTTTTGAACCTCCAATGGCGATGAGGCAAAATGCATCATCCACGCAAAGCGCGAGGTCAAAGGATGCTTCATTACTTTCGCTCTATGAATATTCGATTTTACATCCTCGGTTTCTTGGTCTTTTTCGCGGCATCGGGCTCAGCGCAAGACATCGCTCAAGTCGATTTACAAGCCCTCTCAGAATTGGATGTTCTGGTCTCCCGCCACAACGACACCAAAAGCCTCTTGCAAGCCACTGCAGCGTATCCAGTCGCTGAAGTGCAGGGGCAGGCCACGGTGGGATTCTTGGGACAATTGGCCGCGGGCGTATCGGAAACCGAATGGCGCGCCTGGGCGGATAATGAAGATGCCGTGACTGCAGGAGCATACCGAAGTGGAATTGCATCATTTCGGGTGAATGCCTACGCGCTTGATGCTCTTTGGCAAACTCCTATGGCGCTTGTCGAGTTGGCTTCCCGTGCCGTGCCCGACGTCAATAAGGTCCGTTACGGAACGCGCGTAGACAGCGTCCACGCTGGTTTTGACCTACCACAACCTTACCATGGAGAAGGCGTGCTCATCGGTGTTTTGGATTGGGGATTTGATTATACACACCCCATGTTTCTCGACACCACCCTAACGTCCTCGAGGATCCGAGCCGTCTGGGACCAATACCGTCAAACGGGACCAACTCCTGGTGAATATGGTTACGGAACTGTAGCCGAATCCCCACTGGACATTCAGTTGTTGGGAAGCGACACCTCCAATGTTTACGGATATTCAACGCATGGTACCCACGTGGCGGGAATCGCTGGGGGCAGCGGAGCTGGCATCGGACTCAAAGGCATGGCGCCTGCAGCAAAATTCCTATTTGCCACGTTGATGGTCGACGAAGCCTCTGCACTGGATGCTTTTGATTGGATGCAAAGCGTCGCAGAAGCCGACGACAAGCGGCTCGTGATCAACAATAGCTGGGGATTGCCACAATGGGGCACACCGGATGGCAGTGCACTGAGCAACCAATTCATCGACGCCATGTCCGACGAAGGAGTCGTGTTTGTGAGCTCCAATGGCAACAATGGCGATGTTGACTTCCACCTCGACCACACCTTTGAAGCACCCGGAGACACCATCCGCTCTCGGGTCAAGTTTTATCCGCTCTCGGCCAACCCCAACACGTGGGGACAAAACCTCACGTTGTGGGGCGAGGTCGGCGAATCATTCGAAATGGGCTTCCTACTCACCGTTGGTTTATCTACGGTGGTTGGCGAAAGTCCTTTGTACAGCACGGACGATGGGCCATTGGTGCTGGACACCATTCAGGTGGTCAACAACGACACCATTATTTACGATGTGGTCCTGGAGCCCTCGCACCCCGCCAATGGGCGACCGTTCATGCAGATGCGCATTCACAAAGGGAGCGCCAGTGTAGCTGTGGCCATGCAAGTGACGAGCGAAAGCGGTCGTGTGCACGCTTGGAATCATACGCATCTCACCAATGACGTGGGGAATTGGGGACAGGATTTTCAAGCCGCCCAATCGGGTTGGCTCAGCGGCGATCCGTTTTACGGAATTCAACAACCGGCCTGCAGCCACAGCGTCATCGCCATTGGAGCGTATAACTCGGAATTCCTGAACCCTGTGGGCACGGAAGTGGGTGGCACGTTGGCCAACTTCTCCACGTATGGACCAACCTTGGACGAGCGACTCAAGCCCAACGTCTCCGCCCCCGGAATGAGCGTGGAATCTTCCTTGAGCTCGTTCCGCGACATTGGGTACAGCGTCACCAACACCGTGGAGTTTGACGGAACGGAATATGAATTTGCAAAGCTATCCGGAACAAGCATGAGCAGTCCAGCTGTGGCCGGCGTCGTTGCGCTGATGCTAGAAGCCAATCCCGAGCTGACCGCTGCGGATATCCGCTCAATCTTAGAATCGACCGCCCGAGAAGACGAGGATACAGGGGATCTACCGGCGGAAGGTGATCACGTGTGGGGACACGGCAAGGTGACGGCATCGCAAGCTGTACTAGCCGCTCTGAATTGGGACTCCAGCTTAGGAATGCCCGACTTTTTAACCAAGAGACCCCAGGTAT
>CBFIEJ010000039.1:0-19751 GCA_965661575.1 uncultured Flavobacteriales bacterium | reverse complement strand
CATTGAACTACTGCATCTTTGTTCTGATGTCTAGAACCGCTTACCCATTTCTTGTCGGCACGCTCGTTTGCACTCTTTTGATCATTGCAATGACCACGGGGTGTGGAAAGGTGAGTTATTCTGATGATCCTGACCTGATGTTGGAATTTTCTGCGGATACGGTTCTATTTGATACGGTATTCACTACGATTGGATCGGTGACCTTACCACTGAAGGTATTCAATCCCAATGGACGCGCTGTATTGATTGATGAAATTGCCTTGGCAGAAGGGGCGGACTCACCCTTTCGAATCAACGTCGACGGTGCGGTAGGTCCAAGTGTGGCTGATTGGCCGATTCTAGCCAATGATAGTTTATGGATTTTCATAGAGGTTACAGTTGATCCCACCATAGGAAGCACCCCCTTTGTGATCGAAGATCGCATTCGGTTCGTGACGAATGGCAATGAGCAAGAAGTGACGTTGGCGGCATGGGGCCAAAATGCGCGCTTTCATGGTGGACTCAATGAAATCACGCCGCTTTCGTCTTGTGACGCCACATGGGCCGCTGATTTGCCGCATGTGATTTATGGTATCGTTGAAGTCGAGCCGGGATGCTCATTAACTATTTTGCCAGGCACTCAAGTCCATGTGCACGATGGTGGTGGTTTGCTCGTTTACCAATCAACATTAAACATCGCAGGTCAGTTGGGCCAAGAGGTGGTTTTCCAAGGTGATCGATTGGATGAGAATTATGAAGATTATGCGGGTCAATGGGGCATCGAGCTTGATTTTGAGTTTGAAACCGAGTACGGCATTGAAGAGGTCACTGCGCAGCGTGGTGGGATTTGGTTGTTTGGAGGAGTGGAATGTGAAATTCGCCATGCGATTTTAAAGAATGGAACCATCGGTCTGCAAGTGGACACTGCAGGTACCAGTGCAGCTGCGGCTCTGACCATTCAAAACACGCGCATCCACAACATGAGCGCCATTGGCATGCTTGCGCAAGGAGCGACCATCGATGGTTACAACAATTTGTTTTACGATTGCGGTCAAACGACCGCTGCGTTCACGCTGGGCGGCAGGTATCGGATGGATCATTGTTCATTCGTTAACTATTGGTCAGAGGGAGTTCGTCAAGCTCCGTCTGTACTTATGACGGATTGGTATGAGGACGTTAACGGTCAAATTCAACTGCGCAGCTTCAATGGAAGCTCTTTCAATAATTGCATTTTCTGGGGCAATAATTATGCTTTGACCGATTTTGATGAATTTGTGGTCAGTCTACTGAACCCACCGATAGATCCTTTTATTCGCTTCAGTGCAGTGGACGTCGCAGATGATGAATTTCCATTGAACATTCTTGAAAATTGCACTGTGGATCAATCACCGCCATTTGTTTCCACGTCCAATCGTGACTTTCACATTGAATCAAATAACGCGCTATGGGATGGCGCGTTTGGTCAATTTTCAACTGCTACCGACTTAGATGGAAACCCAAGAATAGTCGGCAATCCCGATAAAGGTTGCTACGAAAGGCAGTTTTAGCCGGTTGAAGGTGTAACTTTTTGATTCTAGGAGACGTAAGGGGGTCACGATGATGACCACAGGAATCCTAGATGCGTTGATGCGACTGTTCGCCCTTTTGGCCTCTGGCCGAAGTGCGAGAGAGGCGATGCTGGGTCGTCAGGTCGCTAGCCGTTACTTATTGGGGCGGCTTTCCCGAACCGTTGCAGAGGAATACCTGAAACGTTACGACGAGGCATTGGACAAGTTCAATCGCAAAATGCCTGCGGCTTCCGATCCTGTTTTGCTTGCGAAGCGTAAATCGAAGCTATCCGTCAAGTTACTGGTATTGTGCAATAAGGTGAAAGGAGAGTTGACGGTCAAAGATCGTCTGGTCGTATTCATTCGTTTAGCAGAGTTGGCGAAGTCAACAGGAACCATTGACGATTCCGATAGCTTTTTGAATGCAGTTGGCGTTGCCTTGAATTTGTTGGATAACGATTTGAACGGACTCAAGCATTTTGTCAAAATAGACAACCGTGATGAAGCACTTCCCCATGAGATGACAGGGGGAAATATTTTTTCAATTCCTGTAGGAAGCGGCCACGGTCATGGTCACCAGCCTTTGATGATGTGCCGAACCAGCATGGACGACATGTTCTTTGTCAAAGACTTGGATCGAGGTGACCTGCGTTTGAACGGCATTCCAATGGTCAAAAATTGTTGTCTGCCGATGACGCAAGGAAGCGTGATCAAGGACAATGCAGGACATTCATTGTTTTTCAGTGATATCCTTCAATATTCCGCCATCCAAACGGCTGAATACGATCGCATCTCGTACGTAGCGCAAGACATTGCTCATTTTTTTAAATATCCTGCAGAGCCTGCATTAAAACCCCTGACCATTGATGCAAATGAAGGGCAATTGATTGGAATTATGGGGTCGAGTGGCTCAGGTAAATCGACATTGTTGAACATTTTGAATGGCTCACAAGAACCTAGCTTCGGACGTGTCATGTTGAATGGTCGGGATATTTACAGCGAAGAAGAATGTTCATCTGGTTTGATTGGACACATAGCGCAAGATGACGTCTTGATTTCTGAATTGACCGTGGAAGAAAATCTACGATACAGCGCTGAGTTGAGCCTTGGCGCCTTATCGAAGGACGATTTAATCGCCCATGTGCATCAAACACTGCGCAGTTTAGGACTGTGGGAAATTCGCGATTTGCGCGTGGGATCTGTTATGGATAAAACCATTTCAGGTGGCCAACGCAAACGTCTCAACATTGCTCTTGAATTGATTCGAGAGCCGGCGGTCTTATTCGTGGATGAGCCAACGAGTGGCTTGTCAAGTCGGGACAGTGAGCAAATCATGGACTTGCTGAAAGAATTGACGCTTCGTGGCAAATTGATTTTTGTTGTGATTCACCAGCCGAGTTCTGATATTTTTAAATTGTTTGATCGATTGCTGTTACTCGATGCAGGTGGATATCCCATTTTTCAAGGCAATCCGTTGCAAAGCCTCGCATACTTCAAACAGCTTTCCAATCAGGTGCAATCGACTGATTTGGTCTGCAGCGATTGCGGAACAGTCAATCCGGAGTCTATTTTCGAAATCATCGAAGCGTGCATGGTCGATGATTACGGCCAGGTCACGATGAACCGTCGCGTGTCACCTGAAGAGTGGTTTGACTTTTATAATGTATTCATTGCAAATGGTGTGGTTCCTTCGGGTGCTGTTGAAGACATGCCGACACCTCTGAAAGCACCGAGTTGGACGCAGCAATGGAAAACCTATTGGACGCGAGATTTAAGAGCTAAAAGGAGCAATCGTCAGTATGTACTGATGAATCTTTTGCAAGCTCCAGTGCTCGCCATATTCCTCGCGACGTTTACGCGTTTTCAAGATGGAGGAGCAGCGTATAGTTATCGGTTGAGCGAAAATTTGCCGCAATTTCTTTTCATATCTGTTATTGTTTCGCTTTTCCTAGGGTTGAGTTTCAGTGCCGAAGAAATTTTCCGAGACCGTCCGCTTTTGAAACGTGAACGCTTTTTAAAACTCAACTGGAACGCCTATTTGACATCGAAAATAGCATTGATGTTTAGTCTTTCTGCGCTTCAGAGTTTTATGTATACAGCGGTTTCCATCCTGATTTTGGAAATCCCCAATGCCTTTGGCACGTTGTTTTGGACGTTGTTTGGTTTGAGCGCTTTTGCCAATTTATTGGGGCTTAACCTCTCTTCAGCAATGCGTTCAGCGAAGACGATTTACATCATGATTCCTTTGTTGATCATTCCTCAAATCATCTTTGGCGGTGCCATCATTCGTTTTGATCGTTTCAATCCCGTTTTTACAGAAGTGGACCGTGTGCCATGGATCGGAAATGTTATGGCGTCGCGATGGGGATTTGAAGGTATCGCCGTCGAACTTACCCGAAACAACATTTATGATTCGTCTTTCCTCGAATATGAAGATCGCCTCGAGCGAGCGGCATGGCGACGCGATTTCTGGTTCAAATCATTTCAGTCGCTTGAAAACGACGGATTGCGCTCAGAGGAGTTGAAAAGTGCTTTGTTAGAGCTTCAATCATGGGGGATTGAAACGACTGATATTGAGACAAACAAACAACTGCGTGATGCTTTTAAAGGAGCGTATAAACGAGCATTTCAACAGCGCGATTCTCTGCGGTCCGAACTGGCGGCAACCGTTGAACTCCAAGCGTTAAAAGACGAACATCACAATGAGAGTTTGCATTCGTGGGTCATGCAGACGGATCGAACCCGTCGCGTCTCTCTGACGAGTCGTGGTCTGGTTCAAGAGACCTCATTCATTCATCAGCTGCCATTGGGACGGCAGGCATGGGACGCACCCTTTTATGCTCCGATGAAATCCATAGGTCCTTGGACGATTTCGACTTCGGTATTTAATCGTCTGGTACTTTGGGCCATGGTGCTATTGATGTATTTAGCGCTCGTGAATCGTATACCTGAACGGTTGGGGTGGGGCAGACGACTGGCGTAATCCTTGCCTACGAAGCAGTGGCAATCAGTCGAAACGGGATGTCAATGATGGCATCATAATCCTCACCGGCCTCGAGCATGTCTTCGTCCTCATCTTCATAATACCAATGCACACTAGCCTGCGGTGCGGCTTTTTCAATTCGCTTGAACAAGTCCATTAAGCATTTGCTGCTGCTCGTATTGAAGTATTCAAGTTTGACTGAAATCGAAACTTCGGGTTCCTCGGCATTGACGTGTTGATCAATCCATTCCAACAGAGGCTTGTAAAATTCAATTGAATTTTCCGGAATTGATCGTCCGCTTAGGGACATTGAAATGGGATTGATAGCGAATTTCACCGTTGGGGTTTTCGCTGTACCATCTAGTGAGATATCACTCATGTCAATTCTAGTTTAGTTAAAAAGATGACGTGCCTATGATCGCTATTCACACTAATGAATTCCACATAAACTTGTCCAAGACTTTTACGAATCATTTCGTTTAAGCCAACTCCGGCACCTCCGTGGTGACTGCGCGCTTGGTGGGCAATTTTCTGCCGTTGAATGACGCGCAATTGATTCGGGTCTGATTCGCTCAATGTTTCGAGTGTCTCTTTGATGTAGGTCTCTTGCTCGTGAGAAACGGGGTTCTCTGAGCGAATCCACCAGTGACCGTTGTGGTTGGTTACGATTTTGAAGGATACGTCGGTTTCGGGTGACTTTGCGTGATGATGTAGATTTTGGAGCACTTCAATGGCCACTCTTAAAACCCGTTTCTTTTGCAGACCACCAGCATTTATTTCAGTCAGGCGATTTTCCATCCATTCCATGATGTAGTCGGTCGAGGATTCCGCAATCGGTCCACACCAATGAAATTCGAGGCTGTCTGTCAAGGCAGCCTCCAGATCATAGTCTGTGCGCAACGGGCGCGCACCAAGTTCTGAAGGGTTTGCCATAGACATGTTTCAAAGTAACGCGATAGAGTCGACCTTCGCAGAGCTTGGCTTCAATAGTAATGAGTAAAAACATGTGGAAAAGCAATCCTCAATGGTTCGAGCATTGGTTCGATCAACCTGAATACCATGTCCTGTATGGTCACCGATCTCAGGAGGAAGCAGACGGTTTCGTGAAAAAGGTCATGGACGAGTCTGTTTTAGGGTACGGTGTTCAACGGATTCTGGATGTAGGATGTGGTGCTGGTCGTCATGCAATAGCTATGTCCGCTCATGGGCATGATGTTATTGGTCTGGATCTAAGTAAAAATAACATCACGACGGCGCGCTCGTCGCAGGTTTCTGCTGCTGGGAAAATTGAGTTTATGGTAGGTGACATGCGTAGGGTCGATGACTATTTTCCGAGGGATTCTATGGATGCTGTAACCATGCTGTTCACGAGTTTTGGTTACTTCGAAACGGATAAAGAGCACATCGAGACCCTCAAGTCGGTACGTCGAATCATAAAGGAAAAGGGGACATTCATCTTGGATTTTTTCAACCTCGATCACGTCGTCGAGCATCTCATTCTAGAAGAGCGAATAACCAAAGAAGGCGTTGACTTTCATATTCGTCGAAGAATTGCCAATGGGTGGATTGAGAAGTCCATCGAATTTGTGGACCGTGAGGGAAAGACTCAAAATCATATGGAACGCGTTAGGGCATTCACACCAAGTCAACTTGGCGACATGGTTAAACAAGCTGGATTTCACTCGCAGGCAAGGTTTGGTAATTACGACTTACAACCTTTGGGTAAGAGCAGTCGTCGGTGTATCATTGTGGCCCAGTAATTCTCATGTGGATAGCTAGCTTCATCTTGTTTTTGATTGCCATCGCTGGTGCTTTTGTTTACGATCGTTTCGGAACTCTTTTACGAAGCCAGCTGAATCTGATTTTAGCCTTTGGAGGGGCATTTCTGATTGGTATTATCTTTAATCATTTGGTCCCCGAGGCGTATGCAATGAATCGAAATGCAGGATATGTCGTGGTGTTCGGATTTTTATTGCAAGGTGCACTAGAATACCTCTCCCAGGGCGTTGAGCATGGACATGCCCACCATCACGAAGCGAAAAATGCTCAGGGCAACATGCCTTGGGCCATGTATTTTAGCCTCTGCTTGCATGCGTTTATCGAATCAATGCCATTGAGTGCCCCGGAACATCAAGGGCATCACGAGCATGTGCACCATGATCATTCTGGTCACGTGCATTTGACCGGAATCGAGTCCATTGATTCAACACTGTTGGTGGGGTTGATCCTCCACAAATTTCCTGTTGCCCTCGTTTTGATGAGCATGCTCGACGCTTTCGGGGTGAGCCGAGGCAAGCAATGGGCTGGTTTGGTTTTCTTTGGTTTGACTCCGATGCTTGGAATGCTCTTCTACAATGGCTTACTCCAATCAAATGCGTCCTGGACAGCCGTTTTGCCGGAGTACGCCGGAGGCTTGTTGATTGGAATTCTCCTGCATATCAGTACGACGATATTATTTGAGACAGGAGACGGTCATCGGTTCAATCGAAATAAAATGCTTGTCACGATTGGAGGGTTAGCTCTTGCATTTCTTGTCACTGCATGACAGCGGATTACTCGTCGCTTTTTCTCGATAAAACGTAACAATTAATCGACAAGTATCGTAAGAGAGGTTACTTAACCTTTCCTATGAAACATTTTCGCATCCACATCGACATCAATAAATTCGAACAGATCTATTTGCATCGCCACAAGTTCGAAGTGAATCTTTTTGAATATTGCCTCAATTGAGGCAATTTTTTTTTGGAAAAAAATCAGGTTCGAAAAAGATCAACAGCGATACTCATCGCATGTTCCCAAGCTCTCTTATTCGGGAGTTTCCAAGCTTCGAGGCGTTCAAAATAATGGATCATTTGTTCTGTCGGGATGTTACCGACTAATTGATCTTGGGCCATAGGGCATCCGCCGATGCCGCGAATGGCCCCATCAAATCTTCTGCATCCACTGTCGAATGCAGCTTTTACCTTGGCCTCAACTTCATTCGGATGGGCATGTAAATGGGCTCCGAAGGTAATGGAATCAAAATGCATTATGGCCGATTGGAAAGCGGATGAAATGGTCGTTTGATCGGCTTTTCCGACCGTATCACTAAGTGCAATAACCTCTGGTTGAATACTCTCTGCAAGCCGACCGATGAAGTCAGTAAGCACATTGGGACTCCACTCATCTCCATAGGGGTTTCCAAATCCCATGCTGAGATAAACAACCAACTGCTTACCATGGCCTTCGCAATGATGCTTTACGCGTTCAAGTCGCTGCCAAGCTTCGTCTATAGATGCACCTGTATTCCTTTGTTGAAATGTTTCAGATAGACTGAGCGGAAATCCCATGTCCGTCACGCCTGGAACCTGGGTGGCGTCAATCGCACCACGTTCATTTGGCACTATCGTAAGAATACGTGAATGAGATTCGAGCATTCCTTCATCATGCAGCTTATTCAATACTTCTCTGGTATCTGCCATTTGCGGGACAGCTTTGTGGGAAACGAAGCTGCCGATGTCGATGGTGTCAAATCCGACTCCGAGGAGGGCTCGGTAGTAGGCGAGTTTATCATTGGTGGTCACTTCGCTCGGCCATCCTTGGATTGCGTCGCGAGGACATTCAATAAGTTGCACCGCATTCATGCCTGCAAGATAGAGAAGAGAAGCTGCTGATGTAACCTTTTCGGAGGCACAGCCGTATTCATGCCAAACGACTTACACCCGAAGATCATGGACTTGACAGCTTTCAACCGACTTCCACTTGATGAGAAGACAAATTATATGTGGGATCACGGAATATGCCTTGCGCAACGTATCGTTGAGAACCGTTACATATTATGCATATTTGATTTGAATGGCTTCTATGTTGAGGCGATATATAGCCGTCGGAACAATCGGGTCAATGCCATTCTTCCGATCGCTGATCTGCCTGAATGGGAAGGTTATGTGGACCAAGTCGTAACGAATTTACTTCATCTCAATTGAGCTGCTGATTGTCGCCCCATGATTCCCAATGGAAGGTAGATCGTTCCAAACGAATTGTACCTTTGTCTTCGCCTGTGCAACGATAGTTGCATGGGCGTTTTGCTATGTAACCAATTGCTTCCTCATGAGATAACCACAAGAAATATTCGTTTTTGTCATTGACCCAATGCTTTCCTGGGGTTAGACAAGTAATGAACGGGTCTTGCGCTCCACTCAAAATTGAACGGCGGTGCACTGCTGCAGAATCCTTCGGGTCAAAGGCAATCATTCGAATCTCACTTCCTTCATATATCTGCAGAACGGGCTTTCGATATTGTTTGAGCGTGATTGGATTGCGGAGAAGGGGGGCCAGGAGACCCCATGGAACGATGATGAGAATGGAAGCTGCGAATTGAGTAAAAATGGAACGAATTCTTTCTTTGAACTGAATGCATCGCAAGGCGTGATAGAAAAACATCAAACTCATTGCAATCCATATCCATCGCGGTGTTCGCTCCAAATTTGCTGCAAGAACGAAGTTCTGTTGGCAAAAACCCAGCCAATGGATGAGCAGTGAGATCCATGACGAAAGTGCTTGGCCAAAGAAATCAATATACACTTTGGGAAAGTCAATGGCATAGCTAACGCTCCACGCTCCAAACAGCAGACCTATGGTGGTCATAGCCAATTGCGCTGCAATGTTAAAGGGTAAGAAGTAGAACGGAAAGATGTTGAAAGTAGGCATCGCGGTTGCAATTGTACCAAGTTGGGCAACGATTGGGATTCCAATTGCTAATGATGCGTTTTGACCAGAACGGAAGCTAGAAACGATCTGAGCAAACAACAGGATGGAAAGAACAGCTGAAAAACTCAGTTGAGTGCCCAAGTCAAAAGCGAGCGTGGGATTCTTCAAAAGCATCAATATTAAAGTGACAGACCAGACTTGAATGGGATTGATTTGTAAATGGAATACGCGGGCGATGGCATAAAGTGTAATCATCGTCGCTGCTCGACTTCCGGATGCTGGCCAGCCACACACCGATACAAACCCCCATGCTGTTGCAATGATGAGAGCTAAACCGAAGAGGCGCCAAGTCAGTCGGTTGATGCGCAAAAACAAGAGGGGAATAAAGCAAATGAGGCCCACATGGTAACCACTCACAGCCAACAAATGAGCCAAACCAGTTTGGGCAAAAATGGATCTTAGATTGAACGTAAGTTTTGTTTTATCTCCTATCACAATGGCATAGAGGAAGCCGTGTACTTCGCCAGCGAACGAAGCGTCAAGCGCATTTTTAATTTTACGCCTCAATTTCACTGCCGATGGGATGATGTGTGCTCTGGCTTTGATGCGATTCAAAAGGTTCTGCTCATCCGACCTCAATGGCTCAATTGGTGCCAACTTGCCAGAAATGCCTTTTGAATTCTTCCATCGTGCAACGTCGAAGTTTGACCGAGATCGAAAAGGTCTAAGCTGGGCGAGAAAGGAACGATTCAGTGCTGGTGGGAAGTTGCCTGTCCATTCGACCAATGTTCCGAGGGGATAATAGACCGATGAGCAGGAGTACAACATGCTCAAGGGATCGTGGTGTGAGCTTGAAGTGCACCGCCACTCGGCACATTCTGTTCTAGCTGGGACAGGTTGAAACCGATCATGAACAATTTTGTGCGACGCTCCAAGGGCTGCAAACAACATCATGGACAGTGCAATACCTCGAGACGTCTTACCCCATAAAATAATAATTACAAGACCAACGATGCTTAAGAGATGAGGTTGGTCAGAAGCCAGCATGCCCAGCCACATTGACAGTGAAGGGATGAAGAGAGGTGCCTGAAGTTTAGGCAAGTTCCACGCGTGAGACACAGGCGAACATCCTGCGCAATGGAACGTGTTTTACGCTTGATTTACCTGCGTTAAACGAATTTATGCGGCGGCGTTTACAGAGGTGGATTGTGACCCTCGATTTTATCCTGATTGAGCGAATGAAATGTTTGACGCTTCAACAGGAAATAGTCAATCAGAATGCTTCGGTGATACCATCCTGTATAGTTATGCGATGTGTTATTGGTTCCAACAGAATGGGCTCGACAGTTTTCTATTTCCGATCTTCTTTTTTGCCTCATCGAAGGAAGTCCTTTTTTGAAATCGCGGTGTGCTTTCAGCACAGCACCAAATAACGGCGTCGATCCTTCGGAAAGAAATTTCAATGCCGCGATACCATCCAGGATCATCCGACGCAGGATCATGGGATAGAGTGCAACGCGATGATGGTTCTTGACTAAAAGGAACAGGTTATTTCTGAAATTCAAGTACGATTTGAAGGGGCTGATTTTTTGGAGTGTGCCGCCGCCGAGATGAAAAATCATCGAAGCACCACAAACTCCAATTCGATGTCCACGATTTTTCAATCTCCAGCACAAATCAATTTCTTCCATGTGAGCGAAAAAGTCGTCGTCCAGTCCATCAACGGATTGAAACGCTTTTGCGCGAATGAACAGCGCAGCTCCCGACGCCCAGAAGACTTCCCGATTCGCGGCATACTGTCCACTGTCCGTCTCGAAGACTTCAAAGATTCGACCGGCACAAAAGGTGAATCCGTCCCGGTCAATGTATCCGCCAGCAGCTCCAGCGTACTCCAAGAGCTCCGGATCTGAATCGTTTCGAATAATGGGTTGACAGGCAGAATAGCCCTCTTCATCCATCATAGCGAGTACAGGTGGAATCCAATTGTCGGTCACCCGCACGTCGCTATTGAGCAGCACATAATTATCGGCTTCAATTTGCTTCAAGCCTGCGTTGTAGCCACCGGCAAAGCCAAGATTATTTGGCAAAGCGATGACTTGAACTTCAGGGAAGTTTTCGCCGCACCACATGATGGAATCGTCGGTGCTCCCATTGTCGATCACTACGATTTCAGCTACCGAGGCAGAATGTTCCACCACAGAGGGCAAGTACTTCTGTAAATGCTTCAGGCCATTCCAATTGAGAATGGCCACAACCGTAATTTGTTTCCTTGTGTTAGAGGTCATCGCGGGTTGAAGAAAAGATCTTCTGGTTCCTCGCCGGAGAATGTATCTCTCCTCGGGTTCAATCGATTCAACTGACTATCTGTTACGCGCAAACGGTTCTCACGGTTACGCAATTGATGCAGCCAATCCGAATTCTGAACTTCTCCCAACATGTCTGAATGAAGCAAGACAAAACATTCTGCGACCATGTGAGGGGAGAAGAAGAGAAATCTTTTGTTGGTAAATGCTCCAGCACGATGATAGTGCCAAATTTCATAAGGGTAGTAGTCCGTCTCGTTGTGGCGTTTTACGATCGTATTTGGTGGGCCATATTGCAGGTAAATGGAGCCCATGTCTGTTTCGGCACCATGTCCTTTGCGACACGCTCCATATGATGAATCAGCATATGCGATGGCTGTGGTGTACTCGCGCCAACCGAGTTCAGGATTAGAAGAAGCTTGCTCTTCCCAAAAGGATAACAGAAAGGCTTGCATTTGTCCGACCGTTGCTACATTCAGGAATCCTTCGATGATATGCCGCTGGGAGGCGTCGGCTCGTGGTCGATGATCTCGCACGTGTTGAATCAACGCCAGTGAATCCGTGAATCCGCTCAGGAAATTGCCATCCGCATCATCCCACAAGTAGTTGTTTGATAATGGCTGCTGGACATCCAAGGGCAGTTGCGTTTGGGCAATAATTTCATTTGTCTTGGTCGCAGCTTGAATAACGAGCTTGGAGTTTGGATCCAAGGTAATATCAGCTGTAGGAATGGATGTGAAAAGCGGCACTACTTTTCGGGCCAATTTTCGGAAAAAACGCTGGGTCCCGGGCTCGACTTGTCCTTTCTCATTTTGGATCCAGCAGCTGATTAAAAACAACGAGTCGACCACATCGTGGACATCATAGAGTTCAGCGTAAAATTGAATTCGATCAGCTTGGGTGCCGACTCGACCTCCGACAACTGGAAGCATGTCAAAACCGGATCGTGTGAGCTGACTCGGACGACTGGAATCTGATGGCGCATACGCTTCCACAATGAAGGAATCGGACCAACGTGGTGCACCTGGTCGCGGCAGTGCAAAGCCCAGGGCAGAAGTGGTTGTGAATGTGCCTTTATCGGTAGCATCTGCTAACACAATATTGAGCCGGTAGTCTCCTGCAGGTGCTTCCATGCGCTCAATATGAAGCTGCGTGCCTTTCAATGCGCGCAAGGAGTCAGATTCTATTGGCCCAGCGATTGTTGTTTTGGCGTAGTTGATGATTCCATCAGCATTTTCCAATGTGGCTTCAAGGCGGGCCAACGTTTGCCAGCCATTTTCGGTCTCGATGGCTGCAAATGCGTTGCTCTCAAATTCAAGTTGAATTTCAAAATAAGGGTCATTTGCACCTTGGAAGCGCAGTAAGTCGATCCACACGGCATCATTTTGAGCATGCAAGGAGGCATCCGGAATGATGAATAGGATGACTATTGCGGCAAAACTGTGCAAGAACTGACGTGAATTTCCCATAGGCCAAAGTTATTCGCAATTTGTGTCTCCTCCTATCTCTTCGGAATCGACAGGCCTGACCGGACTGGTTTTAGCTCAGGTCGAGTTGAAATTGGACTTGAATATTTTTAAGGATTGTCACATTTGTAGTGTTTGGAGAGGTAAGCCATTTGTGGTTTCAAGCAAAACCTGCCATGTTTTCTCATAATTTGCCTGCATGGATTCTTTTGGATTGACACTAAAAACTCGGTTTTGGACATTCGCGATGCTGTTGCTTTTAGTTCTGTACTCAGAGCAGGCAACTGGCACGCACTTGGTTGGCGGGGAGTTGACTTACGAATACGTTGGACTCAATGCCCAAGGAGAGAATGAGTTTGAGGTGCATTGTTACATCTACCGGGATTGCAGTTCAAACAACTCCAACGGCACAGGATTTGATGCATCAGCGGTCATTGGGGTATACCAGCAAAACAATCTGATCACCACTGCATCAGGGTTTCTTAATCCGGCATTGGTCACTGAGATTATTCCTGAAAACCCCAACAACTGCGCTTTTCTCCCTGAAGACCTCTGCATCGAACGGGCGGAATACATCATCAATGTATCGTTGCCTGCGAGTCAGCAGGAGTATACCATTGTTCATCAGCGATGTTGCCGTTCACCGGCGATCCTTAATTTGA
The DNA here is from genome assembly GCA_965661575.1 of uncultured Flavobacteriales bacterium. Lineage (GTDB taxonomy): Bacteria > Bacteroidota > Bacteroidia > Flavobacteriales_D > Sanyastnellaceae > UA16. The sequence goes on along the minus strand of CBFIEJ010000039.1, from coordinate 6,122 downwards.
CAAATCCACAAGAGCAAGGCTTTTCATTGATTACGACGATTCCCGCCGGCACTGCTGCCAATGCCATCAATTCAACGCCCATTTTCGATGAACTGCCGCAAGCCTTTGTCTGCAGCAATTATCCATTTTCCATTGATAGCAGTGCATCTGATCCGGATGGTGACTCATTGAGCTATTCAATCAGTCCGATTTATGTGGGAGGCACGCCTCTGTTTCCCATTCCCGATCCGCCCTCGGGACCTCCATTCAATTCAGTCAATTGGGCGCCGGGCTTCGCCCCTCAGGCTCCATTAGGTGCCGGAAGTGGATTGACCATCGATCCGGTCACTGGCGTGTTGAGTGCATCTCCAGCAATCATCGGGAAATTTGTGCTGGGTGTAGTGGTCACAGAATGGAGAGAGGGTCAGCCGATTGGATCCATTTTGCGCGACTTTACGATGGATGTAGTGGCGTGCAATATTCTATCGCCAGGCTACGACACGCCAGAACCTTGCAGCGGATTGACCATTGATTTTAACCAGTTCATGAACCCTAGTGATGCATATGTTTGGGATTTTGGGGTGGCAGATGCAGACGACGATGTCAGTGCACAGGCCGAACCGGAATTCACGTACAATGAGCCCGGTATCTACGATGTGAGTTTGTTCTTCGAGACGGGTTCGTGTTCGGATTCCATGTTTTTCGAGGTGATTGTGCATGAATCTTGGAATTCGACTTTTGAGGTTTCGAACCTCGTCTGTTTCGACGGTGGGTGGTTGGGACAATTGGAGATCGATGATTCAAATTGGACAACGTTTATGGAATGGGAGTGGAACTTTGGAGATGATTCGAATCCGGCTTCCGCTCAAAATGTGACGCCTGATGAAGTTTGGTTCGCTTCTGGCTCAGATGTCACGGTCCAGCTTGAATCTTCCGCCTTCACTTGCGAGCAATCGGCTGATTTTGTCGTGGAACTTCCCGATTTACCCAATGCCAATTTTGAGATTGATTACGAACCGTGCAGTGGACTCGATGTTTCCTTCATCAATCTCTCCCCAAACACAGGACCTTTTTCATGGAATTTTGGCAGCGGTGTTGGTACGTCAACAGATGAGGTGAGTCCTACATTCACCTACCCATCCTATGGCACATACGAAGTAGTGCTCACGGCGGGACCTGGTTCTGATTGTGCAGATGAGCAAATACTTGAACTTAATATTCTCCCCGAGTTTCCTTTTGATTCAACCTACGTTGTTCAAGCTTTCACCCAATGCGATGAGTCGGGCTTTGTCTTGCTGCAGCACTCTGGACTTGGAGTTGATGAGTTGACGTGGGATTTCCCCAACGTACTCTCTTCCAATGAGCTGGTAGTCCAAGCAAATTTTCCAGGCACGGGTCTGTATGCTGGAACTTTGACATTGTACAATGCAACGTGTGATCTAACGGCTTCATTTAACATCGAAGCCGACGTTCCACAGCCGTTATCAGGTGTTACCTACCAAATTCCCAATGTGATTTCTCCCAACAACGACGGACGAAATGATTCATTTTCTGCTGCACTGGTCAATAGCAATGATGAGGCGGTATCCGGCTTGAACCCCGGGGATTTTTACACCTATAATTTGAGTATTTACAATCGCTGGGGCAATGTTGTATTTGAATCTGCTCAAGCAGGCAAGGCCTGGCGTCCGGCACTTGAAGTCACTGAGGGGACGTACTATGTGGTCCTTTCTGCGCGCCACATTTGCGATGAAGCAGTGTTCAATTACACAGGAGAATTGAGTGTTGTGCGGTAGCCGGCTATCGTTTCGATCAGGAAAACAAATCGGGCCGTGAGAACTTCAACCACCAACGCTGCGGCCATCGGCAATAAACAACGCGCTGTTTGGTCACTTTTTCAGCACCAAACTCTGCGTAGAATCGATCGACACCTGGATCGCGGGATCCTCCAAAATCGAATGATGTCTGTCCCATGTTGGCTGCAATCTCAATGGCTTTGTGCAATAAGCTGACTGTTGCAAGAGACGAAAGCGAGGAACGTTTTTGACCGCCAAATGCATAGATCGAGCGGCCATTGTTGTGCAGAATCACTGCATTGGCAATCGAATTTCCGTTTTCGTCTCGAGCGATAAGGCTGGACTGATGAGGACTTTGAAGCACATGGTCCAAGAGTTGTTTCAAGGCGTCTTCATCAGAAACGATGGATTTCCGTTGACGTGCCAACTGATGCAAATGGATTAATTCTTCGACATCGTGAGAATGTTCGATTGTAATGCCTTTCAAGGCGGCCTTTTTCACTTGTTTTAGACGGTGTTTTGGCCACTTCTCAAAACCGGTTTGGTTCAGATTCCAGCTGAGAATCCGCGTGTGACTGTTTTGTACGTTCCAAGGTTTTTGCCAGGCACAATCCATTCCGAGCGGTAAATCAACGACGACCAAGGCCTCACTTAGTCGCTCCAGCGCAGGTCGCAATTCATGCAGCCCTTCTTCATTCCAATCGGTGTGGAGGGCCCAAGGTGGGGTGATGACCGCTGGTATGCCTTTGATGCTTGTTCGAGCGAGTACAAGGCCTTTTGGCCCGGACCACGGTTCGTGATGTGTTGTCAAGCGGCACCACTGCAGATCCATGAACCAAGAATCTGTGTGGGGAGAAGGAGCTTTGGTCATCATTGAAATACACGAACGCAATCCACGATCATTTCTTGCGGAAAGTTGGTAGAAGAATTCGGATAACCGGGCCAGTCGCCACCTACTGCGATGTTCATGATGAAAAAGAATGAATCATTGAAGGGGTAGGGTTGACCGTTCATCTGATTGGGGCCGATGCTGTAATATTCCTGATTGTCCATGTACCAGGTGATTGCATCAGGTTGCCAATCGATAGAAAACAAGTGGAAGTATTCACTAAAGTGTTCACCATTGGGCAATGTGATGCTCGATCCACTGTATTGATGATTGTTCCACTCGCTTCCCCAATGAGCCGTTCCATGCACGGTGGAGGGCTCATGTCCAACCATTTCCATGATGTCAATTTCACCACATTGAGGCCAGCCGCCATTGGTGATGTTGATGCCAAGCATCCAAAGTGCAGGCCAAATCCCTTGACCCTCTGGGAGTTTGGCTCGAATGTCGATGCGTCCAAATTGAAAATCTTGTAATCCTTGTGACTTGAGTCTAGCGGAAGTGTAGGAGGAACCATTTTCGCGAGCGGTAATGGTCAAGAGTCCATTGGCAACGGAGCTGTTCGCTGTTGAATTGGTGTAATTCTGCCACTCGTTATTCCCCCAGCCATTGTTTCCTAGATCGTAGGTCCAGTTTTCTGAGTTCACAGCCGTTCCACTGAATTCATCGGACCAAACGAGCTCCATGCCTGGGTACGATTCTGGCGCAGGATAGCCGCTTCCATCATTGATGTCTTCAGTCATGCGAACGAAGGTGAAGGTGAAGTAGGCTTCTGTTGATTCGCAATTGCTATTGTCTCCTTGCGCTTGCAACTCCAGCGTCGTTTCACTGAGGTTGGTGATGGTGTAGGTTAGGCCCGCATCGTTGGCGCCAATGAATGGGCAGCTGCACGAGGTTGATGCAGGAAGTAATTCAATGGTTGCGAGTTCATCCGATTCTCCACTCGAATTGAAGTCGATATCAATCGAGGTGCATTCATAATTCTGTTCACTATAATCGGAAAATGCATCGATGATGGATCCATTGTAATTAGCGAAGAGAGTGCCGTTGGCTGTGAAAGAATAGACGTCATCATATTGTGCGCTCTGTAATCCAAAGGGTTCACTTGAGTACCACAGATTGGAGCCAGGAGAGGGGCCGATCTCCAATGCTCCAGCACCTTGGCTGAACATCCATGACCCAAGGAGCAATTCAGGAATTTCGCTGCTGCCTCCACAAACGCCCGAGGCGTCCAGATATGCACAAGGGAGGGAGGGGTTTGCAGAATAATTGCAAGCCTCAACGTCCGTGCACAAATCGGCACTGTCCCACAGACCATCTTCATCTGCATCCGATTGGCCAAACACGCTGAGCACAGCGAGTACGTCGGTCACGCTAATGAAGAAATCTTGATCGCTGTCGGGCTGCCAGGTAGAAACAGACTGACCTGAGCAGGTCACGGTGAGCCAACAACTGAGAATTAGAATCAACATTCGCATTCAGGAAAGTTAATTCAATCATCTGAAGTGAGCAATTTGTGACACAAAAACGACGCTGTTCAATTTTAGTTAAAGTTGAGCAATCTAAGTTTCTGTTAACTTCACGGCAAAATGAATCCCATGCAGAATTTTAAATCTTATGGCTTTGTACTCTTGACGTTTGGATTCTTGAGTTCCTTCGCTTTTGGACAGAACATTCTCCTCACAGAAGACTTTGATGACAGTTCTCTTCCCGATGGTTGGACACAGCAAAGCCAGGCCAGTGACGGCGGGTGGTTGTTGGGCACGAATTCCGAATTGCAAAGCGATTGGTGGAGCATTGCACCCAATGGTCATTTCATTGCTACGAACGACGATGGATGCGATTGCGATAAAAGCGAGGATTACTTGATCATGCCCGAACTCAACCTTGCCGAGAGTGAAGCGGTCATGCTTCAATTCGATGCATACTATGACGGTGGGACATTTGAGGGGGATACGGAGGTCGCAACCATTGAGTTTTCGTTGGATGAAGGATTCACTTGGGAAGTTTTAGAAACGATTGAAGGATCGGACGATGGCGAATGGAATTCGCATACGATTTCGCTGAACCAACTTTTGGGAGAATCTGATGTGCTGCTTGCGTTTCGCTACAATGACAATGGTGGCTGGGTTTATGGATGTGCAATTGACGATGTTGTTGTTTTCGAACCGAGTGGCCTAGATGCCGCGCTGAGTGCGGTGAACGTTCCAAATACCGTGAATTTGGGCGAAACCATATCGGTTGGAGGCACTGTAACGAATACAGGACTGGAGACCATTTCGAGTCTGGAGCTGAGCTGGTCGATTGGGGAAAATGAATTTGTTGCGGAATACACGGATTTAACATTGGAAGCAGGCGAGGTATACGCCTTCGATCATCCCGATGATTTGACGGTCGATGACATGGGTTCACTCCAACTGAATGTGTCAATTGTTTCGGTCAATGGTGGTTTAGATTCCAATCCTGACAATGATTCACAGACCATTGCGATTGCTGTGCTTGACTACGGTACCATTACAGCCGGGGGAATCGAGCGTGAGTATATTTTCTATCGCCCGGCCTCGGCCTCGGCAAATTGTCCATTGGTGTATGTCTGTCACGGATACACAGGCAGCGCACAAGGCATCATGGACTATTCCGGTTTCAACGCACTTGCAGATATTTTTGGCTTCGCTGTTTGCTATCCACAAGGCATCGACGATTCATTTGGAAATGCGTTTTGGAACGTGGGTTACGACTTTCAGAACAATGAGACAGTAGATGATGTGGCATTCTTGCAAATGCTCACAGATGCTTTTGAAGATGATTACGGGATTCTCGAAGACGAAGTTTTCTGCACAGGGATGTCCAATGGCGGTGATTTTTGTTACCTGTTGGCTTGCGAGGCATCTGAAGATTTCAAGGCGGTAGCGCCGATTTCCGGAATGATCATGCAGAATATAATGGACAACTGCAGTCCGTTGAACGAAGTTCCCATTTTGGAGATTCATGGAACCAATGACAACGTGACTTACTACGATGGGGACCCGAATAACAATGACGGCTGGGGAGCTTATCCAAGCATTCCGGCGACGATTGACTTTTTCGTAAATCTTTTCGGACTGGAGCAAGAAGAGGTTTATTCCTTCGAAGATGTTGATCCCAGCGATGGAAGTGAAGTGAATGCGGTGCGATATGGCGATCCAGCGGGCGGCTGCTCTGAAGTCCGCCTTTATACGGTGGAAGGCGGTGGGCATGACTGGCCCGGTGCTTATGGCAATATGGACATTGATGCAAGTTTGGAGGCTTGGTTGTTCTTTGAGCAGTTGTGCCAGAACGTGCCAGAAGACGTGGGCGGTGAAGTGGAGCTCGTCAATCGCAGGCTTGTAAGCGTAGTTGATCTTCTGGGGCGAAAGTCAAAGCCAATTCCTGGCGAATTGCGTCTGTTCATCTACTCTGACGGTACGGTAGAAAAGCGTATG
>CBFIEJ010000038.1:0-20289 GCA_965661575.1 uncultured Flavobacteriales bacterium | reverse complement strand
CATCAGAATAACTCACCTTCCCGCACCCCGTGGCCATCGCAATGATCAAAAGTGTGCAAACAAGAGTGCCGACAAGAAATGGGTAAGCGGTTCTAGACATCAGAACAAAGATGCAGTAGTTAAATCCAAAAACGAAGGTACAGAAAGATAATTGTGCAGGATCCTTTGCAGCATCAAAACGGCTCAGGTTGCCATGAAAAAAGCCATGCCCATCTGGATCAGAGGGCATGGCTTTTTTACACGAGAAATTCAAGAAAAGCTTATCCTAGATAACTCTTTAGAATTCTGCTGCGACTCGTATGCTTCAACCGACGGATCGCCTTTTCCTTGATCTGGCGAACACGCTCTCGGGTCAAGTCAAAACGTTCTCCGATTTCCTCCAATGTCATTGGATGCTCTCCGTTCAGACCAAAGTACAAGCGAATCACGTCGCCCTCACGTGGAGTCAATGTGCGCAATGAACGTTCGATTTCCTTTCGAAGAGACTCGGTCATCAAGTCCGTATCCGGGGATGGTGTGTCTCCGGTGCGCATGACGTCGTACATGTTACTCGAGGATTCATCGCCGTCCTTCAAGGGAGCATCCATGGATACGTGACGTCCTGCATTCTTCATGCTCTGCTTCACTTCATCCAACGTCATGTCCAAAGTCTCTGCAAGCTCTGCGGCTGTTGGAGGGCGCTCAAACTCTTGCTCCAATCGAGCAAATGCCTTGTTGATTTTATTGATGGACCCAATTTTATTCAACGGCAAACGCACAATTCTACTCTGCTCCGCAAGCGCCTGGAGGATGCTTTGACGAATCCACCAAACCGCGTACGAGATGAACTTGAATCCACGGGTCTCATCAAAACGCTGAGCAGCCTTGATCAATCCGAGGTTACCCTCATTGATCAAGTCAGGCAACGACAATCCTTGATTTTGATATTGCTTGGACACCGAAACCACAAAACGAAGGTTGGCTTTGGTCAATTTTTCCAAGGCCACTTGATCGCCTTTTTTGATCCTTCGTGCCAACTCCACCTCCTCTTCGGCGGTAATCAAGTCAACACGTCCAATTTCTTGAAGGTATTTGTCCAACGACGCGGTCTCACGGTTGGTAACCTGCTTTGTAATTTTAAGCTGCCTCATTTATTGGATTCCTTTTTGTCGATTCTAATTCTGCGTTTTACTCTTTGTGGGCGGAAAAGGTTACTCCGCGTCGGAAGAAGATCCTTCCTCACGTCGTGGTCCACGATCTCTTCCACGATCGCTCCGAGGACCACGGTCGCGTCCACGGTCGCCGCGGTCGCCTCGTGAACGCTCCGGACGCTCCACATAGCCTTCTGGCTTTGGCATCAACACCTTGCGGCTCAACTTGATTTTGCCCGTCTTTTCGTCGCGTCCTACGACCTTGAACTTGACAACCTCACCTTCCTTCAAAATGTCTTCAACGCGATCAACGCGCTTCCAATCCAACTCAGAAACGTGCAACAAACCATCCTGGCCGGGAATCACTTCAACAAAAGCACCGTATGGCATGATGCTCTTGACCTTGCCTTCGTATTCCTCACCAATGTTTACTGTTGGAGGGAAAGCGATGGCTTTGATCTTCGCAACAGCCGCTTCGATCGCAGATTTATTGGACGCTGAAATTTCTACAATTCCTTTTCCATCCACATCTTCGATGCTAATCACTGTTTCAGTATCCGCTTGAATCTCTTGGATGATTTTTCCACCAGGGCCAATGATTGGTCCAATGGATTCGCCTGGAACTTCCAAAGCAACGATACGAGGTGCATGGTCCTTATAATCGTCGCGCGGCTCAGCTAGGCTGTGCAACATCTCTCGGCGAATGTGATGACGTCCTTCACGGGCTTGCTCCAATGCTTCGCGCAATTGCTGGAAACTCAAACCTTTGATTTTTATGTCCATCTGGCATGCCGTGATGCCTTTCTCAGTACCCGTAACCTTGAAGTCCATGTCTCCGAGGTGATCCTCATCACCCAAAATATCCGAGAGCACAACATACTTTCCAGAGTCTTTGTCTGTGATGAGACCCATCGCGATTCCTGAAACAGGAGCCTTGATTGGAATACCACCATCCATCAAAGCCAAAGTACCCGCACAGACCGTCGCCATTGACGATGATCCATTTGATTCTAAAATCTCACTGACCAATCGAATGGTATATGGACACTGGTCGACTGGAGGCAAAATCGGCTTTAATGCTCTCAAAGCGAGATTACCGTGGCCTACTTCCCGACGGCTTGTTCCACGCAAGGGACGCTCCTCACCCGTTGAAAATGGTGGGAAATTATAATGAAGCAAGAATTTTTCAGTCTTGCGCACCAAAGCCCCATCGATGAGCTGTTCATCAAGTTTAGTTCCCAACGTGAGAGTCGTCAACGACTGCGTTTCACCACGCGTGAAGATCGAACTTCCGTGGGTTCCTGGGAGGTAGTCTACTTCGGTCCAAATTTGCCGGATATCGGTTGGCTTTCTGCCGTCCAGGCGTGTATTCTCATTGAGCAAAAGATCTCGGATGGCTTTCTTCTGAGCCGCACTGACGTACTGGCGCAACATGAAAGCTTTTTCACTGCGCTCCTCGTCTGAGAGAGTCGCCATGAACGATTCTTTGATGGAATTGAAGGATGCCTTGCGCTCTTCTTTTGTCTTGCCTTCTTGAGCAGCCTTGTAGAAAGTATCCGTTAAGGCTTCATTGACGCGTGATCGCAAATCTTCATCGTGGCTTTCATGCGAGTATTCGCGCTGAACACCATAGTGACCTGTGCTTTTCGCCAGCGCAATCTGCGCTTCACACTGAGCTTGGATCGCTTTGTGTGCTGCTTCGATAGCATCGACCATTTCATCCTCGCTCACCTCTGACATCTCACCCTCGACCATGACAATGCTGTCCATGCTTCCGGCAACCATCATGTCCATGTCTGCACTTTCCAATTCTGTGCGGTGAGGATTGATGACAAATGCGCCATCAATTCGAGCCACTCGAACTTCTGAAATCGGACCATCGAAAGGAATATCGCTAACTGCCAAGCAAGCAGAGGCTGCCAATCCCGCCAGACTATCCGGCAACACTTCCGCGTCGGCAGACATCAATTGAATCATCACTTGGGTGCCGGCATGATAATCCGAAGGAAACGTTGGACGCAGAGCGCGATCAACCAAACGCATAACGAGTACCTCAGTATCGGAGGGACGCGCTTCGCGCTTGAAAAAGCCACCTGGGAATCGTCCTGCCGCGGCATACTTTTCGCGGTAATCGACCGTAAGAGGCAAAAAATCCATGTCATCTCGCACGTCGTGCGCTGAAACTGCTGTCGCCAGCAACATTGTATCGCCGCATCTTACGACAACGGAACCGTGCGCCTGCTTCGCAAGCTTGCCGGTTTCTAGTGTGATCTCGCGCCCGTTGCCGAGATCAATGGTTTGGTTGTGTACCGTATAATTCATCTTTCCTGTATATGCATCTTCAACCTTTTACTCCCCTGAGCAAAGGCTTATAAAAAAAACGAAAAAGGCAATGGTACTTTACCAATTGCCTCCTTCGATTTTGAGTTTCAATAATTAGCGGCGCAAACCGAGTTTTGCCACAATCTCACGATAACGTGTGATGTCCTTCGCGTAGAGGTAATCCAACAGCTTTCGACGCTTACCGACCAACTTGATCAATGCTCGTTGCGTGTGGAAATCTTTTCTGTTTTTCTTGAGGTGCTCTGTCAAGTGAGCAATTCGGTAGGAAAACATTGCAATCTGTGCCTCAGAGTTGCCCGTGTCTTTGTCGTTTGCGCCGTGCGCCTCAAAGAACTCCTTCTTTTTGTCTGCGTCTAAATAGTACATGTCGAAATCGTTTAGATGTTCGTGATGTGAATAATGGCGCAAAGATAGGCTTTCTATTTTTGGTTAACAACGCCCCCAAGCCTTTTTAATCACCATCAGGCACCAACGCTAAATGTCATCCTTGTGATCGAGCGTTCTCAGGAGCATCGTACATGGCTTTCAAGCTGAATGCAATCTTCTCCTTGAGATTTTTCCTCTCCACAATTGCATCTAAAAAGCCATGCTCAAGCAAAAATTCAGAACGCTGAAAACCTTCTGGTAAATCCTTGCCAATGGTCTCTTTAACTACCCGGGGACCAGCAAATCCGATCAACGCATTGGGCTCAGCGATGTTCAGGTCTCCAAGCATTGCAAATGATGCCGTAACTCCACCGGTTGTGGGATCAGTCAATACAGATATGTACGGGAGTCCAGCATTGGCTAGCAATGACAACTTGGCACTCGTCTTTGCCATTTGCATCAAACTCAGTCCTGCCTCCATCATTCGTGCTCCACCAGATTTACTAATGCAGATGAATGGACATCCTTTTTTCAATGCCAAATCGATGCCTCGTGCAATCTTTTCACCGACCACGCTTCCCATCGAGCCGCCGATAAATGCAAAGTCCATGCAACTAACAACCACAGGAACACCTCCAAGATCACCTGCAGCCGTGCGCAACGCATCTGTCAGGCCCGTCTTCTTTTTGGCGGCCTCAAGCCGATTGGCGTATGTTTTCGTGTCGCTAAATCCAAGCGGATCTTCACTTTCGATCTTTGGCGCTACCTCACGGTACTTGCCTTCATCGAACAGAAGCGCAAAATATTCTTCACTTCCAATGCGATCATGATGCCCGCAGTAGTTGCAAACGTGCACGCGATCCGCATGCTGCTGCGAGGTCACAACAGTCTTGCAATTGGGGCACTGATGCCATGCACCTTCAGGAATCTCTTTCTTCTCCGTGCTCTTGGTCGTGATTCCGTCCTGTATTCGCTTAAACCAACCCATGTTCTCTCAAATTTCTCGGCTAAGTTAAAGCAATCCTGAAACTGACATTCAAAAAGGGTAACCAATCCCCAAGTGAACTGCTCCATCCGGCCTTCCCTTGTTAATCCACCTTTGATTCGCAGATTCTGAAGGGTCATGAATGCGAAGAGCAGCATCCAATCTGAAAATAAAAAAATCAAAATCAAGTCGCATTCCGAGACCGGCTCCCCACGCCACTGAGTTCAAGTCGAAGGTGAGGCTTTCGTCGAACGTATCGAGCTCCGTGCCTCGAAGCCATACGTTTCCAACATCAGAGAAAACAGCCATTTCCAGCGCATCATTCAAAGACTTTCTTGCTTCAAAACTTAGTTCGCCTTGAAAATCTCCCAATCCCGCTATGAAGCCACTGTCAAAGTTTTCAGGATCAGCAAAGCCCGGCCCTAAATCTCGGGCAGTCCACCCCCGAAGACCATTGGCACCTCCGGCAAAAAAAGCTCTATCAAATGGGATGCCCTCAAAATTATCCCCGGTGATTGACCAACCGCCACGCACTCTTCCATGCCATGAAAGCCCCGAATACTGGTGAGACTCGAGCTCCCAAATCCAGGCGGCTTCTGTCCGAAAATAGTGAGCAAAAGGAATATTCCCGAGCAGCAGCTGATTCAGCTCATTCACCGTCCATTGCTGACTTCGCCCCAAAACTTCCAACCCCCATCCTGTCCACTCGGCTTGCAACCTCAACGTGCCTTTGAGACGATTCCGTACCGTCCAGTTTGTTCTCCAATCTACACGAGATAGCACTGAGGCATAATCTTGAAATCTCGCGGTTAAAAATGGATTGGATTGATCATCGAGCCATTGCCGAAAATCAGCTTCACTTTCGACCTTGAGACGCTTGAACTCCAGCAAATCGATGCGAATTTCACTGCCTCGATTGGGGTTCTCTACAAAGTGAAAACCCCATTTGAAAACCAAAGAATTCTGAGCATATTCAGGTCGGTTTTCACGGGCCCAACTGAAGGCAAAATCAGTCCTTGCTCGATTCGAAGGACGGAGTTTCATCAGCGAAATCGGAGGGATTCCCAAGGTAGAATAATGGGCTTCAAGCGACCAAGTCGCACTGTTTGGAATCAGATAATCGCTGGAATAACTGAAAGGACGTGTGGACGTCAATCCTCCCGACAAATGAAAATCCCATTCGTCCCCGCGTTGGGAAGCTATTCGATCCATCAACGACCAACTTAAAACAGGTCCATACCGGGCATCCGTGCGTGTCATGTCCAGTGCCGTTGTCATTCCAAACCGTTTGGCGGGGTGTATGAGCACATCAACATCGTAGACCAATTGATTATTCTTGATCCCGTTCAGCGAACCCGGAACATCCACTCGCGACACACCGGGCAATTCTGAGAGTCTTCGTTGCGTTTCCTTCAAAACTCGCTCATTGTAGCGCATGTCTGGCTCCACCGCCAGAAGGAACTCAATCACTTCAGCACGAAGCGGGTTGTCATCCCCTTCTCCTTCAATGGACCATGAAACCTTGCCAAAACGAGCTTGTTGGTGCAGGCGAGGTTCACCTTGTTCCGTCCAACCTTCGGGAGCGAGCTGGACCAAAAGACGGACCATTGCGTTGCCATTTTCCACTGCTGTATCTGCGAGAAAATTGATGTGCGATGCTTGGATGGAAGCAAAGCCCTTGTTTCTAAAATCTTGAGCGAGATTGATTCTTGTGCGTTCCAACGTTTCGACAGCAAATGGTTCACCCATCTGCAGTCGCTCAGCAAGTTTTGGCGTCGTTTCGGTCGAACCCAGCTTCTGATCAGCCCAATCAACACTCGCAATCGACCAAAGGGGGCCCGGATTCAAGAAGTAATGAATCTCGACCGTTCGATGACTCAAAGTATCCTTTTCGGCGTGGCATTGTGCATTCAAATACCCCATTTGTTTGCAGATGGATTCGATATTGAGCGCGGTACGAGCTACGAGGTAATCGTCTACAATCGCTGGAGCTTCTCCCACTTTCTCAGAAAGCCACCAGCGAACACCTCCTTGAGGCTTGCCTGCATCGGACCTGCTCTGAAGAGAATGCTCCAGTGCTTGTGGTCTGACCAATCCATGCAAGCGCATCGGTACTCGTATTCCCATGAATTTGGAATTGGCGGCGATGCGCATCCCAGAATCAAATGCGGATTCTTCAATCACTTTCTCCTGTGTAGCTGGCCAGATAATTTTTTGATCTGAAACGAATACGGCTTGTTCATTCATCCTCTTCAGCGGCGAACAACCCGAGCCGAAAAACACGCAAACAGCGATGAGATATCCATACCTTCGCCCCAACGTTTTACAGCACATGACCCGCGAAGAAATCCTCCAAATCAAATCCCTCAGCAAGCGAAGCGAGCGACATGCACGTGGGCTATTCATTGTGGAGGGGATAAAAAACATTGTGGAATTGGCTTCAAGTCCGATTGGATTGGAGCGAATTTACTATACGCAAGGGATGGACGAGCACATACCCGAGCAAGTTATAGCAAGAACGACAACGGTGAGCGCAAAGGAAATGGAGCGGATGTCGCAAATGAAATCGCCTCCTGGCATTCTGGCTGTGGCACGAATCCCAGATCCTAACGCTGATAACATCCTCCGCGAACTTTCGGATCAAAAGCTGCCTTTCGCTCTTGTAGCAGATGGCATCCAAGACCCTGGCAATCTTGGCACGCTGATTCGTTCGGCCAACTGGTTTGGATTGAGCGCCATATTCATCACCGAAAAGACAACCGATCCATGGTCCATCAAATGCGTGCAAGCTTCGATGGGGTCAATCTTCAAGATTCCTGTGCAGCGCTGGAATTCAGAATCCATTGCTTCCGCTGCCGACTTGCAACACTTCGCTTTGGATCTCGAGGGCACTGCGTACGATGCCGTTTCATGGAGCCCAGGGTTGATATGGGTTGGATCGGAAAGTCACGGCTTGCAGGAAGTCAATGGAATCAAGCACACGAAAATAACGATCCCTCGATTTGGACGCGCAGAGTCTCTAAACGCTGGCGTGGCGGGCTCAATCGCTTGTGCAGAAGTGGCTCGATCTCACCAAAAGACCTAGCCGAAGCTGACGTTCAGGCCCATATCTCCTCTTCAGAGTGCACGCGATTCAGCAAAGGGGCTGCTGTGATTTCGCACCACTTGAGGGTGATTTCTTGCTTTGAGAATGAGAGATCCCCCATCATCTCTACGATGGTTTCTAATCGCTGTAAGCAACGCTGACTCACGTCTTCTGTGACATCATCAGGCATCCAACTGGAAGGCCATTTCCATTTCACCTCCGCCTCTTCTTGAATCAATTGTTTTGCAGCCCAGTGCTGAGAAGGCCATTCTTTCATGCCTGCATGAATGCGGCGGTCCATGAGCTTTGCCATATTCACGGCGGGCCTCACTCCCTCTGGCGGTTCTTCCCATGTTAATGGCTCTGAAAATGCAACATGAACTGATCCCTTCGAACCAAAAAGACCTTGCTTCATGCTTCGTTCATCTTCCCCAGGCTGTTTCTCATAATCGCCATTGTTCAACTCACGCAACAGGAGTTCTCGGACTTTCATGCCATCGCAAGGATCCCACTCATAGCTAAGCGTTACAGGGTGCACCCGCATAGCATCCCAATCTTTACCGTCCTTTCGATTGTCCAGCATCCTGATCAATGCAGGCGATGTCCGGTCGTCACCGTCTTTTGCTCTCCCCTCCCGATGAGCCAGCCACAAACTCGACCGATCATTCAGAATAACGTGGCGAACATAATCGGCGACCTCAGCGCTGCTCATCAACTGCTCTCGGGGAGTCCCACCGCGACTGATGATGAAACTCTTATTCAACCGAACCAATGCCTCAACCCATGGCGTTTCGAGCAAGTTGCTCCCAATTCCAATTTGAGTGGTGGGATGTCCGAGCGTCAAAAGCCCCATATTGATCAATGATGGATCTAAAACAATGTCACGGTGATTCGAAATGAACAATGCTCCATGCGAATCAAAGTTTTCCGGAAATGAAAATGTTACGTCATTTGCGGTTCGATCCAAGACCATCTGTATGAACGGCTTTGACACATTAGCCTGAAACTCGCTAACGCTTCTGATCTTCGCAATACCAAGCAAAATGGGGTCTGCAGCTTCGGTTCCAATGAATGGTGCCAACTGTGCGGACCAATCCATTGACTGCAACAACGTTTGTATTGCTTCAGGGACTTCTTCCTCCAAATATGGCCTCATATGAGCAAATTTCTCCTGCATCTTTCGAGCGCAATTTAGTCAACCTAACTTTGGCGCATGACTTTTTCTGAGCTCAAGCTGACCCGACAATTCCTGAATGCGATTGAAGACGCCGGCTACGTTGAGCCTTCACCCATTCAAGTACAAGCCATTCCACCACTCCGATCAGGGCAAGATGTGATTGGAATTGCGCAGACGGGCACCGGAAAAACCGCAGCTTTTTTGTTGCCTTTGTTGCAAACACTGAAATATGCGCAACACAACGAACCGCGCGGACTCGTTTTGGCGCCAACCAAAGAGTTGGCGATACAGATTCACAATGAAGCGCTTAAGTTTTCCACCTACACGGACCTGCGCATTCTTGCACTTTATGGCGGGATTGGACCCAAAACACAAATCGAGCAGCTGAATCAGGGTTGCGATTTGATCATATGCACCCCGGGACGCTTTATCGAGTTGTACAGCCACGGTCACATCTCAACCAAACGGATTAAGCATTTGGTATTGGACGAGGCAGATCGAATGATGGATATGGGCTTCATGCCGCAACTCAGACAACTTCAAGAGATCATACCCAACAAGCGTCAAAACATGCTCTTCTCGGCAACATTCCCTCCTCGCGTAGAGCGGTTGGCCGATGAGTTTCTTCTTTGGCCCACCCGCATTGAAGTCACTCCGCAATCGACGCCCGTGTCCACGGTGCGCCAACTGAAATTAGAATTACCGAACCATCGCACCAAAATTGCCTTCATCGAATGGTGGATTACGCATCACCTGCAGGACAAGCGTCTTCTTATTTTCGCTCGAAAAAAGGAAGAAGCAGAAAACCTCGCTCGCTACTTGCAACGATCGTTTGACTTCGAAATCCGAACCATTCACAGCAACAAAGGTCAAAACTCCCGGATCAATGCGATGGATGATTTCAGATCAGGATTGGTGCGAGTCCTGGTCTCAACTGATGTCGCCAGCAGAGGAATTGATGTGCCAGAAACAGAAATGGTCATCAATGCTTCTGTGCCCAGAGACCCGCATGAATATGTGCATCGCATTGGGCGCACTGGCCGCGCCTTTCGGGATGGAACCGCACTCACCCTGAACGATCCCGCTGAACGTTATGCCCTTGAGCGAATCGAAGATCTTGTTGGTGAACCGCTTGAAGAGATTGCGGCGCCAGAATCCCTTGAGGAGTTTGAAACTCCGCGGCACGAGCGACAGAATCAAGCACGAGAAATTGACCGAGAACTGCGAAAGCGAGACCCCGATTACAAGGGCGCATTCCATGAAAAGAAGAAGAAAAGCGGCAAAGGAAAATCATCTCGACCCACTCGAAAGTCGCGCAAGTAAGCGCTCCGGCGCGTCCGACCATGAGGTCAAACCATCCCCTTGTAAGATGTAACCTTCCTCGAAACACATGATGGCCAGACGACCGTCCTCAAGGGGATGAACGTGCGTATGAAAATTAAAGTCAAATCCATTCCTTCGCAACCAAACAAAGCTTCCCTCTTCCGTCATTTCCAATGGAGTCTTTTCCTTGAGTGAAACGAGCAATGAGCGGTTACGAATCAGAATCTTCTCAACTCCTTTAACCATTTTAGATCGGTTGTTATGGAGGCGATAATGACGCACCCGGCATACATCGTTACAGAATTTTTTATCCGTTCTTCCTTGCAATGGTCGGCTGCAATCCAAGCAGCAAGTTGTTGGAATTGTAAATATCATTTCGCAATGAAAAGAATGATTAACACTCTCTCCTACTGACATTTACAAACGAACACCAGCACTTTACCGGTGTAGCTTTGCCCGCGATGAAAGAAGCATTGCAATCACTCCATACGACCGAGCAAGTGCACGAATAGTTTAGTAAGCAGTGGTTCGGCCTGCTCAGCCATGGCTATCACCTCGCTCAAATTAAACGGCTCTAAATCGTCAGGATTGCAATCATCGGTTAAGACACTCACCGCTGCGCATGGCATTCCCATGTGCGCCGCTGCTATGACCTCTGGCACCGTCGACATTCCCACGGCATCAGCACCGATCGTTCTCAAATAACGATACTCTGCCCTGGTCTCCAATTGAGGTCCTGCTACGCTGCAGTATACTCCTTCATCGAGATGGATGCCCGAATCTATGGCGATCTCCTTCAGCAAAGATCTCAGTTTAACATCATATGGACAGCTCATGTCAGGGAACCGTTCGCCTAGAGAAACTAAATTCGCACCACGCAGTGGCGTATCCGGGAGCAAATTAATGTGATCCTCAATCAGCATCAATCCACCCTTTTTAAATTCCGGGTTCAAACTTCCTGACGCGTTGGAAATCAACATCGTCTCAGCGCCCAACATGCGTGAAATCCGAACAGGCTTCACCACTTGTTCCATTGAATAACCCTCGTAAAAGTGAAACCTTCCTTGCCAGGCAAGAACCTTCTTCCCCGCTAATAGTCCATAGATAAGTTTCCCAAAATGTTGTTCAACAGTCGCTACAGGCAAGTGGGGAATTTGGCTGTAGCTCCACGTTTTTTGAATATCGATGGCTTCTACCAAGCCACCAAGTCCTGTTCCGAGCACGATGGCAACGTCTACTTCGTCGATTCCTCGATCTCGCAAATACTCCGCAGATTCTTGCAATTCTTCCAATATCTCCATGTCTCGCTTTTTCACAAAACTATAAAAACAAGATTGCCGACCTTTGGCGCATTCCTACGAACTTCAAAAAAGCATGAGCAAGTCAGTCCACAATCATTCAATCGCCATTGTCGGTGCAGGAGCAATGGGCTCGGGAATTGCTCAAGTGGCAGCGCAAGCTGGACACTCTGTGGTTCTGTTCGACACCAATCAACAAGCGCTTGAACGGAGCCAGATTCAATTGGCTAAAATAGCTGATCGTCAGGTGATCAAGGGAAGGTGGACACCTCAAGAATCAGAGGCATTGCAAGGCAGAATTGCACGTACATCAAAATTACAGGACGTCGTCGGATGCGCTTTGGTCCTTGAAGCCATCGTGGAGGATTTCGACACCAAAATTTCACTCTTCCAAAAAATTGAGAGCATCGTTCCTGCCTCGACCATCCTCGCGACCAACACCTCATCACTCTCGGTCACAGCGCTCGCTGGACAACTAACGCATCCAGAACGACTCCTTGGACTTCATTTTTTCAATCCTGCGCCCTTGATGGCTTTGGTTGAGATCGTTCCCGCATTGCAAACAGACAACGCCATTGTAGAACAATGTCAAACGTTGATGGCCGCTTGGAAAAAATCCGCGGTAATTGCCAAGGATACCCCAGGGTTTATCGTGAACAGACTGGCTCGTCCATTTTATGGCGAAGCCCTTCGCATTGCGGAAGAAGGTCAATACAGCTTGGAAACCATTGACGCAGCACTAAGAGCAGTCGGCTTTCGAATGGGACCATTTCAATTGATGGATCTCATTGGAAACGATGTTAATTATGCCGTGACATGCACTGTTTTTGATGCCTTTTACTTCGACCCACGTTACCGCCCAAGCCTGATTCAGAAGCAACATGTCGATGCAGGATGGCTCGGTAAGAAAACAAGACGAGGCTACTACTCTTACCAAGAAGATGGTCAGGTCTTAGCGGATGACGCACCAAAAGTTGATTCAAAAGCACAGGAGCAAATCTCGAACCGCATTTTATCCCTTTTGATCAATGAAGCCGCAGATGCCTTGAGGTTGAACATCGCCAGCGCGGAAGATTTGGAAATTGCGATGACCAAGGGCGTCAATTACCCCAAAGGTCTTCTCAAATGGGGTAATGACTGGGGGATTGCCAATGTGCTTGAAAAGCTAGAAACCTTGCAGCAGGAATATGGAGAAGAGCGTTATCGGCCCTCACCGTTGTTGAAGCAAATGGCCAGCAGGGGAATGAAATTTGATGTATAAAAATCAGGAATAGGCGTCCAAGAGAACCTCGAGGATTTCAGAAGCAGACTTGGTGATGGGGGTCCCTGGACCAAAAACGCCCACTGCTCCGGTCGTAAATAATGCATCGTAGTCCTTCGCTGGGATAACACCGCCGACAACGACCAAAATATCTTCACGTCCCAAGGATTTTAATGCCGCGACTAGAGCAGGAACAAGTGTTTTGTGTCCCGCTGCAAGTGTACTGATACCGACCACGTGTACGTCGTTGTCAACCGCTTGTTGAGCGACCTCTTCCGGGGTTTGAAACAACGCACCAAGATCAACATCAAATCCAAGATCGGCAAATGACGAAGCCACTACTTTGGCGCCACGGTCGTGTCCATCTTGCCCCATCTTAGCCACCAGAATCCTTGGTTGACGGCCGACTTGTTGGGCGAAATCACCAGCTAACTTGACCACTGCGTCATATTCACTTTGTCCTTCCATTGCTCGTGAAAATATACCACTCACTTTCTGAGTTTTCGGCTTGAAACGACCAAAAACTGATTCCAGCGCCAAACTGATTTCACCAAGTGTGGCGCGGCTGCGAGCTGCCGAAACCGTCAACTCAAGCAAATTAAGCTGCGATTTTGCTCCCTGCGATAGCTCCGCCAAAGCCTCAGAAACCGAAGCGGAATTGCGATTCTGCTTGACCGCAATGATGCGCTTGATTTGGTCCGCCCTCACCTGCGACTGATCTATTTCGAGCGTTTCAATCTCATCTTCCGTTTCTAGTGTGAACAAATTCACACCAATCAACCGATCCTGACCTCGATCTATGCGCGCTTGCTTATTCGCGGCCGCAGCCTCGATGCGAAGCTTGGGTATGCCCTGCTCGATCGCCGATGACATTCCGCCGGCATCATCGATTTCTTGGATGAGCGCATCTGCTTTTTCAACCATCTGAGCCGTCAAGTCCTCCATCATTCGAGAACCATGCCACGGATCGACCGCTTTGCACATTCCTGCTTCATTCTGAAGGAACAATTGCGTATTCCGAGCTACGCGAGCTGAGGCTTTGGTCGGCAGTGCGATGGCTTCATCCATAGAATTCGTATGCAAGGACTGGGTTCCTCCGAATACCGCAGCCATCGCTTCTAGCGTCGTTCGAGCGACGTTGTTCCAAGGATCCTGAGCCGTAAGCGACCAGCCACTTGTTTGCGTATGGGTTCGGAGCATTAAAGATTTTGGACTCCGAGCTCCGAGCTTTTTCATGCAATCGGCCCAGATCAGTCGGGCTGCACGCATTTTCGCGATTTCCTCGTAATGGTTCATTCCGCTCGCCCAGAAAAAACTCAACCGGGGAGCAAATTCGTCGATATCAAGTCCCGACTGCATCCCTGTCTTCACGTACTCCAGGCCATCGGCGAGCGTGTAGGCCAACTCCAATTCTGGCGTCGCACCCGCCTCCTGCATGTGATATCCCGAAATAGAGATCGAATTAAATTTCGGCATGCGCTTCGCTGTGTATCTGAAAATATCAGCAATGATGCGCATGGAAGGTTTGGGTGGATAGATGTAGGTATTACGGACCATGAATTCTTTGAGGATATCATTCTGAATCGTCCCCATCAAAGCGGCCAAATCCACGCCTTGTTCCTCGGCTGCAACGATGTAAAAAGCGAGAATGGGAAGAACGGCACCGTTCATCGTCATACTCACAGACATCTCACCCAATGGAATGCCCTCAAACAAACGCTTCATGTCCTCCACAGTATCGATAGCTACTCCAGCCATTCCAACATCTCCTGAAACCCGCGGGTGATCGCTATCATAACCACGATGAGTTGCCAAATCGAATGCCACACTGAGTCCCTTCTGGCCTGCGGCTAAATTGGCTCGGTAAAATGCATTTGAAGCTTCTGCTGTAGAAAAACCAGCGTACTGGCGAATGGTCCAAGGCCGAGAGGTATACATACTCGGGTAAGGCCCGCCCAGAAAAGGAGCTTGACCTGGACCAAACTGCTCATGTTCGTGACCATCGGATGCAATCGGATAATGTGCCTTCATCTTCATGATTTCGAATTGAGGTAAATGGACCATGCTGCTTCCAACATATTCGACGACCACGTTTCAACCGTTCGACTGCCTCCCATTGGATCAAACGTGCGATGAAGTCCTGCCTCTTCACGCATCAAGTGTTGAATATTTCGAGCCCAGCGCTGGGCTGAATCATCGAACGCTTGATTTTCATCGCATCGTGAATGTGGAACAGTCTCGACTCCATCCGCACCGCCGAGGACCGCTGCGTAGGAAGCCGTCGTCAAATCAATGAGGTGATCGGTCTCCAATTCGTTGCGAAATGAAGCCGTAGAGGTCGTCGCGTCAATCCATATGGGACGATCTGCAAGCTGGTGGTGCAAGAGCCATCTTGACCACAAAGCCCTCAATGCGCGCAATGCAGCGACTTCTTCCAAAACATCCACAGAAGTCCACCAGCGCCAAATAAATCGATCCAACTCATGGTGAATCGAAACAAAAGAATCTTTGGCCATCTCAAGCCAAAGGTCCATCAGCTCGCAGTATTCGGCCAAAGCTTCAACGTGACTCAGTGACCGATGACGGTGATCATTTTGACCGCATTGCCAAATGCGCAGATCAGGTCCATCAGCCAAAAGCGTATGATGATTATTGAAAGAATCAATTGTCATTGACGCGGTAATGGGGAAGCCACAGGTCCCCCTCCAGCCGACTTCCAAAAGAGATTGAACATCCCAAGAACCATCAAGGAACAGTGCAACGTCCATGTGAAGCTGCACCATATTCAGGTGAACGCCTTCTAGACAACTCATCGAGCAGCCTCGGGATTTTACATCAAAGCGAAGTCCCGATGCTCCATGCATGAGTGCAGGCATCACATCGTGCTCCTTCCGAATACTTTGCTGCAGCTGCCACGGATTTCCTTGCTCAGGTGAGGCAATGCACCTATTCGGCAGTGCAAATGAAGTTGCTCGATCCGCCCAGATAGGCTGCTCCCAAATTGCATTCGACACGAAGCTCGCATCTCCCACCTTTTCACTCCAATGATTTGGGTTGAACGCATCAAAAGATTTCCATCTGTTTTTTGGCATGGTTCAAATTTACGAAACCAAGGACCGAACGAACTTAGGGTTCCATTGGCTACTTTTCGAAGCATGAAACCAACCATTCAATACGAGTTATTCGCACAAGTGCAGATGCAAGTGGGCCGCGTGCTGGATGTTCAGTCCTTCCCTGAAGCGGTGAAACCCGCATTCATCATCACAGTCGATTTCGGAGAAGAACGCGGCATCCTGAAAACTTCAGCCCAACTGACTGAGCGCTACCTTCCTCAGGACTTGCTTGGCAAGCTCGTGGTAGGCGTCACGAATTTCCCCAAAAAACAAATTGGTCCAATGATGTCTGAATTCCTTATGCTTGGCGCACTCGACGCAACAACAGGAACTGCCATCGTTCAAGTGCGTGAAGACGTGCCCTTGGGCACTTCAATCGCATGATGCTTGGGGGATTCCTTGAAGGTGCTTAGTTTCGCTACATGGCTGTACTGAGCAAAGCAATCTTTCTCGATCGAGATGGCGTGATCAATCACGACCCGGGCGATTACACAAAAAGTGTCGACGAATTCACCCTCCTGCCGACGGTTTTAGAAGCTCTTCAAGAGCTGCAACTGCTTGGCTACAAGTTGATTTTAATCACCAATCAAGGAGGAATTGCCAAAGGTTTATATGACCACAAAGATGTGCACGCCATCCACGAACATTTCCGAGCCCTCTGTGCTGAAAAGGGGATTGAAATCACGGATATATTCTACAGTCCGCACCATCCAAATTATGGCGAGAGCCTGACCCGCAAACCAGGAGGATTGATGCTCGAAAAAGCCTGTGCCAAACACCACATTGACCCTTCACAATCGTGGATGATTGGGGACAAATCACGTGACATTGAAGCCGGAGAAGCTGCTGGTATTGCAGGATTGCAAATTCCAGTAAATGCTGATTTATTGGATTATGTTCCGCAGCTTATGCGATCACCTCTATCACACTGATCCGCTATGCCTCAATTCGAATGGCACCCCTCAGACCGCCAATGCTACCTGGTAAACGGCGAAATCACAACCATTTCGGAGTTGCCCAATTCCATGTTTAACCGCGGCTTCCTCTATGCCGATGGATTTTTCGAGACCGTTCGTATTTCTTTTGGAATTCCTCAAAACATTGATCTGCATTGGAACCGCATCACCGCCAGCCTCGCCGCTCACCGCATTGATAATCATCAACGTTTGACAGCTCAAGTCCTATTTGACGCTGTGCAAAAGCTTTGCAATCACAACGGAATTGACAAAGGAGGACGGGTGCGCATCACTTTTTTCAGAGAGGGCGGCGGACGTTACCTGCCCGAATCAAGTGGTATGTCATGGCTGGCTACGTCCGAGTCGCTCCCAGATAATGAATGGCTAACAGCAAGCAAAGGTCTTGCAGTCGATGTGTTCGATGGTATGAAAAAACTGATCGGGCCGTTTTCGAATTTTAAAAACCTCAACTCCGGACTTTACATACAAGCTGCGCTGTGGGCATCGGAAACTGGATTGGATGACGCACTCATTCAAAACCACCTATCAAACATCGTCGAATCATCGCATTCGAACCTCTTTTTGGTAAGTAACCGCGTTCTGTACACTCCCGGGCTTGATTCTGGACCGGTGGGGGGTGTGATGCGTGCATCGGTCATCAATGCCGCTCTGCGCAATGGCTACAAGGTTTATGAATGCAACATCACCCCTCAAGAAATGCTCCGAGCTGATGAGATGTTTCTGACCAACACCATTCGCGGTATTCAATGGGTTGCCAGCTACAAGTCAAAGCGTTACTTCCATGAGACCGCAAAGGAACTCACGCAGATCATGAATGATCTTTTGCTCAAGACACCCTGACACGTGGATCCAACAGACGGTAGGTCTGGTCCACGAGCACATTGACGATGACAAAGGTCAAGGCCACAGATGCAACGCATCCCATGACCATGGGTAAATCGCTGCGCTCGAGCGCACGAAACATCAGCATCCCAAGACCCTGCCATCCAAAAACAAACTCGACAAAAACGGCACCTGCGAGCATGCTCGCAAACCATCCGGAAGCAGCTGTAAGCACGGGATTCAATGCATTGCGCAAGGTATGTTTCATGACGATCCGCATGGGCGACAGACCCTTTGACTTTGCAGTCCGCACGTAAGATGAAGCGAGCACTTCCGCAGCGCTGTTGCGCGTCAATTGCAGCACCACAGATAACGGTCGCACCCCCAATGTTAAAGCCGGAAGAATGGCATTTTTCCAAGACAACTGAGGACCATCAAAAGGGTGAACTTCCCAAAGCCCCCCTGTCATGGACAAACCAGTCCATGCATGACACACCGAACCAAAAAACCAAGAAACCAAGATCGCCATGACGAATGAAGGAGCGCTCATGCCCAATGCTGCAAATCCCAAAATCCACCGGTCCCACCAGCTTCCCATCGAATGGGAAAGAATCAGACCTATCGAAACTCCAATCACCAAGGCCAATGCCATCGCGAGAACGGCCAATAAAAGAGTTGAAGGCAATGCCTGGAACACAGATTCAGCAACATCCCGATCAGAAACAAAGGACCTGCCCAGATCGATTCCTGTCCAAGTCCAACCTTCTGGGGTCTCAGATATCGGAATGAAGCCGCGAAAAAAGCGGAAATAACGAACATGCAAAGCATCGTTGAGTCCATGCTTTTCACGGATTGCCTCCACTACTTCCGCACGTTCATTTTGTCCGGCCAACTCTCGAGCAGGATCAGGGACCATCGAGAACAACAAAAACACCAAGGTTAGAGCGCCCCAAAGCACTCCCAATCCATGCAGGATTTTACGTGTCCCCCCCATCTTTAGTCGATCAGTGAGCTGAGAAACCCTCCCATTCTGGTATGTCTTGCCACGACCATTTCTCCTGAACGACGCCATCTCGCAACCACACCATACCAGGATTGGAACGAATCACAATTTTCAGCTCTGTTTGATCGCATGTATACATTTGGTATGTCACCCCATGCTTTTCCTTAAACGCCTGGTTTTGTTCAGCCGGAGCATTCGTCAAACCAATGTTCATCCAACCCGCGGCTGCCGCCTTGTTGGCAAATTCATTCATTGCAGACTGCCGAGAAGTATTGGCTTTGTCCAAATCTTTTGAAACGTATAGCATCACATTGCCTTCACGCTTCAAAACATCATCGGTCAAGTCTTCCCCATCTGCATCGACTACTTGGAAATCCATGATCCGAGGTTCGTATCCATCGGACACTTTCACTTCAGGACCGTCGTATGAAACCGTTTCGTATTGGTTCTTGAACCAGGGCTCGTTGTAAATCCGCAACCAGTCCGAGCTCAGCACCACCGTATCTGCACCTGTCGAAATGTTCCGGAATGAATACTGGGTCGCATAAGTCGGAGGTTCAAGGCCCAATTCTTCGGCAGATTTGCGGTTTTCAAGGATGCTCTCTCCAACAGCATACGGGCGATAATCCTTCATCGGCAAATAATTCAGCGTCACAAACTGGAAAACCAGGCAAACGGCAGTGACTGCGGCAGCCATGATGTACTCCTGTGCAGGTCCCTCCCAGCGCTTTTTCAATCCTTCTGCGGCAGCGTAACAAATCGCAGCAAACAAAACCGGAAAATTCCATTGCAGCATCAATTCCCCAAAACCGTAAATCAAAATGAGACTACCTGCAATCATGACCAATCCATCCCTGCGATTGTTGAGCTTCGTCATGCCCGCGAACGCCCCCCACACAACAGGTACCGTGAGAATGGAGAGGACCACATCTTTGAGAAAACTCTCATAGGGAGTAAGTGGTATTGCATTTCCAAAGCAGCCGCAGGCCAACACGCATTGGTTGGTGATTTCAACAAGGTTTCCTGCTGCATCAGCAATCATTTTAGTGCCAAAGGGATCGCAGTTGGCGGTGTACCAGGTCAACCACGTGAAGAAAGCCATGATTACAGCAGTGAGTGTGGAGGTCAACTTTGGCAGTGCCCCGAGCACCAACGCGACTCCCAATAAAATTTCGCCCACACAAATAAACACAGATAACGGCAGGGCAAAATCGGTGAGCCCTGGAAAGTTCAAAGCTCCAGGTTCAAAATATTCCTCAAGTTTGTACATGAATCCGAGCGCATCATTGGCTTTGATCAAACCCGAAACAATGAACAGTGAGCCCACCAAAAGACGGCAGCTTTTTACAATGATGTTGAATGCATTCATGGTGTCTTCATTTTCAAATATCACAACAGCAGAGGCA
>CBFIEJ010000037.1:0-20399 GCA_965661575.1 uncultured Flavobacteriales bacterium | reverse complement strand
CAGGCCATCCTCACGGAGCACCTGCCGGATTGGCGAGAAGTCGAGGCGACGCTCAACGGCCGCGTCACAACGCGGGGATAAGGGACCGGCCGCGACACGAGACACCTCGTATGTGTCGAAGAGCGCACACCGTGGAATCAACAGCGTGGGGCATCTGACCTGGAGTACGGGGCTAGCTGAAAAGGTGTTTTAATTTGTATATTTGAAGTCCAACCGAATTTTATGATGTTTTTATCGAAATTATACCCGTGCACTTTGGTCGCTTTTCGTCAGGCTCTTGCACAAGGGTGCAGTTTGGCTTTTGTCATTCTTTTGACATTGACGGCCACGGCTCAGTCCATCAACTACCCTTACAATCCCGACTCGGACTCCAATGAGAACATTGGCACTCCGGACCTTTTGTCGATGCTGAGTATGTTTGGAGGACAGTTTTTGCCGGATCCCATTGCCATCGATAGCCTCACGCTGGAAGAATACCTTCAGTTGCTGCAGGGCAGTATTGTTGCGGCCAACGATGCGTTGGATGCGATACCCGCTCCGGAATGTGATCCGTGCGATGGGATTGCGGAAGTGACGTTTGGAACAACGACCTACCCGGTGGTCCCCATCGGATGTGAATGCTGGTTTGCCACAAACCTCGATACCTACGTCTTCGCCAATGGCGACATCATTTCTGCATTGGGTGATGTGGATCCAGAGGCCGACGATACCTGGCAGGCTTGGGCCAACAATAACCCCATTGATGGCGCGCGTTACGGACGGATGTACAGCGTCGGTGCAAGAATGGATGCCCGCAGGATTTGCCCCAGCGGCTGGAAGGTTCCCAACAACGATGATGTCAACGCCCTTGAAGCCGAGATTGATGGGGGCGACGGCTCGGCCCGATTGCTTGCGTTGCCTTATGATGAGGTCACAGGAATGGATTACTTACAGACGGCGGATGCGACGAATGACTTTGGTTTTGACGGCATTCCGTTGAGCGGCATGACCGTTCAAGATGGCAACGGGTGGAACACCATCAATTCATCTATGTGCTGGGGTAGCCATGCTTCGTCCTTCGGTTTTGAGTCGCTCAACGGCTATTTCTCCGGTTGCTACGGCGATGCCTTCCCAGTGCGCTGTGTGAAGTTTCAGGAGAACGACTTGGGCTGCACCGATCCCGAATACCTCGAGTTCGAGCGCAACGCCGAGTTCGATGACGGTTCGTGTTTGACGCTAGTTGTGCGCGGATGCACCGACCCGGAGGCGAATAATTTCAATGCAGAAGCCAACACGGACGTGGGATCATGCGTTTATGGACTGCAGCCGCCTGCGTGCAATTTTGAATCGAGTTACACGTACCAAGGCACCGTGTACCCCTTGGTTGAAGTTGCTGGTGAGTGCTGGTTTGGGGAAAACCTGCGGGCAAGCGCCTTCAACAATGGCGACGCCATAGACGCGTTCGAAGCCGGGAGCACCGAAACGGCATCTCCGTGGTATGTGCCAATAGAGCCCTGGATTTCACAGGATGATGACGAAGCGTTTGGTTCCGCGTACAACCAAGCTGCGGTGCTTGATGCGCGGAATGTGTGCCCAAGCGGCTGGCACGTCTCCACTCATGCAGATTGGGACGCGCTCGCGGCTTCCTTTGGCGGATACATGACCCTCAACATCAATTTGGCTTCAACGGGGATTTCAGGAGACCAAAGCGGATACTGGAACGTTTCCATCTCCAATGAAAACGGAACAGGTTTGAATGTGCATCCTGCCGGTGCAGTGAATCCGTTTACAGGAAGTAACCCTTCCGGAAATGAAGCGATTTTCGCCCTGAATGACGGACGCTATCTGTGGGGATTTCAGTATTCAGCTGACATGAGCATGGTGTTGTATGACTTCGAGGCCGCTGGTCAGGATCCGAACGAACTGGGCACCGCCATTCGCTGCGTCAAAAACTGACGATTCATTCTGACGCGCAGGGCCACGTGTTGCAGAGATCTGCCCGAAGAGTTTCTCCACGAGCTCGCTCATTTGATCGAGGTGTCCCACAACGCTCGCTTCCAGGCCATCCTCACGGAGCACATGCCGGATTGGCGCGAAGTCGAGGCGAGGCTCAACGGACCCCGTTGATGGCAGCTACCTTACCCGGGAGAAAATCAATCCTTCACACAGCGAACGGGCAACATATCAGTGGCCTCGGGATGAAAGCCCACGCCGATGTTGGTTCCAGCGCCACTTTCAATGGGCTGCAGCTGAGTCCGATTGTTTTCAATCCAAATTGGAGTCACGGGGTAATAGTTGCCATTGCTCGATATGGATCCCCAAATCGAGGCAGAATTGATATGCATAAATAGGGCATTCGCCGACTCTGGCCCTTGCCACAATACTTCTCCATGAATCTCATCACTCGGGTAGAATTGGGCAGCAATTTGCCAAAAATCCATCAAGCCATTGTTCCCTCCTTGGTTACAATACCACGTGTGATCAAAATCTGGGATCAAGTGGATCAATCCTGGGGGCCAGTTGAAATCATACGTTTCGGAGCAAAACATTTCGTGCCCCATATCAGACAAAGGCATGGTAGCGTAATCAAATCCTAATTGCGTTACTTCCCAGCTATACTCGAACAAGTGCCATTCTTCATTCTGCCAGTCATCAGTGGTCATACAGGTATCCAGGTAAGATTCGTTATTGGTTAATTCGAGATAGAGGTTGAGTGCATCGAAATCATATTCAGTTTGGTTTTCGCTCAGGCTGGAACACTGATTTGATTCTACCCCCTCAATCGCGTCAAGAAACATAGAATATGCTTCTTCAGCTGGCCAACGAGCCTCATTTAAATAGTCTTTCACTTCTTCAAACCAGTATAAGTTTTCAGCATAGCAGGCCTCTTCAAATGAATCGAAAGGGTTCTCTTCAAAGTAGGCTTGCAAGAACGGAGTGCCTTGGAGATAATCCTCTTCTGATATTTCACCGTTGCAGTAGGATCGGGCAATTTCTACCTCCTGCTCTAGAGTTGATGCCTGCTGATTGGCAGCATTCGATCCGTTATCATAATTAACTACCCCACTTGGTTGTGCATTGAATCCAAAAGCGCTGGAGCCAAACCAATCTACCGAAGCCAACTTGAATCCGGCATGAGCCCCAGCAGCAACTGCCAAATCCACGTAATCTGACTCGCTTCCAACGTGCCACCCTGACGGACAGATGTCATCATTTGCAATGGCGTTTGGACCGTAAAAACCGGTGGCCATTTCGAGTTCTGCGAGTTCTTGGAAACTAACATTGTCGTCTGAGTTCAGGTAGTGATCGGCTGCCAGTTCTGAATCACCACCAATGGCTTCCCCTTCCGCAGTGAACGGCGAGTTCAAGTTGGAGAGGAACCAGCAATGATTGCCGATGGATCCAATGGGATAATCAGTTCCATGGTAATTGATGGACGAGAGTTCACCGCAGTGGTTTTCCGTCGCTGCAGGACTTCCATCAGTCAGGAGGCTGTCAATCAAATCTCCCTGTTCTTGCAATGTGCTGGCTATGGAAGCAATCCACAAGGAAAGAGGAATGGAGTCGATGGTCAATTCACTGCCTTCCCATTCCAAGCCGAAATTGCTCAACAATTCGAGCAGATCGGTAGCGCCGATCAGTTCATCGCTATCGGAGTCAGGATTGTACGGCAATTCGACAACAGGACTCTGGGCCTGCATAAGAATGGTCAAAAAACAAGTGATGGTGGTCAAGAAAAAGCGCATGATCAATGGGTGTTCATATGATTCTCTATATAAGATACGAAAGAATGCAGCGTTTTTCAATACCGCATTTGTTCGTCAAGGCGAACGCTCTGGGAAAAGAAAAAAGGTATTTTCGACCTTTTACAAATTTTGCGATATTGCATCTATGATCAATTTGAAAGAAGGGGCGCGCAAAAGCACTGCGCGCATGCGCGCAGCGGCCTGCATGGTGTTGATGTTTGGATCGCTGGCGCTGATGTCGCACCACAACGGCGTCGCCGAACAGCAAAACAAAGACCGCACAGGAGCTCCGGGTAGCCAGCAACCGTGCTCGGCCTGCCACTCCTATGGATCTTACAACGTCACACCATCCATTGCAGTCTATGCGTTTGAAGGTTCCAATGAACCCTTGACAGACTACTTTGCCGGCACAGAATATTATGTCGAGTTCACAGTCAACGCATCCGGTGCGCCGGATGGATATGGGTTTCAAGCCACTGCAGTGGATGCTGTGGGAGACAATGCCGGTACGTTTATCTCGTGCACGAGCAACGCCCAACTCGAAGACGTTGGCGGTCGTCACATTGTGGAGCAAAACGATTTGAGTGCTTCCAACACGTTTGGACTCTGGTGGGGATCACCGGAGGAGGTCGCAGGCGATGTCACCTTTTATGCGAGCATGATCGCATGCAATGGCAACAGTGCCAATACCGGCGATTCGTATGCGGGTACTTCGTTGACCATCAGCAATACGCCGATTGGCATTGATTGTCCCGATTGCGATGACGTTGAGGAGCCGTTGAATGCGTGGGCGTCGGATGAATTCCTGCACATCGAAAACAGCGACGCGGTTACGTTGGATGTGTATGCCCTCGATGGTCGGTGGATTCGATCGCAGCAAGTGCCTGCGGGCAAACACCAATTGCCGTTGAGTGATTGGGGCAGCCGTGGGTTGCACATCGTGCACATCAACCATTCTGCTTCAGATCAACCCGCTGCTCGCCTCGTTTCGCCGCGCACTTTGCGTGTCTGGGCGCATTGATGCCACTGTTGTGCGAGGCTCGCCGATTGGCAAGCCGCATTGCGTAAACTCCGCCTTAGAGCAAGCTGTATAATCCAGCTCCAAGCAGCGCGCCCACAATTGGTCCTGCGACAGGAATCCAAGCGTATGACCAGTCGCTGTCGCGTTTGCCTGAGATGGGCAAGACGAAGTGAGCGAGTCGCGGTCCTAAATCCCGTGCAGGATTGATGGCATATCCCGTGGGTCCACCCAATCCCATGCCAATTCCGGCAACGAGCAGCGCCACGGGCAGAGCATCCAACGCTCCGAGCGAAGTGGTAGGCGCAGATGCAGCGAGGGCGCCAAAGGCGAGTACGAAAGTGCCAATAGCCTCCGTCATGAAATTCGAAAAAGAATGACGAATGGCGGGCGCAGTGCTGAATACGCCGAGCTTTCTATCGGGATCATCGGTGGCTTCAAAGTGCAAGCGAAAGGCAGCCCATGTCGCCACGGCCCCGCAGAACGCTCCGGCCATTTGGGCAGCGATGTAACCCGGCAATAGATCACTGCTCAATTGGCCGAAAGCCGAGAAACCAATGGAGATGGCAGGGTTCAAGTGTCCGCTTCCGCCAAGTGCAATGGCGGTATACACGCCGAGAAAAACGGACAGCCCCCAGCCCCATGACATCAGCATCCAACCAGCTCCCGAGCCTTTGGTGCGAGCCAAGTCTAGATTTGCGTTCACGCAACCGCCCATCAGCATGAGCAGAAAGGTTCCCATAAATTCTCCGAAATAAGGTGTCATCGCTGTCGAAGATAACCATGGAATTTGAGAGAATTCAGTGCGAAGTAGGTATGATGGGTGCAAAGCATCAATGTTAACAATCCGATAACACGAAACATGAAGTAAACGCTCAATTAACCTGCAACATTTGCACACGTAACATTGAAGCATTCATACATGAAGCACATTTTTCTCCTCGTCGTTCTCGGTTTGTTAGCCATCAGCAATCCAATCTTGTCACAACAGCAGACCATTGAAAGCTCCTTTGGCAAAGGCGTCACTGTTGTCGCAGCCGACGAGAGTTTCTCGATGAAATTCAATGCACGTGTCCAAAGCTTGTTCATCACTGAGGTGCCGGGTATGGACTTCGATGCTGTGGAGACCAACTGGCTGATCCGTCGGTCACGGCTGAAGTTTTCCGGATTTGCACACCATCCCAACTTGCAATACAAAATTGAGCTAGGCTTGTCCAATCGCGATCACGGGGGCGAGGTGCCACAGACCAACAACACCTCGAACTTGATTCTTGATGCGTTTGTGCGTTGGAAGGTTGCAGGCAACTTCGAGGTGTGGGTGGGACAAACCAAATTGCCGGGCAACCGTGAGCGGGTGATTTCCTCGCAAAAACTTCAGTTTGTCGACCGAAGTTTGGTCAATTCACGGTTCAACATCGACCGAGACATGGGGATTCAATTTCGCAACAAGCACACGCTGGGCGGCATGATCATCAATGAGGCGTTGGCATTTTCTCAAGGCGAAGGCCGAAACCGCACGGCAGGCAATGATGGTGGATTGGAGTACACCGGTCGGGTGGAGTTTTTGCCGATGGGCGCCTTCACGGGCAAGGGCGATTACATCAGCTCGGATTTGAAGCGAGAACAAACGCCCAAGCTTTCAATCGGTGTGACCTTCGACCAAAATGTAAATGCAGCGCGCGAGCGCGGAAACCTCGGTAGCTATGTTGCAGATACCGCCTACAACACCTTGCAGACGGTCCTCGCAGATTTCATGTTCAAGTACAAAGGATGGGTGGTCGCCGGAGAATATGCGAACAAGAAGGCCTTGGGAGATCGCCTCACCGCTGGTGAAGGAGCGGAGGAAGCTTTTTTGAGCAATTATTTCACAGGCCAAGGCATCAATGTTCAATTGGGCTATTTGTTCGAAAACAACGTGGAGCCGGCGTTCCGTTACACATCCATCACTCCTGAAGAAGCGGGTTATGCCTCTGATCGTGATGCGCAGCGGATGTACACCTTTGGATTGTCCAAGTACGTGGTGGGGCACAGCTTAAAGGTGCAAACCGATCTGAGTTTCATCGATGAAAATGCCGAATTCAGTTTTGACCAAGAGTTTGACATGCTCTTCCGTTTCCAAGTAGAAATGGCGTTTTGACAGATATTGAATGTCGGATTAGATCCAAAAAAAGCCTCTCTGCATTTCGCGGAGAGGCTTTTTGTTTGTGACCCCGGGAGGGTTCGAACCTCCAACCATCAGAGCCGAAATCTGATATTCTATCCAGTTGAACTACGGGGCCAAACGGACCGCGAAATTAGGGTGAACCATTGAATCGCTGCAACTTTTTTCAAGCAATCTTTCGCAGAGCAGTTCAAGAGCAGTTAAAGAGCAGTGAAATTCGCAACCTGATGACAAAAAATTGACAATCAAATTTGGACCATAACTGTTGGTTTTTTTTCTTACCGATTCATTAACCCACAATTTTTTCATTCATGGAAAAGATCTTTTTAATTTTAGTTGCGTCTGCAATGCTGGTCGCGACAAGTTCAATCACTCAAGCCCAAGATGACGGGGCTAAGGAGTTTGCAGAATACTCTGCGGGTGCGGCCATAAGCCCGTTTGGCCCGAGTTTAAATCTCACCTACAATGTTGATGCTAAGAATTCAGTCAGCGTAGGATTTGGTGGGGCACCTGAAGGTGATGTTCCCAGTTTCCTGTTGCCAAATTTTGATGCGCTAATCCTGAGCGATGCATCCGTTGCGGGGTCGTCTTCATGGCTAGGTGTTTTTTGGAGGCACAGACCGTTTGAGGACCAAAACGTAGGCTTCAACTTAGGTTTGGCGTCCGGACAGATCGAGAACAATGTCACAGCAGGTGGATTTCACGAAGACGAAACCGTTTCATTTAGTGTGAACTATACCGAGAACCCGGTGATGTATTTCGGTGTGAACTATGGCTCAAAGCCGGTCAAAGGCTTGCAAATTGGTTTGGACTTGGGTGTCTTGTCCACAGGTGGAGCTCACATCCAATACACAGGTGAGGCCGAAGAGCTGGAAGCTCATGGGGACGATATTGCGCTGCAGATCGCAGAAATCAATGACAAACTCGCTTGGACGATGCTTCCGAACCTGCAACTTTCTGTAAGCTACGGTTTCTAAGGCTGATCAGCGGTTGACACAAAGAAACACGCTTCTGCAAGGCAGGGGCGTGTTTTTTTATGCCTCAACAGATGAATGCTCACCTCCTTTGATTTTGGCTTTTGAAGCGTTTGATGCCCTCTGTTCGGGTGGATCCGTGCTTGGTGGCTCGGCCTTTCACTCGCTTACGCCACATGTGGAAAGAACTGCGCTTCATGTGCTTGCGCATGATGGCGCGCACCTGGTTCTCCTTGATGCCGTATTGCATCTCGATGGCTTCGAAGGGCGTTCGATCTTCCCAGGCCATTTCAACGATGCGGTCCACAGTCTCGTCGTCGAGATCGCGCGGGGCTTCGTTCTTCAGGTTTTTGGGGTCAAAAGGGAGCATGTTTTCAAAACAGCGCATCGACGGCGATGTTTCGAGTCAACCTGATTTTTACCGATTGCGCAAAACGGCGACCATCAGCCAGATCAGTCCAGCGATGAGCAGGCAAAAGCCAGCGTTGGAGAGCACAACAGCTCCCATCAAGTGATTGAGTTTGAATGCAATCCCTGTGATGAGCAATGCAGCGCCAAACAAAGACAGGGAAAGGGGAAGGCGATGCTTCATGTGTGTGACATTTGATCGGGTTATTGCGCAGCAGAATTGCTGCGATTCGCCAAAATGCGCCGGCTGTAGCCAAAGCGCAATTGGTACATTTTCGTATTGAATTCTTGCCCAATGGCCCCATTTCTTGCTTGGCGGTAATACGTAAAGTCAAAGCGGCTGTGGTCGTTGATGGCCAAGAACGCACCGGCGTGAAAATTCCATCCTTCAACAGGATCCCATTTTGTTTCTGCCATCAGCGACCAGCCTTGCCGACCCGCAGTGCACATTGCGGCAGCAGAAAACATCAATCGCCCTTGGTACAGGATCAGGTTGCTTCGGGCACTCCAGCGTTCAAAGGAATTCCAGTCGGCGCATATTCTGAGGTCAAGGGGGACTTCTCTGCCCAATGAAAGCCCTTGTTTGGCGGTTGTTTCAAATTCAGCATTGACGCTGATTCCCAGGTTCTTTTTCTGCGGCAACGCATTCCATTTCAGTCCGACGCGTGCTTGTTCTGGGGTGCCCAAGCTTTGCGCCCATTGAGCGCCTGCACGGAGTTCGATGCGTTCTTTCCACCCGTAGCGAATCAATCCAATGGGCACGGCATAACTGTAATCAGGCACTTGTGCATCACCGACGGTCTGCCATTGCGCATAGCCACCCGCCTCAATTTGCGCTGCGCCAGGCGGAATCACTCCGCTTGAAATGCTTTCCATCGGGCGATCTGCAAGGTCGCTGGCGCCATCAAAATCAAATTGTGCGAATCCAGATGCGGTGCATGTCAACGCCAGTAGGAGCCAAGTGTATCTCGATAAGACAAGGCTCATTCGCCAGACAATTTCAATTCACAGCTTGTATACAGTCCGAAGCATCCAAATCCACTGCTCATGTTGCTAAAGGCCAATAGAGGCTCTGTGAACAGCGGGCCGCCTGATGGATTGGCAATCAAGTCCAAGGTTCGGTAATATTCTGCCAATTCGGGGCTCAGCGCAGCCAATTCCAACGTTGCAGGAGCAAGAAGTGCTTCGAGGTCGTCTCCAGCGGCATACTGGCTGACTTCGAAACGCAAGGCGTTGAGGGAATTCGCATCACTGATGTCTTCAATGAGCCAGCCTCGTGCCAAGCCATTGTATTTCATCCGGGTGTCATCTTCGATTTCAGGCGAGATCCATATGCTGTTCTCCCAAAATTCACCATCCTCTCCATCCTCACCTTCTTCTGCGTTCAATGGTTGGGCTCTGAGAATGAAAAAATCTCGATTCTCCAGCCGGTCGGGCAAGTTGAGTTCCAGTGTCCAGTTGCGATCAATGAAATACTTGGTGACATCGCCGTCGTTGTATTCATCGATGTTGAGGCTGTTCAATGCTGCCGTGCTGGTGTACAAGTAGCCGCCCAAGGTGTCGATTTGAGGTGGCACCAATTGAGTGGCTGTCGCCGATTCGAAGCTTTCGTCTTCGCATTCCAAGGTCCACAATCCGGGTTCCAAATCTACATTGGGCAGCACGTGGCCTGCGCCGCCGACCCAGTCTGACTGCCCGCCCCATGTGAGACTTGTTCCACTTTCATGCGTGAGCGTAAACAGCGCATTTTTCAGGCGCTTGCTGCCAGCAGTATCCAGGATACCTGCAGAAGTCCGGGCACGCGCAACCAAGGTGTCTGTGGTGGGCTTGCTGATCAGGGTTACGGCCAGTTGGGGGATATGAGTGGGGAATTCGATTTCCTGCACGACGCCGTTTCCGAGGCGTTCGCAGCTGGCAAGTAACATGGCAAAACACGCGACGGACAGGACGAGGAAAGGGAAGGTTTTCTGCTTCATGGGATCAAAATTCTGCGCGCCATGCGATGGACGGAATGATGGGGAAAATACCGTACTCGACGATGGAAAGCGAGCCATCAATGTCCTCTTCCACCAAAGAGAAGAAGGGGTTGAGGTTGTTGTAAATGTTGTAAACGCTCACGATGAAAGAACGCGAGTAAGCGGACTTCTCTTTGGTGAAGGTCAGCGAAACATCAGCTCGATGGTAGGGGCTCGTTCGGTAGGCGTTTTTCTCGCTCGGTACGTCGACGTTGAGTCCGTTGAAGTCCGTTGGAATCGTGGTGAAACTCTCAGGCAAGAATGTCCGGAAGGTAGATTCTGGAAGCGTCAATGCCCGTCCCGTTCCATAGACCCACGTGGCTGAGAAGTCGATGCGATCTGAAAAGCGGTGCATCAACACCACCGAAGCATCATGCCGGCGATCGTACGTGTAGGGAAACCAATTACCGCTGTTGATTTCGTCAAATTGACGATTGGCCCAGCTCAATGTGTAGCCCACCCATCCTGTCGTTCGACCGACTTTTTTCTGAAACAGCCACTCAAAGCCGTATGCATCTCCTTGACCTTGCGTGACTTGATCTTCCCAGCGGCTATTGAACGTATTGCTAAAGCTCGCGCCTTCACGGTAGCTGATCAAGCCGTCCAGCGCTTTGTAATAACCTTCAATGCTCACCTCGATTTCGCCAAAGGTTTTCGCCCAACCTGCTGCATACTGCGTACTCAGTTGTGGGGTGATTTCGTCGGTGGCAGGCACCCAAAGGTCGGTTGGAAGAGACAATCCTTCATTGGTGAGCAGATGCACAAATTGCTGCATCTGCGCGTAGGAGAACTTGAGCGCACTCCCATCGTTCAATTTCCAATTGATTGCGGCGCGTGGCTGCAAGGATGGAAAGTACGTGCCGTTTACTTGAAGTGCTGTGGCATGCACGCCAATGTTGGCTTTGATGCGGTCGGAAAGTTGCACTTCATCTTCTAGGTACAAGAATCGCTCGACGGATTCCAGTTCAGATGATCCGAAGGTCGTGTCAATGCCAGGAAAGTCAGATCCCTGCAGTTGCAATGTGGTGGCGCCAGGATTGAATTGGCGCAGGGTGATGTTGCCTCCGTAGCGCAGGTAATGCTTGTTGCTAACGGCGTTGCTAAAGTCGATTCTTGCAGCATAGTCTACAATTCCGGATCGATAAAGGCTGGCAAAACTGTTTGATGTGGAGTCTGCGCTGTTTTCGGTTTCGCTGAATTGTATGCCGGTGTTGAAATTGTACTCGCTTTGGGTAAGGGTGAGGTTGGAGAAGAGCTTGGAGTTCCATTCGTGGTTCCAGCGAGCGGCAAGCACCTGGTTTTTCCAATCCAATCCAAAATCAAAGGTTGATGTGCTCACCCCTTCTCTTTCCGTTGCAGCCAAACCAAAGTCATCTTTGCCATTGAAAATACTCAGGTACACGCGGTCTTTTGGTCCGATTTTCCAGTTGATCTTCCCATTCAGATCATAGAAAAAGTAGCGAGGATCGGTTTCCACCGATGGGTCATTTGAATTGATGGAATTGATGACAGGATTGAGCAACAAATCGAGGTAAGTCCGCCGTCCGCTGAGCATGAACGAGGCCTTGTCTTTGACAATAGGCCCTTCCACAGTAAACTTCGAGGCGAGGATGGAAACGTTTGCGGTACCGTGGTATTCCCGCATGTTTCCGTCTTTCATGTTTACTTCCAAAACCGATGACAATCGTCCGCCGTAACGTGCTGGAAAACCGCCTTTGGTGATGCTCATTTGCTTCACTGCGTCGGCGTTGAAGACAGAGAAGAAACCGAACAAATGACTCACGCTGTAGAGCGGTACACCGTCCAAAACGATGAGGTTTTGGTCTGGACTTCCGCCGCGCACATACAGACCGGAAGTGCCTTCTCCACCAGATTGTACGCCGGGCATCAATTGTAGACTTTTGAGCAAATCAACTTCTCCGCCAATCGCTGGCAGTCTGCGCACTTGGTCCATGGGGATTTCCATTTTGGACATCTGCACTTGGTCTTCAATGCGGTCAAAACTTGCACCCGTCACGACGGCCTCTTGGATGGCCACGCCCGAGGCCAATTCCACGTCCATCTTGAGGTCTTCTTTGAGATCGAGTTCAAACGATTGTGATTGAAAACCAATGAACGAAACCGTTACCTGTTGTTGGCCGATTGGTAGTTGCAGAGAGTAATAGCCGTAGGTGTTTGAACTCACACCGGCCTTGATGCTGGCGCACCAAACGGTGGCGCCGATGAGCGCTTCTCCGCTGGCCGCATCGAGGACGTAACCGCTGACCTGGTGACCTTCGTCATCGCCTTGTCCTGAGGCTTCAACGGTTATGCCCCATTGCAACAGGGCCAGCGTACAAACCAATAAAATTCGATGCATGGTGGTGGTTTCGGTTGGGCAAAGAACGTAAC
The DNA here is from genome assembly GCA_965661575.1 of uncultured Flavobacteriales bacterium. Classification (GTDB taxonomy): domain Bacteria; phylum Bacteroidota; class Bacteroidia; order Flavobacteriales_D; family Sanyastnellaceae; genus UA16. Next base: position 7,707 of record CBFIEJ010000037.1, on the reverse strand, counting down.
TTCTAGTTGATTCGTACCGGGGCCGTTGTTAAATGTCCTGTGCCACCAAGATTTTGTCAAAAGTCATTTTACCTTGCGGCATGACCTATTTGAAATTGAACCGGTGCTTAACCGCCGTCTTGTCTTGCCTCATTTTCTCATCCGCATTCGCTCAAAGCTGGACTTCGGTTGCTCCATTGCCCGATGGATTTGTCTCCAATCACAGCTTTGGATTTTCGTTGAATTCCATGGGATACCTCGTCGGGGGTGAATCCACCTCGGGCTTTAGCGATGCGTTCTATCAGTACGACCCCGCTAGTGATGAATGGACAGCGCTTCCCGATTTTCCGGGTGAGCCACGTGGTTATACCATCGGCGATACATGGGACGGAAAGGCTTGGTTCGGCTTTGGTCAGTCCAATTCAGGGGCCTTGAACGATTTGTGGGTGTACGATCCTGAAACAGCGACTTGGACGGAAAAGGCTTCTTGCCCTTGTTCGGCGCGCACCCATCCGGCATTCATTGCAGAAAGTGGCAAGGTATTCGTTGGACTCGGTGGCGGTCCGAACGGAGACACCAAAGATTGGTGGGAATACGATATGGCTTCCGATTCTTGGAGTCAAAAGCCGGATTTCCCGGCTTCTCAGCGGCACCATCCTTATCAGTTTGGCATTGACGGCGAGATTTTCGTTGGTTTCGGCCATCACGCTGCCGACATCTACAACGAATGGTACAAATACGAGCCGGAGACAGAGATTTGGACAGAAATGGCCACACTTCCAGCAGAGGGACGAGTGGCTGGTTCGCAGCTCGCGCACGACGGCATGGGCTATGCGCTCAGTGGAGACGGGGATGATCACAGCTCGATGATGACCGGTGAACTCTGGCAATACGATCCACAGGCCAACGCATGGAATGAGTGGCCGGCGCATCCAGGAATGTCGCGCTGGGCACCAGCGTCGTTTATCATCAACGATGAAATGTACCTGATCAATGGCATGAGTCTGGATCCCGGCACGTTCGACTACATGGAGACCAATTGGAAGTTTGCCATGGTGCCGGCGCAAGCCTTGGACCTGGAAGTGACGGGCTACCTCGGAGAAAGTGTGATTTGCACTGGCGATGAATTGCCAATCACCGTGCGCTTGACCAACATGGGAGCGAATGATTTTACAGCGGGTGATGCGTCAGCACTGGCCGTAGAGATGCTCATTGACGACGAAGTGGTTTTGACTTCTGACTGGTCGGGATCCTTGACGACTTTCGAGTCTACGGACTTCACAATCGGGACGTATGCGTTCGCAGGTGCGACGGACTTCACGATTCAAATTTCAGCCTTTGACGAAAATGCGGAGAACAATTCTTTGCAGGCCACTGTGGCCACTTCTCCGAGTGCGACCACCCAATGGGCGGTTGAATTGAACACCGACAGCTACGGCGGAGAGACAGGGTGGGAGCTGCGCAATGAGCTGGGAGCCTTGATTAATTTTGAACTTGCCGGCAACTACCAAAGCGAAACGTTATACGAATTTACCATCACGGTTCCTTCAACAGGCTGTTACACATTCACGCTGAAAGACACGTATGGTGACGGTATGTTTGGCTCCCAGTGGGGTGGACAGAATGGTTCTTGCGTCATTCGATCGCTCGATGGCAATGGTGACCCAACCAATGTGCTCTTTGATTACGATGGGTCGTTTGGTTTTGAAGAATTGCCTCAGACGATTGACGTCACCACGTCGCTCGGGGTCAATGGGCCAGTGGATGATGTGTCGCTGGTGCTGCAGGCATTTCCCAACCCATTCCATGACGCACTCAACATCTCAACAGTTGGTGCTTCCATCGCCGGATACAACGGATCTTTGGTCCAGCTGGAAGTCTACGACTTGCAGGGACGAATGGTTTTTCAAAGCAATCATTCCTTACTGCCGGGAACTCCGCTTGTGTTGGACGCGTCTGACTGGACCGTAGGACCTGTGCTCGTACGCTGGATGACGGAGCGCGATTCAGGCTCTTTCCGGGCTGTCAAGCATTGATTGGAAGAAGTCTGCGTCCAAGTGCATCAATGCACAAAGTGCACGTGGCCTCGCAGCTCGACTGGAGCGGGCGAGATCAGGCTGGATTCGTCCGCTTCTAAGCGGTAGACCAGGCGCCAATTGTATACGTTGTTTTGAGCGTAATAACCACTCATTTCAGCGTCGTCAAGTCCGAAATTGACTTGCCCGTACCAACCCTTTTCGGGGTCTTCTGTGACAAAAACAAGCGTTCCCCACGGGTTGTAGATTTCCAGGCGATAGTCTTGCGTGGTGCATCCCAGCACGGGGCGGAACAGATCGTTCACACCGTCATTGTCTGGCGTGAAAGCGTTCGGAACATAGACGGGGCATTCGCAATAATCCAACTGAACTTCAAATGCCTTGCTCACGGTGTCGCAAGCATTCGCTGCAACGACGGTATAAAATCCTTGGCGATCAATGACGACCGCAGGTGTGGTTTCACCGTTGCTCCAATCGTAACTGATGGGAAAGAGGTTGGAAGGGTTTTCCGCACTCACGACCAATTCACCTCCTTCACAAAAAGAAAGCGGTTCGACAATGTCAATCAATACGGGAGCTGCGCGATCCACGAGGACTTCGTCGGTCCATGTGCATCCGTTCCAGCTGACCAGTGCGCTGTATGTACCTGGAGCGTTCACCTCGATGGATGGCTGGACGTTGCCCGTGCTCCATGTGACATCTGCTTCGTCCGGCAGGGGATAGATGTAAAGGGATGCAAATTCGTCGGAACAAAGCATTTGATCTTCTCCCAGGTCAAAAATGGGGAGTTCTTGAACGCTCAGGGCTACAGTATCGGCAAATGAACAGCCATCTTCAGTGACTTCAACTTCAAAAACACCTGCTGCATCCACAGAGATGGCAGCCGTGTCCGCTCCGTTGGACCAAACCGTGAAGTCTGCATTGGGCAGACCTGTGCTGAATTCAATCGATTGACCTTCGCAAATGGTCTGGTCGGACCCCAACTCGAAGATGGGCAAGGGCACATTTTCAACCACCACATCTGTGGAGTATTGGCATCCTTGAACGGGAATGGTGAGCGAATACGTTCCGGGCGAATTGATCCACAGCGAAGAAGCCAATTGACCAGAACTCCACTCGTAGCTCGGCGCACCCGCATTGGCATTGACCAAGGTGCTGTCACCATTGCACAACGCCAGAGTTGAAGGCAAACCGGCGTCAAAAACAGGAGCGTAGTCAAAGGAGACAGTGTCTCGTTCGACACACAATCCCACCGTCACCTCTGCGACGATGATGGCGTCCATATTCGTCACGGTCCAGCTGCTCGCATTGCCCACGTTAACTCCGTTTTCCCACCAGGAAGTTTCGTCGGCAGCATATCCGCTGCTCACATTCAGCACTTCTCCGTCGCAAATGATGGCATCAACACCCAGGTCCACACCCGTGTTTGCCGATGGTTGAATGGTGATGTCGTCTTCAAAGACACAACCACCAATGGACATGCTCACGGTATAAGTGCCTGCAGACGAGACCCACAATTCATTGCTGTTTTCATTTGCGCCCCATGCATAGTTTTCAGCGCCCACCTGAGCATTGAGCAGGATACTGTCATTGAGGCAGAGGATTTGTGGCGTTGCAATGGCCGAGTTGAATTGAGGCACATGCACCACTTCCAGGGTGTCACGCTCAATGCATGCACCGATTGCGATTTCGACAATCACCGTCTCAGTCATCCCCTCCACCGTCGTACCCAACGCATTGATGCCTTCAGCGCTACCTCCGCTGATCCACAATGTGTTTTCCGCCGAATAATTGCTGATGATTGTTTCGCTTTCAGCTGCACACAGCAGGATGTCGGCACCCAACTGAATTCCTTGGTTTTCTGAATCCAACACGTCAAAATCGTATGCAAACAAGCATTGATCCGTTGTGACCTCGACAGCATAATTGCCCGGATCTGTCACGTCAATACTATTGTTGTTTGTGCCGTCATTCCAGTTCCATTGCACGTTGCTGCCTGTCCAACTTCCGTCGAGTGCGGAAACATTGACCGTTTCATCCAGACACAACACCAAGGGGTCTTCGTCAAATGCCACCGAATAAGTGGGATGATGTGAGACATTGATGGTATCACTCAGTGCGCAACCAGATCCGTTCCAATCGAGCACAATGGTTTCCTCTTGCGCGGTGGTATAGGTCTGAGTGCCGAGTGCGCCGTTCCAGAAAACATCAATTGCTGGATCGAGAGCTCCAAGATCAAAGGTCACTTCGTCGTTGCTACAGAAAGCAAGATCAGCACCCAAGTCAAACACGGCAATGGTTGTTGCAGTCACGTCGATGGTATAGTCAATGCTGCAGCTTGTAGCTCCATCTTCTACGCTCAGGGTGTAACTGCCAGGCGCAGCGATTGTCCGGAGGGCTGCAGTACTGCCGTCTTCCCATGTTCCCGAAATTCCAGCGGGCCATGGACCATTGGTCAGTTCGAGGGAAGCTCCATTGCAGAGGATTGTATCTGTTGGAAAGTTGGGTGCGGGAAGATTGGGAACCGAAACGGTCAGGTAATCTTCAAACGTTTCGCCACAAATGTCTTCGTATTGGATGGTATACTCCGTGGTAACCTCGGGAGTTGCCGTGACCGTGTTTCCTGTGGTGGCCGATAGTCCCGCGCTTGGACTCCAAACAGGGTTGATCCAAGCTGCGGGCAATTCAAGATCCACTGATTCGCCAGGGCATGTGTCGGCGTCGCTCAACTCGGCTGCAGTTGTGGTGAAAAATTCAGCATTGCAAACGCGATGGGTGTTCGTGGCTCCGCCTGTGGCAGCGGTAAATCCCCATTTTATGAAGTTTGTCCCCAAGATGTCAGCGATGTCAACAGTAGCTGTGATCCTTTCGACACAGTCAAAATAAACGACCAGTTCTAGTGTGGTGGCGTCGAAGGTCACGCGCAAGTCATGATACGTATTGTCCTCAATGTTGCCATTGCCGGGAATGGCAGCAACGGGAGCGGAAATCAGGTCACCTCCAAAATGGTTGTTGGATCCGTCCTTTTGGATGCCAATGTGGTCGAAAAAGGGGTCGCCTTGCTGTCCGCCTTGGTACGTGTCCATTTCGATGATGACACTGGGTTCAATTGCCGAGTTGCCAAAGAAGCCACCAAACCCCATTAAGCCACCGAGACCTCCTATGAAGCCCGAGCTCGCCGTTTTTAGGACAAAGGCCATGCCGTCGGCACCTCCGTTGTTTCCTCCAAGCAAAACTTCAGCACGCATTTCCCAACTTTCGTTGGTGTTTGAAAGCCCCGTCTTCCAAATGGCCCCTCGCTGGCTCGGCTGGTTTTGGGTCAGCCGATAACAGCCATCGCCGATGTCTGTAGCATTGTTGTGTAAACTGAATTGCCCATGGGCGCTGAGGCTGCCGAATAGAACCATCGCAATCCAAAGAAATTGAGTGAATGAAAGTTTCATGACAAGGGGCTTCAGGGCGAGAAAGGTACGGGTTTGAGGTTCAGGATAAAATACACTCCAATCAAGTTTGCACTCCCTTTGGCAACCTTTCAGGCCAGTTGTATGTTCTTTGTTGTAGAAACCAACACCGACTCTACATTGCGTTACCTGGACTTTTGTTGCTTTGTTTTATTCGTTTTTTGTGTCGCCTCGTCGGCAAGTGCCCAGCGCACCTGTGGCATGGACTCTGTTCACACCCACTTGATGGGACTGCCTGGCTACGCGAAATGGCATCAGGATCGTGCCGATGAAGTGGCCGATGCTTTGGGTGCAGGCAACCGAGATGAGTGTGATGCCCCGCTGATCATTCCTGTAGCAGTTCATTTTCAAAATACGGATGTGCCCATTGATTGTGCCATAGAAATGGCACTTAGTCAAGTCGAGTCACTCAATGACGACTTTGCGGGCACCAATGCAGACATCAGCGAGTGGTTTGATTTACAGCCGAGCATATGGCCGGGCATCCAAAATAAAGAATCGTGCATTAGCTTTTGCTTGGCAACGCTCAACCACCCTGCAGGCTATGGATTGGTGAACGGAGATTATGCTGTAACGGTGGATGAGGTGGACAATGATCAGAACGATTACGACGCAGAATGGACCGGTTATTTGAACTTCTGGGTGCGGCCGATTGGTGGAGGTACTTTGGGGTATTCGCCTTATCCGGGGTCGGGGAATGGGGATGGCGTGACATGCAGCCCGGAATATTTCGGAAGCGTTGATTGCGGTGGCAACACCTTGAGCGGTCAGTACGACATGGGCAGAACCATCACTCATGAAGTGGGGCATTATCTCTTTCTTGAGCATCCATGGGCAGGCGGTGGCTGTGCAAGCAACGACGACGTCGCAGATACGCCAGTAACGGACGCAGCCCAATATGGTTGTCCCAGTGGCCAGACCATTGTGAACTGTACAGCTCCGATTTTATGGCCGTCGTACATGGATTACTGCGATGACGCTTGTTTGTTCATGTTTTCAGAAGGCCAAGTCGATCGAATGGAAGCCTATGTCGAAACAAGCCTTCAAAGCATGTTGAACCACGCGGTTACAACCTGTCAGGAAACGCTGTGCATTGGATTCAGTGGCGATGTTGCGGTTGCCTCAGAGACCTGTTCTGGAAACGACGGGTCAGTGGTCGTGGACGTGGAAGGAGGAACAGGACCATTTTCAATCGCCTTGGTTCCTGGGCCGAGCAGTTCCAGTGGGAATTTCACAGGGCTTTCAGAAGGCAACTACACCGTGACCATTGTGGATGATAACCTGTGCGAATACACAGAAGATGTTGTCATCGCGCGTGAATCTCCCGGCATCGCTTTGGTCAATACGGTCAACGAATATTGCAGCGATGGAACGGGTCTCATCGAGGTCGTTGATGACGAACCCACCGATTTTGAATACAGCATCGATGGGGGTTCAACATGGGCTCCTGATGGGATGTTTGAAAATCTCGCCGCGGGAGACTACACCGTTCTTGCGACCAATGATTTTGGTTGCGAAGGTGAATTGAATGCCTCGCTCCTTAACGAGAGCAACTTGACCATCGACTTAACAGAACGCAACGATGTGAGCTGCACGTGGTTCGACAACGGCTCCGTGGTGGCTCGCGCCATTGGTTCTGTGGAGCCTGTAAGTTTTGTCCTCAACGGACTTGAAGAATCTTCGACAGGGGCGTTTGATCAGCTCGCAACAGGGCTGTATGACCTGACCGTCGAGGATGCTGCAGGGTGCACAACGTCGACGACGTTCGAATTGGATTACGATTACACCAATTTGGGTGAGGACTGTCCCTGTTCCATTTACATGCCCAATGCGATTACGCCCGACAATGACCAAGTCAATGAAGTGTTGAAACTTCAGGCTTCATGCCCGGTTTCTGAGTTTTACATCGAAGTGTTTGATCGCTGGGGAAATGTTGTTTTTGAGTCTTCTGACCCATCTTTTCAATGGCAAGGAGGGTATGAAGGAGGCGAAAATTACAAGGGGTATTATGTGCAAAATACGGTTTACCATTATCGGCTGACCTTCAAGTGGGGAACAGAAGAGGGGGTGTCAATCACAACTGAAACCCAATCGGGTTGGGTCAGTGTGTTGCGCTGAGCCCTTCGGTCAAAGATGCGGTTTGAATGACCTTTGGGCTTATTCTTGCACAAAATATCACCCATGCCTTACCATTTTTCAAGACTTATTCTGTGTGTGATTGCGGCGTTCTT
>CBFIEJ010000036.1:0-21022 GCA_965661575.1 uncultured Flavobacteriales bacterium | reverse complement strand
TCTGCGCTATCAACTGCAAGAGCTTGAGGATCTCCAAATCGAAAGTCACGATTGGATGGCCTTAGAAGATGAACGAAATGCATTAGAGCATAGCGCAGAGCTCAGGCATGACCTGCAAGCAGCCTGGTCTTTGATCACCGACGAAAGCCAAGGAAATTCAGCCATTGACCGCCTGCAAGAAGCCCGAAAGCTCGTGGCCTCAACCATTCAACGTACTGCTCTGTACGCCTCACTTCATCAACGCATTGACGCATTGACGATCGAATTGAAGGACATCGCCAACGAACTGGAACAACAAGCTGACTCTGTAGAAGAAAACCCGCAACGTCTTCACACCCTCAACAGTTTGTTCAACGATTTGCAGAAGATCCTTCATAAGCACAATGCTCCCGATGCCCCAGCACTGATTGAACTGAAAAACCAGCTGAATTCACGCCTTGATCAAGCATCCTCCCTTCAGCAATCCTTTGAAGATGCTTTGGCCGACGAAAAGCTAAAGCATGATGCGATGATGCAAGCAGGTATGAACCTTATGACGAGTCGAAAATCGACTGCTCAAAAACTTGCCATCCAAATCGAGCACATGCTTCAAACCATGAGCATGACCAACGCCAAACTGGAATTTGATTTTCAACGTGGAGAACAACCCGACCAATGGGGCATTGAAGCGCTTGTCATGCGATTCTCAGGCAATCCCGGTGTCGACCCTCTCCCTTTGCAAAAAGTCGCCTCTGGAGGAGAAAAAAGCCGGCTCATGCTCGCCTTTAAAGCAGTTGGACATGACGCAGTGAGCATTCCCACCATCATTTTAGATGAAATCGACACAGGAGTGAGTGGGAATGTTGCGAGTAAGATGGCGCAGATGATGAAGCGAATGTCCAACCATCAACAAGTCATCGCAGTAACACATTTACCACAAGTCGCCGCCATTGCATCTCAGCATTTTCTGGTGAAAAAAGAGGAGACGGCAGGCTCAACACGCACGCTCGTCGATGCCTTGGAACAAGATCTGCGCGTCATGGAAATTGCAGCCATGCTCAGCGGCACCGAGGTAAGTGATGCTGCGAAGGAAAATGCAGAAGCGCTGCTTTTTGACCACCCAGAAAAAACATGACGCCCTAAGCTCAATGCTTAGAACCTCCAGTCGAGACTGATCGATGGTAGAAATGGCAATTGATCCACACGGTCGCCAGTGACACGATTGACGTAGAACACGTTGTCTCTGCTGTAAACGTTCGTGGCCCCTGCAGAGCACTCCAGCGTCTGGCTATCCCACTCAAACTCGCGACGGATGCTCAAATCCAGACGGTGATACGCCGGCAAACGGCCTTCATTGAGTCCTGCGAATTGAATGCCCAAATCGTTGCTGTTGGCGACTACATAATCAGAAGCGATACCATCCACGACGTTTGGCGGCTGATAAAATCCCTGCGTTTGGGTGAAAGGCAGCCCTGAACCCAAATTCCAGCGAGCACTCACTTCCCAAGCTTTCTTCTTTCCAACCCCTTGAGATACAACGAGATTGACGTTGTGACGACGGTCAAACACCGGATCATACCAACGGAAACCATCCCATCGATCGACATTGCCATATCCATAGACCAACCACATGTATGTGGAACGCTCCTCATATTTCAAAACAACATCAGCACCGTATGCAATGCCCGTTTCGACGATGAAATCCTTGCGCAATACTTCGGGCACATCTGAATTTGCCGCATTGTCCTCGAACAACTTGTTGCGATTGGCATTGGTCAGTTGGGTGAAATTCTTGAGATACCCCTCAACATTTAAGTTGAATCGCTCAGTCAAATCAAATTCAAAACCTGAAATTACGTGCTGCGCGGTTTGCAGAGAGTGATTCACTTCCTGGACATCGCCCGAAGCGGTGAGTAGATTTCGCTGCAGATTCTCTGGTCCCGACAAGAAGCCGTAAAAAAGATTCACCACATCGCGGTCTGAATTGGAACTGATCACATTTTGCGAGTACAGTCCGGCGGCGAGCTTCAGCCGGAGACGTTCACTGGCCTTGAATTTAATCCCGATCCTTGGCTCAGGTCGAAAACGTGCAATGGAACTGTAGTACTGCATCCGCATACTCGGATTGATGATCCAGTCACCATTGTTGATGCGGTAGTCGACATATCCAGCAAATTCCGTGGTGTTTTCCTTTTGCCCCACTTGTACACCGATGGCATTGAACGTTTGGAAATCGGTCTCCATCCCTACCACTTCCAATCCGTATTCCACCGCATTTTCTCCGAGCATGTATTTGAAGTCCAATCCAAAATTGAATCCATTCACACTGCTAAAGCGATCTTCCAATTCGTCTTCTTCAAGCTTGATTTCATAATTACTTGCCGCAAAATGTCCGTTCATTAGGATGGCCGATCCGGAGGGAACAACGGTGAAATTACCACCACCTCCGGCGTTGGTCCAACTTAAATTTGACACAGCCTGGTAATTCACACGATCCATGAAATTGAATCCAAACAAACTCAATTTCGAGCCATTGCCACTCCCGAAAGAAATTTTGCCATAGGCATCTGTAAAGTTAAAAGGCAACCCAGAGCCATCGTCATTGACGTAATCGTACAGAACTTTCGATGTTTGCTCCAAGTAGCTGTGCTTCAATGACAGAATGTACGAAATCCCGCCGCCAGACGGCCCAAGCTTTTTCAAAGGACCTTCGAGTGTCAATTTCGCGCCAAAGGGACTTACGCCCACTCGACCCTGTATTTTCTTTTTATTTCCATCACGGGTTTTGATGTCCATCACAGAAGAAATTCGACCGCCAAATTTGGCGCTAAATCCGCCGGTGTATACATCAGCGTTCGCGATGACATCGGAATCGAAAACACTGAACAGTCCGATGCTGTGAAATGCGTTGTAGATGATCATACCATCCAGCAACACCTTATTCTGGATGGGTGACCCCCCTCGAATGTACAATTGACCGCCTTGGTCACCCGTGCTGATAAAGCCCGGCAAAACTTGAAGAGCCTGTACCAAATCTGGTGAACCCCCGAAGCTCGGAATTTTTTTGAGATCAGAAGGCCGAATGGTCTCGATGGACATATTAACGTTCGTCGTCTGTTCCTGACGATCAGCGTTGATCTCCGCACTTCCCAATTGAATCACCTTCGCATCGAGGAAAAAATTACGTGTTAAAATTTTGCCTTCCCGCAATTCCACTTCTTCCGAGGTGCCTTCAAATTCCATACTCGACACCACCAAAGTGTACGTTCCTGCTGGAACTCGCGTCAAGCTGTAAAACCCCTCGATGTCCGTCATCACCCCAAAAGAGGTCCCTTCGAGCGAAACACTGGCAAACATCACAGGCTCTCCAGAGTCCGTACTCCTGATAAAACCCTTCACCGTTGATTGAGAAAAGGCCAACGTTGAGCACGACATAGCGATCGCAAGCGCGAGGCTGAAGCGACAAAAAATTTCTTGCATGGACGCGAATTTACCACATTCAGGACAACTCATAAGCTAACATTTTTTTGATTCGATGCTCCAATTGTTCAGAGCTCAACTTTTCACGCAATCGGTCGACCACAAGCGGGAAAGAAAACGGCGTGGGATGAGGCGGAAATGACACCCGCATGTCACGCTGTTGCAAACGTTCAAACACCGCATTCAAACGCGTCCATTCCATCTGCTGATCGATCAATTCATCGTACGCCTGTCGGAATAGCAAATTGCCCGAATCAAATTCACGAAAAACTTCAAAAACCAACCCTGAATGAGACTGCAAGTGTTTGACTCCTTGATTTTGCCCCGGAAAACCCTGAAAAGTCAGCCCCGCAATCACGGCAATGTCACGAAAACGACGACGTGCCATCTCCGCTGCGTTCACGCCATTTTGGATGTCTCCCATCAAATCCACACTCGATAATAATTTGAGTTCGTGGACCTCTTCGTATTTCAAAGGTTCGTCGGACAGCAATTCAAAACCATAATCATTGCAGGAGATGGAAATCGACAGTGGGCGCACCTGGCTCCACCGATAAGCTATAAGCATACCCAAGGCCTGGTGGACGCCGCGACCTTCAAAAGGATAAAAGCAAAGATGATGCCCGTCATTGGTTTCAAATTGCTCAACCAATACTTCCTGATTTGATGGAAGCAAACTCATTTGCTGCTGCAACTCTAATAACGGGGACACGCGCGCCATTTCAGCGGACCGAATGTGGCCCTTGCCAAAGGCGTCCAATTCATCGCGCAAAGCGTGACCCAATTCTGAGGAGAGCGATAATCGCCCCCCGAGGTAAACAGGAACGCGCCCTTTGGGCTTTTTACTCCTCTTGACCTGCACCACCGATTCCTTGATGCGTAAAAATTCCAGGCTCATGCCTGCAAACCAAAAACAATCACCCGGTTCCATGCTCGCCACAAAGTATTCTTCAACATGCCCGATGAAACCTCCCCCTTTCCACTTTACCTTGATCATCTGGTCGGAAACAATCGTTCCGATGCTCATACGATGTCGTCGCGCTTGACGACGATCCCTCATGACATATCGGCCTGATTCTGGGTCAATCGTTACACGCTTGTATTCGTCATAAGCCGCTAAGGATGCCCCACCGTCACAAATGAATTGAATGCACCAAGAAAATTCGTCGGAATCGATAGAGGCATAGGCATGAGTTGATTGAATCACACGTGCTATTTCCATCGCATCAAAGCCGTCTCCCACAGCCAGAGTGCATAAGAACTGAATCAAGACATCGAAAGAACGAATCAACGGCTCTCTCTGCTCAATGCTCCCCCGCTCGATGGAATCTCGCAGTGCCGAGGCCTCTATCAGCTCAAGTCCGTGCGTGGGTAAAAAGAAAATTTTGCTCACAGCATGCGGCGAATGACCAGATCTACCAGCGCGTTGCGTGAAACGCGCAACCCCTTTTGGCCCTCCGATTTGAATCACCGCCTCAACAGGCCGAAAATCAACACCCAAGTCCAAGGAACTCGTGCAAACGACCGCCTTCAGTTCACCGTCGTACAGAGCCGTCTCCACCCAATCACGCAAATCTTTGGCTATCGAACTGTGGTGCAGCGCCAAAACTCCCGCAAATTCTGGAGCTGCGTCCAAAAGCTTGTGGTACCAAATTTCAGACTGCGCTCGTGTATTGGTAAATATGAGCGTACTGCCATGGTTGCGCACAACCTCAATCACTTGTTCGACCAGTTTCAGGCCCAAATGACCGGCCCACGGAAGCCTCTCCAAGTGCGGAGGCATCAACGACTGCACTTCGATTCTTTTTTTCCAATCAGAGCGGATCAGCCTTCCATCGTGCAGCGGTCCAAGCAAAGCCTCCATGGCTTCGCGCGGATTGCCCAGTGTCGCGGAAATGCCCCACACTTTGAGTTGTGGGTTCTGCAAACGGAGCCAAGCAGATGCGAGTTCCACCTGCACGCCTCGCTTCGTACCGAGCAATTCATGCCATTCGTCAACCACCAAGCATTCCAGTTCTTTAAATCGCTTCTGGCTGTCGCGCATGGCCATCAGTACGTGCAGCGATTCGGGCGTCGTAATCAACACTTCTGGCAATCGCTTTCGTTGCCTTGCTTTTTCCGAAGCAGTCGTATCACCCGTGCGAATCCCCACTTCCCAGTCCAAGCGAAATCCTGCACACATTCGCTCCGCGCTAAGCTTGATTTCTTTGGTCAACGCCCGAATCGGGGCAATCCAAATCATGCGCACGCCACTCCTCTTCCCGCAGTCCTTTTCATTCACCGCAGCATTGGCGAGTGTTTCTGCCATGGCAGCATAGGTTTTTCCGGAGCCCGTTGGGGCAATGATCAGGCCTTGCTCGCAAGAAGATTGAGCCAACCAGACTTCCTGTTGAAAAGAATGAGGCTCCCAGCCCTTTGAAGAGAACCAATCGGAGATAAACGTGACGGTAGGACACGTCATGCGCGTGAAAAAGAGAGTTTTAAAGCGCAGATGGTCGTCGTGAATTGACTGCTCATTATCTTCGGCATGTTATTTGGAAAGAATCCCGCATGAAAGTTTTACAATTCACCCTGCTGTTTGGTTTAATATTGGCTCAGCCTTTTTCATCATTGGCTCAGCGCTATACAGACGAGGAGGAAGAAGCTCCTCTCATCCCACAAGAAGATTTCGACGAACTATTGATGTGGATGGTGGACGAGAAATTTGAAAAAGTGCTCTACAAGGCCATCCGCTACACAGAGGATGACGAGACCAAAAAAGAGCCTGTGCCCTATGTCTTTATGTCCATGGCTTACTTCAAAATCTCTGAATCAGGCAATCCCGAATTCGAGGAAAAGTATTCTAATGCTCTCAAAAGCTCCTTGAAATACGCTTCGAAATTTGTCAAGAAGGACAAGCAGAGTGAGTACCTCTCCGAATACACAGACTATTTCAACGATTTGCGCAGAGCCACCATGAACCAGGCAGAGGTGTACGTCGATGATGAAAAATTTACCAAAGCGAAATCCTACTACAAGTACCTCTGGACGTTGGACAAGGAAGATCCCGGAGCTTGGTTGATGTACGGTAGTGTATTGTGGAAGAGCAAGGCGAAGCGGGACGCTGAAGAATCTTGGGCTACTGCAGCGCAGCTATTGGCAGAATTCGAAGGTCGAGGCCTGGAAGAAGTCCAGGTGGATTTACTCAAATTCGCTGCGATTTACACAGCAGAGATGCTGGCCTCAGAAGGAAACAGAACCGATGCTCGTCAGTGGATTGAAAGCATTGACGGCGTGCTGGGAAGTGACCGAGAAGTCCAAGCAGTCCTGCGTTCGATTGGCGGATAACAGCCGTTTTTTCAAGCTTCGACAAGCTGAATACGGTCATAAATAGCCATTAAAGACACCCGTTCTTTCTCCCAGTTCAAATCGTTTTGAGCCCGAAGAAGGCCTGCATTTGCTTTGGTTTTGAACGAGGGATTTTCACGCTCCATTTCGCACAACGCTTCAAGCCAATTCTCTGGCGCATCCCCGCTGACCACCTTGCCAATGCCGTAGTCTTGGACAAGTGAAATGCAATCGGGCAACTCATTGACGAGGACTGGAACACCAGCCTGGATGCATTCGAAAAGCTTGTTGGGAAGGCAATACAGGTAACTCAAGCAAATGGGCCTCACAGAAACGAGTCCGACGTCCGCGTCGCGCGAGTAACTCAAGACTTCCGAGTACGGCACCGCAGGCTGAAAATGTACGTTTTCATTGGATTCCACCTTCGTTGTAATCAAATCTTCGTGCATCCCGTAACCCATGAAAACGAGGTGAATTCGGCCTCCTTTGAGTTGATCTGACATCGCCAACAATTCTTCAATGCCTCGGTTGATGGTGAACGCCCCTTGGTACAGCGCAATGAAGTCTTGCGGCCCCAGCCCCAAGCTTTGACGCAGCTTACCCACTGCAGGTGTTCCTTCTTCGTTCTGCGGCTTCAGACGGTGAGGTACATTCCGGACCAAGCTAACAGGTGGCAAGCCATACTTTTCGTAACGCTCTTGATAAGCTCGGCCAATGGAGGGACCAACAACGATCACCTCCTCCGCAAAACGTATGAAACGACGTTCCAGCCAACGAATTCCCTTGAGGTAGCCCGTGGACTTGCCATTGCGCTCCCCCTCAAATTCATGGCAGTCATAGATCAACTTCAAACTCGGACGAAGTCCCTTCGCCAGTAATCCGATGGCAAAGGCTTCCGCATCATTGCAATGCCATGCATCAAACCGCCGGTATACAAAGGCAATCCGAAATGCAAGTTCCGCCAACTTGAGCGCTCCGCGAAACGGCCGCGTTGGCATGTGCAGCACAATTCGATGCACCATGAAACCTCCTGAATGCTTCTCAACTTTAGGCAAATTGTCCTTGTGAAGCGCAACAACGGCCACCTCATGGCCTGCATCCGTCAAAGTCGAGGAGATTTTGAGCACCCGATTGTCACGGGTGAAGTCATTCAGAACGACATTCGCGATTCTCATTTCTCTTTCAATGGGCGATCACCCGCTGCATACATCCGTTCAATGATGTCAACAACCTTGAGTCCTTCCAAAGCGTTGGTCGTGATTTGTCCCTGTCCAGTCAGCGTAGCCTCGATGTTCTCAAAGATGTAACCGTGGTTTGCTGCAGACCCCTTATAATGGCCGTAATCATTGGCTGGATTCGAAGGAGGCAACTCCGGCATAACGTAATCATTGACCTGGCAGTATTCCACTTCGTTCATGTATTGTCCTCCAACTTTTATCGTGCCCTTTTCGGCGATGATCGTGACGGATGATTCAAAGTTTTGATTCGCAACTGACGTCGAAAAATTGAATGTACCAAGCGCCTTGTGCTTTACGAATTCAAATGAGACCAAACCCGAATCTTCAAAATCCGTGTTTTCTTGGTGGTTAAAATCAACGAAACGGCTTTGAATGTGATGGATGTCGCCAAAAACCCAATACATCAAATCGATGAAGTGGCTGAACTGCGTGAATAATGTTCCTCCATCTAAATCAAGCTTGCCTTTCCAAGGGATTTTCCCATAATAGCGATCATCGCGATTCCAGTAGCACTGCACCTGCACCATGTGAATCTTCCCGAGGACACCCGAAGTGACCATTTCCTTGAGCCAAATCGAAGGTGGTGAATACCGATTTTGCATCACACAAAACACCTGTTTTCCGCGAGAAAGAGCACAATGCAGGATATCTTCTCCATCTTGACGATTCAATGCCATCGGTTTTTCAATGACCACGTGGCAATCAGCTTCAAGTGCGAAGATTGCTTGCTCCGCATGGAAGCCGTTTGGAGTGCAAACGCAAATCACATCCAGATCGGAGTGAACACTGAGCATTTCCTGCAATGACGAATGACAGGGAATATCGTATTCAACTCCGCAAGCCTCCTTGTCCCGAATATCCGCAAATGCAACCAGTTGAAAAGCAGGATTGCGACGAATCATCTCCATGTGCCTTTTCCCAATATGTCCTGCGCCAACAACCCCAAATTTCAATTGACTCATGCCGCGAAATTACAACAATCAAGACTTACCGACGCGCTGAAAGCTGGAACAGACGATAGCCTAAAAGAACTTCAAAAAACAGGGGAGCACGCTCGTTCTTGTAATATTCTAAACCCATCGAAATGGGACCGATGGGAAGTTCTTTCCACACGCGCGCTCCAGACATCCAAAACATCGGCGAATCATAAATGAGCCGAGGCCCTTTATCCGCATTGTCAATACCAGGCGTCGCCTTGAATGCATGAATTTCCGCTCGAAGGTGCACCCCATAGATCAACTCCAAATCTGTAATCGCACCATAGGCATGGTAACCGAAGGCTCTAAAATTCTCTAAAAACAAAGCGCGCCCTCCGGGCATCGGGTTGTATACAGGAGCCTGAGCCAGTGATCCGCGGTAAGTGGTTCGCAACTTCTCATTCGAAACACGCCCTTCAACATTAAGCCCCACTGACCACCTCTCCGTCACGGACATGAAACTTTGAATCTGTGCGAAGCCACGCCAAAATGACACTTCAGACTGGTCAGAGTTGCGCGTATCCACCACTCCTAATGGAGAAAATTCCGATGCATAGTCTCCTGAAAAGTAACGACCTCCGAGATCAACTTTGTGCCCATGGGTCGGAAATTGCCTGTGATTCAGGCTCTTGTGCATCCATGTCACGCCCAACTGCGCTCCCCCAAAGCGATCATCATTGGTCAGATCCTCGGGCGAAAACAACCATTCAGCGTACGTTTTATCTGTCGTTTTCAATCCTAAAAGCGATACCCGTAACGCGCTCCGCAGTCCTGTAGAAATCTCCAATCTGCCCCCCCACTCCATTTCAGCAGAGGTGAGAAAAGTTGGACGAATTTCCCTTAAAAACCCCACAAGTTCGCGGGTGTAATTCCATCTTCGAAAATTAAAAACAGGCTCAAAGACAACGGGAATCGCCGCAGGTACGTGAAATTTAATCCCCGCACCAAAGTCAGTATACAATTGACCGACTGTGCTCGCCAATTGTAACGTGAACGGCAACCGAGTAAAGCGATTCAATCCAACTGCAGCATGTCCCATACTCATTCCGCGAGAAGATATATTTCCCCCCAACTCCAGTTTAAGATCGCGCTCTTTTGTCGCATCAAGTAAAACTTCGAACGCACCATTGCTCTCTTGCGCTGTCGGAAAAACGCGACCGACATAAGAATCAGCCTCCAACAGAAAGAGCCCGCGCTTCAAAGCATCAGCGTTCTGATTTCTTCCTCGAAAGCCTAAGACTTGTTCTGCGTAGCGCTGCTGATTCAAATCCAATCCTTGCAATTGGATTTGGTCCACCTCGAATTCAGGAAGCGCATCTGTGAAATGAGTGCGTTTGTGAACAATCGCGTCCAACTGGTTCAACCTTGGAAGATCACTTTGGTGCGCATCAATGAATGCCAAACCTTGCGCATATCCCGCTTCACAGGCGCGAGTTGACTCGTCAAAATCAAGCGTTGATACGTCCAAATCAATATCGATTTCAAAGACACGACTGGATGAATCCGGTTCTGGATAGCGCACCACTAAAGCCTCCAACTGTGAAATGAGATCATCCGACTTGAAATCAGCCGCAGCTGATTCAACCCCGGAAACCAGGATAATATCGGGGTCGAAATGTTCAATCATCACGTCGACAGGACGGTTATTGTACAAACCTCCATCGTAAAATGGCCGCCCATCCAACCATACGGGCTGCATGTAAAACGGAAAAGACATCGAAGCGCGAATCGATTGAGCTAAATTCCCACCACTGAAAACCGTATCCTTCTTAGCCAAAACATCACTCGAGACACATCGAAACGGCACCATGAGCGAGTCAAAATCAGAGTGAGCTGCAGCACAAGCAGGCGTGAGCTCTTCCATAAGACCCCAATCCAAGGCTAAACTGGAAATCAGGTGCCCCCTGACGTCACCGCGATCTGTACCAAGCCGAATATTGAAGACACTTGGAGAATGTGGAGCGGAACCAAACACGAATTCTTGCTGTGGCTGCCCCGTCACGCGACATCGAAATTCCTCCGTACTCAGCATTGACCACATGAACTGTGGACTCCATCCAGAAGCATAATATCCTCCCACAAGCGCACCAACACTCGTTCCAACGACATAATCAATGGGAATCCCCGAATCCTCCAAGGCGAGAAGGACTCCCACATGAGCTGCACCACGGGCACCGCCTCCCGTCAGCACCAAGCCAACACTTGGCCGGTCTTCCTGAGAGCAGCACAGCTCCACGTTCCCAACGATCGTTAGTGCGCACAAAATGAACTGTAGGAGCCTCCTCATGGTGCGAATTTATACCTCAACGAGGCTCTGCGTAATTTTGAACCATGCGAATTGTCAGCCTTGTCCCAAGTTGGACCGAATACCTGATTGATCTTGGATTGAGCGAAAACCTCAAAGGGCGCACAAAATTTTGTGTGCGCGCTGGAACGGAAACAGACAGAATCGCCGTTGTTGGAGGCACAAAAAGCTTTCATATCGAAAAGGTTCAACGACTCAAACCAGATCTTATCATTTCGAGCAAAGAAGAGAACGACAGAGAACTCGTCCAGGCCTGCGGGCGTTTTGCAGATGTACTTGTCACTGATGTGAAAACCATCCAAAGTGCACTCGACGCCTGCGGGGAAATTGCTAAAGCCACCAAAAGGCAAAAGACAGGACAGCAATGGATTGATCAAATTGAGAAATCCTGGGGCGAGCCCAGACCGTCCAAGATCCAAGCGGATTATGTCGTTTGGAACAAACCATTGATGCTCGCTGGTCATGATACATTCATTCATGCAGTCATGGAATGGTGGGGCATCGAGAACAGCGCAAAACAAGCGCAAGGCGGTCGATATCCTGAAATTTCTGAGGCCGATTGGAACCAGAAAAGTGCAGACTGGACATTGCTCCCAAGTGAACCCTTTCCATTTCAAGCAAAACATCTGGCCGCGTTCCAAGCAATGGGTAAGAAGCCTGTACTGGTAGATGGAGAGGCCTTCAGTTGGTATGGCAGCCGCATGGCACACGCAGCACCCTACCTGGAAAGTCTCGCTGAAAAACTACAACCCTGACACCTTGGCGCTAAACAAAGCTTAAACACCAGCTGAATTTCGACTTTTTGTCAGTTGTTGTGTCCCAATGTGCCAATCTTGTCAGCCGTTTTGAATCAAAATTGAAACGGCACACTACTTGACAAGAGAAGACCAAATAATTGAATCAATCTAATAGCATGAGTAAAATCATTGGAATAGACTTGGGAACCACCAACAGCTGTGTTTCCGTCATGGAAGGCAACGAGCCTGTCGTTGTTACAAATGCAGAAGGAAAGCGCACCACGCCTTCCATCATTGCATTCATTGAAGGTGGTGAGCGAAAAGTCGGTGAACCGGCGAAGCGACAAGCCATCACGAATCCAACCAAAACCATATACAGCATCAAGCGGTTCATGGGAAGTTCATTTGACGAAGTCAAAAAAGAAACTTCGCGTGTCCCATATGAGGTGGTCAAGGGAGAGAACAACACGCCTCGCGTGAAAATTGACGATCGTCTCTACACACCACAGGAAATCAGCGCCATGACCCTTCAAAAAATGAAGAAGACAGCAGAAGATTACCTCGGTGCCGAAGTGACTGGTGCTGTGATCACCGTGCCCGCCTACTTCAACGACGCTCAGCGTCAGGCTACGAAGGAAGCAGGTGAGATTGCTGGTTTGGAGGTAAAGCGCATCATCAATGAGCCTACAGCAGCTGCTTTGGCTTATGGAATGGACAAAAAAGCGATTGACCAAAAAATTGTTGTTTTCGACTTGGGTGGAGGAACCCACGACGTTTCGATTTTGGAACTGGGCGACGGAGTTTTTGAAGTACTCTCCACGGATGGAGACACTCACCTCGGAGGCGATGACTTCGACCAGGCGATCATCGAATGGTTGGTGAAAGAGTTCAAGGATGAAAACGGAGGACTCGATCTCTCGAAGGACCCCATGGCCCTGCAGCGCTTAAAGGATGCTGCAGAAAAAGCAAAAATCGAACTCTCGAGCACCACAAGTTCTGAAATCAACTTGCCATACATCATGCCTGTTGATGGCGTTCCTAAGCACCTCGTACGATCCCTTTCCCGTGCCAAGTTCGAACAGATTGTAGATTCCTTGGTCAAGCGCACCATCGAACCATGTGCCACAGCTCTGAAAGCAGCTGGTTTGGAAAAATCAGACATCGATGAGGTCATTCTCGTCGGAGGTTCTACGCGAATCCCAGCTGTACAGGACGCGGTCAAAAATTATTTCGGCAAGGAGCCATCGAAAGGAGTCAATCCAGACGAGGTCGTCGCCATCGGTGCTGCCATTCAAGGCGGTGTCCTCTCAGGAGACGTGAAGGATGTATTGCTCTTGGACGTTACTCCGCTTTCTCTCGGAATTGAGACAATGGGTGGCGTAATGACCAAATTGATCGATGCGAACACCACCATCCCAACGAAAAAGTCAGAAACGTTCAGCACGGCATCAGACAACCAGCCAAGCGTGGAAATTCACGTACTGCAAGGAGAACGATCTATGGCTACCGACAATCGCACCATTGGACGATTCCAATTGGCGGATATCCCACCAGCACCGAGAGGAACGCCCCAAATTGAAGTCACCTTTGACATCGATGCGAACGGGATCATCCAAGTCAGTGCCAAGGACAAGGCCACTGGAAAAGAACAGAACATTCGAATCGAAGCATCCAGCGGCCTTAGTGAAGATGAAGTCACGCGCATGAAGCAGGAAGCAGAGGCTAACGCAGAAGCCGATCAACAAGCCAAAGAGCGCATTGAAACGCTGAACCAAGCCGATGCGTTGATTTTCCAGACCGAGAAACAATTGAGCGAATTTGGAGATAAAATCTCTGAAGGCAATCGAGGGCCCATCGACGCCGCTTTGGAAGAGCTGAAAAAAGCGCATTCAGAGCAAGACATCGACGGCTGCAAAGCCGGAATGGAAAAGCTCAATGCAGCATTCCAAGCTGCAAGTCAAGAAATGTACGCTGACCAAGGAGCACAAGGCGGAGCGCCCGAAGGCGAAGCCGGCGGAGCACAAGCCGATGCAGGTGATCCTGAAGTGACTGACGTTGATTTCGAAGAGGTGAAGTAATCCTACTATCACACAAGCGCAAGCAGCGCCGCAGAAAGCCCTTGGATGAATTCTCGTCCAAGGGCTTTTTCATTGAACCGAGGTGGATACAAATTGTTATCCTCGTGCATGGAACCATTGAAAACCGCAAAGTGGAAAAACAGAGCTCGCTGGGTACTAGCCTGTATATCGCTGGTTTCCATCGTTATGGCATGGCGGGTAAGTCAAATTGGATTCAACTATGACTTCGAAAGTTTCTTTCCAAAAGACGATCAGCACACAGCCTTCTACCTTGATTTCAGAGATCGTTTCGAATCAGACAATGACTTCCTGATTGTTGGCATTGAAAGCCCTTCGGGCATTTATAATTCTGAATTCCTCCGAGATGTTGAAGGCTATGCAGAAGAGCTCAAAGGCCTGCCATTCGTCACCTCCGTCCTGTCTCCCACACAGATCCGTGAGCCAATCCGAATGGGGCTCTCGTTGGTGCAACGGCCATTGCTTCGTTGGCAGTCACCTGACTCCTTGGTAGCCAGCAATCTCAGGGCCGATTCCATTCGCATCGCCAACCGGAGCAATTACGTTGGCACGTTTGTCTCCCAAAATGGAAGTGCATTGACCATCCAAGTGGCGCACGAACAAAAGCTATCGAAAGAAGGGTGCGATGAATTGGCAACCGCCATCTTGAGACTTGCGGATTCCTGGGAACACAAGAGTCACATCGCGGGCCGTGCAGTCGCACAGAAATACTACGTCGAGGTCATGCAACGCGAAGTGGTCCTTTTTGTTTCAGTCGGCATGATCATCATTGTTCTTTTTCTCTGGCTTGCCTTTCACAGCGCTTGGGGTGTTGTCATCCCGCTTCTAGTGGTATTGCTCAGTGGACTCTGGACGTTAGGCATCATGGAGCTCACCGGGAAGTCGATTGACGTCATGACCATCGTCCTTCCCACCATCATCTTCGTGGTGGGCATCAGTGACGTCGTTCACATTCTGTCCAGATACTATGAGGAACTTCGAGGAAATGCATCGCAATCGTCCGCCATTGCGACGGCCTTTAAAGAAGTTGGACTGGCAACTTTTTTAACCACGCTTACCACAGCCATTGGTTTCTTGACGCTCATCACCTCTTCGGTTGTTCCCATTCAAGATTTTGGGCTGTATGCTGCTGCGGGTGTAGGCGTCGCCTACGTTCTCGCGTTTAGCTTGTTGCCCGCAGTAATGGTTCTTTATCCCGCTCCGAACATCACGAACGAAGGCTCTGGAACCTTTTGGAATCGAACGCTTCAGCGCGCTCTGAAGTATGCCTTGAAACGAGGCCAGTGGATCCGATGGACAACGCTCGCTATTTGCACCTTGGCCGCGATTGGGGCAGCGCAAATCAACGTGGACAACGTTCTTCTCGAAGATCTGGCAGAAGACGATCCTTTTCGACAAGAATTCAACTTTTTTGAGCGAGAGTTTGCGGGCGTAAGGCCCTTCGAACTGGCCATTCAAGTGGATGATCGCGCCTCGATTTTCGATCTCGACGTGCAACAAGACATGGCCAAAATCACGGCCTATCTCAAAGACCAATATGGGGTCGGCGCGGTCGTAAGCTCGGATATCATCTTTGCCCAAATCAACCGCTGGAGCAACGGAGATGGAAGCGCCTTTGAGCGATTGCCATCCACGCAACAGAAGTTTGATGCAATGCTGCGATCCCTCGACCGCTTCGGTGCTAGTTCTGCTTTAAGTTTAGTGGCACATGAAGCATCAAATTCGCTGCGCATTTTTGGGAAACTCCCAGATCTGGGTGCACAGCACTACAAGCAAAAAAATCGCGAATTGCTCCATTGGTTTGCCACTGCATTGCCCAACTCGTCAATCTCCATGAGGGTCACAGGAACGGCACAACTCATCGATCTCAACGTTGGGTCCCTTGCGGGTGACATGGTCAAAGGACTGAGCATTGCCTTTCTAATCGTTGCGCTCATCGCAGGTCTCATGTTCAGAAGTGTGTCCATGGTTTTCATCAGCCTCATCCCCAACTTTGTTCCTTTGCTGCTCATCGCGGGCATTATGGGGTGGACCGGCATCGACCTCAAGCTTTCCACCAGCATCATTTTCACCATTGCATTTGGAATTGCTGTGGACGACACGATTCACTTCATCAGCAAGCTTCGAATCCAATTGTCCAAAGGAAGGAGTCTTCCGTACGCCGTGAAACGTTCGTTTATCGGCGCTGGCAAAGCCATCATCATCACGAGCATCATCCTGTGTGGCGGATTCATCACCTTGTCGTTGAGCAGCTTCCTCGGAACATTCTACATCGGGGTCTTGATCTCACTCACATTGCTCTTCGCTGTACTTGCAGACTTATTTGTTTTGCCATGGCTTGTTTTGACATTTTTATCCAATGAAGAAAACTAGTTTTTTCTGGTTTTTTGTGCGACTTTCGGTGAATGAGCGTAGACAGACGAAATTTTCTACGACGAGCTACAGCGCTCGCGGGAGGTGTAGGAATTGGCTTGGGCTGGCAACATGCATTAGCGAGGTCAAATAAGAAGGACCATACTTCCACAAACAACATCCTAGAACCCTCCGGCTCAGCAACAATGGTATCCACTTGGAACCATGGAATCCCGGCAAATCAAGCCGGTTTCGAATCGCTTGCAAAAGGTGGTACAGCTTTGGATATGATCGAAGCGGGCGCACGAGTTGTTGAAGCCGACCCCACAGGACAAAGCGTAGGATTAGGCGGTTTGCCTGATCGCGACGGGTTCGTAACGTTGGATGCCTGCATTATGGATCACATGCAAAATGCTGGAAGCGTTTGCTTTGTTCAAAACGTTGCCCACCCTCTTTCTTTGGCTCGAAAAGTCATGGAGAACACACCACACGTCATGCTGGCGGGAGCCGGAGCCGAGCAGTACGCCAGAGAACTCAACATGCCCAAATCACCACTTCTGACCGAAGCATCCAAAAAGGCTTGGGAAAAATGGCGGCTTGAATCCAATTATGCACCCGAGATCAATATCGAAAATCACGATACGATTGGACTGCTGGCACTGGATCATCAGGGACGACTCGCTGGAGGATGCACCACAAGTGGTGTCGCTTTTAAAATGCACGGTCGCGTAGGAGATAGTCCTATCATTGGCGCCGGACTGTACGTGGATGGTGCTATTGGCGGTGCTACAGCCACCGGTCTTGGGGAAGCCGTAATGAAAACGGTCGGCTCCTTCCTTGTAGTTGAATTGATGAAACAAGGAGCTTTGGCCCAAGAAGCCTGCGAAGAAGCTGTTCATCGCATCATGAAAGCCATGCCGGTGGAAGATTTACAAGTGGGCTATCTCGCGCTTGGAAAAGACGGTACCGTTGGAGGCCATGCCATTCATTCTGGATTCAATTATGCCTTGCACAGACCAGATCCCGAAGATTCAAACACCGCAGTTGGTCAATTGATTGATGCCTCAAATGGCTGAACAATCCAAACATATCATCCCGATCACTGCATCTCCTTTTTGGGCTTGTATCAGAATCACGCGTCCCTGGAATGTCCTCATGGTTGGTATCAGTATGACGCTTATTCGCATGGCGTGGATCAAACCAGGTGTTTCTGGATTGATCGAAACAGGTTTTGTCATCCCGCTGATTATCATGATGTTACTAGCGGCGAGCGGCAATGTCATCAACGATTATTTTGATGTAGCAGAAGATCTGATCAATAAGCCTCGACGTGCCCTTGTTGGGCGGGTGGTAAGCCGCAGAACTGCATTGTTGCTGCATCACTTCATGGTTGGAGCAGCCTTATCCATGGCGCTCGCCATTTCTATCGATTGGGGAACGCTCACGCCTTTTGTGTGGTCTACTGTTGTCGCTGGATTACTTTGGCTCTACTCCCCCTTATTCAAAAGGCGGTTTCTTCGAGGCAACATCGTCGTAGCCTTGATCGTCGGCCAACTACCCGTTTGGTGCACACTTGGTGCCTTCGAATTCGGCGCATGGCACGAAATCCTTCAGGAACCGAACGGGAAAGGTTTGATTGCCTATGCATTGCTCAGTCTCTTCATTACGTTCTTAAGAGAGGTAACAAAAGACTTGCAAGACATGTCAGGGGATGCGGCTTCCGGATACGACACCATTCCCGTGCGCTGGGGACGAGAACGTACCGTACACTTTCTTAAAATCGCACACCTTTGCACATGGCCCTTGCTCATCGGTGCGACTGTTTTGGCTTCTATCCAGTTCAACCTTGGCACCGAAAGCCTCATCTTTTTGCTGCCCTATGCAGGAGCCACTGTCCAATTGTTTCGCAAACGGATTGAATCCGTTTCGGCGTGGCAGAAACTGACCTTGGGTGGAGGATTAGCTTTTCTGCTGTTCCTCCTTTAAGCGGAATCCGCAGTGCATCAATTTCGATCGAGAGAGATCACCTTTCGACCGCGACTATCGATCATGACTCCATGCGCCGGTCCGAAAGGCATCGCACGGCCCAAAACGTCAAATTGCTCGCGGGAAGACCGCACCAAAGCATTTTGCTGGAGATCGCTTGCAATATCTGATACGTTTCTGATGTCCATGCAAATCACACCCGGACTGACTCCGCAGTCAAACTGGCTGATCAACTGCCCCGTTGCACTTCGCACTTCCATCAATCCAAACGTACTGTAATCTGTAACTGAACCGTACACATCTCCAGACACCGCATCAACCGCCATCCCGTAATAAGCAGAGCAATCCGAAATCCATTCTGTTGAACTCGAGAAGTCCTGTGCATTCGTCTGACGCACCACCGATTCTCCCGTGATTTGATAACGCAGTTCTGAATCCACGGCGACGGCCGCGAGGCAGCCGGCATTGGCTTCTGAAACTTCAATCGTTTCAATCGCATTGTCAGTCACATTCAAAACACTGAGCGAGGTTGAGCCATAGTCCCTGTTGTTCACACTTACAACCGCTCCTCCCACTTCGAACAAGTGGTAAGGGTTGACCCCATTTTCACCCAAGTCCCACTCATCGTACTCATCGCCCTGCACATCATAAGAACCAAGGAATCCTACTTCATTGCCCCATTCAAAAGCATTGTTGATGGCGAAGTAAATCCGGTCTCCATCCACAGCGATGCCTTCCGTGGCGAACTGAGGACCATTTTCGGATGCTGTCAACTCTCCCACCAATTCTAAGGACTCAGCGTCATACCACTGGAAGTATGCATCCAATTGCAGGCTCATCCCTTGATCATCCAAACCTCCTCGAGTAATGTATATTAAATCGTTGTGCTTCAATATTTTGCGAATACCCAAAATGCTTTTGGATTGAAGCAGTTCATATGAGTTGGCGTCGTATTTCAACAGTGATCCATCAGCAGCCACAAAAATCTTCTCATCAAAAACCAGGGCATCTGAAACAAAGCCTGCATCCTCAATGGTATCCACAACCGTGTACGTTTCCAGCCCAGGGTCATAAACAGCCAAAGTAGCTGGCTCAACAACCTCTCCAGTTTGCCAGTCAGACCATCCTTCATTGAGAACAATCACCTGATGCAAGTAGTCCTGTGCTTTCAGGTTTGCAGCAAATAAAACAAAGAGCAGCAACGCAACTGATGGTCGGAAAGAAGATGACATTTCAAAGATATTTTTGGCAAAACTAGGCTCTTAAACGATTTCCACCAAATGAAACAGGCCACCCTTCCATGGAAAGGTGGCCTGTATATCGCAGTCTATGTCAGATCAATATGTCATTCCCCAAGCAAGCAAGAAGTTCAACAGATCCTGCGCCTGTACTTGTCCGTCGTTGTTGAAGTCAGGACAAACTTGGTAGTTGCATGTGTCGTCATCCAAGTTGGCAATTGAGTTGTAATTGAGCGCATCAGCATCTGTACAACCTGTCCAAACACAGTCCCCACTATCAACAGTCGCATCAGCGTCATAGTTGCTAGCCTCTGGGTAAGTACAGCCCATCATGTCACACAACGGAGCTGGATCTTCAGAACCACAGTAGTCCACTGGAGTGTAGAGGTCTTCCAGAGGAATTGGCTCGATATTACACGCTTCTTGCACCCAATCAACACCACCCCAGACAGGACCAGACTGGCCATAGGCCAACAGGAAGTCCAAGAGGTCTTGGTTCTGCACCACACCGTCTCCATTGAAGTCGGCACTTACAGGTGCATCGGAACAATCACCATCTGCATTGGCATAGCTATTGAAGTTTGCAAAATCGTCGTTCTGGCAACCTTCGAATGAACAACTGCCGTCGTCATCTGTGGCCGTGGCATCGAAGTTTGCTGCGTTCGTGTAAACACAACCCGCGATTTCAAGGTCGTCACATACACCGTCTCCGTCAGCATCTGTCAAGCAGTTGCCATCGCAATCGTAACCCGCATCAGCATAGGTGCATGAGCCATCGTCGTCGGTAGCTTCTGCACTGTAGTTGCAAGCTGTATCATCCTGACAACCGCCCACTTCGAATGAATCGCAAATGCCGTCACCGTCTGCGTCTGCGAGGCAATTGCCTTCACAGTCGTAGCCTTCGTCTGCATAAGTACAAGAACCATCATCATCCGTAGCATCAGCATTGTAGTTACAAGCTGTTGCGTCTTGACAGCCTGCTACTTCAAATGGATCACAGACACCATCTCCATCCATGTCTTCGAGGCAGTTGCCATCGCAGTCATAGCCTTCGTCTGCATAGGTACAAGATCCGTCTTCATCGGTCGCATCCGCATTGTAGTTGCACGCGGTCTCATCTTGACAACCTGCAATTTCAAATTCGTCACATACACCGTCTCCGTCAGCATCAGCTAGACAGTTGCCTTCGCAATCATAACCAGTTTCCGCATATTCGCAAGAACCGTCATCATCTGTAGCGTCCGCCGCGTAGTTACACGCGGTTTCGTCTTGACAACCGCCCACTTCGAATGAATCGCAAATGCCGT
>CBFIEJ010000035.1:0-23660 GCA_965661575.1 uncultured Flavobacteriales bacterium | reverse complement strand
GCGGAGAATGGTTGTACAGCATCATCCTTGACGGAAGCCTGATTGTTCAAGGCTTTGTTATCTTTTTCTTATAAGGATTTCAAAAAAATGTACTTTTTCGTTGGAACTTTATCCAAACGTCAAACCCGCATCAATGGAGGCCAATCCGAAGTATACATTTAGCATCGAGCACGCGCGTTCTATGGATAAAAATGATCCTGTTCCGGCGAGAAGATCTGACTTCCATATGCCCGTAATCAATGGGAAAGAAGTGATCTACTTCACCGGAAACTCCCTGGGATTGCAGCCAAAATCCGCACATCAAGCGCTCAAGACAGAACTCGACGATTGGGCGCAATGGGGAGTTGAAGGGCACTTCCATGCTCAGAATCCCTGGGTCAGCTACCATGAGAAACTTGCGGAAGGACTCGCACATTTGGTGGGTGCAAAGCAAAACGAAGTCGTGGCTATGAACGCGTTAACGGTAAATTTACACTTGCTTTTGGTCAGCTTTTATGTTCCAAAAGGCAAGCGAACCAAAATCATTTGCGAAGCCAAGGCATTTCCATCAGATCAATATGCCCTCGCAAGTCAAATCCGTTTCCACGGCGGAAATCCTGAAACAGATCTGATTGAAATCACTCCCCGTTCCGGGGCAACCTTCATTGAAGAGGAGGACATTGAAGAGGCCATTCGAGCGCATGCAGACGAGTTGGCATTGGTCATGTTGGGCGGCGTGCATTATTTCACGGGCCAACTGATGGACATGCAAAGGATCACGAAAGCGGCACATGCCGCGGGAGCTTATTGCGGTTTTGACTTGGCGCATGCGATGGGCAATGTTCCGATGCACTTGCACGACTGGAATGTCGATTTTGCTTGTTGGTGCTCCTACAAATACCTCAATTCCGGTCCCGGTGCTGTCGCAGGTGCTTTCATCCACGAAAAGCATGTTGCAAGAGAAGATATCCCGAGGTTTGATGGTTGGTGGGGACATGATGCACAGCGGCGTTTTTTGATGGAGCCGAAATTCGAAAGCATGAAGACTGCCGAAGCTTGGCAAATGTCCAACGCACCGGTATTGAACATGGCTGTTCACGCGAGCTCCCTCACAATGTTTTTGGACGCACGAATTGATCGGTTACGTGAAAAAAGCAAACGACTTACGGCTTACATGGAAGCCGGCATCCAAGAAGTTGCTGCCGAAGTGGGGTTTCGAGCTGAACTCATCACACCGCAAGATCCGGAGCGACGAGGGGCCCAGCTTTCATTGGCGGCTCACGGATTTGGGAAAACGCTGTTTGAAGCATTGACAGAGGCTGGTGTCATCTCGGACTGGCGAGAACCCAATGTCATCCGCATGGCGCCTGTCCCATTGTACAATACCTTTGAAGACATCGCCGCTTTCCTCGTCATTTTGAAGGATTGCACAAAAGCGCTATCAACGAAATAAGTTCGAAAACAACCACTGAATCATCCATCATGCCGAAATCATCTCGATTTGCCGTTTTTGGAATGGGCCGTTACGGAAAACAAATCGCACTTTCCCTCGCCTCAAAAGGAGCTGAAGTATTCACTTTTGACAACAACACAGCCCGTTCTGAAGGAATAAAAGACGACGTTGCGTTAGCGGTGACGCTTGATTCTACAGACATTCGTGCCTTACAAACGCAACGGGTTCAGGACATGGACGCAGCCGTCGTTGCCATCGGAGAAAACTTCGAAGCAACGATATTGACCGCGCTCAACCTCTTGGATTTGAGTGTCCCACGGGTAATTGTTCGATCGAATGGAGATCACCAAAAACGGATTTTGTCCAGCTTGGGCGTAAAGGAAATCCTGACGCCTGAGAGCGAGGTTGCAAGTGTGGTCTCAGAGCGTTTAATCCACCCGAATATTGGCGGATTTTTGGCTCTCCCCGATGACTATGAAATCGCTGAAATCCACGCTCCACAAAACTGCATTGGCCGAACACTCGGAAGCATTGATTTGACCACGCGTTATGAATTGCGATTGATTACCATTCGAAGGGTTTTTGAATCAGAAAATACCGCGGAAGAAAGTCAAGAGCACATCATCGGGGTCCCGAAGCCTGAGATGGTCATCCAGGAAACTGACACCTTGGTGGTTTTCGGCACGCTGTCGGCCGTGAAGCGATTCCTCGAAATCAACTCTTGAACACACGTGGAAGCAATGCAGGCCAGCAAGTCTTGATCGCATGCAATTACCGGAGAATCCGAACAGAACCTGATGCTTCTGTGTAGGGGCTCAGTTGGCCATTTGCGTCGAGGTAATGGCGGTATTTGGCCTTCCAGACATACAAATCATCTTGCACGTAGTGCGTCCGATCCGGCGCTTGCCCATGCCAATAATCTCCAATGGTATCGGCCTGCCAAACCAAAGAACCCCACCGATTGTACAGGCGAAAGTCCAATTCAATCAAGTTTTTCCCCTCAATTCTGAGCGTTTCATTCAAACCATCTCCATCTGGTGTAAACGCAGAGGGGACGAACAGCGCCGGTTCAGAGCAAAACTCCTGGACCAACGTCATCTGCTCGTTACTGCAACCTAAGTCGTTGGTCACGACGACACCGTAGAGCCCTGGTTCATCAATGCTGATTAGATTTCCTTGCTCGCCAGTCGTCCATGCGTAAGTGGGAAAACCCGCTGGCACTGCCAACTGATAAGAAACTTCGGGAAAGTCAGCAAAACAAAACGAGGTGTCTGCAGGGAGGGATGCACTTGGACTGGAAAGGACTTGAACCAAAACTGTCTCCGAGGCAGTGCAATCTCCTGCATCTGACACCAAAACTTCATAAATGCCGCTTTCATTCAGCGTGACCGAAGCCTCATTCATTCCTGTTGACCACGTGTATTGAAACGGCCCTGTATTCGGATTTGAAGGTGTAGCGTCAAGCACAATGCCTGGAAATTCACATCCAAATACGGTATCGGGCAACGCCAATTCTGGTCCTTCTGTGAAAGTAACCTCAACCACATCGGATTGGACGCAGCCCTCGGGCGAAGTGGCATTCAAGCCAAATGTTCCTGGAGAGGTCACGGACAACACAGGCAAGGTTTCTCCAGCCACGGACCACTCATAACCATAATTAATAGGCAGGCCCGGATCCAGAGTTACCTCTTCACCCGTGCAAACCACCAAGTCCGGACCCAAACTCATGCTTGGGAAAATCGAAATGACTTCAATCTGATCACTCGCTGTGCAGGCATTACCAGATGAGAATGCGGTGGAGGCAGCGATGGTCGCTGTCACCGTATACAGTTGGGTGATTTCTTGCAACAGCTGCGGGCCCGAAACGTTGGCATTGCTCAACCCCAAGGCAGGTTCCCACGACCATTCAACGGCATCAGGTATGTCCACTGACGCACTCAGGTACTCAGCTATGGTGCTGCACACCGCCAAATCCGATCCAGCATCAACCGAAAAATCTGGAAAAACGGTAATGGTGATGGCGTCCTCGAAAACGGTCCCGTCAGGAGCTACCATGGTTGCAAAAAACTCTGTGGTAGATCCCGGTGAAATGGTAACGATTTGCTCGGAAGCATTGCTCACATCAGCCGCAGGCTGCCAAGAAAAAGACCAATCTTCCACATTGGTTGTTGGATCAAAAGCGAGCACATTGCAATACATCGTCACCTCATCTCCAGAGCCCGCACAGAAATAGTTTTGTGATGTTGCGATGTATGGCAGCTGCGCGCGAACCATTCCGCCCACCATGAAAATGGAAAAGATGCATAATAACGTCGTGTGGACACTCGGTTTTCGCTTGGCTATTTTGAAAATCATCAGGGTATTAAATGGCATTCTCTAATGTTCAGATCATTCAATTGGCTCACTACTTTCTGGGTCAGAAGCAAAGTCCCACAACCATTCAACCAACCAATTCGATCGGATTGCAGGGTTTTCTGCTGGGTAAAAATAAGGCTCAGGAACTTCAAAACGCTTCAAATCACCCAATTCCCACACCCCGTTACCATTTACATCCCACTCAAAACCAAGCTTGTAAGTGCCCGGAATTAAACGCTCAAAGACCAACGCGGTATCCGCCGAACACTGGAGACGAAAGGGTGGCTTCTTATTCAATTGAAGGATAAACCAGCCTGCTCCAGGCAGATTGCTCAACTCCACTTTCAACTCACCAAAGAAATCGGACGGATGAGCTTTCCAACGCCAAGTCAAGGTATCCGTTTGCGCAACACCAAATGGATTGGTGAATGCGTTGGGGAAAGCCACCAACTGATATTCTGCACCGTCCGATTCGGCGTGGTTTAAATACAGCTCACGGCTCAAATTCCCATCGCGAACGTCGCTGACACTGAAATCGCTCAGCGACAGCGTATCCGAATCACTGATGAGCATCCAACGGCTCGAATCCTGCACCTGCACCGCACGATCAAATGACAGAGCACGGCTGGTTTCGGCCACTGAAGATCGGGGGAGTTTTTCCAACGGCATGGGCCGCTTTCGGGGTGGCTTGCGGTCCAACCGCACGCTTGATGTATCGTTAAACGACCGCCCCGACCAAACCACCTGCAGTTCCATAGCATCCTCAATCAAGGTGGAGTCTATCCACATAAAAACACTATCTGCAGTGCGCTCCCATGGCGATCGAATCCCCGCGCCTTGGGATAGAGCCTTCCATTCTTCTGATTCGACTTCGCCTAGCAATGGGGCCGATATTCGAATTGCTCCCGTCGAATCTACATAACTCGATTCGATGTATTTAAGACCGTCCTCTTCTTGCGGCTGAAAACCGAGAAAGATTGACTGCGTGCTATCTCCTGAAGCAATCAACACACTGTCAAAAGCGAGGTATTCGCCCTCATCCCATGCATAATTTGCATTCACATCGTCCAATGCCAACGGAAAAAAATTGCCTGCACTCAAATGATCAATCCGAAACACTCCTTCAGCATTTGTCACACCAACGGCATCAGGCAGAGCGCCTGACAAAACGGAGTCCAACTCGTAAGGATTTCGAAACAACAGGATTCGAAGATCCTCCTTCGCGTCTCCCGTGGTGCGATCTACGACCTGACCCGCTAGTTCAAGGGAGTCAATTGTCGGTCCCGTTGAAAAGGCCCACTTCAGGTCAACGGCAGGGTTGGATTCGTGTAAATCAACAATTCCTTTTCCAAAAGAAAAAACATACGTAGTGGAATCCTGATACAATGCCGGATCCATTTCAAGTTCCACAGACTTGCCTCGGATTCGAAAAGATGGTTTGGTCAAAATAGGCGGCGAAATCACCAGCTGCTGCTGTGGATTTTTCAAAGCCACAAACTCATCGAAAGCGATACTCAATTTTGAAGGTCTGACATTGACCATATCCGAAGAGGGCTCCATTGATAGAACCTGAGGCGGGTCTTCATCCATCGGGCCTCCTGTTGGGGAGGAAATTTGAGCACAGCTGCAAAAGCACAAAAACAAAACGCTCAGTGCGTGGATATGAGACTGTCGAAACTTCACGCTTCCCATTGATTCCATGACCCTTCAATTGCTTCAATCAGCGGTTTTAATGCTTCAACATCCGACCTTGAAAATGCATCAAATTCAACTGAATCAATATCCAAAACAGCTACGACACGGCCACCTGCTTCAACCGGAATTACCAATTCTGAATTGGTGGCATTGCTGCAAGCCACGTGCCCCAAGAATTCATGAACGTTGGGTACAATTTGTGGGGTAGCCGTTTCCCATGCTGCAGCACAAACGCCTTTGCCTCTGCGCAGTCGTGTGCAGGCTACAGGCCCCTGAAAAGGCCCCAGAACCAATTCGTCTCGGGCATCGTCTACCCTGTAAAACCCCACCCAATGCCAACCTCTTGACTGCTTCAACGCGGCG
Organism: uncultured Flavobacteriales bacterium; assembly: GCA_965661575.1. Classification (GTDB taxonomy): domain Bacteria; phylum Bacteroidota; class Bacteroidia; order Flavobacteriales_D; family Sanyastnellaceae; genus UA16. Next base: position 17,815 of record CBFIEJ010000035.1, on the reverse strand, counting down.
GAAACATTCGCCAAATTAGCAACCAAACTTGGTTCACCTTTCAACAATGCCAGACACTGTGGAATCAAGGTTTTGTATGGTGCTTTACTCGAGGACATTGTAAGGTAAACCCTGTCGAATTTAATACAAAGATACCGCAGTTCCCGTGGCATTCGTGTTCATGCAAGTGCCAGAGTGAGCGCCCCAAGGACTTGGTGATTTGCTGACTCCAAGACCGCAGCGCAAGCACGAAAGGTGGAGCCCGTGGTCATCACGTCATCCACCAGAACAATCTGTGCGCCGTGCGGAGGGCATTTGGAACCTAAGGTGTAGGCAGACACCGTCAAATCATGACGCCTTTTCCTCGAAAGGCTCGTGAGGCTCTGACCATGAGTTTGACGTTTTAAGGCCTTCGGATACACCGCCAAATTCCATTCCTTCGACACACCCTTTGCAATCCATTCAGCTTGGTTGAAACCTCGCTTCCAGTTCCTTTTCCAGTGCAACGGAACAGGCACCAGCACAGTGGTGTTGCCTGGTGATTTTGGAGCTTTGCTTGATGATGCCACCCATCGTCCCCAGTGCTGCCCTAACCTTCGTCTTCCCTGGTATTTCAATGCACGTATTTGACCCTCGAGCGCTGCGTTTTCACGAAGTCTAAAACCAGTCCACATGCGATGCATCATGCAACGCTCTTGCATCAACAATTCACCAGGATTCCCTCGTAAATCTGGCCATTTTTTCTCACAAACCGCGCACCCCATTCTCCAATATTCCTGCTCAGTGAGCCATAAGCCACATTGGATGCAGTGGCGAGGTAGAAGCAATTCATCGCCTCGAAACATGAGCTGAAACTAATCCCAATCAATCTTGCAGTTCATTACCATTTTGCTCATCGCAATCCAAAATTCACTGATGCAATCCTCAAAAAAACATAACCGCTTCCCGATTCTCCTTACTCCCACATATTCCGAAGCAATGCAGCGATATTTGCACCTGCATGAAGTTTGGAAAATTACCCTCGATTGATCACCTAACATCGGATTTTTTCGCGTTGCCTAGCACATCCTGGTTATTGCGCAACTCGAAAACTTCCGCCGAGGTTTATGCCGGCGGCACCTCATGGAACATCCCGCAATGGGTGGGCAACACCTATCCCATAAAAACACCGCGCAGACTTTATCCGGAAGCTTATGGCAAGCAATTCAGCACCATTGAATTCAATGCAACGCATTACCGCATTTATTCCCCTGAAAAAATGCGCGAATGGGGAGAAGCGACTCCCGAAGAATTTCGCTTTTGCTGCAAGTTTCCACAAATCATCACGCACTTTCGGCGGTTCAAGAACTGCGATGGCCCAACCGATGACTTCATCGCAGGTTTGCTCGCACTCGGTAATCGTCTCGGTCCATCATTCATTCAACTGCCTCCCCATTTTGCGCCAAAGCATGCCGATGCATTTTGGACGTACCTCGAAAAATGGCCCCGGGAATTGCCTTTGACTGTGGAATTCAGGCATCCTGATTGGTTCCTTGGAAATCAAGAGCACTGGCATCGTTTGGCCGAACTGAATGTAGGCTCCGTCATCAGCGATACGGCAGGTCGAAGGGATGCGCTCCACATGCAAGTCACAGCTCCCCATATTTTGGTGCGATTCGGCGGCTACGAGGGTCATCCGGCGGATGATCAACGTTTAAAAGATTGGGCCGAATGGATTGCCAAAGCCGAGTCCAAAGGCGTTTCGAGCTTCTACCTTCTCATCCACGAACCAGACAGTTTGTCAACCCCTGCAACCGCTTCAAATTTTCGCAAAGCGGTAAACGAAGTCATCTGAACATCGTTCAGCACAACTGACTCAGCGCTCCGGAACCCTTGATCCTCGTCCGCTGATCCTAGTCCGCTGGGCCTAGTCCGCTGGGCCTTGCAAACTCCAACCTTGCTCTAACAGGGCCTCAGCCTTCTTGAATTTCATCACTTTGACCTCATCTCCTCTGCTCACGGTGACCATGTCATTTCGACCAAATTTTTTGTCACTGCGCACAGGCATTTGTTTCTGTGGCGGTGCCGTCTGTGAAGAGGCTCCGGCAAGAGCAGTTCCAGGCGCATGTTGTCCACGTCGAAGACCCTGAGCTGCGTTCTGTCGCGACTGCGACATCGCCTGCTCTTGAATGTTTTGCACTCCTTCTTTCGAAAGGCTGATTTTGTTCGGCAAGGCTGTGCGGCGCTGTGGCGCCTGTTGCACTTGCTGGCCTTGCTGGCCCGTTGGAATCGTGCAACGAAGCAAGAATGAAGCAACATCCGCATTCATGCGCTGAACCATGGCCTTAAACAACTCATACGATTCAAACTTGTAGATAAGCAGAGGATCCTTCTGCTCAAAACGGGCCAGCTGAACATTGGATCGCAAATCGTCCATGTCCCGCAGGTGCTCCTTCCAGTATTGATCGATGATGGCCAAAACAACCGCCTTTTCGAGGCTCTCCATCACACTCACTCCCAATGTTGCAACGCTTTCGTCGATGTTTGTGGCAACTTGCATGGTCTTTCGACCGTCTGTAAACGGGACCAAGATTTGCTGGTAGTCGTTCGACTGGTCTTCTTGCACCTTTTGAATCACCGGATGAGCGCGCTCCGCCAAATCCGACAACTTTGTTCGGTAAACGCGCTCCGCCTCTTGGTAGGTCGAAAAAGCAACATCTTCAGGAGCTTGAGTTCCAAAATCATCCGCATTCACAGGAGGCTCAATGCCAAAGTCTTTGAGTAAGGAAAGTCGGAAAGGCTCGAACTCTTTTCCGGGATGATAAGCCAATACAGAGCCTTCAATGAGTTCGAAGAACATGTTGGCAATGTCGGTGCGCAATCGGTCACCGTGCAATGCATGACGACGACGCTTGTAGATCACTTCGCGTTGTGCATTCATGACATCATCATACTCCAAGAGGCGCTTTCGAACACCAAAGTTGTTTTCTTCAACTTTCTTCTGTGCCCTTTCAATGGACTTTGTGATCATGGAATGTTGAATCACATCACCCTCCTGGTGACCCATTCGGTCCATCATTTTTGAAACACGATCCGAAGAAAACAGTCGCATCAGATCATCCTCCAAGGAAACGTAGAACTGTGATGAGCCGGGATCACCTTGGCGGCCCGCACGACCGCGCAATTGACGATCAACACGTCGACTGTCGTGCCGTTCCGTTCCGATGATGGCCAAACCTCCCGCAGACTTCGTGTCATCCGTCAACTTGATGTCCGTTCCACGTCCAGCCATATTGGTCGCGATGGTCACGGTTCCGGGCATACCCGCTGCCGTCACAATTTCAGCCTCACGCTGGTGCAACTTGGCATTGAGTACCTGGTGGTCAATTTTGCGAATGTCCAACATCCGTGAGAGCAATTCACTCACCTCTACTGTTGTGGTTCCGACCAAAACTGGGCGGCCTGCCTCACGCAGCTTCACCACATCCTCGATGATCGCATTGTACTTTTCACGCTTCGTTTTGTAGACCAAATCTTCTCGATCGTCACGAGCAATCGGACGATTCGTTGGAATGGCCATAACATCCAGCTTGTAGATGTCCCATAATTCACCTGCCTCCGTTTCTGCTGTACCTGTCATACCCGAGAGCTTGTGGTACATGCGGAAGTAATTTTGCAACGTAACGGTCGCGTAAGTCTGCGTTGCCGCTTCGACTTTTACACTCTCTTTGGCTTCAATGGCCTGGTGCAAACCGTCTGAATATCGCCGACCATCCATGATTCGGCCGGTTTGCTCATCCACAATTTTCACCTTGTTGTCCATGACAACATAATCCACATCTTTCTCAAACAAAGCATAGGCTTTGAGCAATTGATTCATGGTGTGAACGCGTGCGCTCTTGACACCGTAGTCTGCCATCAATTTGCTTTTCAATTCGAGCTTGGCTTCCTCGTCGCCAGAGCCATTGTCAATCGAGACCAATTCCGTAGCCAAATCTGGCATCGTGAAGAAATTGTCATCTTCCATGTTGGCGGTGAGGTACTCAATTCCTTTTTCCGTTAACTCGACTTGATTTTGTTTTTCGTCGATCACGAAATAGAGTTCTGCATCCGCCTTCGGCATCTCCCTCTTATTGTCCTGCAAGTAAATACCCTCGGTTTTGAGCAATTGCTGCTTCATGCCCTCGGCACTCAAAAACTTAATCAAGGCCTTGGACTTGGGAAGTGCCCGATAGGCCCGAAATAAGGCCAATCCTCCTTCTGCAACTTCATCCTTTGAAGCACCGTCCTTCATCAAAAGTTGTTTGGCATCGGCCAAAAAGCGTTGAGCGGCTTTTTGCTGAATCGTGACCAGATTGACCACTTTGGGCTTCAATTCCTCAAATTCTTGCTGATCTCCCTTGGGCGTTGGTCCACTGATGATCAGAGGCGTTCGCGCTTCGTCAATGAGAACCGAATCCACCTCGTCCACGATGGCGTAATGGTGCTTGCGTTGAACCAATTGATCCGGTCGCTGCGCCATGTTGTCCCTGAGGTAATCAAATCCAAATTCGTTGTTTGTTCCGTAGGTGACGTCTGCTCGATAAGCCTCACGACGAGCTTCACTGTTCGGTTGGTGCTTGTCGATGCAATCCACTTTCATCCCATGAAACTCGAAAATAGGCGCCATCCATTCGGAGTCACGACGAGCGAGATAATCATTGACTGTCACAAGGTGAACGCCTTTTCCAGTGAGTGCATTTAAAAAGACAGGCAACGTCGCCACCAATGTTTTTCCTTCACCCGTTTGCATCTCAGCAACCTTGCCTCTATGCAACGCTGTGCCGCCCACAAGCTGCACGTTGTAGTGCACCATGTTCCACTCAACCTCAGAACCTGCTGCCAACCATTTGTTATGCCAAATAGCAACATCACCGTCGATGGTTACTCCGGGGCTGCGAGCCGCAATGTCTCGATCCCATTGTGTTGCTTCAACGCGCAATTCCTTCAATTCAGCCAATCGTCGAGCCGTTTCTTTGACCAGAGCAAAGGCCTCCGGCATCACCTCCTCAAGCACCTCCTCAAGCTTTTCGTTGATGTCGTCACGGAGAGCATCGATGGCGTCGTAAATCCCCTCCTTTTGCTCAAGATCCTCTTCACCCATACCAGACGCTTTGAGCGTCAAAGCGGAAACTTCATCTTCGAGTGTCGCAACGTGTGACGCAATTCGGCTTTTCAGCTCCAAGGTGCGCAACCTCAAATCGTTGTCTTGCAACTGCGCAAATTCTCCTTCAAAATCCAACACCGCATCAACATTGGGTTGAATCTCACGCAAGTCACCTTCGACCTTGTCACCGACAAGTTTTTTAAATAACGCTTTCAGCATGACGCAAAAATAAGCAGTAACAAGCCGCAAATGGGGCTAATTTTTGCGAAGAGTACCCGCAATGGTGTGTACGCATTGAGAATGTTAAAAACTGTCGGCAACCTTCCTACAAAATCGTGCCAAAAAAACAGCAATAAACTTGCTTTTACTTTTCCCCAATGAACTAAAAAACCCCGCTAAAGTCAGTGGAATATGAAGGTCCCGAGGAATGCAGTAAACCACATGTTAACAACTACATGGGATTGTGAATTCTTTTGTTTTGGCGTTGTGGTACACTTTGAATTTTCTTTGGAGGACAATTGCGGAAGAGGCCTTCTTTTTGGACTGACTTCGCTCAAATCAATCGCATCCCGATCGCGCTTCTCTGGAAGACGAAACAATGCCTTGAAACCTGATGACTTTGCATCTGAGAGCAAAGAAAGTCAAAATCAAGGCCGGGGATACGACCCTCAAAACCGCAGAAAAACGGTTCCCTGATATCCTGATTTGACGAAATGAAATGCCTGACATAAAGCCCCTTCGGAGCAACACAACCTAACACAGCATCACCTATTGAGGTGTAGAACACAGACAAACATGAACGAGACAACTGAAAATCAGATTGAAACAACAGAAGTACAAACTTCCATTGAAGAGGTATTGCCTCAGAACACAGTTGTCGCTGAACCCATTCTAGAAGACAATCCCAATCGATTCGTTCTTTTCCCAATCAAACACGATGACATCTGGAGCTATTACAAAAAATCAGAAGCCAGCTTTTGGACAGCGGAAGAAATCGATCTTGCTGCAGATCTCGTTGATTGGAACGACAAGCTCAACGACGATGAGCGCTACTTTGTAAAGCACATCCTTGCTTTCTTCGCCGCATCTGATGGCATTGTCAACGAAAACCTTGCAGAGAATTTTGTTGCCGAGGTGCAGTATACAGAAGCAAAGTTCTTCTACGGTTTTCAGATCATGATGGAAAATATCCATTCTGAGACTTATTCTCTCCTGATTGACACATACATCAAGGATGATGCAGAAAAGGACAAGCTCTTCAACGCCATCGAAACCATGGATTGTGTGAAGAAAAAAGCCGATTGGGCTTTGAATTGGATCGAAAACGGTTCTTTCGCCGAACGAATTGTAGCCTTTGCAGCAGTCGAAGGTATTTTCTTCAGTGGTAGCTTCTGCTCTATTTTCTGGTTGAAGAAGCGTGGGCTTATGCCAGGTTTGAGTTTCTCAAATGAGTTGATCTCTCGCGATGAAGGGATGCACTGCGACTTCGCTTGTCTCCTGTACAATGACCACATCGTGAATAAACTGCCCAATAAGACCCTTCGTAAAATCATCATTGATGCCGTTGAAATTGAAAAAGAATTCATTTGCGAGTCTTTGCCAGTGCGTTTGATCGGCATGAACTCTGACCTGATGTCACAGTACATTGAGTTCGTAGCGGATCGCTTACTCGTCGAGCTCGGAACAGACAAGGAATACAACGTCACCAACCCGTTTGACTTCATGGATATGATTTCACTGCAAGGGAAAACCAACTTCTTCGAAAAGCGAGTTGGTGAATACCAAAAAGCTGGTGTTTTGAATAATTCAGACGAGAGCAGCAAGTCGTTTAGCTTAGATGCCGACTTCTAATCGAGTTCATTCAAACACCACCGCACACCCTTCATTCACGACACATCCCCTGACTTATGCACGTATTAAAAAGAGACGGACGCAAGGAGCCCGTTCAATTCGACAAGATCACAGCAAGAATTAAAAAACTTTGCTACGAATTGCACCCTGCCGTGGATCCTGTGAAAGTTGCCATGCGCGTAATTGAGGGCGTCTACGACGGTGTTACAACAACGGAACTGGACAATCTTGCTGCTGAAGTAGCCGCCACCAATGCGGTCACGCACCCGGACTATGCCAGTCTTGCAAGCCGAATTGCGCTTTCCAATCTTCATAAGTCCACCAAGAAGTCCTTCGCTGAAACGATGGAAGACTTGCACAACTATGTCGATCCAATCACCCAGAAAAACGCCTCGCTGGTGGCTTCTGATGTCATTGAAATCATTCGCGAGCAGGCGGATTTTCTCGACTCGCAGATCATTTATGATCGCGATTTCAACTACGACTACTTCGGATTCAAAACATTGGAGCGTAGCTACTTGCTCAAAATCAATGGCGAAATTGTAGAGCGTCCCCAACACATGCTCATGCGGGTTGCGGTTGGAATCCATAAAGATGATATGGACGCTGTTGTGAACACCTACAACTTGATGAGTGATGGTTGGTTCACACACGCAACACCCACTCTTTTCAATTCAGGCACCCCAAAGCCTCAAATGTCAAGTTGCTTCTTATTGACCACTCAAGAAGATAGCATCAGCGGAATTTATGACACGCTCAAGCAATGCGCGAAAATTTCGCAAAATGCTGGAGGCATCGGCTTGTCAATTCACGACATCCGCGCGACTGGCTCGTACATCAAGGGCACCAACGGCACATCCAACGGAATTGTCCCAATGTTACGGGTATTCAATGATACCGCGCGCTATGTAGACCAAGGAGGAGGGAAGCGCAAAGGATCATTCGCCGTGTACATTGAACCTTGGCACGCAGATATTTTTGACTTCCTCGAGCTGAAGAAGAATCACGGAAAAGAAGAACAACGTGCACGAGACTTGTTCTACGCATTATGGATTCCAGACCTCTTCATGAAACGCGTGGAAGAAAACGGCGATTGGACGTTGATGTGTCCAAACGAATGCCCCGGACTTGCTGATACTCACAGCGCAGAATTCGAAGCCCTCTACACCAAGTACGAAGCCGAAGGAAAAGGCCGTAAAACCATCAAGGCACAAGACCTCTGGTTCAAGGTATTGGAATCGCAAATCGAGACGGGTACCCCATACATGCTCTACAAAGACGCTGCAAATTCGAAATCGAATCAGCAGAACTTAGGGACCATCAAATCTTCGAATCTCTGCACTGAGATCATCGAATACACTGCCCCTGACGAAGTCGCTGTTTGCAACCTCGCCTCAGTTGCCCTGCCGAAGTATGTCAACAATGGAAAGTTCGATCACGACAAACTGTTTGAAGTCACCTATCAAGTGACTCGCAACTTGAACCGTATCATCGATCGCAACTACTATCCAATTCAGGAAGCTCGAAACTCCAATATGCGTCACCGACCAATCGGTCTCGGTGTCCAAGGACTTGCCGACGTCTTCATCTTGATGCGGCATCCCTTTGACTCAGATGAGGCACGAGCACTGAACCGTGAAATCTTCGAAACCATCTATTACGCCGCTTGCACAGCGTCAAAGGACATGGCCAAAGAAGAGGGTGCCTACGAAACCTTCAAAGGTTCTCCTGCTTCCGAAGGAAAGTTACAGTTTGACATGTGGGGTGTAACACCATCTGACCGCTGGGAGTGGAATGTATTGAAGGAAGAGATCAAAGAGCATGGGTTGCGAAACTCCCTGCTACTCGCCCCAATGCCTACAGCATCCACTGCTCAAATCCTCGGTAATAATGAGTGCTTCGAACCGTACACTTCCAACATCTATACGCGACGTGTACTCTCAGGCGAATTCATCATTGTTAATAAGCACTTGCTTCGCGATTTAACGAAACTCGGACTTTGGGATGATGACATGAAAAACCGAATCATTTCAGCAAACGGTTCGATTCAAAACATCAACGAGATCCCTGATAACCTCAAAGCATTGTACCGCACCGCTTGGGAAATTCCACAACGTGCTTTGATTGACATGTCCGCAGATCGAGGAGCTTACATCTGCCAATCTCAGTCCTTGAACGTCTTCATGGAAAACGTGAACACTGCCAAGCTGACTTCGATGCATTTCTACTCTTGGAAAAAAGGATTGAAAACAGGGATGTACTATCTCCGTACGAAGGCAGCTACGGATGCAATCAAATTTACCGTAGACAAGAAATACAAAGAGGCTCCGGTCGCAGCAAAAGCGGAAGCCCCTGAAGCTCCACGAAAAGCAATCCAAGATATGACCGACGAGGAGCAAGCAGCAATGGCTTGTTCAATCGAAAATGGATCAGACTGCGAAATGTGCAGTGGATGATCATTGATTTGCCCTAACAACCTCGAAAAGCCGCATCCATCTCACATGGGTGCGGTTTTTTTATGCTTTAAGATGTGAAGAATTACGCTTTTCTCGAAACTAGGATTGCCCAAAAATTGAGCAATAAAAGACCCACAGCCAAGAGCAAATGAAGCGGCTGAAGCACAGCAGGCATCGCAAGCAGCACAAACGATATTCCCGAGATCATCTGAATCAGAATCAATCCCAATGACCACTGTGCGATGGGCTGAATGGAAGTGTCTTTCCTCAATTCTGGAATGATCCACACCAACTGCGTCAACAAAACAAGCCAAGATCCTGATCGGTGAAACTTCCACCAATCAGGCAGTCCTGACAACAAATAGGGACGCTCTATTCCCATGTGAAGTAACGCATCAACTTGCTCCCTGACTTGAGTCCCTGCAATCAACTGTGCCAGTGTCAGTGCAGCTGCAACGGCAAGCCACGATTTGCGATTCACCCCTACAGGTCCGTTCCAGTTCTTTTGACGAACCGTATACAAAACCACGGCAAGTGCCATGAGAATGAACACGGCACCGAGCATGTGCAATGTGATGGAGAAGGGAATCAAGTTTCCGTCGACCACCTTTTTTCCCATCCACGCCACCAATCCCAGAAAAAACAAATGCACCACAGCCCAACGAAAAGGACTCCACAATCGGTATTTCCAGCCTCCCCAAAAAGACAAAACCAAGATGATCAAAGCTGGAATCCCCGTTAACGCACCAACAAGTCTATTGATGAACTCGACCCAAGTATGAACTGGATTGAAAACTGCATAGTCATGCTTCGTGTAAGCCTCCCAAACCCCGTCACTTTGCTCCTGGGAAAAATCTGCCGCTAGCACATCACGCTGGGCCACCCACAACGTGTCATTGGCGATCAACATTCGACCCGCGTTGTAAAACTCTCCGGAATTCCAAGTCACTTCATCGGCAGCTGTCGGCGGAATCAATAGACCGAAACATTTCGGCCAATCCGGGCATCCCATGCCCGAACCTGTCATGCGCACAACACTGCCTGCGAGAACCACAAGCGAAGTCATCACCAAGGCCACCCGAGTGAGGCGCCGCAAAGATCGTTTGATGCGATCAGTTGAGCTCTGTCTCTTTTGCAAAATGCGTGATCTCTACAGCTTGAACGGCATACAATTTTCCGTCAGCAATTCCAGCAATGGCCTCCACCAAACCATTCACTTCGACCACCTGCTCATCATATTCTACTTGGGCGAAATTCAAAGCGCGATCATCCTCAAAATCAATGGTAGCGTTTGCAACACCATTGACCTTCAAGAGCTCTTTTTTGATTTTACCGCCACACGCATGAGCGCACATCATTCCTGAAACATCCAATCGAGCCATGGTCATGCCTGTTGTTCCATTGGTGTGACGTTCAGTGACTTCATAAGCGTCTTTGCTTCGACCACAACCGGCAAAGGCAATGGCCAGCGCCAGCGCCAACAAGCCAAAAGTGTAAACAATCCGGCCCTTCATCTGTAGAAATTTAAAATCCGCCTGCATGCTGCAAATATACGCCGGTGCAAGACGAGGGAAACCCAACATAATCTAATTTCACACCCCATGCTTAGCCACTCATCCCCAAAGTCAAGGTGGGCTCCGACACTTGTCCTGTTGCTGCTCGGGTTTGTTTGGGGCAGCAGTTTTATTTTAATGAAATGGGGTCTTTTCGCTTCCGATGGTAGCACCCTCTTTCCTCCGGCAGAACTCGCCGCATTGCGCATTGCCATTGCAGGAATTGCGCTGCTCCCAGTTTCCCTCACTCACTGGAAAAAATTGAGCCGTGCACAATGGGTCTGGGTCAGCTTCATTGGAGTGGTTGGCAGTTTCATCCCTGCGATTCTCTTTGCAACAGCTCAAACCGAATTGCCCAGTGCCATGGCAGGAATGTTAAATGCGCTGAGTCCGATTTGGACCTTATTGATCGGTTTTGCCTTGTTTCGTTTGAGTGTTCAACGCAATCAAATTTTTGGCATCAGCATAGGCTTCCTCGGAACCCTCTGGCTCATTCAAGCGCAAGAATCAGTCCACACGGACACTGGTGAGGGCATTCAATCCATCGTCCTCCCCAGCTTATTGCTCGTTATAGCCACCGTCTGTTACGGCATCAGCGTCAATATCACCCGGGAAAAACTCCAAAAACTAAGCAGTCCCGTGATCGCCGCCTGCTCTCTCGGGCTTGTGGCCATGCCAGCTAGCTTGATTGTAATGAGTGGTGATATTCCACACATCATCACTTCGCATCCAGATGGTGTGCAAGGACTGATTGCTGTCGCTGTTTTAGGAGCTTTAGGAACCGCTGGCGCCCTCATCCTATTCAATCAGTTGATCGCTTGGACCAGCGCTGTAACAGCCGCCTCCGTGACCTACATCATTCCCATTTTTGCCGCATTCTGGGGATGGTGGGATGGAGAACTTCTCAACGCGCAACATCTTGCAGCTGGGCTATGTATTTTGCTAGGCGTCTGGCTGACAAATCGCAAGGCTCCAAAATGATTCACACCAGCACTGAAGACAATCACAGGAATTGTTGAAAAGTTCCAAAGTTTCCTGTACCTTTGCCACCCCCATTTTCGGGGACCATTATATTTAGTCATCATGTATGCAATCGTAGAGATCGCAGGGCACCAGTTCAAGGTAGAGAAAGACCAGCAGGTTTTCGTCAACCGCTTGGACGTTGAAGAGGGCAAGAAGGTCAAATTTGACCGCGTCCTTCTCATCGACAACAAGGGAGATGTAACTGTTGGCGCCCCAGCGATAAGCGGCGCGGAAGTGTCTGCTCAGGTTGAACGCCACCTCAAAGGCGACAAAGTTCTGATCTTCAAAAAGAAGCGTCGGAAAGGTTACCAAAAGTTGAATGGCTTCCGTGCTTCATTGACGGAAATCAAAATCACGGGCATCAAAGCCGCTGGTTCTAAAAAAGCCGCTGCTGCAAAGCCAGCAGCTAAAGCACCTGCCGCGAAAAAGCCGGCAGCTCCCAAAACGAAGAAAACCGAAGAATAATGGCGCATAAAAAAGGTGTAGGAAGTTCGAAAAACGGACGTGAGTCAGAATCGAAACGGTTGGGCGTCAAAATCTTTGGCGGCCAAGGTTGCATTGCAGGTAACATCATTGTGCGCCAACGCGGCACACAGCACCACCCTGGTGAAAATGTTGGTATCGGTAAAGACCACACCCTTTTCGCGCTGACTGACGGAATCGTAGAATTCCGCAAAAAAGCAAACAACCGTTCTTTCGTTTCTGTTGTCCCGATGGGAGACTCATAAAGCAGAAACAGAACGATAACCGAAGATTTCGTTTGAAGTCTGAAGGTTCAACCATATTTGTGACTCCCGACCCTTTATTGGGCTCGGGAGTTCTTTATTTTTACCAATGAACGGCTCAGGCCGCAAGGAATCCATTCAATCATCGCCCACTAGCCATGCTCACCATACAATCGTTGCGAGAAAAAAAGGAGCAAATTGCAAACGCCCTTGACAAACGGCACATCGACGCGCGCACAGAACTTGATCAAATCCTTCAATGGGATACCGAACGACGCGGCACCCAAGCTCAACTCGATGAAATCTTGGCCCAAAGCAACGCATTGAGCCGAGAAATCGGAACCTTGATGCGAGAGGGCAAACGAGAGGAAGCCGAGGCCATCAAGGCAAAAACAGCCTCCTTCAAAGAAGAGTCCGCACGGCTCAAGGAGCAAATGCACGGAATCGAAAAACAGATGCATGATCTGCTGTGCACCATTCCCAACGCACCACACGACAAAGTCGCATCTGGACGAAGTGCAGAGGATAACGTCGAAACCTTTCGTTCCGGAAGTGCCGAAACATTGGACCGCCACGCCAAACCACATTGGGAGCTTGCCGAAACCTTAGATCTCATTGATTTCGAGCTCGGAGCCAAAGTCACCGGAGCCGGTTTTCCGTTTTACAAGGGAAAAGGAGCCAAATTGCAACGCGGGCTCATCCAGTTTTTCTTGCAAAAAGCTGATGAAGCAGGATATACTGAGTACATCCCACCGCTCATGATCAATGCTGAAAGTGGATTTGGCACGGGCCAACTTCCTGACAAAGAGGGACAGATGTATCATATGCAGGATGATGAATTGTACATGATCCCTACGGCTGAGGTTCCCCTGACCAATATTTATCGCGATACAATGGTAAAGGAAGGCGATTTGCCCATCAAGCTTTGCGGCTACACGCCGTGCTTCCGAAGAGAAGCCGGCAGCTATGGCAAGGATGTCCGCGGGCTGAATCGACTGCATCAATTTGACAAAGTCGAAATTGTCCAACTCGCTCATCCTGACGAATCATATGCCTTACTGGACCAAATGGTCGAGCACGTCAAAGGACTTTTAGAAGGACTTGAATTGCCCTACCGCGTCTTGCGTTTGTGTGGAGGCGATATGGGATTCACATCGGCAATGACCTACGATTTTGAAGTGTGGAGTGCTGCTCAAGAACGATGGCTGGAGGTGAGTTCTGTTTCCAATTTCGAAACATACCAAGCCAGTCGCCTCAAATGCCGCTACAAAGGCAATGAAGGCAAAACGCATCTGGTCCATACATTGAATGGATCGGCGCTCGCTCTTCCGCGCATCGTGGCTGCACTTCTGGAAAATCATCAAGATGAAAAAGGCATTCACATTCCTTCCGCCTTGGCACCATTTTGTGGTTTTGACCGCATCGACGCTTAACCGAAAGAATTGCAATGATGCGAAACGCAAAACATCTCCCACTTCTTTTCTGGTTGATTGGTATCAGCCTTTGCGCTTGCCATTCCAATCTACGGTCCAATGGTCCGGGAAGCCAATTGCGCGCTCTGGCGGACTCCATTGAACAAGAAGCAAAGACTCTTGACTTGGTGTCTGCCGAAAAAGCGTTCAGTGCTTCGCAATGGGCCCAAGAAAACCTTCGCGAGTTTGAACTCCTCTTGGAAGACCAAGAAATGTCCGTCACGAGGGAAGAGGGAGCAATCATTTCCGAAGTCTCGCGCGCACGAAGACTGCTGAAAGACCAGTCCAAGCGGCGGGAATCGATTGCAAACAGCCAAAAACGCACTTTGGTTCAGCTTCGCGGGCTCGCCACAGCCTTGGAAAGCCAAGCGACACATGATAGCCAAGGAACACCCATTGACTCAGCCTACATAGCGCTGAACCTTTCGCGTGAATTGCAAATGGGCCGAACATTGAAAAACAGCATCACGGAAACACAAACGTACGCCACACAAGGCATCGCAATTGCAGAACGCACGAAAGCCGGAAGCGACAGCCTCCAGACCGTTTTACGCGGCCGACTGGCACGGCTCATCCTCGAACGCAGTCCTGCTGAATAATCGCAACTCGTCACTGAAATCCACATGAAAAAATCCTGGATCCTCGTTGCATCACTCTTTGTGGCCAGCACAGCAAGCTGGAGTCAATCCGATCTAGAACTTGCGGAGTTCTATTACAATGACGGTTCTTATGCCCAGTCCAAGCTGTACCTCGATCAGATTTGGAAGAAGAACAAGACCAAGATGGTCTTTGATATGTACTACGATGTCTTGGTTGCGCTGGACGACTTTGACGCAGCTGAAAAACTGGTCAAAAGTCGCATGCGAGGCAAAAATACCCGCGCCAATGCCTACGTCGAGTTGGGACAACTGTACCTCCATTTTGGCCGTGAAGTGCAGGCCCGAGAAGCCTTCGACGAGGCCATGAAACGGTTGCAACCGAACCGAAACAGTGCGATTGGATTGGCGAATGCATTCCTCAAACTAAACGAATTGGACCTTGCGCTTGAAGTTTACTCCAAGGCCCAAGAGATGGGGGTGGATAATTTGGATTACCAGCTGGTCGATCTGGAAGGTAGACGCGGCAATTACGACGGCATGATCGATGCCGCGCTCCGCTTGCTTCACAGCAAACCGACCTACTTCCGAAACATTCAGAACAGCTTTACGCGCAATCTTCGCGTCTTGGACAATCCAGAACTGGGCACATTGCTCAAAGGCAAGCTCATTGCTTCCGCTCGAAACTATCCAGACGACAGCGTTTATCCCGAATTACTGGTGTGGTACTTCAACCAAGTCAAAGACTTTGCGAATGCGTTCATCCATGCCAAATCTTTGGATCTACGTGGTGAGGAGAATGGAAGCCGGCTCATCGAATTGGCTCAGACCGCCTCGAGCAATGGAGATTATGAAACGGCCGCTCGCTGTTACGCTTATGTCGCCGGTAAAGGCAGAGAAAATGCTTATTTCTTTACCGCAAGAACACAATCGCTCCGGATGCGCATGGAACCTTTGTTCAATGCCGTTCCCAATGATACTGAAGCCATTGCAGGTCTAGCCGAAGAATACAAGCAGACCCTGAACGATTTGGGGGTCAACACAGAAACCGCAGGAATCGCCAAAGACTTGGCGCACGTTCAAGCCTTCTATTTGCAGCTTCCGGACGAAGCCATTGCCACACTAGAGGCGGTGTTAGATATTCCAGCCCTTTATAATCGCATGGCAGCGCTCTGTAAGCTCGAACTGGGAGATATCTTGGTCTTCCAAGATAACATTTGGGACGCCTCGCTCCTGTTCTCACAAGTTGAACTCGATTTTAAAGATGACTTTTTTGGTCATGAGGCCAAATTTCGAAATGCACGTATCAGCTATTATGCTGGTGATTTTGATTGGGCACAAGCCCAGCTTGATGCACTCAAAGCCTCGACCTCCAAGTTGATTTCCAATGACGCCATTGACTTGTCGCTATTGATCACGGATAATTATGCCATGGATACGATCAGCGAACCGATGTGGCTCTTCGCCCAAGCTGACCTGCTATCGACACAACACAGGTATGATCAAGCAAGGACGAAGCTCGATTCCATCGTAGCCATTTGGCCCGGACATGCCCTAGAAGATGAAATCCTCATGACCCAAGGCCACATGGCATTGGAGCAAGGCAATGTTGACACAGCACTCGTGCTGTTTCAAGAAGTCGTCGATCTTCACTTTGACGACATCCTAGCGGATGATGCGCTTTTTGAATTGGGAAAACTCTACCAAGATCGCATCGGCGATGAAGAAGCTGCTGCCGGCTATTTTGAACAGCTGCTTTTCGATTATCCAAACAGCCTGCATGCCGTGGAAGCACGACGCCGCTTTCGCGCCATGCGTGGTGATGTTATCGAATGATACCACACAAAGCAGAAGGACTCACAAATAGAAATCCTTTCTTCACCATCTTTTAGAATGAAAACCCCCTCAGTGACATTTGTCAACTGAGGGGGTTTTGTTTGGAATCCAGTAACTCCAACCAGGTCCAAATAAAAAGGGCTCCCCAGATGGGGAGCCCTTTCTTTAATTACGCTCTGGGTGTTTTAGTTACACAACTCACCGTAGTAAGCAAGGAGGATCAACAAATCCGCTGTTCCAACGATTCCATCCTCGTTGAGGTCCTCAGCACCTCCGTTTTCGGAGTTGCTGATGGCCTCTGGATCTTGTGCCCCATAGAGGCTCAAGATTGCGAGGAGGTCATTGGTTCCAACTGCGTTGTCACCTGTTACATCACCAGGGCACTCTCGGAATGCCATCTGCTGAAAACCTTGGGTCAAGAAGATGTTTCCATCCCCAATGGTCGTAGTGAATACCTGGCCGATGCTTCCATCGATTTCTCCAAGTACATCTCCAATTGCATCAACTTCTCCCGAGTGGTAACCAGAGGTTATTGCTTGGCGGTCCATCGAAATTTGCGCCGTTGCTTCTTGGTTAATCATCGAGAGGCCCCCGAGAACAAACAAGGTATAAAAGAGTTTTTTCATAATTACTCGTTTTTTTGGGGGTTATACTTATTAATCTTCTTCTGGAGTCTGGAAGTCAGCTTCCGTTGGAGGCGTGTTCTCACTATCCAAGTAGAACCGGATTGTTAATCCTGAGTTGTACTGTTCACCACTCGCTACCTCAAACGACAAGCTACAAGAAACATAACCGTCAGTTTGATCGCCAGCGAGCGCTGCGATATCTGTATAGCCGATTGAGAATGTCGCAGAGTTACCAGAGTTCGTTGGATTCCAATTGTATACATTGGGCATCAAATTTAGGGTGTTTCCACGGCTACGAAGTCGAGCTTTAGTGATTTCCATATCTGTATCTTCCTGGTTCAGATCGCTACCATACACCTTGATTGTGTAGTTAATAGCAGACTCTTCTTCAGTAGCATAGAGCAACAAGTCACCGTTGATATAGTAAATAGTATCGAGTGAAGTTGAGTTAATCGCCTCGTAATCCCACATCTGTGGAGGTGTGAGTGCCGCAGCAATTGCATCATCCACGTACTGCTTGTTCGTGATGTGGTTTGATGAATTCGGAGCAGCAGCAGAAGTGATATTACCCGT
>CBFIEJ010000034.1:0-24824 GCA_965661575.1 uncultured Flavobacteriales bacterium | reverse complement strand
AGCCTCATTCCCCGTGCTTGCAGAAACTGGTGCGAAGTAGAAGTCCACTGGATTTCCAAATGATTCACCGGTAATGGTGTTGGTTGTTCCATTCGCATTGTGCGTGCCACCCACATTTTCCCAAACCACTGTTACACCAGGCTCGATGCTCAGGTTTGCGGGATCGTAATAGAGACTCCCTGTAGTGACAACAACACCATCTGCGTTGCACGCATTATCGAAGGTGCAAGAACCGTCGTCTGTTGTTGCCGCGCTGTTGTAGTTGGAAGCGTTTGCGTTTGTGCAACCTGGGACGGCAGCTCCGCAAGTTCCTGTCCATACATGGCTCCCCAAGTATGACCACTCGTCTTGGTTGTAAACAATCCACTGAGAGTCATCAGCATTTGTTCCTGCTGCAGAAGCCCAGTCATATCCTACTCCAGCATTCACATCGCTTTTACGCACTAGCGTATGGTCTTTCGTTCCGTTTCCTGTACCTGCTACCTCCCATCCAGATCCCGGATCCGCTTCAAAGTCACCAATAACGTCGATAAACACATAATCGTCTTCAGTCCCATAAACCAACGCATAGCCGTCGTCTCCATTGGACAAGTAGGTGTGATTTTGATCTGCAAAAGCCAAGATAGCAGGATCAGCCGATCCGTGGGTAATCACGTACACTCCACCAGCAGCAACTACAGCGCCTTCAGTGAAGGTATTCCAATACTCATGCACCCCAGGCGAATCTGGAGCATTACTAACGCTAGGGAAAGCGTAGCCATCCAAAGAGACGTCCTCATCAGTTGGGTTGTAAATTTCGAGGTATTTGTTGTTGGAAGACCCTTCCGCATATTCTGAGAAAAAGAGTCCGCATTGAGCAACCATCCCGGAACTAAATCCGATGAAAGCCAACGCAATGAGCAAGTTTAGTGAACGCATGGTATGAAATTTGGTGTAACTAAGTGAACGGCAAGCTACCTAAAACTCGATAAATCAGGGCATTCTGTGGATAAAAAAGCTAAAATGTTAATCCAATGATTATTTCACAATCACTGAAACGAGACCCAGACAAGACAATCTATCGCCTCGATCGATGCAGTCAGACCTCCGTAAAAAGTTGCCCGGGCAACTGACGAAATGACTTGCGGTGGTGATCGGTGATGCCGGTATCAGCAATGCCCGATCGATGGGCTTTTGTGGGATAACCAGCATTGGTGTCCCAGCCATACTGCGGATGTTGCGCGTGCAGTGTCAGCATGCGCTCGTCGCGGTGAGTCTTGGCTAAAACGCTCGCTGCAGCAATGGAGGCAAATCGACCATCGCCTTTGACGAAGCATTCATAAGGAGGCAGTCCATCTTCCGTTACGAATCGATTGCCATCAATAAGCATGAATTCTGGCGCGACCTCGAGCATCTTGGTGGCTTCCCGCATTGCCTTCAGCGATGCTTGAAGGATATTGATGCGATCGATTTCCTCCGGTGCGATGTGGCAGACCGCCCACGCCGTTGCCTCACTTTCGATCCTGATACGTAACGCATCGCGCACTTTTTTACTCAATTTCTTACTGTCATCCAGAATACCTTCCGAAGCTAACTCGAAGGCAAAATCTGGAGGCAGAATCACCGATGCGGCAGTAACCGGTCCCGCGAGGCATCCACGTCCCGCTTCATCACAACCCGCTTCTAGGCGCTTCTTCTCGATCCATGGAGCCAAACTCATGCTTTCAAAACTTGTTCAATGCATTCCCACATGCGATCCGCGGAATCATCCCATGAGTAATCCTTCGCTCGATGCAATCCCCGTTCAATCGCATCATTCCTAAATGCAGAGTCGCTCTCCAATTTTTTCATAACCGCTGCAATCGTTTCATGGTCATCCGGCTCCACCAAAGCAGCCGCGGCTCCTCCGCAGACTTCTGGCATTGATGTGCGATTGCTCGCAATTACCGGAACACCGGACGCAAAGGCTTCCACAATGGGCACACCAAAACCTTCAAACCATGGGATGAAAACGAGCCCTTCCGATGCCGCGACCGTCAACGCTAGTTTCTTTCGCTCCATGCGACCACAAAAATGGACGCCCTCTTGGTTGCGCATTTCATCCGACCACATCGACTCTCCAACAATCACAAGGTCATACTGCCCGCCCATGGCTCGATAAATCGTGTAAGCGGCCAACAATCCTGAAATATTTTTTCGGGGATGCAGGCTTCCCACAAAAACAAAGTACGGATTCCCATGCGCATGCGCGTCTCGCTGCGCTTCAACGTACTCAGAAGAATTTAGAGGTCCATAGTCGTCAGCGGGGGCATTCGATATCACCTCGATTTTTTCCAGCGGAACACTGAATTGTGTGACAATGTCCTGACGTGAATAATCGGAAACGGTCAAGATTCGGCTGGCTCGTTGCGCGAATTGTGGAAAACGGCTGCAGTAATACTTCGCTTCGCGAGCCGGCATCCATTCCGGGTGGTGCATGAAGTTCAAGTCGTGAAACACTGCGATCTGCGGCACTTTTGTGCGCCGACTGAGCATGCCATCCGTTGAAACAAAAACATCTGCCTCCCAGCGGTTCAGTTGGCGCGTCACCGCAAAATCGAACCAAGCATCGTACAGGAAAGGGCGACGAGCTGGTGGCATCAGTCGAACCTCAGACGCATTGATTCCATAGCAGAATTCTTCTGCGACGGAGCGATCAAAAAGCAACTGAAATTCATGCTCAGGGTGCGCAGCAATCATCCGTCGGTAACATTCATGGGTAAACCATCCAATGCCCTCCAGCCGTCCAGATATCAATAATCGTGCGTTCAGTGCAATGCGCGCCATGGTCGCGAAGATAGGTTGACAATTGTCCGCTGCATATGCCGTTATTTGCATGCAGGTACCTTGCAAAAGGTGCCAGAACCCATTTTGAAGCAATTCCTCAAACATTTATCGTGGTTGATGATCCTCAACCTCGCTGTCAAGCCAGCCTATCTGCTGGTCATTGACACGAAGATTCAGGACCTATTGGGGCCTGAAGAATTTGGACGTTATTTCCCTTTGGTCAGCCTGTCAATCCTGCTCAATATCCTGCTGGACGCAGGATTAGCCAATCACATGACGCGTTTGGTTTCCAGCAAACCCGAAGAAATCCACAATTCATTTCAAACAGGTTGGAAGACCAAAAGGCTTCTCTTTCCGTGTTACCTCTTGTTGTTACTACTGATTGGTTGGTCGCTTGGCTGGCGAGGAGAATCATTGATCTGGTTGGGATGGATTGGCCTGAATCAAGCGCTGTTAAGCGCCATTCTTTATGTGCGCGCTGGTCTGCAAGGAATTGCTGCACATCGCACAGACGCATGGGTTTCGATTGCCGATCGCAGCCTGTTATTCATCGCGATGGGTGGACTCATCATTTCCTTCGATCGATTTGAAGTGAATTGGCTCCTCGCCGGCACAACTGCGGCGCTCTTTTGCACTTTCATTATTGCTTTTTGGAGGCTGAAAAAACATGAGCGCTCCGTGCCATTTACGAAGTTGCCCAGACCTTCCGAACCTTTCCGGAAAATCCGAGAAGATTTGCATTCTGGATGGCCTTATGCGCTCCTATTCCTGCTCATGATGACGTATCACCGTGTCGACGGGATCATGCTGGAGCGCATGGCTCCAAATGGGGCCATTCAAGCAGGTTGGTATGCTATGAGTTATCGGTTTTTTGAAGCGGCGAATATGATCGGTTATTTGTGCGCAACGCTTTTACTTCCCTACTTCACACGCATGCTTGCCAACCGAGAGGATGTGCGGCCACTGGCCCGGTCCATGAGTAGCATTCTGCTTGCTATTGGAGCTTCGGTCGCCTGGGCAGCCTGGCATTTCCCAGAATCCTTTCTAGGAACGTTTTATGAATTTGAAGTGGAATCTGCTGCAGGAATCCTTCCATGGCTCATGATTTCATTTGCCATTTTTGCCCAGGGTTATGTTTTCAGTACGCTACTCACCGCCCGCGGAGACATGCGAAGATTGAACCAAATGGCCGGGGCTGGAGCCGTCCTGAACATCGCTTTAAATGCGTGGTGGCTGAGTCAAGCATCTTCGACAACGGGTGCCATTGGATGCGCCGTTATCAGCGCAATCACGCAAGGCGCAATGGTGGCGGGCCAAATCTTCTTCTGCTTGCGGCACCATCCGGGAAAGCAATGGTGGAAACTGGTTCGGGCATTGATTCTCCACTCTCTCGCTTGCTTCACAATATGCAGCGCCGTGTCCCGTTGGGATATCAACCCCGACCAAGCACTTTGGATGGCCCTGTTCGGTTGCCTAATATCCGGCTTGGTGCCAGGTGTTATTGATTTTCGATCCATTCAAAAGATGCTATCCGAGAAGATGAATACCTTTGCCGACTCGTAGTCCCAAACCACACGCATGAATTCCACCGATTCCACGCTCAACTCCACGCACCTGCTTCGCTTCATTTTTGATCGTCGCAAGACCTTTCTTATCATAGGTATCATCGCAGCTGCGCTATCATCCGTGGCGGCATTGTTGATGGAAGAGCAATTTAAATCAACCGTGATCATGTTTGCGACACCGCAACATTCCATCGGCGAGCAGTTTTACGAAGAAATCAAGCGGAATGATCTGCTTGAATACGGTGAAACTGAAGATGCTGAGCGACTGTTGCAAATTCTCAACTCCGATCGGATCCGCACTCGCATCATTGATAAGTATGACCTGTGGATGCATTACGACATCGATCAATCAACGGCCGGAGCACAATCCTTGTTGGGTAAAGAATACAACTCCAATGTCGATGCGCGCTTGACGCGTTATGGCTCAATCGAAGTTGCCGTTTTAGATCGCGATCCGAAGCAAGCCGCCGATATGGCGAATGACATCGCCTTCCTCGCGGATTCTGTAGCCAATCGATTGCGCAACGAACGTGCACAAGAAGCCCTCGTATACGCTGGATCTTCTCTGAATCAAGTTCAGAGCGAAATCCAAGACATGGAAAATCAGCTGGGCAAACTATACGAGCTTGGCGTCTACGACTTCGCAACACAAATCGAAGGTTTGAATGAGCAATATGCCACTGCGATTGCCAAAGGTGCATCGGCAAATGCCGAAAAAATCCGCAAGCAAATGGCCGAAATCTCGACCCACGCAAATGACTTTAACAAGCTGTCAAACCTCATTGAGTCGGCATACGAACGCGAAGCCATTTTGAAGAAGCGTTTTGAGTTGATGAAGCTCGACGCAGAAACACAAATGCCTTCCGCCTTTGTGGTGGACTACGCAGCACCGGCTGACAAAAAATCCAAGCCGATTCGCTGGTTGATTGTCGTCATGAGCGTCGCAAGCACGCTGGCGCTCGCTCTCCTGATTCTGCTCGGTGCCGAAAACCTCAAGGAGTCGAAAGCAGCATGATTCCAGCCGTGAGAATACCTCGGTATTTTTATCCGGTCGCAGGTGGATATGCTGCTTTGTTGGCTGTTGCCTTCCATTTCGAATTCCCATGGCTCGCTCTTTCACCCATCGTCTTGGGCATCGCATGGCTCGCGTTCAACCGCTTGGACACCCTGATGCTACTGGTTGTTGCGTGCGTGCCACTGAGCCTCAGTCTGGAAGACCTTGAAATCGGCGGCATTGGTGCATATCTGCCAACTGAACCGCTTCTTGCCGGCATTCTACTGTTGTTCTTAACCAAGTCTATTTCGGGCTGGCCAGTTCATTCAACAGTTCTCACCCATCCGCTTTCGCGCTGGGTTCAGTGTTCACTGATTTGGATCAGTATTGCTGCAATTGCGAGTTCTCACCCCTTGGTTTCTTTCAAGTTTTTAGCTGCGCGATTGTGGTTCGTAGTTGGATTCCTTTGGGTCTTGGGTGAAATGTTTCGCAGCAATAGATCGCAACGCCATCAGTTCATTCTAGCCTATGCCTTCCCTCTCTGCATCGTGATCATCTATACCCTTGTGCGACACGCAGGCTTTGGGTTTGAAAAAGATGCTGGGCACTGGGTGATGAAGCCATTTTACAAGGATCACACTTCCTATGGTGCAGTTCTAGCGATGGTCATTCCCCCCATGTTCGCCTTGCTCACCTGGAACCGCTTTTCTGCTTTTGTCAAGGCATTCATTGCGCTGGGGCTTACCGTGCTCTGCATCGGACTGGTTTTTTCCTACACCCGAGCGGCGTGGGTTTCATTGGCAGCAGTGGCCGCCCTTTGGGGGCTCATGAAGCTGGGCATTCAACTCAAAACACTTTTGGCCATTGGCGCAGTAAGCCTCGCTTTTCTTTGGTTCGCTCAAGACGCCTTGCTCATTCAATTGGAGCGGAATCGACAAGACTCCTCTGACAACCTATCTGAACACGTTGAGTCCATTTCAAACGTGTCAAGCGATGCTTCGAATCTGGAGCGCCTGAACCGATGGAATGCTGCACTGGCGATGTTCAAAGAGCGCCCTATCCTAGGCTGGGGGCCTGGAAGCTATCAATTCGAATACGCACCTTTTCAGCGATCCGAAGACCAAACCATCATCAGCACAAACAACGCAGACGGGGGCAATGCGCACAGTGAGTACCTCGGACCTTTGGCAGAACAAGGTGTTCCAGGCCTCATTTTTGTGGTCGGTCTCCTCGGGTTTTGCTTGCATCTCGGATTTAAGTTGCACCGCCAACTACAAGACCGTGACCAAGCGCGATTAGCGATGGGTGTATTCTTGGGATTGATGACGTATTTCGTCCATGGAGTGCTAAACAATTACCTCGACACCGATAAAGCGAGCGCACTCTTTTGGGGGTTTTTCGCTTTGCTTCTTGTGTGGGACTGCAGCCTTGAAGACTCGGAAAAAAGAGACACCGTTAGCTCTCTGGAGGGATAAGAGTTAGTGGAAACGCACCACCATGAGGGCAGTATCATCAAAACTTGGCTCCTCCCCCTTGAATTCCTTCACAGAGTCAATCAGAGCCGTTTGAACAGCCTTCACCGGCATTCCGCGACGTTCGCGTAAGATGTCCTCCATACGTTGCATCCCAAAAGGAACGCCTTCCACATTTTCCTGTTCGACCAATCCATCCGTAAAACACACCAGGGTAGAATCGCGATCGAGTTGGACAACGCCAGTCTCAAGAGAGGGGATTTCCCTGAACATACCAAGTCCGACTGAACCCAATTCCAACTGCTGTGTTTTTCCGTCTGCAAACATGATTACAGGTGGATTATGACCACAATTGACGTACTGGAGTTCACGCTTTTTACGGTGGTAAACTGCCGCAAAAACCGTGATGTACTTTTCTCCCTTCGCGTTTTCCGAAACCCGCTCATTCAGTCGATTGACCACACTTCTCAAATCATCAGGCTCATATTGAAAACTCGCCCGCAGATTTGCTTGGAAATTCGACATCAGAAAAGCCGCTGCAATTCCCTTTCCACTCACATCCGCCATGCAAAAAACCATGCGATCTTCATCCACCGTGAAAACATCGTAATAATCGCCGCCCACTTCCAGGTGCGGTTTGTAGAATGCAGCGACGTCGACGTCACGATCATCCGGCCATTCAGTCGGGACCAGCATGGACTGCATAGTGGCCGCCAATTCAAGCTCCCGGCGCGTTGCCTCTTGGCTTGCTCGTTCCAACTCCAGCCGTTGGTTTTGAAGCGCCACCACGAGGACATTGGTCAAGGTCTGAATAAAATTCAGATGCTTCACGACAGGGCTTACTCCCTGTCCCTCTTGCGTGTCCCCTGCAAGCAAATAAGCCAACGGCTTTTCATTATGCAGCACGGGGACAACCACATCAAACTGCTCTGCGCCGGCTGTTGAACTCAGGAAAATCTCATCTTTTTTTTGCTCAAAGAATGCTGCGTCTTGCACCTGCGGTACTTCCCCTTCGACACCGTTGACAAGCAAGCACCGCCAGCTGCCATCAAACGCATAAAGCACCAAGCGGTGAATGCCGAGGTGTTCGGCAAGACTCGCTCGAAATTTGTCCAACAAGTCCGCCTCCGAAGCCCGGTCATTGATGCCTTGGGTCACGTCAAGAAGAGCCCTCAGTTTGTAATCCTGAAGCTCCAATCGCTGCTCGAGACGTTCAATGCTGTGAGCCATTTCTTACTTCTTGACGCGCTCGACGTATTCCTTTTTTCGGGTATCGACCTTCACGTGATCTCCAATATTGATGAACAAGGGCACGCGAATTTCAACACCCGTATCTGTTGTGGCCGGCTTCAGGGTATTCGTTGCTGTATCTCCTTTGACACCGGGCTCAGTGTACGATATTTCCGCTTCGACCTGCGTTGGCAATTCACAGCTCAGCACGCGTTCTTCATCTGCGTGAAACTGAATTTTACAAATCAGCCCATCTTTCAAAAACTCAGGCGCATTAATTGCAGTGCGTTCTACCGGGATTTGCTCAAAGCTCTCCAAGTTCATGAAGTGGTACTGATCATCGTTGTACAAGAATTGATATTCCCGCACCTCGATACGTACGATATCAATTTTCACACCCGCATTGAATGTGTGATCCACTACTTTTCCTGTGCTCAAGTTTTTCAACTTGGTGCGCACAAACGCCGCTCCCTTTCCCGGTTTAACGTGGAGGAATTCGATGATTTGCCACAATCCATTGTTGTGATTGATGACCAATCCGTTCTTGATGTCTGAAGTAGTTGCCATGATGGAGATTTACGCGAAGATACCATTACAAATTAAGCATCAAACGGAATTGAATTTCACTTTGTGCATAAGCCAATGTCGAAAGACCTGAAAAGCGCTCTGATGGATTATTGTCGTTGCTCTTAAATCCCAACAATTGTGCTTTCCACCGCGCACCTATTTCTCGGCTGATTCGAACCGATGCCCGGGTTCCGAAATGATGCATCCCTTGCATGCGAACGCCTTCGAAAGTCGGCATCGAAAAGTAACCGACTTGCCGAGGTCCCATCTTCCATTGAGCAATGCCAAATTTCACATTGCACTCACCTAGGTTTCCACCCCACATGGACGACCAACCGAATCCGTCACGGCCTTGATCTGGAAACCACTCGAGTCGAATGTTTCCCGTCAGAAAAGCATCCTCAAACCTCCACCTCACTCCCACCCTTTGGACAGGCGGCTCCGAAGTTGCATATTCGATTCTTCCCTGCCAGCGCAAATGCAGCTCAACACGATGCGACGAATTCAACTCTGTTACAAGGCTTGAGCGAAGGGCATACCGAATCACTTGATCCGCAGATGCAACTTCCAGTCGGAACCGACCGCGCAGCTCTCGAGCTCCCAAAACCCACTGCATTCCCAACGACGCTTCCTTTTCATCCCGCCAAGTGACCTCCTGACTTTCGTGATCTCGAAGCAATCCCTTTCGCATTTTAAAGGTTCCAAATCCGTCCCATCCCCTGCCTATCGAACGTTGCCACGCGGCAGCAATGGCCTGAGATGACAGCGACGGCTCAATTTCAAGCGACCATTGCCATCCTCTGTTGCTTCCGAATGCAAAACAACTCCCAAGCCAAGAGGGTACGAAGTGTTGATCAACTCCAATCGACTCCCAACCTCGCTCCAGTGTGCCGCCAATCGAGCCCCACGAAAATGATCTCAGTGCCATTGCAGCCCAACGTGATTTTGCAAAAAGACCGTCTACACTGATGACCAACTCCCCGTTCGAAAAGTTCCCTGAACATGCCACACCCGATCGCATTCCCGAAGAAACTTCCCCCCAAATTGGAGCAAATCCATAATGCACCGGAACAGCAAAGGCCGGCGAAATCAAACCCGAAAAGAAAATGGCCTCTTTTTGAGCCAATCGGTTTCCCCATCCCAGCTTGTGTTGCCCGAAAAGTAAACGCACCCCACGAACCACAGGGATTTGGAGATAACCACTGAGT
Source organism: uncultured Flavobacteriales bacterium (assembly GCA_965661575.1). Taxonomy (GTDB): domain Bacteria; phylum Bacteroidota; class Bacteroidia; order Flavobacteriales_D; family Sanyastnellaceae; genus UA16. The sequence continues at coordinate 14,983 of CBFIEJ010000034.1, read as the reverse complement.
CCATTCTTTCGTATTTCCCCCAAGGTCAATTTTTCCGAAGTCCCATCGAATCGAACACCCCATTTACCGGGATTCTTCAAGCGCATCGAATAATCGCTGGCATTCGCTTGGCCCCGAACATCAATAGAAGGACCTTGACGCTTTTTCAAACTTTCAGTCGTTTGACCCGTGCACAGTTTGTGCCATGCTCCGGACCTGTACAATTGCCGCCTAGTTTGAGTCGACAAGCCAATAATTGCCGCTGCCTCCTCAGGGATGACCGGGCTTCCTGCCGTCTCGATGTATTGGAGAATCATCTCTCCCTCCGAAGGCAACCACTGACCTGAAACAACCTGCTCTGATACAAACCATCGAAAAGCTGATTCCTGCGCAAACGAGCTCGGTGGCAACTGAAGAAAATACACCAAAAACAGACCACAAACCCGTGTCTTATTGCTGTTCATCGTCCCAAATCCACTCGCCAGTTCCACATCCAAAGCCCCAATAAATTGGAATATGTCGTTCCGATCCAATGCTCACCATTGCGCCTTACCCATCCGAAGTCTAGACCGAGGCAAAACGGAACGGGTTGTGCTAGAAAACGCACCGATCTTTCTGGTTGAAACCTCCATGTCCATTGCGCCTGCAACCAAGATTGAGGATACTCCCAAAACCAGAGTACCGAGAAAAGGCCATGTGCGTGTCGCTTGACCCAACGGATTCCGCCCTCGAATTCTCCACGATCTTGAATCTCACGAAGCCGACCTCGATTCGTCACACGAACAAATGCCATCAACTCCGAATCTTCCGACAGATTCCGATCGACTTGCACATGCACGGGAAACGCCATCGTAAAGTCTGCTCCTTGAGCCCACGAATCCAATTGGACACCTAACCCCAATCCAATTCCCCCAATCGAGTCAACCGAAAGAGAATGCCGGAGCAATAAACTCCCTTCACTGTGAGAACCAATCGAAGTCAATTGGCCCATCACAGCAAAACCTCGCTCATCACCCACCTGAAAAAAACCAAGACACCCTCCCCGTCTTGGCTGTGAGTAAAGCCCAAATCCGCTTCCCCGAAGGAGAACAAATGATGGAACCACGCCGGGCAACTGAGCCCCGACCTCGTGAGTCATTGCCAACACGACGCAAAGCAATAGCATACGTTTTTCACCCCTCCTGACCTGTATCTTCATTCCTCCTTATTCCCCCAAATTTTTCCGAGATATCCTCAGACGTAGTTGCGGGCAAGGTCAGTATCTATAACGCTTCAAAAAGATCGATTTCGCGTTTGCTCAACGCCAATTTACAAGCGCTTTCAATTCGCTTTTCGAAAGTCATTCAAATCACGCTCATAGGCATCCTGGATAATCTCAGGCAATGCCATCCAGGACATTCCGGCAAGCTGCGGAGCCTCCCCTCGGACAGAGGACCACACGCCTTCTGGCTTTTGCAACAAGACAATGTCGCGGATTTCACCCGCATCGAAATCTATCCGCATGGCACTGCTCACGGATTTGTTGTAAGCTTCGCAGGGATTGGGTTTTTCGGAATCAAAATAAACCGTTTCGGCGTTGCCCTTGACTTCAACAAAATGAAGCTCACCGTCCACAAAAAAGGCTTCAAGATTTCTCCCCGAAATTTGTTGCATGCAAGCCGAATCAAGGTCAAAAACCAAACCAGAACGCCCCCGTGCAGAAAGCTTTTTAGGCTGATTATCAGCAAGTTGCCATGTCATCGAGTCCGCCTTCAGCAACCAACCTTCCAGCCACGTCAGCGGATTTCCAATCAACTCAATCTGCTCGGTAGATGCATCCCAGATGAGCACCTCACACTCCGCCGCTGCTTGGCCCTGAATCAAGTGAACCTCAGGCCATAGCCGAGTCCTTTTGAATTTCGATGGTGTCCGAGACGAGCCAGAGGGTGTCGACAGAAGAAGCATCCAGGTAACGCGCCTTTTGGGTTGAGTCTCCATCGACCGTGACCACAAAGTCTCCAGAACCGACGTCAAGGCGCTTGGCTTGAGAACCCCAAACTTTCCAGACGTTGGATGTATCTCGAATTTCCACACGACCATTCGCCACCATGGGCTGCAGCGAGTCCGAAGGTATCTCCAGCCAGTCCGCCTCCAGCCAAACATCGTCCTGGCGCACACGCGCTGTTTCTGCAGCCAGAGAATCCTCTGAAGTAAACCAACCTGACTCCGTGATTTGATCGAATTCCCCATAGAAACATTGCAGCTCAAGGCCACCAGTCTGTTCGATCACATGCGACGCACCATGAAAAAATAGTCGATTGTCGTTTTCATCCCAGTGAAGGGAATCAGAATCGACCGTCCAATCCGCGTCCTCGATGCGCACCTCTCCTCCCAGTTGCAGCATCGACTCATCCACTTTAAACAGTCCCCTATTGAACGTCGCCGTCCGATCGCCTTCTTGCATATTGCCCCCCAAAGGAAATCGCACCCACTTGGTGTCCAAATCGTATTCCACTCGGGTGGCTCGGATTTCTCCCACATCACTTTTGAGCCGAACATCACCCTTTTCATTTGATTCAGCAATCGCGGTCTCCTCGACAGGATCCAGCAGCATACTTTCGGCCCAAACAATCCGATTTCCGTCTTTCAATTGCACGTTGCTCATCGCTCGAAACCGACCGTCTTTGAAGCGTAAGGCACTGTCACAAGACAACCTAGCCTCTCCAAATCCGAGCACAACAGCCCCAATTAACCGCTGAACATCCGGCTGACTCTGGTCACGCAAGATGGCATCTGCTTGCAAAATATCAATACGCGTTTGACCTTCATCCTGCGCCCCTGCTGCAAAAGCGAGCATTGCAAACCAAATGCAAAGCACCGATTTTGAACTGTAATCTAAAACACTTTGAAAATTCATGCGCTTGCAAGTTCTATCGAAATATCCGTATTCCTACCTTTGCACTCCTTTCTGAAGGGCGGGTGTGGTGAAATTGGTAGACACGCTGGATTTAGGATCCAGTGCCGCGAGGCGTGTGGGTTCGAGTCCCTCCACCCGCACTCTTCAGAAAAGAAACCAAAACTGAAACCGCTCGAACTGTGGAGTTCCATCACCAGGAAACGTCAAAACCGAGCCATTCATACACCGACACATGCAAATCGATCGGAACAACACTGACGAGCTCACAGCTCGATTGACCTTGACCGTTGAACCCGCTGATTACACGGAACGCGTTGAGAAAATCCTCAACGATTACAAAAAGACTTCCCAATATCCCGGCTTCCGAAAAGGCAAGGCGCCAATGGCGTTGATTCGCAAGCAATATGCTGCGCCCGTTCTAGCGGATGAGATGAATAAAATCATTTCGGAAAATCTGAGCACCTACATCCAGAAAGAAAAGTTGGAGGTTCTAGGGAATCCCATCCCTGAAACCAGCACAGAATCCGCTGGTGATTGGGAAAAGCCAGAAAAATTTACGTTTACATACGAGATTGGGTTGGCTCCGGAGATCTCCCTTGAATTCGGTCGCAGTGCAAAGTTTACACGTCACGTGATCAAAGTCGACAAAAAAGCCATCGAGGCGGCGACGAAAGATCACTGCAGACGCCACGGCGCAATCAGTGAGCCTGAACAGGCTTCAGACACAGATTTGATCATGGGACACTTTACGCAACTTGACGCTGCGGACCATGCACTCGAAGGCGGGATTGAGAGCGATTCGAACATTGCTTTGGAGCACCTCACTGATAAAAAATCCCGAAAACAACTGACGGGAGCAAAAATTGGCGACGTCTTTACCCTCGATCCTCACAAGGTATCCCATGGGCACGACGATCTTGGTAAAATGCTCGGCATCAACCACGAGCAGGTACACGAGGTAAAAGGCAACTTCAAGTTCGAGGTGAAGGAAGTGAAACGCCTGACACCGCATGAAAACAACCAAGAGCTTTGGGACAAGGTCCTTGGCAAAGGCGTAGTCACGGCTGAGAAGCAATTCCGCGAGAAAGTTTCTGAAGAATTGCACAGCCAATTCGATCGAGATGCGGAACATGTGTTTCGTCGGCGCTTTGTTGTCGACTTGATCGAGCACATGAAAATCCAAATGCCTGACGCTTTCCTCAAGCGATGGATTCAAATGAATAACGAGCAGCCACTGACAGAGGAGCAGATGGAGAAGGAGTACCCCAACTACGCTGAATCGATGCGTTGGCAACTGCTTCAACAAGCGGTGATGAAGGCTTCTGACATGCGAGTAAGCGCAGAAGAGCTGGAAGAAGAAGCGAAAAAGGTCATTGGCGCACAATACGCCCAATACGGAATGCCGCTCGAAGGCGAGATGCTCGACAACTTTGCGAAGAATGCACTTTCAAATGATGAAGAACGTCGCCGCATCGCAGACATCATCATCGAGCGCAAAGTCGTAGATGATTTGAAACCAAGGGTCACCATCAAAGACAAGAACGTCAGCTTTGACGATTTTGCAAAGCTAGCCGCAGAGGTTCGCTAGAGCTCCGCTGCAACGACACCCTCTGTTTTGGTGCTCTTGGCATTTCCCCAAGATTCGACCGATGACGCGTCCGGTGTATTAAAGCGTTCATAAATGACACTTGTTAGGCCGCAAAAAGGCAGCCGACAGCAAGCACTTGTGGTGTAATTTTGGGGTATGACTGATCGCAACGAATTTATCAAGTTCGCATCCAAGGATCGCGGACTCAACAGCCAGACCGTACGAGACTTTATTTCTCACGCTTACGACCAACCTAGCGACATGACTCGGACGGTCATCGAAGAAAGGCAAATGCCGTTCAGAGAAGTGGATGTCTTTTCTAGGCTCATGGCAGACCGTATCATCTTTTTGGGAACGGGCATCGACGACTACATCGCCAATGTCATTCAAGCCCAGCTCCTGTTCCTCGAGTCTTCAGACCCGACTAAGGACATCCAGATTTACATCAATTCGCCAGGCGGATCTGTATATGCCGGCTTGGGCATTTACGATACCATGCAGTACATCCGACCCGACGTCGCAACCATATGCACTGGAATGGCGGCGTCCATGGGAGCTGTATTGCTCTGCGCTGGAGCCGCTGGAAAACGCACCGGATTGAAGCATAGCCGGGTCATGATTCACCAACCACTTGGCGGCGCGAGCGGTCAAGCTTCGGACATTGAGATCACCGCACGTGAAATCCAAAAACTCAAGAAGGAACTTTACTCCATCATCGCTTCACATAGTGGACAGACAGAGAAAAAAGTTTGGAATGATTCTGACCGCGATTATTGGATGATCGCTTCTGAAGCCAAGGAGTACGGGATGATTGACGAAGTGCTCGAGCGGAAATAACCCCCGAACATTGAGACCATGAGCTCCAATCCCATAAACTGCTCATTCTGCGGAAGAGCAAAAGAAGAAGTCGACGTCCTCATAGCAGGAGTAACAGGTCACATCTGTGATAATTGCATTGAGCAAGCTGACAACATTCTTCAAGAAGAACGCAAGGAAGAGCCAATCGCAGCCGACTTTCAACTGAAGCTGCCGAAAGAAATCAAAGCTCACCTCGACGATTATGTTATCGGGCAAGAAGAAGCAAAGAAGACGATAAGTGTTGGAGTGTACAACCACTTCAAACGAATTGTCCACCCTTCCGCTGAAGATGGTGTGGAGCTCGACAAATCCAACGTCATCCTCCTCGGAGAAACGGGAACAGGAAAGACCCTCATCGCGCGTACGATTGCGAGGATGCTCGACGTGCCATTTTGCATCGCCGATGCGACCGTTTTAACAGAAGCCGGTTATGTTGGAGAGGATGTCGAAAGCGTGTTGAGCCGGTTGCTCCAAAGTGCCGATTTTGACGTTGAACGAACACAACGAGGCATTGTGTTCATCGATGAAATCGATAAAATTGCTCGTAAAAGTGATAACGCTTCAATCACACGTGACGTCAGTGGAGAAGGTGTTCAGCAAGCACTCCTCAAACTTTTAGAAGGAGCTGAAGTCAGCGTACCGCCGCAAGGTGGCCGTAAACATCCTGAGCAAAAGCTGATCACGATCAACACAAAGAACATCTTGTTCGTTTGTGGTGGGGCGTTTTCTGGGATTGAAAAAATCATTGAACGACGCATCAAGCGTTCGTCCATTGGTTACCAGCAAGAGGTGGCGCACATCGACGACGAGTCCTACCTCCAGTATGCGGCACACGCTGATCTGAAAAGCTTTGGATTGATTCCTGAACTGATCGGTCGATTCCCGGTCTTGACTCACCTTAAACCGCTCGATGCTTCGGCCTTGCGTCGAATCCTCACCGAACCAAAAAACGCTCTCTGCAAGCAGTACATTCAGCTATTTGCTTTGGACGGAATTGAGCTCAAGTTCGAAGCATCCGGATTGGACTACCTCGTCGAAAAGGCGGTGGAATATAAGCTCGGCGCACGAGGACTTCGCAGCATCATGGAAGCTGTCCTGAATGAAGCGATGTATGAAATGCCTGGTGGAGAAAAGAAAAAACTCGTCGTCAATCGAAAATTTGCAGAAAGCCGGTTTTCTGGTGACAAAAACTCAGGGTTACGCGTGGCCTAAGCATCTCAATGGCGAGGAAAGAAACACCGCTCATGAAGCAGTACAATCGGGTCAAAACCGATTATCCAGATGCACTGCTTCTCTTCAGGGTTGGTGATTTCTATGAGACATTTGGAGAGGACGCCGTGAAGGCAGCAAAAGCGTTGGACATTGTTCTGACCAAGCGCGGAAATGGCAGCGCTTCGGAAATAGAACTGGCGGGATTTCCTCATCATTCTTTGGACAATTACCTTCCAAAATTGGTTCGTTCAGGGCATCGAGTAGCCGTTTGCGACCAGCTCGAGGACCCCAAAAAAGCCGTGGGCATCGTCAAACGTGGCGTAACGGAACTGGTGACACCAGGAGTGGCCTTTCACGATCAAGTTTTAGACGCCAAAACACACAATTATTTGGCGGCGGTGCACTGGGACAAAAAATCCGCAGGTGTTGCATTCTTGGACATCTCCACCGGCCATTTTGCCATTGCTGAGGGTAACAAGCAACTCATTGATCGCCTTTTAAGAGCTCATCAGCCTTCTGAAGTTTTGTGTGCAAAACCATTGCACAAGGACTTTGAAGAAGAATTCGGTCGAGATTGGCATGTGAGCAGACTGGACGATTGGGTTTGCAAGGTTGATTATGCAACCGATCGGATTCATAAACAATTCGAAACAGGCTCGCTCAAGGGTTTTCAACTCGATGAATCCCCCCAAGCTGTCATAGCAGCCGGAGCTATACTCCATTACCTCGAGCATGCTAAGCACGATCGTCCAAAGCACATCAAGCAACTTCAAACCCTGCAGGAATCAGGCACGCTGTGGATGGATCGATTCACCATCCGCAACCTTGAGTTGGTTCAACCCAACCATCCCGATGGGAAATCCCTTGCAGAGACCATTGATCGCACAGGCTCACCGATGGGTGCCCGTACACTTCGTCGTTGGCTCCTCATGCCACTGACGAACATACAAGCCATTGAACAAAGACACGATGCCGTGGATACGTTATTCGCAGATGACGAATTGCGCGAAAACGTACAAAATCTGTTTCGAGGCATGGGCGATTTGGAACGACTGTCCTCTAAAGCGAGCACTGGACGAATCAACCCAAGAGAGTTGGCTCAGTTGCGCTTGGGCATTCAAAGTGCGCATAACCTCGCATCTGCCGCAGCGGGCGTAAATTCTCTGCTGCCATACCTGGAGCGTATGTCTCCTTGTGATGGTTTACTGCAACGTTTGGAAAACGAATTGGTGGATGAACCTCCCGTAAACCCAAGCAAAGGCCAAGTGATTCGCTTTGGTGTCCATTCCGAATTGGACGATTTGCGTGGAATCAAATCAGACTCCAAAGCTGCTCTGGATGCCATTTGCAAGCGCGAAACAGAGCGCACAGGAATCACTTCCCTCAAGATTGATTACAACCAGGTCTTTGGCTACTACCTCGAAGTGCGCAATACCCACAAGGATAAGGTACCGACTGACTGGATTCGAAAGCAAACGCTCACCCAAGCGGAACGCTACATCACTGAAGAGCTGAAAGAACTCGAGCAAAAAATCCTTGAAGCAGATAGCAAAACGAGTACGATTGAATGGAACTGTTTCCAGCAATTGGTGTTAGCTACAGCCAACGAAATTGGTGCCCTTCAAGAAAATGCTCAGGTCATTGGCGCCCTCGATGCACTGACGGGTTTAGCCGAAGTTGCAGAGAAAAATCATTACGTGCGGCCACGCATGATTGACAGCCTCAGCATTCAGATTGGGAGCGGCCGGCACCCGGTCATCGAACGCGCCATGAAGACGGGAGAGTCTTACGTGGCAAATGACATCACATTGAACGCCGACCAGGCGCAAATCCTGATGATTACAGGACCAAATATGGCGGGAAAATCAGCGCTTCTGAGGCAAACCGCCTTGATTTCCTTGATGGCTCAAATGGGTGGTTTTGTACCCGCCACTTCCGCCACACTGGGCGTGCTCAATCGCATCTTCACCCGGGTAGGTGCTTCGGATAATATTTCTTCTGGAGAGTCGACTTTCATGGTTGAAATGAATGAAACTGCGGCCATATTGAACAACCTCACCGATCGCAGCCTCGTTCTTTTGGATGAAATCGGGAGAGGAACAAGCACGTACGATGGAGTGAGCATTGCGTGGGCTATCGCCGAACATCTTCACCAACAAGCACTTCGTCCGCTCACCTTGTTCGCGACGCATTACCACGAACTGAACGCCATGCAAGACAAGTTCAGTCGTATTCGGAATTTGAATGTAACCGTGAAAGAAGTAGATGGCAAGATTGTGTTCCTCCGCAAACTTGCAAATGGCGGAAGCAATCACTCCTTTGGCATTCACGTTGCCCAATTGGCAGGTGTGCCAAAATCTATTGTCCGCAGGGCCAAAGCAGTGCTCGGTCAACTTGAGAACAGCCGCCAAGGAATGGAAGAAGACGGGGAGCAAACGCTCCAGGTCCATGAAGCGGCTACAGCTCAATTGTCAGATGTCCAAATGAGCATTTTCCAGCTGGATGATCCTGTTCTGGAACAAGTCCGCGAACAAATACTTGACCTCGACATCAACAACCTCACTCCCGTGGATGCATTGATGAAGCTGAGTGAAATTCAACGCGTTGTGTCTGGCATTGGTCAGGCGTCCGACGCCTCAAAATGAACCCAACAAAAGAGCGAGGTCTTTGAAGGGTAAGGCCGATTCAACAGCCAGACCCTGGTGAGTCACTTGGCCATTGAACATGTACACTCCCGATCGGGCGAAAGGATTGCGACGTATGGATTCTTCAACACCGCCATCTGCTGCGAATTCCAGCAACAACGGGGCCATGATATTGCTCAATCCCTTGGATGCCGTTCTGCTTACGCGTGACGGCATGTTTGGCACACAATAATGCACGACACCCATCTCCACAAAGGTGGGGCGTTCATGAGACGTGACGCGGCTGGTCTCGAAGCATCCGCCTCGGTCAATCGTAACGTCGATGATCACAGATCCGCTTTGCATCCCGGCAACCATAGGCTCTGACACCAGCAAAGGTGCCCGCTGACCTGTGCCACGAATAGCGCCGATGGCAACGTCCGCAGTCTTCAGCACCTCCTGCAGTATTGATGGCTGAATGGTCGAAGTCCACAATCGTTGGCCGAGAGCATTTTGAAGACGAATCAAGCGATGCGGACTGTTATCAAAGACCTTGACTGAAGCGCCCAAACCAATCGCGGCACGCGCCGCAAATTCTCCAACTGTACCCGCTCCGATGATAACCACTTCAGTCGGTCTTACGCCTGAAACTCCACCGAAAAGACTTCCACGTCCGTGAGGTCCGGCCAACAATTCACCAGCAATGAGAATGGCTGAATTACCAGCTATCTCTCCCATGGCTCGAACCAATGGAAAAATCCCATTGTCGTTTTGGAGGAAATCCCATGCAATCGCAGTGGTCTTCTTGGCTGCAAGAGCTGCCAACAACCCCTTGGGTTGAACCGTCCATTGCAGAGCGCTAATGATGGTTTGGTTCATGCCCATAAGCTGAACTTCATCCATCGTTGGCGGCTCCACCTTGATCACCATGCCCGTCTGAAACACTTGCCTTCGATCATAAACAATATGAGCACCGGACTCACTGTAGTCATTGTCCTGAAAATGCGCTTGATCGCCCGCGCCAGATTCAACAAGAACCTGATGTCCTCGTGCTACCAAAAGAGCAACCGCCTCGGGCACCAAGGCCACGCGCTTTTCCTGCAAGCTCTCTTCCTTCGGAATTCCAATTACCAGTTCTTGACTACGCGCTGAAATTTGCAGCACCTCTTCTTGTGGAAGAAGCGCAGCCTCACGCGCCAAGGATTGAATTCTTTTACTATGATCACTCATACGTGGGGCAAATTACGATTTCAAACGGACGAACCGCTACGAATGGCTGAGAATTAACTCGCGAGCTCCCGAGTCATGCGGACCGTGCACAATGACTTGCAACAAAAATGAGTGGTTCGGTAGCAACCCGGGTGCTTGTTCGGGCCATTCCACCAAACACAGGGCATCCGAATCAAAATATTCCGTCAAGCCCAAATCCCACGCCTCAGATTCATCATTGAGTCGATACAAATCCAAGTGAAACAATTGCCAGTCGCCCTTGCGATAGCACTGAACAAGTCCAAAAGTGGGGCTCACTGCATCGCCATCCAGACCAATTGACTTTCCCAGTGCTCGGACGAATGTGGTTTTGCCGGCCCCCATGACTCCCTGCAAGGCAACGACACCCGAAGGATTCCCAGTGTCATCCGTTTTCATTCGAACCTGCAATTCGGACCACAAGGATCTAGCCGCTGCATCCAATTGATTCAATAAAAACGGGCCTGATTTCCAGACCACTTGCAAATGACTCATACTATCAGAATGCCGCTTGATTAATTTGTCTCCAGTTCCACCCATGGGATGATGACCTCTTCAAGGGAAATACCACCGTGCTGGAACGTATCGCGAAAATACTGAGCAAAATGATGGTATTTATTGGGGTAGACCAAGAAATCATCTTCACGAGAAAAGATGTAAGAACTACTCACGTGGGGCCTAGGAAGCCCTAGTTTTTCCGGGTCTCGGACTTCGAACACCTCTTTAGCGTCGTACCCGAGGTTACGTCCCACTTTGTAGCGCAAATTCGAGTTGGTACTTCGTTCGCCTTTGACTTGCACCGGATTGCTCACACGCACGGTTCCGTGGTCTGTAGTGATCACAACGCGTGCATCCCACTCAGCCATTTTGTCCAACATTTCTTTGAGGGCGCTGTGTTCAAACCAGGAGTGCGTGAGCGAGCGATAAGCCGCCTCGTCTTCCGCCAACTCCTTCAAAACATCCATCTCAGTGCGCGCATGCGACAGCATATCAACAAAATTGTAGACCAATGCGGTAAGATCATTGCCCTTCAGTTGATGAAATTGATCAACCAATTTCCGCCCTGATGCAAGGTTGGTTATTTTGTGGTAATCCGATTTGCCCTCAAAACCAATCCGCTTCAGCAAAGACTGAAACAACTCCTTTTCATAGCGATTTTTGCTCCCTTCCTCTTCCTCTCCAACCCAATGCTGCGGATAAATGCGAGCGATGTCAGCTGGGGATAATCCTGCAAAAAGAGCGTTTCGTGCATATTGTGTGGCTGTCGGCAGCATTGAGAAGTAAGAGTCATTTCGCGCAACCCGGTATTTATCCAGCAGCAATGGTTCAATCATGCGCCACTGATCCAGTCGCAGATTATCGATGACCACCAAAAACACAGGCTGGCCTTCTTTCGCTTTCTCAAGCACAGCGGGCAAACGTTCAGGAAGCAGTCGATGCGACAACGTCGGGCTATCGTCATCAGGACCTGCCATCCACTCCGGGTACTCCTTCTCGTAAAACTTCGCAAATTGTCGATTTGCATCCTTGAATTGCATATCCAGAATATCCTTCATGCCATCATCTTGCGACGATTCCAACTCCAGTTTCCAATGCACCAATCGCTGGTAAATCGATGTCCAATCTGCGGCGTTCAACCCTCCCATTAATTGCATCGAAATATCCCGAAACTCTCGCTGATAATCGGTCATCGCTTTCTCGCTGATGAGACGTTGTTCATCCAAATTCTTCTTGATGGAAAGTAAAATTTGATTGGGATTCACCGGCTTGATCAAATAATCAGAAATTTTGGAACCAATCGCCTCCTCCATGATCTGCTCTTCCTCGCTTTTTGTGATCATAATCACAGGCAAATGTGGACGTTGTTCCTTCATTCGCTGGAGCGTCTCAAGGCCATTGAGCCCGGGCATCTGTTCATCCAAAAACACCAAGTCAAAAACTTCTGTGGCAAACAAATCCAGAGCCTCCACACCGCTATTCACGCCTGTGACGTGAAATCCTTTGCTCTCCAAAAAAAGCACGTGCGGTTTGAGCAGATCTATTTCGTCATCGGCCCATAAAATTCTTGGAGTTCGCTGCATATTTAAATCGGATTGGTAAAGTTGCGCTAGCTGTATGCCGTACAAGTTAACTTGCACTTTTAACAAACGCGCTTTCAAGCTCAACTGATATTGGCTCCATTGATGTCAACTCACAACAAAAACAAAATCCTGAATGACCCCGTGTATGGGTTCATCACCATCCAACACGAACTCTCCTTCGATTTGATGGATCATCCGTTCGTCCAACGATTGCGAAGGATTTCTCAATTGGGGTTGTCACATGTGGTCTATCCAGGTGCCGTTCACAATCGCTTTCATCACGCCATTGGCGCTCTTCATTTGATGCAAGAAGCCATTGCAGTTCTACGTGCCAAAGGAACTCAAATTTCAGATAAAGAAGGGGAGGCCGCATGCGCTGCTATTTTGCTCCATGACATTGGTCATGGGCCCTTCAGCCACGCTCTTGAGCACAGCATTGTGAAAGGTGTTCACCATGAAGACATTTCCGCGTTAATCATGAGCCGATTGAACGACGAAATGAACGGTGCTTTGGATACGGCTATTGCTATTTTCAATGATCACCACCCCAAACGGTTTCTTCATCAATTGGTGTCCTCCCAATTGGACATGGATCGCATGGATTATCTCGCAAGGGACAGCTTTTATTCCGGCGTTGCAGAGGGCAAAATAGGCAGCGAACGTATCATCAAGATGCTCGCTGTGAAAGACGATCGACTTGTGGTTGAGGAAAAGGGAATCTACTCCATTGAAAAATTTCTGATGGCTCGTAGGCTCATGTACTGGCAGGTTTATCTGCATCGAACGGTGCTTTGTGCCGAGTTCATGCTCATGCACGTATTGAAACGTGCCAAGGTATTAGCCTTATCGGGCACTGAAGTATTTACCACACCCGCATTGAGCATCTTCATCAACGAATCACTCGATCGTGCTAAATTCATCGCGGACCCCGAAATTCTCAACCGTTTTTGCGAATTGGACGATAGCGATATTACCTGTGTGCTCAAAGTTTGGCAGCACCATGATGACGCCATTTTGAGCAATCTGAGCAAGCGAATTGTGCACCGGGATTTGTTCCGAATCGAGTTGCAATCAGAACCCTTCAGCGCGGCAGAAGTAGAGGACACCATCAAACTCGTGGCTCAGGCATTCGATCTAGACAAGGCAGACGCCTCAGAGCTCGTGATCAACGACACCATCGAAAACAGTTTGTACAGTCAAGAAGGCATCTCCATTCAATACAAAGATGGAAGTACACTGGACTTCGCAGAAGCCTCTGACCAACTCAATCGCGAGATACTTACACGGACCGTTAGCAAATCATTTCTCTGCTACCCGAAAGAAGTGACGCGTTGAAATCAACCTGCGCTTGAACCGGGGATATCCAGCTCTTCACCCTGATCATTGTACATGTGAAACTCCAAGATCTCCATGGAAGAATTGGACTCCAAATGAACTTTTAGGCCATAATCACGTTGCCAACCCTTGAGGATTGAGTTCCACCATCCCTGCTTCACATAGGCTTCAATGATTGGATGCAGCATAATCGTGATGCGCTTGAGCGATTTGCCCTCAGTCACGCCTCGGATTCCGGCCTCAATACTATCTGTGAAGAGAATTGAAGCCTTGACTTCGCCTGTTCCGCGACAAGTCGGGCATTTCTCAGAAGTTTTCACATCTGCCACAGGACGTACACGCTGCCGGGTCATCTCAACAACTCCGAAGCGACTGGGCGGCTGAATGTTATGCTTGGCCTTGTCACCCTTCATGGCCTTCTTCATGGCGTCTGTGAGCTGCTTATTGTGCTCGCGTTTGGCCATGTCAATGAAGTCAATGCAGATGATACCACCCATGTCACGCAAACGCAACACCCGTGCGATTTCCTCGCAACACTCCAAATTGGTGTGCAGCGCATTCTCTTCTTGATCCTTAGCTCCCGACTTCCTTCCTCCGCTATTCACATCGATCACGTGCATCGCTTCAGTCTGTTCGATGATCAAGTAAGCCCCGCTTCTAAGGTTTACTTGCTTCGAGAACGCCGCCTTGATTTGCCGATGGATTGACATCGCATTGAACAAGTCTCGGTCCTTTGAGACCTTGACGATGCTCTCTTTTTCTGGTGCAATATTCTGGAGATAGGTCTTTACCTCATCCCCTAATTTTGCATCATTGACACGTATGCTCGTGCAGTCCGGAGTCAGTACATCCCGAAGAACAGCGCTGGTCTTATTCAATTCACCCAGAACCCGTTTTCCCGGTTTTGCATTTTTAAGTCGCTTGTGCATTTCGCCCCAGCGGCTGACCAGATCCTCCAGGTCAGAGTGCAAGTCCGCCGCCCCCTTCTCTTCTGCAACTGTTCGTACGATGATACCAAAGCCCGGAGGACGAATGGATTGCATCAAACGCTTCAACCGTGTACGTTCTTTTTCAGATTTAATTCGACCTGATAGCGATACTTTCTCGCTGAACGGAACGAGCACCAAAAAGCGCCCTGGAAGTGTTACCTCTGCTGTTAAAC
>CBFIEJ010000033.1:0-25548 GCA_965661575.1 uncultured Flavobacteriales bacterium | reverse complement strand
TGAAAGGCGCTGTATTCGCCAAAGAGTCCAGTTGGCCATAGGTCACAAATTCGTCATCACCTGTTGAGGGAGGACCTTTCACATCGCCCGTGAAAGTGGTCACTCCTGCAACCGAAAGCGTGCTATCTAAGGCCGCTGCGCCAGAGACCAATAAACTATCACCCACACTAATATCATCCGAGCTAAATGAAACGGTTGACTCGTCCATGAAACTTGCTACTTGATTGACGAAGGTTTGCAAAGAATCATGATCCAGATACATGTGAATCTGGTTGCCATCGATGTCAGCGCGGAGTACTTGAACCTGTGCTGTAACGGATGCAACAGAAAGGCTAAACAAAATAGCCATCGGTGTCAGGCGCAGTAAGAAAGAAAAGGAATTCTTCATCAGATATAGGTTGAGAGTTTAAATATAGTGATTTAACTAACAAAAAACTACATATATCGATTATTTTAGCGCCGCATTTTTCAACAAAGCGGATATCCAACCCCTTTCGAGTAGCGATAAAATTCCCAAAACTTATCTCAGCAACATCGCAATCAGCGCACGATGACACGGTGAGTTGCACCATTCTCAACTGCAACAATCCATGCACCGCGCGGCAGCTCCAAATTCAGGAATGGCCCGCGTTTTGAACAAAATAATTCTCCAACACACGAGTACACTTTCCACTCTACATCGCACCTCATGCCGGCGACCGAAACCGCCCCTTCAGATGGATTTGGAAAAACAACGAAGTTTTGCACATCAACGTTTATGCTTTGTGTTCTAGATGTTTCGTCACAGGCAAAAGAACA
Organism: uncultured Flavobacteriales bacterium; assembly: GCA_965661575.1. Classification (GTDB taxonomy): domain Bacteria; phylum Bacteroidota; class Bacteroidia; order Flavobacteriales_D; family Sanyastnellaceae; genus UA16. The sequence goes on along the minus strand of CBFIEJ010000033.1, from coordinate 24,750 downwards.
TTCTTCCAATGACTCAAAAGCATACACTTGATAATTCTGATCATCGACTTCCCAGCCGCAGCCAGAAAGAAATTGGCACGATCCGTTGATGAGTGCCACCCCCATGGCCATGTCGCATGCACCGAAATCAATGCCTCCCAAATCAATGCAATCGCCATTGGCCCCTGAGCACTCACCAGGAACAACAGAGACAGCGCCACCTGTAAAAGTCGCAACACAATCATTGGCATAGGTGATGCCATTGCAGCCGCACACCGGATCCCATAACTCAGCACACAGCACATCTGCATCGATGAGTGTACTGTCAATGCAGGCTTGCGCGCTCAATTGCTGGGCAACTGGAACAAATGAAAAAAATACAATGTGAAAAATCAGACGTTTCATAGTTATCGTTTTTATCTCTATTGACTTGGAATTGACAAACAGCATTAATCCAGAGATGCATCAATTAACCGGTCTGAAGCTTTTAACTTTTTTGAATTCAGAATGACAGCACCTACAGCACCTCCTATCGGCCCAAAAATAAGACCAAGAGGAAAAGCGAGGAATGGAATGGTCATGCACAAATAAAGAGGAAGCCCCAACCCCGTAACAGCTATTCCATATTTTCTGGTTGCCCGCAATCCATCTCGACTGCCCATGCCTTGGCGCTCCCAAATGCAATCAAACATGGCAGCACCATAGAACCATGATCCAATCAAAATGAAAGCAAGAGGAGTCAGCAGAGCTAGAAGGGGAGCCGAAAACGGCAGCAGCAGTGACATTAAAAAACTACCTAAGCCAACAATCGTTCCCAAACTCATTTCAACCAAGAACATCAAAGTCGCTGACTTTGCCCCGCGCAACAGTCCACGAGCAAAGGATTCCCATCGCCAAGTCGAAGCTGCTAGCGCATTGAACTCTGCATCTGCGCGTTCTGAAAGCATAGCAATAAGGGGTCCTAAAACGGCCAAAACAATGAATTTGGTAATCTTGAGGTTCAACAAAAAGGCTGCCAATGCAAACAGTAAATGCAGCAAAGAAGCCGTTCCCTTTGAGAGCCAGGCGCGCAGGACGCTTTCAATAGTTGACCAAAGCGTAGCGTCCGAAGTTGAAGTATCCGCATCCCACACTTCCAACAGCGGAGATTCTAACAACGCATTTCGAACCATCGACAAAGAATACCACCAGCCAAACGCCATGCACGCCCAAGTCAAAACGGCCGCAATGGCAAAAGCGACAAACCATCCTTTCATCTCGCGCTGACGAATGAATCGAAAGCTCGCCCAAAATGCTCGCCATCCGTCTAGGAATGTTTGTTTGATGCTCATGATGTCAAAGCTACGTTGTTGGCATCAATATGAACGATCGATGCACGCCTAGCCTGAATTGAAGAAATTGCACCATGCGAATTCATTTCATTGCCATTGGAGGAAGTGCGATGCACAATTTGGCACTTGCTCTCTCCGATGCTGGGCATCACGTCAGCGGGTCAGATGACCAAATCCTAGAACCATCGAGAAGCCGTCTGCTCAAAGCAGGACTGCTCCCGGCAATTGAGGGTTGGCATCCAGACACAATCGCAGAAGATCTCGATTGCGTGATCCTCGGAATGCATGCGCGACCCGATAACCCCGAACTGCTCCAGGCTCAGAAATTAGGGGTGCTGATTCAATCCTATCCAGAATTTCTCTTCAGCGCCGCAGAACGAGACCGTCGCATTGTTATTGGTGGATCGCACGGCAAAACAACCATCACTTCGATGCTTCTGCATGCATTTAAAGCAGTCGAACAACCCGTAAACTTTATGGTTGGTGCCCAACTCGAGGGCTTTGACCGTATGGTCAAGCTCGACCCCAAGGTGCGCACAGCAGTTTTCGAAGGCGATGAATACCTCAGCTCTCCGATTGATCGTCGACCGAAATTCTTTTGGTACAAAGCACATTTCACTCTTCTTACCGGAATAGCGTGGGACCACATCAATGTCTTTCCGACTCAAGAGGATTACATCTCACAATTCGATGCGTACTTGGAAAGCCTTTCACCCTGTGCGACCGTCGTATGGTGTGAAGAAGACAAGCACCTCGCCGCTGTCATCCAACGCACAAAGCGCGATGACCTCATCTTCATTCCATACCGCACGCCGCAATGCATCGTTGAATCTGATGGCTTGACCGAGGTAATGTGGAGTGATGACTCCAAATCTCTCACCCCGCTCATTGGCACCCACAACATCCAAAACTTAGCTGGCGCACGAGCACTCGCGGCCGCAGTTGGAATCAACAAATCGGAATTTGATCAAGCGATGATCAATTTTACGGGAGCGGCACGCCGATTGGAATTATTGAAGAAAACCAAAACCTTTACAGCGTTTCGTGACTTTGCTCATGCTCCCTCCAAGCTTCGAGCAACAACCGCTGGAGTAAAAGATTCCTTTCCAAATCGGCACCTCACCGCTGTATTTGAATTGCACACCTTTTCGAGTCTGAATAGAGATTTTTTGCCCACCTATAAGGACACCTTGGCACCGGCCGATGAACAAGTTGTTTACTACGATCCGGAAGTCTTGAAGCATAAGAAATTGCCCCCTCTCGATCCATCCTACATTGCAGAATGCTTTGGAAACACAAAACAACTTCGAATCATTGATTCGAAACACGTATTGCAATCGTTTTTGGACGCTCAGTATTCAGCTGACCGGGTTTTGCTACTGATGAGTTCGGGGTGGTTCAGCAAAGTGACTCCAAACTGGCTGGATTGAACACGTGCAAAAGGCAACGAATCAACCCAACCCGACGTCGAGTGACATCATGACGAGAAATCCTCCGATGAAGCCGAGCGTCGCAAAATCCGTGTACTTATCACGCTGGGTTTCCGGGATCACCTCTTCAACTACCACATAAATCATAGCACCTGCCGCGAAAGCAAGTGCATAGGGAAGAATCACCTGCATCTGCATCACTGCGATGGCTCCAACAGCGGCGGCGACTGGCTCGACCACTGCCGAGAGCTGACCAAACCAGACTGATCGACCAGCGCTCACGCCTTGCCGGCGAAGCGGCATGCTGACAGCAAGCCCTTCCGGAAAATTCTGAATACCAATCCCAATGGCCAACGCAACGGCTGCACCGACCGAAGCACCGTCGAGTCCCAAGGCTGCAGCTCCAAAGAGCACACCAACAGCGAGCCCTTCTGGTATATTGTGCAGGGTAATCGCCAATACGAGTAAAGTCGAACGATGCCAATCTGTGCTTGGCCCTTCTGCTTCATCCTGTTTGAAATTGATGTGCAAGTGAGGGGTGAATTTATCCAACGCAAAAATGAATAATGCTCCCAACCCAAATCCAATGGATGCGGGAACAACCTTGGCAAACCCTTCCCCGCTCGACATTTCAATGGCTGGAGAAAGCAATGACCAAAAACTTGCAGCGACCATAACGCCTCCCGTAAAACCCAACATGCTGTCAAACCATTTGCGATGCATGTCCTTGAAAAACAACACCAGAGAAGCTCCCGCGGCAGTCATAAACCAAGTGAAAAACGTCGCCAAAAGTGCCGCTTCGAGGGCACCAAGCTCTGACATGAATGCTACTATTTCCTTCATCTCTGCTTATTTGCTCAATTCCACCAACAATTGACCTGCTACCTCTCGCGAAATTCGGAGACGATCCCCACGCTCATCTTTCCACTCCCAACTGCCATCAAAAGGAAAATGCTGCAGGACTTCGAAACGTTTTCCCAAATGAATATTCAATGTATCGAGGTGCCTCAAAAAATCCGAAGCACTGTTTGAAACGCCTCGAACCGTAAACATTTGTTCTGGTGATAGTGCATCGGCACCAATAACCCGTTCGTTTCCCGCCCAATCACCATTGGCATCAGGAATCGGATCGCCATGCGGATCAGTCGATGGACAACCGAGGAAAGCGTCCAAACGATCTGTGAAATCGTTATCACCGATGTGCTCCAATTCTTCCGCCCATTGATGCACAGCGTCCCACTTGAATTTCAACTTCTCAACCAAAAAAACTTCCCATAACCGATGCTTTCGAATGATTGCAGTAGCGATACGCTGGCCCGTAGGAGTCAACACGGCTCCGTGGTAAGCCGTGTGCTCCACCCATTCCAAAGATGCCAACTTGCGCAACATGCCTGTGACCGCTGCTGGAGTCGCTTCAAGCTTCTCTGCGATCGACTGATTGGAGGCAATGCCATGCTCGTTTTGAAGTTTAAAAATCACCTTGAGGTAATTTTCTTGACTGATGCTGACGGTGTTTTTCATCGCAGCAAAAATAATTTTTTAATCTTACCTAAACAACTGCATCATCCGATTTTAAAAACCACGATGCCATCTGCCATTGTTGATGTAATTTGCCCACCCAACTACACCCCTCCAACCTATGCGCTTCAAGCCCTCTACAAACTCAATTATTGGCCTGATTGGCTTTGTCATATTGGGCGTTGCTATTTGGCGTTTCAATGAACTTGTCAGCTACTTGCTCATTTCCGTCGCATTGAGCTTTGTTGGCCGCCCCATTGTGTTGTTGACCCAACGGATCACTATCCGTGACAAGCGACTTCCTTCTTCTGTTGGGGCCGCATTGGCATTGGCGATGATGCTCGGCCTTACCATTTGTTTGACCCAACTCTTCGCACCACTTTTTGCCGAACAAGCCCTCGCGGTGCAAGGGATGAATGAAATAGGTGTCGAACGCATGGCCAGCGAAACGTTTTCGTGGATTGATGAAAACCTCAGTTGGCTCAATTTAAGCGGAGATGAACGAAAGAATAGCGCCTTTTTACTCGAACAAATCCAAGGCTTCGTTCAACTCGATGGAATTGGAAGCTTCTTTGGAGCCCTATTGCAAGGCTTGGGGGATGGTTTCGTCGCTCTCTTCTCAATCCTGTTCATGACCTTCTTCTTCTTAAAGGATGGTGCTCTTTTTCGAAATATGATTCAAGCACTCACACCGGATCATCTTGTGCCTAAAATCAATTCGATCATGGATCGAACCAGCGCATTGTTGACACGCTATTTCGGTGGCTTGGTTGTTCAGGTCAGCATCATTACCACAATCGTTTCATTGGGGCTAAGCATCATCGGCGCACCCAACGCATTCCTCATTGGTTTCATGGCAGGCATCTTCAATTTGATTCCTTACATCGGACCAATGGCAGGTACCGCACTCGGCTTGATTTTGATTGCCACATCTTCCCTGACAGGTGCCGCAGACACCAGCGGAATCCTGCTTGGCAGCCTCGGTGTGTTTGCCGTCGCCCAGCTTGCCGATAATTTTTTCACTCAGCCCATTGTATTTGCCAATCGCGTGCATGCACATCCGCTTGAGATCTTTATCGTCATAAGCTTGGCAGGCAATTTGGCAGGAGCCGCTGGGATGGTTCTGGCCATTCCGGCCTATACATTGTTTCGAATCATCGGCCAAGAACTGTTCAGTGGATTCAAAGTGATTGATCAGTTGACCAAAAATTTGAATGGGTAAAGGATTTAGTCAGTCGTCTCTTTTTGGCTTGTCTTTTCCATTTCATCCAAGCCTTCAAAGTTCTTTAAAAGATGTTCACAAAGGGTCTTTTCGCCGGAGTTTGGAACTAACTTTGAATCCCGTATCCTTCATTCAGTTACGGGCATGTCTCCATCTCCTTCAGAAACCAAAACAAATCCTACGAACTCAGCCAAGCCTGAGACCGTAAGAAATAGCCGTTACATTTTTGTCACAGGAGGAGTGAGTTCAAGTTTGGGTAAAGGCATTGTAAGTGCGTCTTTGGCCAAACTCCTGCAAGCCCGAGGATACTCCGTAACCATCCAGAAACTGGATCCCTACATCAACGTGGACCCCGGCACGCTCAACCCATACGAGCACGGCGAATGCTACGTGACTGTCGATGGTGCCGAAACCGACCTCGACTTAGGCCACTATGAGCGTTTTTTAAACGTTCCGACAACCCAAGCCAACAACATCACCACAGGACGCATTTATCAATCGGTCATTGATAAGGAGCGACGCGGAGAATACCTCGGTCGGACGGTACAAATCATTCCGCACATTACCGATGAAATCAAGCGAAGCGTGCAAATTCTTGGCGCTGAATCCAATTATGATTTTGTCATTACCGAGATCGGTGGAACCGTAGGAGACATTGAGTCTCTCCCCTACATTGAAGCTGTTCGTCAAATGAAGTGGGAATGCCCCGAAGAGACTTTGGTCGTGCACCTCACCCTGATTCCATACTTAGCTGCAGCCGGCGAACTCAAAACCAAACCGACACAGCACTCAGTGAAGCAACTCCTGGAATTCGGTGTTCAACCTGATATCTTGGTTTGCAGAACTGAGCACAAATTGACTGATGCCATCCGCACCAAGGTGGCTCGATTTTGCAATGTTGCGCCCAATGCAGTCATCGAAAGCATCGACGCGGAAACCATTTATGACGTCCCCTTGCTTATGCAATCGGAAAAATTCGACGAGGTGGTCTTACAAAAACTCGGAATGTCATTCGAAGACACTGAGCCTGACCTCACCACTTGGAAACAATTTCTGGATCACCACAAAAACCCAAAGTCCACCGTTAAAATTGGACTCATTGGCAAATATGTCGAACTGAAAGACAGCTATAAGTCAATCGCAGAATCATTGATCCATGCGGGTGCAAAGCTGGAAGCAAAAGTTGAACTCGAATGGATTCACAGTGAAACTGTGATGGCCAAGAATGCCGGTCAGATACTGGGAGAACTGGATGGCATTTTAGTTGCGCCGGGTTTTGGCTCTCGTGGCATCGATGGAAAAATCGAGACCATTACTTATGCGCGGAAACATCAGGTCCCATTCTTCGGGATTTGCCTCGGTATGCAGTGCGCAGTCATCGAATTTGCGCGCAATGTGCTGCAATTGGAAGATGCACATTCCACCGAAATCAAAGAGTACACCCAACATCCCGTCATTGACTTGATGGCTGAACAGAAAAGCATTCAAAACATGGGGGGAACGATGAGACTCGGGGCCTATCCTTGTGATTTGCAGGCAGGAACGAAGGCTCGGGAAGCGTACGGTGCAGATCGCATCGAAGAGCGCCACCGTCACCGCTATGAGTTCAATGGTGCTTATTTGGAACAGTTTGAATCCAATGGCATGATTGCGTCTGGGAGAAATCCTAATTCCGGATTGGTCGAAATGGTCGAAATCCCCGAACACCCTTGGTACGTCGCATCGCAGTTTCATCCCGAATATGCCAGCACAGTGGAAGCACCGCATCCGCTGTTCATCTCTTTCGTGGAAGCCTCCATCCAAAACCGACTGACCAGAACAAACGCGTCAACTGAGCATCCCAACAAAGCGTCATAGATTTTGATACTCTTCGTCGACCTTTCGTTCAGAGCTCAATAAGAGCCCGAAAAACAGAAAAGCAACGACACCCTGCTGCAATTCAAATAAGCTTTCTACAGTCCCGTTCATTGCCACAGCGAGGGTCAAAAGCGCAATTTTATACGCGCCTGATTGAATGGCTTTCCAGGCAAAGACCAAAAAGAACGTGATCATGCTGAGCAGTGCAAGCCAACCTAAACGGACCCCAACCTGCATCCAGATGCTGTGAGGGTTCATGTTTTTATTCATGGCGTACAATGAGCCCTCTTGCTCATAAATCTCAGCCAGTGTAGCGGACACATCCCCAGTCCCAACCCCAAAAGGATGCGTGTGGATTACCTGAACGGCAGCGTTCCATGCTTGCATTCTGCCACCTGTTGAACCCGTTTTGACGGAGGCATGCTCTTCCAAAGGATCGACGGAATCAACGGTCTTGATCAATTCACCGCTCGCGTTTCCTGAAACATCAGTCGATGACTCTTGCCCAACGTAAGACTGGAATTCCTGCATTCTCCCCCCATCAGCCCACCAAGCGCCCGAAACCAACAAAACAACCGAAGCTAATAGCCAGCGGACATCCTTTTGCCTCCCTTTCAATCTTCGCATGGATTCAACGCCGAGGATCAAGATTCCAACTCCCCATCCGGCTTTTGAAGCGAGAAGGCCTATGGCCAACCCACCGATTACAATTACTGCTTTCCCCAATGCGTCTCGAACAGAACTCAGAAGAATGCCCGTGAGCAAATACAAGGCCATGTAAGATGGATGAAAAGGACCTGCAAAACCATCGTAACGCAACAAAGACCAATCGCCAGCCCAAAGAGCTTCAAAAAAACGCCAACCGAGATAAGTCAGCAACCCACATTGAAAAGCTCGCTTCGTTCGTTGCTTCCATAGCGAATCAAACGAGGCCGAAATCAACTGCAAAAACAGTATCGGCAGCAATAAAAAACTGAATTTTACTTCTAACGTAAACCACCCCTCGGTACGTTCTTCTGTCCAAAACATTCCAATGCACATTGCAGCAAAATAGAGCGTCGAAGCGCTCCCAACCAACTTAAATAAAAAACTTAATCTAGGGCTTCGTAACGACTGATTTTGAGTTATTAAGCTGTTAAAAAAATAAACCGCCGCGATGACAGTCCAGAACGCAAGGGTCAGCGAACTAAAACGCGGATGAATGGGAATTAGAAACGCCGTAATGATCGGCATCCAAGACAAAACCCTCACCAACGTTTGGTTCATTGTCTGGCTCATCTTGTAAGCTTTGCGGCGTGCTCCATTGGCTGGGAGCGCAAAAGGATAAACCTGAAAATTCCGCGCCAGTAACCCCAACCGTAGCCAAAATGAATCATGGCATAAGCACGCAAAATCCCCATGACATCGCGCATTGATTCTGAAACAGCAATTGCCGATCCCATGCCAACAATCAACCACATCAATGCCGAACTCATGAAAATAGAAGCTCCAAATCCGTTCCAAAGGTTATCCCAGACACCCACTCCTTCAAGAATCCAACAAAACCCGGATAGAACGAGAGTCACCAAGAAAATAGCGGGTATGGTTTGACGCCACGTCGTAATGGTTCCATGCTTTCGATTGACAAAAACCTTCCAATATCCATATTGATGGTATTGCTTCAACAGCTGCTCGTACGTGGATCGGACGTGGTATCGGCTGCGAATGCGCGGATCAAACCAAATGCGCCAACCGGAATGCAACAACCGATAATTCAACTCATCGTCTTGATTCCGGATCAGAGCTTCGTCAAACCAACCAATTTCATCAAGCACCTCCTTTCGATAAGCACCAAAGGCAACTGTATCCACATGCCCTGCGATTCCACCCGTGCGAAATCGTGCATCTCCAACACCAAACGGTGTGCTCATCGCAGCTCCAATTTGACGAGAACGGTCCGAACCATGCACCTGCTCCACCACGCCTCCCACGCAGCCTGATTCAGGATGCGCTTTCAGTAATTCTGCGTTGCGCAAAAGAAAATCCGAATCGACTTGCGCATGAGCACCGAGGATGATGATGGTATCGCCTTGGGAAGCGGCAATTCCAGCATTCAAGGCATGGGGAGTCGTACGCCGCGGATTGTCGACCCAGCTGAACTGCGCATGCGCATCCTGCCATTGGACGAGGTGCTCCCGGGTACCGTCGTCGCTCCCACCGTCAGCCACAATCACTTCCCAAGGTTCCCCTGGATCCATTTGGTCTAGCAAACTCTGCAAAGTAGCATCAATGAAGTGAGCTTCGTTGAGGCATGGAATGACAACAGAAATCATAAGATTGCCTTAAGCTTGCAGCCTATCCAGCTGCTTAATGTGGTGATCAATGTGCGCATTTGCGAAGGCAAAAGTATCGGATAGTGAGAGGTATCCCGCTACCGGGTGCCGAAATAACTTGATGGTCCACCAACCTAAATCTTGATAGAACTCCTTCAATTGGTGCCACATCTCATCTTGCGTCTTCAACCAATCACTCAAAGAATCCTCAAGATTGACACCATTCACATCGGGCGAAATCAAGCCACCCGTGGGATCTTTCCACCGTCGATCGGAGAGCAACGCTCGAATCAGCTCCATCCCTGCTTGGTCAGACGCTAGATCTGATTGCGGCAACTCCGACCATTGGGCTTTGGATTTCTTGACCAAATAGCGCCACATTCCTTGTTCAGAAAGGTGCAAATGTTGAATCACCTCAGCAGCACCCCAATCGTGGCTGCTGCGGCGTAAAGCATCTGCTGGAACAGAATCCAAAGCCAACCGGAATCGCTCAACAGCAGCTCGATGTTGTTCCTGCCAAAAGTTCAAATCTTCCGCAGGTCGAATCATTTCGATGTGCGGAATACCGTCTTCTAAGTAACCTTCTCCGGTGCACGAAAAGCCTAAGTTTTGGTAAAATTGAATCAAATACTGTTGAGCAGAAATCCGAACAGCTTGACCAGGCCAGCGTCGCTGGCAAATACGAATGGCACGTTGCATCAATTCTCGTCCAAGCCCACTACCACGTTCAGAATGCGCTGTGACCACCCTGCCAATGCTCGGCTCTGCGTAAGACACTCCCGGCGGAACCATACGAACGGTTGCCAGGGCACTTTGCCCAGGCTGAGCCTCCAGCGCCAATGCCACAAGATGAATAGACTGAGGATCTTTGTCATCCAAATCAGGATAGACACAATCTTGTTCAACGACAAAAACATCCGAGCGCAAGCGCAATGCCGCATACATCGTTGATGCCTTCCAATCTTTCCAGTTCGTTTCGGTCCAATTCACGCGGCAATTTACAATGTGAACGGCGGTAATATTCGCCGCGGTCCGCAGTACTTTCGCATCCATGGCCGCCACAAACATTTTATCCGTTGAAAACCTCAGCAAGCGCTTCGGCGAAAGGCTTTTGTTCGAAGGCATCACTTTTGGACTTTCACAAGGACAGAAAACCGCTCTGGTCGCACGAAACGGAAGCGGAAAAAGCACACTGCTCCACTGCATATGCGAACTGGAACCATACGATGAAGGTCGAGTGAGTGTGGGTGGTGAGGTGCGATGGTGCATCCTGCAGCAAGAGCCACCTTACCAGAAAGAAGAGAGCATTCTCGATAATCTCTATTCCGGGGATCTTGATGCAGTACAGGCGCTGCACGCCTATACCCTTGCCTTGCAAAATCCTGATGATGCCTCTGCTACTCAACTTGCCTATGACGACATGGACCGCACCCAAGCATGGGATTTTGAAGCCCGAGGCAAGGAAATTCTGGGGAAACTGAATTTGCATGACCTGACGCGAAAAATGGGTTCCTTGAGCGGCGGGGAGCGCCGACGTGTGGCACTAGCCAAGGTACTGATCGAAGAACCAGACCTGCTCTTTCTCGATGAGCCAACCAATCATCTCGATCTGGACATGATTCAATGGCTTGAAAAATACTTGGCTCGCTCCAAGATGACGCTGTTGATGATTACCCATGACCGCTACTTTCTGGAAAACGTGTGCGACACCATTTTGGAATTGGATGCCGAATCACTTTACCGTTACAAAGGGAATTACAGTTATTACCTCGAGAAGCGAGAAGAGCGTCAAGAAATCGCCATGGTTAATCGTGATCGCGCGCGCAGCTCATTTAAGCGTGAATTAGCATGGATGCGCTCCACTCCATCTGCTCGAACGGGCAAGTCCAAAGCACGAATTGATCGATTTTACGAAATCAAAAAGCAAGCCCGCGTGAATCTCGAGGAAGACCCTATGCACATCAAACTCAACCCTCATCGACTCGGCGGGAAGGTGGTAGAGCTGCATAAGATCAGCCAAGGGTTTGGAGAGAGGACGCTTTTCAGCAGCCTCACCCATCACTTTAAACGTTTTGAACGCATTGGCATCGTCGGAGCCAATGGCTCCGGAAAATCCTCGTTGCTCGAATTGATCACGCAACAAGCTGAACCCAAAACTGGAAAGGTCGTGGTCGGCGAAACTGTCGTCTTTGGACATTACCACCAATCGGGGGCTCAGTTTCCAGACGGCATGCGCGTGATTGAAGCGATTTATGAGATTGCAGAATTCATGCAATTGCAAGGGGGGCAAAAAATCACTGCTTCGCAACTGTTGGAACGCTTTCTTTTCCCACGTTCTTCACATCACCAGCTCATTTCATTGCTGAGCGGTGGCGAAAAAAAACGATTGCACCTGCTGCAGGTGTTGATGGCCAACCCCAACTTTTTAATCCTCGACGAGCCCACCAATGACCTCGATATTTACAGCCTTCAAATACTCGAAGAATTCCTCCTTGACTTTCCCGGATGCCTCATCATCGTGAGCCATGATCGTTATTTCATGGACCGATTGGTCGAACACATCTGGGTCCTGGGCTCTGACCTCGGCGAGCCTGGTTCGATACAGGATTTTCCCGGCAATTACTCTCAATATCGACTCGAAGCCGCTGAGCGTAAAGCCCTTCAGCGCAATGTGAAATCAAGTCCAATCGTTGATTCCGCCGCGAAAAGCAACGAAAGCGCAGCATCCGCGCCAAAAAACGATTACTCCAAGCGCCTTTCTTTTAAGGAGAAATTCGAATTGGAACAGCTTGAAAAAGACCTGGAAAAGCTAGAAAAAAAGAAAGAAGAATTGACCACTCAGCTCTATGACACACAAGAGCACATGGAGTTGCAACGCCTTGGCGACGAGTTGAAAGTCGTGACGGAAGAGCTCGAATCTGCTGAGTTTCGATGGCTCGAACTCTCTGAACGCGAATCATAAATGCAGCCCAAGAAGTGGGCAGAAATTACTGTTGATCAAAATCCACTTCAAACGGACCTTCTCCAACCAACTTAGACTGACAGGTCAGAGCAAATCCAGCTTCTGTCTCAGAAGCTTCAAGGGCGTAATTCACGTCCATTTCAATTTCACCCTTGGTCATTTTGGCTCTGCATGTGCAGCACACGCCGCCAAGACAACTGTACGGAGCATCAAGACCTGCATCAAGGGCAGCATCAATGATGGACTTTCCTTCAGGCACACGGACCACGGTCGTAAGGCCATCAAGAACAATGGACAACTCTTTTCCATCTGCTGCAGCGACTGAGGACGCACTGGCAACCTTGGACGATACCGCTGTTTTCGGAACGCTGGACGTGAAGAGTTCAAACCTTACCTTCTCCGCACTCATTCCAGCCTCTTCGAGTGCTGCTTTGCAACCCCAAATCATATCCTCAGGACCACACAGAAAAGCCGCGTCCATTTCTGATGCGTCAACCCATTGGCTTGACAATATGGCCGCGCACTTCTCTTGATCAAGTCGACCATTGAACAGGGCAATGTCTTGAGGCTCTCGGGTCATGATGTTGAACAACCTGAACCGGTTGAGGTACTCATCCTTCAATTCTTGGAGTTTTTCCCGGAAGATGATGGAGTGGGTCTCGCGGTTCACATAAAACAGCGTGAACTCGCTGTCTACCTCACTGCGAAGAACTTCTTGGATTTGACTCAAAATTGGCGTGATGCCAGATCCAGCAGCAAATGCCAAGAATTTCCGCTTGGATGCTGGTTGAATGTCCAAAACAAACTTCCCATTCGGAGCCATGGATTCGAGCGTACTGCCTTCCTTGAGTTCGTGATTCGCCCAAGTGCTGAACTTGCCCTGCTCCACACGCTTGACGGCAACACGCAACTCACCGTCGCTAGGAGCACTGCACAAAGAATAACTCCGGCGCACTTCCTCCCCCCCGATCTGCGCTTTCAAGGTCAAGTACTGTCCTGCTTTGAACGTGAAGTTTGACACTTCCGCAGTCTCTGGTTTCAGAGCTATAGACACACAGTCTTGGGTTTCTTTTCGAACGTCGGTAACCCGCAGTGTATGGAATTCATTCATGGTGCAAAAATAGAAGAGTTTGTAAGGTTAAAACCATTGGGAGCCCCGATTGTTATCTTTGTAACAATATTGCTAGAAATGACTCAAGCTATGGACCTCAACGCTCGCTTTGAAGCGTACATCTCCGCCGATCAAAAAATCGAAGCGAAGGACTGGATGCCGGATGCCTACCGGAAAACACTGATTCGCCAAATCAGTCAGCATGCTCACAGTGAAATTGTGGGAATGTTACCAGAGGGAAACTGGATCACTCGTGCTCCTAGTCTCAAAAGAAAAGCCATTCTATTAGCCAAAGTGCAAGATGAAGCCGGACATGGCCTTTACTTGTATTCCGCTGCCGAGACCTTGGGAGCCAACCGGGACGACTTGCTTGAGGCCCTCCACGAAGGAAAAGCGAAGTATTCAAGCATCTTCAATTATCCAACACTGACATGGGCTGACATGGGCGCCGTTGGTTGGTTGGTTGATGGTGCCGCTATCATGAACCAGGTTCCACTTTGCAAGTGCAGCTATGGGCCGTATGCGCGCGCAATGGTCCGCGTATGCAAAGAAGAGAGCTTTCACCAGCGCCAGGGATTCCAAATCATGGTCAACCTTACTGACGGCACGAATGAGCAAAAAGCCATGGCACAGGATGCCTTGAACCGTTGGTGGTGGCCATCACTGATGATGTTTGGCCCAAGTGACGGCGAATCGACTCACAGCGCACGATCAATGAAGTGGAAAATCAAGCGTTTCAGCAATGACGAATTGCGCCAGCGATTCGTCGACATGACCGTTCCCCAAGCTGAGCTCTTAGGCCTTACGATTCCCGACCCCGACTTAAAATGGAATGAGGAATCCGGGCATTATGACTTTGGAGCAATCGACTGGAGTGAATTTGAAAATGTCATTGCCGGCAACGGACCTTGTAACAAGGAGCGCCTTCAGGCACGAAAGGACGCCCATGAAAATGGCGCGTGGGTGCGAGAGGCTGCAGCAGCATATGCTGAAAAAGTGGCGAAACGAAAATCAGCACAACCCAACGCAGCATGAGTCGAAAGCACGGAGATTGGCCGTTGTGGGAGGTGTTCATTCGAAGCCGCCAAGGGTTGAGCCACAAACACGTTGGCAGCTTGCATGCCGCGGATGAAGTGATGGCGCTGGAAAACGCCCGTGATGTGTACACCCGACGCCAAGAAGGGATGAGTATTTGGGTCGTTCCCGCTGAAGCCATCACGGCTTCTTCCCCTGCAGACAAAGACGTGATGTTTGACCCTGCCAACGATAAAGTTTATCGGCACCCCACTTTTTATGAGTTGCCCGATGAAATCAAAAACATGTGACTCATGGCGAATGAAAACGCCTCATTGTTGCTGTGGCTAGCAGACGATGCTCTCATTCTTGGACAGCGACTGTCTGAATGGTGCGGCCACGCAGCTGTGCTTGAAGAAGACATCGCGCTTTCCAATGTCGCACTTGATCTCATTGGACAAGCCCGTGCCCTACTCTCGCTTGCAGGCGCGGAAGAAAACGCAGGGAGGGATGAAGATCAACTGGCCTATTTTCGTTCAGACCGAGAATACCATAACCTGTTGTTGGTGGAGCTACCGAACGGAGACTTTGGGGATACCATCGCTAGGCAATTCCTCTTCGATCAATTCTCCATGTTACGCTATGAAGCCTTAGCGAATCAAACTGCAAATAAAGAAATCGCTGCCATCGCGTTAAAGGCGATCAAAGAAGTGCGCTACCACGCCGCGCATTCAGCCAAGTGGATCATCCGACTTGGCGATGGCACAGACGAGAGCAAAGTCAGAATTCAAAGAAGCATCGACAAGATGTGGGAGTATACCGGAGAATTCTTCATGGATTATGGTGTCGCCCAGGCCTGGGCTGACCAAGGAGTCCTGCCTCCTCTCCAATCGTTTGAACAGCCCTGGCTGGAATCTGTGAGCGCCATTTTGAAGGAAGCGACCCTTGATATTCCAGAGAAGCAGTGGATGCAAAAAGGGGGGCGTACCGGCCACCATACGGAACACCTCAGCTACATGCTAGCGGAAATGCAAGTATTGCCACGCACCTACCCAGATGCGAAATGGTAACAAACGTCATTGAACGCATCAAGAAACGAATGCACAGCGTCATGGACCCCGAACTACCGTTTTTGACGGTGATGGAATTGGGGATGATCCGTGGAATTTCTATGGAAGAGAATACCGCGGTAATCGAGTTGACTCCGACTTACACAGGTTGCCCTGCAACTGATGCAATCACAGAAGACATTCAAAACGCGGCTGAAGAGATTCATGCTGATGTATCCGTAAGGCTCGTCATGTCGCCCGCTTGGACCACGGACTGGATCAACGAAGAAACCCGCTCCAAAATGGCCGAACACGGCGTCGCACCGCCCGAAGGGAAAAGCGCAGACAAAGCATTCTTGCTCGGCGACGAACGCATTGTCCCCTGTCCAAGATGCAAAACCAATCGAACCAAGTTGGTCTCTCCTTTTGGGTCCACTGCCTGCAAAGCACACTTTACATGCTTAGAATGTCTCGAGCCTTTTGATCATTTCAAGTGCATTTGAAACCTCACAGGCAATAACTGCGTATTCACGCACATGCAAGCATTGACTTTTCTTCTTGATCCGATTCACAAAGTGAACCGCGCAGTCCAAATGGCTTATCTCCTCATCCGTCCGAAATGGATTCAACTTGGACACGGAGGGGTGGACCCCATTTTTCAGCGCGCCCATGATTCTCTGGTAGAACAAGAAATCGACAAGAACATGAGTATCATGGAGGGATTGATTGAGCCGCAGAACATTGCGGACCGTGTCATCAATCATCTCATCCTCCTCACTCACGTTCGAACTCGCAGACTGGTGCGTTTTTCCCAGTATCATGCACATGAACTGAATAAAGGTCACGCTCGAACATTGCATAAGATCTACGAGCACATTGACATGGTCCAGTCCCGGCGTTCACAGGCCAGTGCTTTGAATTTTTCGGCCAAAAATGATTGGAAAGGTCCAGTGATCAAGAGCAAAAACGGAAAATCACTTCCAACGCTCAAAACAGCCGCCTAGAAAAAACAACCACGCGGCGAGGATTTTCTGAGCGATTATTCAGGAAGCGAGGTCCCCATTTGCATGCGATTTAAATCGCGGTAAACGCCATTTTCTTTGATGAGCGACTCATGTGACCCTTGTTGCACAATCCTCCCACTCTCAAGAACGAAAATTGCATCAGCATCGCGTATCGTACTCAATCGATGAGCAACGATCAACGACGTTCGCCCTCTTGTGATGCTGTCTGTGGCCCTTTGGATGAGTAACTCACTCTCCGAATCAATGCTCGATGTTGCTTCATCCAACACTAGAATTTTTGGAGAGGCTAGATATGCACGCATGAAGGCGATCAATTGACGCTGTCCAACGGACAAAATCGCACCACGCTCACGAACATTCTGTTTCCAACCATCGGGCAATCGAGCGATAAACGCATCAGCTCCAACAGCTTCAGCTGCGTTGTCCAAATCAGCCTGCGTGAAGCCCTCCTTGTACATCGTGACATTGTTAATCAGATCATCTGAAAACAAGAAAACGTCTTGGAGGACGACACCGACCTGACTGCGAAGTCGACGAATTGGGATGGTACTGATGTCCACGCCATCGATTCGAATCGTACCCTTCTGATGGGCATAAAACCGCGTCAACAGGTTGATGATGGTAGATTTTCCCGCACCCGTGGCCCCAACGAAAGCAACCATTTGCCCAGCTTCGATTCTAAAGGAAACGTCCTCAAGAACCCATTGCTCTTCCTCGTAGGCAAACCATACGTGCTCAAATTCAATGGTCCCCTGAAAAACATGAAAATCATCACCGTCAGGGTCTTCCATCCCCTCGTCCTTGGCCAGCAGCTTGAACACACGATCTGAATTCACAATGCCCATTTGAAGCACATTGAATCGATCCGCGAGTTGTCGAATTGGTCGGTAGAGCATGAAAACGTAAAGAATGAATTGAAGCAGAACGCCCAGTGTCATTCGCTCTACCAAAACATCTTGCATGCCCCACCAGAGCAAGATGGCAACGCTGGTTGCCGAGAGCAGTTCCACGAGGGGAAAGAAAACACTGAAAGCCCAAATCGAGCGAATGTTCGCATCACGATGCGAGGCGTTGATTTTTGAGAATTCCCGCGCTTCCCTCTTTTCGCGACCAAACGCCTGAACAATGTGCATCCCCGTCACATGCTCCTGCACAAACTCATTCATACGCGATACTTCATTCCGCACATCAATGAACGCCTTTTTAATCACCTTTTGGAAAACGCGCGTCGCCAACAAGAGCACGGGAATTGGCGCAAGCACCAACAGCGTTAATTGCCAATCCACCCAAATCATTGTTGCGATCACAACAACAAGAGAGAGGATATCGCCAATGGCGTTCAAAATACCATTGGAGAAAACATTTGCAATTCCGTCGATATCACTCACATGCCGGGTAACAAGCGTACCTACAGGAGTCTTGTCGAAATACCTCAATCGAAACTTCGCGACGTGCTCAAACAATTTAGAGCGCAGGTCCAAGCTGACACTTTGGGCCACCCAATTGGCCATATAAGTCACCCTAAATTGCAGAAGAGCCTCAAAAATGAGCAAAGCAACTACAGCACAAAAAATATGGAGGAGGTACTTGTGATCGCCCGTTGGAATCGCGTCGTCCACCGCCATTCGAATCAAAGCCGGACGAATCCAAACCATTCCTGACAACAACAAAACAAGCGCTCCGGTAGCTGCAAATCTCATTCGGTAAGGACGCGCTTGTTGGACAATTCGCTTTAGCGTTGCCGCATCAAACACTTTTCCTGTGACCGCTTCTTTTGTCATTGTTTTTTGGCTGCGTGGCTCCAGTCTCCATGCCAAGGGGCAAAATCGGGGTAGACCACTCGATTGAGGAACAGACCATCCGCAGGAGCGGAAGCTCCCGCCCTGCTGCGATCCTTACTTTCAAGAACAGCCAATAATTCTTCAGGTTCGATTCGACCTTGACCAATCTCAAGCAATGTGCCCACCATTGCTCGAACCATGTTCCGAAGAAAACGATCTGCACTGACCTCATAAATCCAACGGATGCCCCCTTCCATCGGAATCAACCTCGATTGTCGCACATCACAAATCGTGGTTTTTTGATCTGCACCTGACTTGCAGAACGCTGCGAAATCAGCCTTTTGGACCAACAGAGGTGCGGCTTCTTGCATGCGCGAAAAGTCCACATTGCGCATGATGCGAGCTGACCGATTGACCAAGAATGGATCCTTTGCCGTGTGCATGTGATACACATATCCCCGTTCAGTTGCATCAAAACGTGCGTGAGCCTTCTCCCCAACTTCGGTGATTTTCTGGATAGCAATGGCCTTGGGCAGCATCCCATTCAACTTCCATGCGGCTTCTTCCCAATCCTTGAACCTCTTGCTTCTCGGTGCCTCTTCCGGCCAAGCGGCGTGAGCCACAAAATATGAAGCATGAACCCCAGCATCTGTCCTTCCGCATCCCATGACAGACATCTCTGTGCCTGTGAAGAGGGACAACGCACTTTCTAATTCTTCTTGAACCGTGATTCCATTGGGCTGCTTTTGCCAACCATGGTAGGCGTTGCCATCAAACGATAATTCAATGAAAACGCGCATCACCTCTCGCTTCTTGGCGATTTAAGCCCAAGACGCGATTTTCTCGCTCTTGTAATCACCAGCGAACAGTTTGTCTTTCACTTTGGTGAAGGTCTCGATGGTGTATTCGACATCCGCTAGGGTGTGCACTGCGGTTGGTATCAATCGAAGCATGATTGTATCCTTGGGAACAACAGGATAGACGACAATGGAGCAGAAAATGCCATAATTCTCACGCAAGTCCAAGGTCAAATTGGTCGCCTCGCCGAGTCCACCTGCCAAGAAAACGGGCGTAACACAGGAGTTGGTCACTCCGATGTTGAAGCCTGCAGCCTTCAGTCCGGATTGTAACGCGTTGGCCACTTCCCACAATCGTTCTTTATGTTCGGGCTGAGTTCGAAGCATTTCGAGACGCTTTTGCGCTCCCTTGACGATGGGCATGGGCAAAGATTTGGCAAACGTCTGCGAGCGCATGTTGTACCGCAAATAATCAATGACATCCTCATCACCCGTCACAAAAGCTCCAATCGTTGCCATGGCTTTGGCAAACGTACCGAAATAGACGTCAATTTGATCTTGCACACCCTGCGCATCGCCGGCACCTCGACCATTTTCGCCGATGGTTCCAAAACCATGTGCATCATCTACGAACAGTCGGAAACCGTATTCCTCCTTGTATTCACAAATTTCCTTCAACTGACCCTGATCCCCTGCCATACCGAAGACTCCTTCGGTCACGACCAGAATGCCACCACCTGTCTGCTCGCAGATGGCCTTCGCACGATCGAGTTGCTTTTTGAAAGAGGCCATGTCATTGTGCTGAAAGACAAATCTCTTTCCCTGATGAAGTCTAACACCATCTACCATGCAAGCATGCGATTCTGAGTCGTATACAATGACATCGTGACGGCTCACGAGAGCCTCAATGGCCGATTGACATCCCTGGTAGCCAAAATTCAAAAGGAATGCATCTTCCTTTTGCATGAATTCAGCCAGTTGACTTTCAAGCAATTCGTGCTGAGCGGTTTGTCCGGACATCATCCGGGCCCCCATGGGATAGCCCATACCCCACTCTGCAGAGGCATCAGCATCCACTTTGCGCACTTCCGGGTGGTTAGCCAATCCGAGGTAGTTGTTGACGGACCAGACCAGAACGTCTTTCCCACGGAAAGTCATCTGGTTCGAAATCTCACCTTCCAGCTTTGGGAAAGTAAAGTATCCGTGACTCTCACGTGCGTGTTGGCCTAGAGGGCCACGGTCGTTGCGAATGCGGTCGAAAATATCCAAGGCGATTGGTTTAATTAAGAGACAAAAGTACCATGTCTCGCGAATTAAACCTCGCTTTTCGCCCGGGACTTATTGCTTTTTTTACATTGCTTTGGTCACAAACGGTTAAAAACTGGAAAGTTTTGCCAAAAGAAACGCGACTGCATACCACTGAATGAAAAGCCGAATTACCTTCGCCGCACCAATGAAAAATCCTGCCACAAAGAAAAGCGCCGCGAAAAGCGCATCTGTTGCTTCCAATGCTGCGCGCGGGTTGATGGGATTGGCGGGGTTGATCTTGGCACTGAACAGCGGCTGTAGTGATTACAACAAAATCATGAAGAGCACTGATTTGGACTATAAATATGAACGAGCACTCGGCTTCCTAGACAGCAATAAATGCTTTGGAGCCCTTCCCCTGCTCGAAGAGGTGGTCAGCCTCACCCGAGGAACAGAACGGGCGATTGACGCCTCTTATTACCGGGCAACAGCGCACGAATGTGTGGGCGACTTTTATCTCGCTCGCTATCATTTCAAAACCTTTGCGAAAACCTTTCCAAACGACAGCAGATCAGAATCTGCGCAATTCCAAGCGGCTATCTGCAGCTATAAACTCAGCCCTAAAGCGTCTCTCGATCAGTCTGAAACAGAAGCTGCAATCAACGAATTTCAGTTGTTCATGGATCGTTATCCTTCGACTCTTTATCGGGATTCCTGCCAACAGCTCGTGGATGAACTACGCTACAAGATGGAAGTCAAGTCCTATGAGTCGGCCAAGCTTTACCATCGCACGCAACAATTCAAGAGTGCCGTTATCGCATTCGAAAATGCATTAAAGGACTTTCCAGACACGCCATTCCGTGATGAAATACAATGGCTGATCGTTGACAGTTACTTCCAATACGCCGAATTGAGCACCGACAGAAGGAAATTGGAACGTTATAACGATACCATTGAAGCTTTTCTTACCTTTGTCGCCCGCTTCCCAGAAAGTTCGTACATGGACGAGGCACAAGCTGTTCATGAAAAGAGCATAAACGCAATCGAAAATCTGGAGGTGAACCAAACCATTGAATGACCATGAATTTCAAGTCCATCAAAGCTGAAAAGACGACCGAAACCCGCGACAGTCACGAACTGGAGAAAAGCGGAACCGGCAACTTATTCGAAACGATTGTGGTGCTCAGTAAGAGAAGCAACCAATTGGCCGTTGAGATGAAGCAGGAACTCAATGCCAAGCTCGAAGAGTTCATTACACCTACTGATTCATTGGAGGAAGTTTTTGAAAACCGAGAGCAAATTGAGATTTCGAAGTTTTATGAAAGACTCCCAAAGCCACACAGTGTTGCTTTAGCAGAGATGGGAGAAGGTCTTTTGGGCATCGACGTGAAAGAAGACACCGAGGACGAGGCCGAGGGCGTCGAAGATTGAGCAATTGGCGGAGCTGATTTACCGCCATGTTGGAACAAAAAAAAATCTTACTGGGAATCACTGGAAGCATTGCGGCCTATAAGTCTGCTCTGCTTGCGCGTGAACTGCAAAGACGTGGCGCCGAGGTGCGGGTGGTAATGACGCCGGCATCCATTGAGTTTATCACCCCATTGACGCTGGCGACCTTAACAGGGCATCGCGTTTACAGCGACTTCACAGAAAATAAGAATTCAGGCGAGTGGAGCAATCATGTCGAACTCGGTTTGTGGGGGGACGTATTTCTGATCGCTCCCGCCACGGCCCAAACGCTCAGCGCCATGGTCGCAGGAACTTGCGATAACTTTTTAATGGCTGTGCACCTGAGCAGTCGTTGCCCAGTCATTGCTGCTCCTGCCATGGATTTAGACATGTACCAGCATTCTGCAACGCAGGCGAATTTGGACATACTTATGAGCCGTGGAGTGCCCATAATACAACCTGAGTCTGGAGCACTGGCCTCCGGATTGGAAGGCAAAGGTCGCATGGCAGAGCCAGAAGCGATTGCTGACTGGCTGGAAAGTTGGTTTCAAGCGAAGGCTCCATTGAACAATAAGAAGGTTGTCATCACCGCCGGACCAACACATGAGCCGATAGATGCCGTGCGCTTTATCGGCAATCGAAGTTCGGGTAAAATGGGATTTGCACTCGCGACCGAATTGCGATCTGCTGGCGCAGATGTGCATCTCATTGCAGGCCCCGTGCAATTAAACGATCCAATAGGCGTTCAAGTGACCCGCGTAGAAACTGCAATCGAAATGCACGCAGCAGCCATGAAAGCCATAGAATCTGCCGACATCGGCGTTGCGACCGCTGCGGTCTCTGATTATCGCGCAAAAACCTCTTCCAAAGAGAAATGGCATCGAAACGAAATGCCATCAGCAATCGAGCTGGATGAAAATCCAGACATTCTCTCTGATTGGGGAAAACAGAAACGAGATGGTCAACTGTTGGTAGGTTTCGCGCTTGAAACTGACGATGGCATTGAGAGTGCAAAATCAAAACTCAAGCGCAAAAATCTGGACTTCATTGTCTTGAACAGCACTGCAGATGCCGGTGCGGGCTTCGGAACCGACACCAATAAAATTTCCATTTTTGAGCGAAATGGTAAATCGCATATTTTTGGACTGAAGTCAAAAGCAGCCGTTGCTCGCGATATCACCCAACTTATCTTGACCCACTTGCCGCAATGACTCGATTGATACCCTCACACATTTCTACCGTCGTTCTTGGAAGCTTTCTGTTTTTCGGTATGGTTCACCTTCAGGCACAGGAATTGAATTGCCGAGTCCAAGTGATTGCCCCGCAAATTGCTAACGTCGAATCCTCGATTTTCGAATCGATGGAAGAAAACATCCAAGAATTCATGAATGGTCGTCGGTGGACCAACGATCAGATTCTGTTCGAAGAACGAATCGAATGCAGCTTTCAGATCACCATTTCTGAGGCCCCATCTCCCACCACCTTCAAAGGGACTTTGCAAGTTCAAAGTTCACGACCTGTGTACAATAGCGATTACAACACTTCCATGCTCTTGGTCAATGACAGTGACTTTGATATCAGTTGGGATGGCAGCAGCACCATCCAATTTAGCATCGATCAGTACCGCGATAACCTCTCATCAGTATTGGCATACTATGCCTACATGATTCTCGGTATGGACTACGACAGCATGGGGCTTGATAGCGGCACACCTCATTATCTCAAAGCACAAACCATTGTTGCCAATGCTCAAAATTCTGGTCCTTCAGGCTGGAAAGCAAGCCAAGGCCAGCAAAACCGATACTGGTTGGTTGAGAACATGCTCTCACAAACCTTTCGTCCTGTTCGCAACTGTCTTTATTATTATCATCGCATGGGACTGGATCAACTGTTTGATGACGTTGAACGCGGACGGCTGGCCATGGCAGATGCCCTGATCGAAATGCGACAAACCCATCGCATTCGACCTTCATCTTACAACCTACAGCTTTTTTTCCTCGCAAAGTCTGATGAAATCCTCAAAGTTTTTGGGCCAGCTCCAGAAGCGGAAAAAACACGTTTGCTCCCTGTTCTGAAGCAAATGGACCCTGGTAATATTTCGAAGTACGATAGCATCTTCAGCTGATTGATTTGAACATATGCTCAAACGCCTCCACATTGAAAATTATGCCCTGATCGAGGATTTGGAAATCCTGTGGAGTGAGGGAATGACGGCAATGACGGGGGAAACTGGCTCCGGAAAGTCAATTGTACTGGGAGCCATGGGCCTCATATTGGGACATCGAACAGAGGCTTCAGCAGTGCGTCAGGGCACACAAAAGTGCACGATTGAGGCAACGTTTTCTTCAACTGAAGCCACGAATCAATGGCTGAAGCATCAGGATTATGAGATTTGGCCGGAAATCATTCTTCGGCGCGAATTAAATGTGGAAGGAAGATCACGCGCTTTTGTCAACGACAGCCCCGTCACCGCCGCAGAAATGCGCCATGTCGGAGAAAAGCTCGTCGACCTTCACGGCCAGGACAATACGCGTCTGCTGCTCACTCGTGAGTATCAATTGAACTGGATCGACGAACGCGCTAATCATGATCACTTGCGCGTTGCCTATCGTGTCGCTTTTTCGGCATATGAAGAAGCCAAGGCTACGCTCCGTGCCATCGAATT